>NZ_JBNCKZ010000009.1:0-58211 GCF_049841795.1 Micromonospora sp. DT31 | reverse complement strand
CGCACCGCACCCGTCGTCGGCGGACGCCCCACACCCGGCGCACCCACACCGGGCCGCACCGCACCCACACCGGGTCGCACCGCACCTGTCGCTGGCGGACGCCCCACACCCGGCGCACCCACCTCGGGCCGTGTACCGCCGACCGCCGGTGGGCGTCCCGCGCCTGGCGTGCCGTCGTCCGGTCGCCAGAACGCGGCGGGCAGCGCACCGGGTGGACGTGTCGCACCGGCCGGCACCGCGGCGGGTACGACCGCCGGCGGCAGGCCCGCGGGCGTCAAGGCGACCGGTGTGGTCGGTCCACGCGTCGGCGGTCCGGCGCAGCAGCACGGCGCCGGCATCATCGGCTCCAGCCGGCGGGCCCGGCGCCGCGACGAGCGCGATCCTCAGGTCGCCGAGACCGAACACGATCTCTGGCAGGTCGACGACGACCTTCCAGCGGTCATCGAGGCACCCGCGCCCGCGGATCTGCGCGACGAACCACCCGGCCCCTACATCGGCGGGGGTCGACGCACCTGATGCGCTGGAGTTCCCGAGTGGCGGCGGCCGGCGTCGGTGTACTGCTCACCGTCCCGGTCGCCGTGCCGGCGCAGGCCGATGCCGTCCGCGACTCGATGTGGCACCTCGGGAGCCTCAAGATCTCGCAGGTGCACAAGCTCGCCCAGGGCGAGGGCATGAAGGTCGCGGTGCTGGACTCCGGGGTGGATGCCAACCATCCCGACCTCACCGGCGCGGTGCTGCCGGGCATCGACGGCTGGACGGCGAAGAAGGACGGCCGGACCGACGAGGACGAGGTCCGGCACGGCACCGGCATCGCCGCGCTCATCGCCGGTCGCGGCCACGGCCCCGGCAACACCGCAGGCATCCTCGGCGTCGCCCCGAAGGCGCAGGTGCTGCCGGTCGGGGTCTGGCCCCCGGGCAGCACCGACGTGCGTCCGGACAACCTCGCCGTCGGCATCCGCTGGGCCGTCGACCAGGGCGCCGCGGTCATCTGCATCGCCGGCGGCGGTGTGCCCGACAGCGAGGCACGTCAGGCCATCCGGTACGCCGCGCAACGTAACGTGCCTGTGGTCGCCGCCGCCGGCAACCGCCCCAGCCGGTTCGTACAGTTCCCCGGCTCGGACCGGCAGGCGTTCGGGATCGGCGCGGTCGACCGTAGCGGCAAGGCGTGGTCCGGCTCGGTCACCGGGCCGGAGGTCGACCTCACGGCACCCGGGACCGACATCCAGGTGCCGAAGCCGGGCGGCGGCTACGTCGCCGTCGACGGCACCAGCGCGTCAACCGCCCTGGTGGCCGGCACTCTGGTGCTCGTACGCGAACGCTATCCGAATTTGACAGTCGAGCAGTTGTACAACCGGATGAAGGCGACAGCCGTGGACCGCGGGCCGGCCGGTGCGGACGAGCAGTACGGCTGGGGCGTCATCGACCCGCTTGCCGCGTTGACCGCCCCGGTCGACGGCGAGCCGGCGAGCCCCACAGCCGCAGACCCGCCGGCCACGCCGCGCGCCGAACCCGGCGGTTCGGCCGACGGCGGCGGCGTGCCCGCAGCGGTGATAATCGCCGCCGCCGGATTCGCCCTGGCTGTCGTGGGCGGCCTCGTGGTGCTGCTGCTCGTCCGTCGACGACGCACCTCCTGACCAGCCGGTTCAGCCGACCGCGGGCCGCCCATCGGACGGCCCGCGGTTGCGTCGGTTTCTCCCTGCCCCGCCCGGTCACGCCTCGTCGAGGGGGAGCCACCCAAGCTGCACCAACTGGCTGCCACCCCGGCGGTTGACCAGGAAGCCCCGGCCGGCAGGCAGGCGGGTCGGTCGCACGTTGCCGATCAGGGGCCCTTCGTCCCGGTCACCGGACATCACCAGACCGGGTGAACCGACCTCGCGCAGCCGCGCCATGAACGTCTCGTACGTGGACCGCCCGGCGCCCCCGGTACGCCGGGTCACGACGATGTGCAACCCGATGTCACGGGCCTGCATGGCGTACTCCACGAGGGGAAGCAGCGGGTTCGTGGCACCGCCCGCCACCAGGTCGTAGTCGTCGACAAGCAGGAACAGCTCCGGCCCGGTCCACCAGCTACGGCTACGGAGTTCCTCGGCGGTGACGTTCGAGCCGGGGAGCCGTTCCCGCATTGCCGTCACGATCTCGGCGACTGCGTCCTCGGTCTGACCGGTGCTGCTCGCGTACGCGATGAGGTGTTTCTCCGGAAGCGAACCGAGCAGGCTGCGACGGTAGTCGACGGCGATGATGGCCGCCTCCCGAGGCTCGTAGCGGTCGCCGATGCTGCGGGCCAGCAGACGCAGGAAGGCCGTCTTACCGCACTCCATGTCCGCGAACAGGATGCAGTGCGGGTCGGCGGCGAAGTCCAGCGACACCGGCTGAAGGTCGCTCTCGGCGACGCCGATCGGGATCTGCCACCGGTTGCGTCCGCTGCCGGCTGGCCGGGCGATGCTCTCGTAGGTGACCGTCTGCGGCAGCAGGCGCACCGCCGGTGCCGCCGGCCCGCGCCAGGCGGCCCGCACGTTCTTGACCAGGTCCTCCACCCCGGCGGCCAGGTCGGACACGGCGCTGCTGCCGTCGATGCGGGGCAGCACGACGAGGCTGTGCAGCCCTTCGGGGCTCAACCCGCGGCCGGGTCGCTCGACAGGCACGTTGGTGGCGACCCGCCGCCCGAACTCCGAGTCGCTCGCGTCGCCGAGTCGAAGTTCCAGGCGGGTGCCGAACAGGTCGCGCATGGTGTGCCGGACGTCCAGCCACCGGGTGGCGGTGCCCACCAGGTGGATGCCGAACGACAGCCCCCGGGAGGCGATGTCGGAGACGACACCCTCCATGTCCTCGAACTCGGAGCGCAGGGTGCTCCAGCCGTCGACGACCAGGAAGACGTCACCGTACGGGTCATCGGCGAACTTGCCGGCCCGCTTCTGGGAGCGGTAGCTGTCCATCGAGTCGATCCCGTGCTCGGCGAACCTCTTCTCCCGCGTCTGCAGCACCAGGTACACCTCGGCGATGGTGCGCCGGACCTGATCCACGTCCAGTCGGCTCCACGCGCCGCCGACGTGCGGCAGCTCGCGTAGCGACAGCAGCGCGCCTCCGCCGAAGTCGAGGCAGTAGAACTGCGCCTCGGCGGGCGTGTGGGTGAGGGCCATCGCGCAGATCATCGTCCGCAGCAGGGTGGTGCGGCCGGACTTGGGTGCCCCCACCGCGATCACGTGGCCGGCGGCGCCGGCGAGGTTGAGCCACAGGAGGTCGTGCCGTTGCTCCAGTGGCTTGTCGACGAGCGCGACCGGCACCCACAGCCGCCCCTGCAGGTCCGCGGAGGACACCGTGAGGCCCCGCTGGGAGTTGACGGTCAGCGGCGGCAGCGCCTTGCTGAGCGGGATCGGCTCGTCGAGCGGGGGCAGCCAGACGACGTGGGCGGCCGGACCGTGACCGGCCATCCGGGTGACGAGCACGTCCATGAGGCTCTCGCCGAACACGTCCACCCCCGGTTCGGGGCTCGGCGCAGGGGGCAGCTCGACGGGTTCGACGTACTCCGCGACGTAGGTGGTGATCGGGATGGCCGCGTTGACGCTCGCCGGGCCGCCGGTGCCGGCCCGTCGGCGGTGCACGCCGGACACGTAGGCGGCCTTGAAGCGGTTCAGCGGCTCGGTGCCGTACTTCATGAAGCCGTGGCCGGGCGACCGGGGCAGCCCGGCGGCGTCGGGCACACCGAGGGCCACCCGGGATTCCATCGCCGAGAACGTCCGCAGGCCGATGCGGTAGGACAGGTGGGTGTCCAGACCACGCAGGCGTCCCTCGTCGAGCCGTTGCGAGGCGAGCAGCAGGTGGACGCCGAGCGACCGACCGACCCGCCCGATCTGGGTGAACATCTCGAGGAAGTCGGGCTGCGCGTTCAGCAGTTCGCTGAACTCGTCGCAGATCAGGAGCAGGCTGGGCAGCGGGTCCAGGGGCATACCGGCCGCCCGGGCGCGCTCGTAGTCGCGCTGTGAGGCGAAGTTGCCGGCGCGGCGCAGCAGCTCCTGCCGGCGGGTCATCTCTCCCTTGATCGCCGATTCCATCCGGTCCACCAGGGACAGTTCGGCTTCCAGGTTGGTGATGACCGCCGAGGTGTGGGGCAGCTTGTCCAGCGTCGCGAAGGTGGCACCACCCTTGAAGTCGACGAGCACCAGGTTGAGCACCTCGGGGGAATGCCGGCAGGCCAGCGCCAGCACCAGGGTGCGCAGCAACTCCGACTTTCCCGAGCCGGTGGCGCCGACGAGCAGCCCGTGCGGGCCCATGCCCTCCTGAGCCGACTCCTTCAGGTCGAGTTCGATCGGCTGGCCGTCGGGGGACACACCGATGGGTACCCGCAGCAGGTCGCGGTTCGGTCGGGTGCGCCAGTGCGTTTCCGGTTCGAACGCTGTCGGGTCGCCGAGTTCGAGGAGTTCGTCGAGTTCGGTGACCGCCGCGAGCGGCTCGTCGACGCGGGAGGTAGCGGACAAGCGCAGCGGCGCGAGCTGCCGGGCCAGCCCGTCCGCCTGGCTGACTGTCATCACGTCGGCCGATCCGACCTCGTTGGTGCCGTCGGTCGTCGTCGTGGACAGCATTCCGTCGGTGTCGATGTCGATCAGCAGCAGCGCGTCGTCGATGACGCGCGGGCGACGCTCGGACAGGTCCAGCACCGTCACGCCGTTGACGCCGCCGTCGATCATCAGGTGCTCGGAGCCGATCGTGTCGCCGCCGTCGACCACCACGATGACGTGTGGGCCCTCGGACAGCGGCTGGTCGGGGTTGAACCGCATCCGGCTGCCGACCACGTCGTCGAGGAGTTCCTCGATCCCGGTGATGGTGGGCCCGATCAGCCGGACCGGCCCCAACGCGTCGCTCTTCTCCGGATGCAGGGCGTGCGGCAGCCATTTGGCCCAGTCCCACCGGGCCGCCCGGTCGGCCGAGCAGCACACGGCGATGAGCAGGTCGTCGGGGGCGTGGAAGACCGCGGCCTGCGCCAGCAGGGCACGGACCAGCCCCTGGGCGCGCTCCTGCTCGGCGCGCACATGGATCCGGGCGAAGCCCCGCATCGCCACCGCGACCGGCAGGTCCTTGACGACGGCGTAGGTGGTGACGAACCGGCGCAGCGCCGAGGCCGACAGCGGTTCGAGGTCCTCGACCGGCGCGGTCGGCGCGGGCCGCAGTGGGGTCGCCAGGCGCAGCGGGCCCCGACCCATGCGGAGCACCGCGAAGTCGCTGTCCCCGGTGCGGCGCTCCCACAGCCGGTTGCCGGTGACGAACCCCCACAGCGAATCCGGATCGGGGTGGCGGTAGTACATGGCCAGGCGCTGCTGGGCGATGGTGCGACGCACCGCTCGCCGGCGCTGGCTGAGCCGGCGCAGATAGTCGCGGCGCAGGCCCAGCGCCTCCCGCTTACTGACGCGGCCGCCCTGGTTGAACAGGGTGGCCCCGGCCATGCCCAGCATCGAGATGCCGAACAGGCCGCCGGTCACGTAGGCGAACGGCCCGCCGCGTCCACTGGAGAACATCAGGGCCATCGCCGCGGAACCGGCGAGCATCGGCACGATCGTGATCATCTGTGACCAGGCGATGCCCTGGGCCGTCGACAGGACCGGCGGTGGTTCGAGTTCGAGCGGATCCTCCGGCAGCACGGGTCCCGGCTGGCGCGGTGGGCGTCGGACGACAACGGTCCCCATATTCGTCGCACTCCCCGTAGGACATCGTCATTGGTCCCTCGCTGCTAGGTTGTCGGCGTGGCGACGCACCCCGGCGATGGACTGGTCCGGCTCACCATATCGACGCTGACTCGCCGTATCGACCTCGTGTTGCCGGAACGTGTTCCGGTGGCCGAGCTCGCCCCGGCGTTGTTGCGGCATCTCGGTACGGACGACGAGCACAACGGCGCAGGAGGCGGCGGTCCCGGTGCCGTCGGGTGGAGCATCCGCCGCAGTGACGGCGCCCGCCTGGTCACCGACCAGTCCCTCGGTGACCAGGGCGTGCGCGACGGCGAGGTGCTGCGCCTGGTCTCGCGCGCGGACGACTGGCCGGAACCGGAGTACGACGACGTGGTGCTGGCGGTCTCCGACGGCACGAGCCTTCTCGGTACCTTGTGGACGGGTGACCGGACCCGGCTGGCCTCGCTGACGGTCGGCGCGGTGATCCTGCTGTTCGGCCTGCCGCTGTTGCTCACCGGGCATTCGTGGCAACTGTCGGCGCTGGTGGCGTTCATCATCGCCCTGCTGGCCGGGGTCGGCGGCGCGGTGCTGTCCCGGGTCGCCGGTGACAGCGGCGCCGGTGGGGTGGTCGCCGCCGTCAGCATGCCGTACGCGTTCCTCGGTGGGCTGGTGGTCCTGGCCGGCTCGCAACCGCTGACCGATCTGAGCGCGCCGAACGTCCTCATTGGTTGTGTCGCGCTCGTGCTGGCCGCGACCGCGGGCTATTTCGCGGTGGCCGACCTCACCTGGTTGTTCGTGGCGGGAGCGGTGGCAGGGCTGCTCGGCGCACTGGGCGCGCTGCTGGCGACGCTCGACGTGGCGGTGGCGAGCGCGGCGGCGATCACGGCCGGGGTGGCGATGCTGATGATGCCGTTCGCCACGGCGCTGTCGGTGTGGACGGCGAAGCTGCCCATGCCGGACCTGCCGCAGACCACGGAGGATCTGCTGCGGGACCAGCCGCCGCCGCAGCGGGAGCGGATCTTTCCGGCGGTGGTCCGTACCGACGAGCACTTCTCCGGCATCCTGCTCGGTCTCGGCGTCGCCGTGACCTGCTGTTCGGTGCTGCTCGTGCTCGACGGTGGGACGGCCGGCCGGATCCTGGCCGCGGTCCTTGTCGGCCTGGTGTTCCTCCGTGCCCGGTCGGTCGCGTGGCCCCGCCAGCGCACGCCTCTGCTGGCGAACGGGATGCTGGCGCTCGCCGTCCTCGCCATCGGCGGCGGCCTGTCCCTGGACCGCGCCGTGGTGCCGCTTGCCGTGCTGGCGGTGGTGCTGCCGGTGGCCGCGCTCGTCGTGTTCGCGGGACTGCGGTACGCGCGACGCCGGCCCGGCCCGCGCATCGCCCGTCTCGCGGACGCCGCCGAGTTCCTCCTCGGCGCGTCCGTGGTGCCGATCGTGGCCGCCGTGCTCGGCCTGTTCGGCTACGCCCGAGGGCTGGGCGGTTAGCCGGACACACCGGACGGTGACGCCCTCGCCGCCCTATGCTCCGGCTACGGGTGTCGATCCGGCAGGGCGTCGAAGATTTGCTCTGATAAGTAGAATCGTGGCGGAGCGGGGAGGGTGGGCATGGCGGAGCGGCTCAGCGATCTCTATGCGCGCATGAAGGTCACCACCAGGTCGCCGGACCGCACGGTGACGGTGATCGTGACGGGCAACGGACGGGTGTCGATCGAGTTGGACCCGTCGGTGCAGCGCCTGCACACCGTGAAGAGTCTGGAGAAGCAACTGAACGCGGTTGCCCGGGTCGGCGTCATGGCGCTCCGTCAGGCGCGCAGCCAGGCGCTGGACCGGGTGATGGCACAGTCGAAGGAGCTCTCGTGAGGGCGCGGTCCGCGTTGGCGGGCCTTGCCGCGGTCGCGCTCCTGGCGGCCGGGTGCGACAGCACGCCGCAGGCCGACCCGACCCAGCCGCCGACCCGGCCGACGCAGGCGGCGCCGAGCGCGGGGCCGCGTGCCGCACCGCTCCTCGACGACTGCGCCGCGTTGGCGGCAATGGTGCCCAGGGAGGTCTCCCCGGGCTTGGGCGTCGACAACTTCTTCCCCACGCCCTCGCCGGTCGAGGAGCAGACCTACTCGGTACGGTGCGTCCTCGTCGGGCCGAGCGCCGACGACAGCCGGCTGCGGGTGCAATTGCAACTGCGCCTCGTCCGGCCCCGCGTCGACCCTTACGAGTTGAAGCCGCTGACCGAGTGGCTCCGCACCAAGCCGCGCGAATTCGCCAGTGTCAGCGATTGCGGCACCCTGGCACCGTGGCCGGTGGTGCCCAACGGGTTCCGGTGCTTCAAGGACAACGAGCTGACGCGTGAGCAGAGCGTGGCCGGCTCGGGCAAGGGCACCGCTGTCCACGTCTACGTGACGGTGCTCCAGTTGGACCAGCGGAAACCGGTGCCCATCGACGTGGTACGCAACGTGAGCGACAAGGCCGCCGAACTGACGATCAAGGCGGCGTTCGATGGCATCTGACACCGAACGGCCATTCGAGCTGATGACCGGCGCCGAGCGGTTGCGACACCTGCTCGACCGGGCGCCCATCCACGCCGAGTCGCCGCGCGGGTTCGTGAGCGTCGACCGGGACGCGCAGGGCCAGGTGACGATCCGGCTCCGGCCGGACAG
Source organism: Micromonospora sp. DT31 (assembly GCF_049841795.1). Lineage (NCBI taxonomy): Bacteria > Bacillati > Actinomycetota > Actinomycetes > Micromonosporales > Micromonosporaceae > Micromonospora > Micromonospora sp. DT31. Next base: position 49,909 of record NZ_JBNCKZ010000009.1, on the reverse strand, counting down.
CTTGCAGCGCCTGACTCCGCAGCAGCTCACCGAGGAGATCAACGCCGCGCTCCAGGCGGCACTGGACGAATACGGCCAGGCAAGTAAACGACTGATACAGCGTGTGACAGGCTGACCGAACGGGGCGACATGTCGAACTATCCAGGCCTTGAAGCCAATCTCGTGGACCTCGTGGTGCACGCGGAGAACCGTTACGAGGACGCGGCCATCTGCGACGCCATCCGCCAGTACATCCTCCAGGTGGGCACGATCCCGGCCTCCGTCTGGGGCAAGATGCCGTGGGTGGGCAAGTGGCAGGCGGACTGGGCGGTCGGCCGGGACTACCGGATCACCGAAGCGACAAATGCACGCGACGGGATCGCCAGCACCGCGGCCGGCCTGCACCAGGTCGCCGTCGACTACCACGGCAGCGACATCGCCATCTCGATGGACTTCGAGGGCAAGATGGACGCATCGAGTGCCGCGCTCGCCCCCTATCTGCGGGCGTTGCAGGTGACCCCGCCCAATCTGGCCACGCCAGGTGGACACGTCGCCCCACCGAGCTACTACGGTGGCCCGCCGGTCAACCCGCAGCACAACCTGGACACCCCCGAGGGGCAGCGGCTCGACCGGATCGGTCGCAGCGACAGCCTCGACATGCCCGAGATCACCGCTCCCGGCACCGTCACCCCGAGGATGCGGGACCGGGAATACTTCGGGGACACGCCCGGGCGCATGGAGCTGTGGAAGTTCGTCAACGAGCACTACCAGGTACTGACCCAGGCCGAGGAACTCGTCCGGCAGTACGGACCGGGCCTGGCGAAGTACCCGTCGAGTGACTTCATCGACGAGGCACTCGACGCATATCCTCGCGTGATCATTGAGCGAGCCGACATGATCAGCGTCGCCGCACAGAACTATGCCGAGATGCAGGGCGAATACCTGACCCAGCTCACCAACCTCAGATCCAGCTGGGCCAGCCCCACCGGATCGGCCGCCTACTTCACCGCCGGCACCTCGATCATCACCTTCCTCAAGCAGCTTCAAACGCAGGCCCAATGGCTGTCCGACGAGGGCAAGAAGGCCGGCAAGGCCGTCGACGATCTGATGATGGCCTACGCCAAGGCCGGCTACGAGAAGATCTCCATCGTCATCAAGCAGGTCCAAGATCTGCTTGACGAGCTCAAGTCGTTCAGCCCCGACCCGACCAAGCCCGCCCAAGCCCTCGCGGACATGCTGACCGCCATGGCGACCATAATGCTCGACCAGTGGAACGCGGCCAACGACGCGGCGAAGAGCATGCTCAACGTGGCCGAGGTGGCGGCCTCGGGCGCACCCGACGCCGGCACTGCCAGCCACGGCGCGACCCCGTTCCCCAACGCGCAGGGCGGGGACTCCTGGAAGAACACACCGTGGCAGCCGCACGCTGCCACCACCCAACCGGCGCTGCCGGTCGGCTAGTCCCGCACCGCACATCGGCCAGCCATCTGCGGCGGCCCCGCCACCCGCCCCGAGTGGGGTTGGCGGGGCCGCCGCGGGGGTAGGGTCCTGCGCGTGCCGCAGTGGCTGGAAGCGGGATTCTGGGGTCTGCTCGCCGGGTCCGCCCTGCTGATCGGGGCGACCGTCGGGTTCTTCGTTCGCGTGCCCCGCCGGGCGACCGCCTCGGTGATGGCGTTCGGCGCGGGCGTGCTGCTCTCCGCCGTCTCGTTCGAGCTGATCGACGAGGCACACGATCAGGGCGGCCTGCTGCCGGTGGCGATCGGGGCGGCGGCCGGTGCGCTGGCGTACACGGGGGCGAACGTGCTGCTGGCCCGGCACGGCGCGCGGCACCGTAAACGCTCCGGCGACGAGCAGCCCTCCGAGCGGGAGCAGCCCGGTTCCGGTTCGGCCATCGCGGTCGGCGCACTGCTCGACGGCGTACCGGAATCGGTGGTGATCGGCGCGGGCCTGCTGGCCGGCGGCCCGGTCAGCCTGGTCACGGTGATCGCGGTGTTCCTCAGCAACGTGCCGGAGGGGTTGTCCAGCGCGGCCGGCATGCGGCAGGCCGGGCGGACCCGCCGCTATGTGTTCGGGCTGTGGACGGCCATCGCGTTGATCTCCGGCGCTGCGGCGTTGGCCGGGTACACGCTGCTGGGCGGTGCCCCGCCCGAGGTACTGGCCACGATCACCGCGCTCGCGGCGGGCGCGATCCTGGCGATGATCACCGACACCATGGTCCCGGAGGCGTTCGCCGACGCGCACCTGCTGGTGGGTCTGATCACCGTGCTCGGCTTCCTGGTCGCTTTCGCGCTCTCCCACGCCTGACCGCTGGCCCGGCTTAGCAGCGGGTTAAGGATCGACTGTGGAGTCGTGCCGTGCGCGCCGGTCCTCCTAGCATCGGATGGTGCGCGTGAAGTCGGCTGTCCCACTGCTCGTCCTCGCCCTGGTGACGGCGACGCTCCCCGCCTGCGGCGGCGATGATCCGGCCCCTGTTTCCGCCGCGGTCAGTGGCACGCCCGAAGCGCCGGCTGCCGCCCCGTCCGTCTCCCCGAGCGGCCGGGCGGGTCTGGGCAGCGCCCGGCCGAGCCCCACCGCGACCACCGCCGCGTTCCGCGCCGGCAACCCGGCCGGCCGCGCCGCCGTACCGGCCGAGGCGCGGGCGGTGGACACCTCGCGCCCGACCCGTACCGTCGGCAGCGGCACCCCGGCGAGCTGCACCTCCGAGTCGGTGGTGAAGGCCGTCGCCGCCGGCGGCGTCATCACCTTCGACTGCGGCCCCGCTCCGGTGACCATCACCATGAAGGCCACCGCCAAGGTGGTGAACTCACACGGCCCGCGCGTCGTACTGGACGGCGGCGGCAGGGTCACGCTCAGCGGTGGCGGCAGGCGCCGCATCCTCTACATGAACACCTGCGACGAGGCCCAGGGCTGGACCACCTCGCACTGCCAGAACCAGGACCACCCGCGACTCACCGTGCAGAACCTGACGTTCGCCGACGGCGACTCCACGGGCGACCGCACCGAGGGCGGCGGGGGCGGCGCGGTCTTCGTGCGCGGCGGACGCTTCGCCGTGGTCAACTCGCGGTTCGTCGACAACAGCTGCGACCGTACCGGCCCGGACCTGGGCGGCGCCGCGCTGCGCGTACTCAGCCAGTTCGAGAACAAACCGGTGTACGTGGTGAGCAGCACCTTCACCGGCGGGGTGTGCGCGAACGGCGGGGCGCTGAGCAGCATCGGCGTCTCCTGGACGGTGCTGAACAGTGTCTTCCGGGACAACCGGGCGGTCGGCACGGGCGCGAACCCGGCCCGAGGCGGCACTCCGGGTGGGGGCAGTGGCGGCGCGATCTACTGCGACGGCAACGAGTTCGCGGTGCGGATCGCCGGCACGGTGATCGAGGGCAACAGCGCGAACGAGGGCGGCGGCGCGATCTTCTTCGTCAGCAACGACCGCACCGGGACCCTGAAGATCGACAGCAGCACCCTGCGGAGAAACCCCAGCCGAGGCTTCGAGACGAAGGGCCACCCCGGCATCTTCTTCCTGGGCGCCCACCTGACCTGACCCCCACCCCACTGTTTCGGGGCTGGTGGGGCGCGTGGCAGCGCCTGGGGGATGGCCGGGGAACGGGTGGGTCAGTAGGGGTTGGGGTGGCCGGGAAGTTGGCCCCTGGTCAGCGCCGCGGGGCGGCCGGGGAGGGCCGGGTCCGGGGACAGCGGCGGGGACGTTGTGCCGGCTCTCGTGGCCATGCCGGCGAACAGGTCCTTCAGTGCGGTCACCGTGTCGACCTTCGGGGTCCAGCCCAGCTCCGTCTCGGCGCGCTCGCTGGACATCAGCGGCACGTTCAGCGCCAGGTCGACCCAGCCGGTGTCGACCGGTTGCAGCCGTGCCCGCCACGTCACCGCCGCCGCCGCGCGCAGCACCGGCGTCGCCACCGGCACGGTCCAGCCGTGGAAGTGCCGGGCCACCAACTCCGGCGTCAGCACCGGGTCGGCCGCCACGTTGAACGCGCCGTGCGCGTCTCCCAGCACCGCCCGGGCGTACGCGTCCGCCACGTCGTCGGCGTGCACCGCCTGCATCCGCAGCCGCCGGTTCGACGGCACCAGCGGAATCCGGCCGTAGCGCAGCAGACGCACCGGCACCAGCGGGCCGAGGAAGTAGCGGCTGATCTCCGTACCGGCTTCCCGCTGGAAGATCAACCCTGGCCGCAGTCGCACCACCCGCAACGCCGGGTGCTCCCGCCGCACACCGTCCAGCAGCGCCTCCACCTGCGCCTTGTCCCGGCTGTACGACGACGTCTCCACCCCGGTCGCCGGCCAGTTCTCGCTCACCGGGTGGTCCTTCGGCCCGGACGCGTAGGTGCCGACCGACGAGGCGTACACCAGGGCGGGAACACCCGCCCGGACGCTGGCCTCGATCACCGCGCGGCTGCCGCCGACGTTGGTCCGGCGCAGCGTACGCCGGTCGTGGCTGGGCTGGATCTGCCAGGCCAGGTGCACCACCGCCGCCGCCCCGGCGAAGATCCGCACCAGTTCGTCGGCCGCGCCCGGCGCCCCGATGTCGCAGGAGTGCCACTCCACGTCGTCGTACGGCTCACCGGCGTCCGGGCCGGGCAGCCGGCGGGCCACCCCGACCAGCTCGGTTCCCGCCTCCTGCCGCAGCCGGCGCAGCACCGCCGTACCCACGTTGCCGGTGGCCCCCACGATCACGATCCGCATATCGCTGCCGTACCCGTTCAGCCGGACAGCAACCGCTCACGGGCGGGGGTTCGTGCGCGTCCACCCCTTCTCCCCCGCTCGGCGGCCCCCGGTGGCGGCCAGGCAACGCGGGCAGAGCCAGCCCTCCGGGTCGGCCCCGGTGAGCACGTCCGTGCCCGAGTAGTCGAACGGCACGTGGGGGAAACGACGCAGGCGGGTACGGCTCAGCGGCAGCCCGCACAGCGTCTGGTTCTGCCCCGGTAGCCAGGCGTGCACCTCGCCATTGGGCCGGCGTACGCCGTCGGCGCCGGGAACCTCGCGGGAGGCCGCGACGGCGGCGCTCGTCGATCGCATGGTGGTTCCGGTTCCCCGACGGCTCCCGTTCACGCCTCCCACGCCGCTGGGCCACTCCGGCCGCTCCCGCGCCGCTGTGGCCCCTGGGTCGCCACAGCGGCGCGGCCCGGCGGACACGCCGAAGATCGACAGGTGGCGGAAGCGGCGAGCCGTCGGCTGGGGGGTTCCGGTAACCTGGGCGGGCGGGCCGCTAGCTCAATGGCAGAGCTGTGGACTTTTAATCCATAGGTTCAGGGTTCGAGTCCCTGGCGGCCCACTCAACAGCGCACCTGAGCTGCGAAAACGTCGGCCGAAGATCATCGGGCACAACCAGGGCACAACTCAGTTCTGATCTTGGCCGGTGGGGCGTTCAGATGACTTGCCGTCTGCCTGCCGCAGGAGGTTGCCGACCAGGCCGCGCGGGCGGTCCTTCTTCGGCAGCCAGTGCACGTAGGTCTCCAACGTGATCCGCAGGTTGGCGTGCCTCAGCGCCTTCTGCACCTCCTGGGGCTCGACACCGTTGCTCATGAGCGTGGTGGCGAAGAAGTGGCGCAGGGAGTGGAAGGTCCCTTCCTTCGGCCACCCGGCGGCCTGCCGCCAGTCCGCCCACAGCTCCGACCAATAGGTGTCCGTCAACAGCTTTCCGCGTGCCGAGGTGAACAGGACTGCCACCGGCCGAGTCAGGCGCTCTCCGGTGGTGATGTCTGGCAGCTCGAACTCGACGGGGCCGACGTCGCGGAGATGGGCGGTCAGTTCCTCCGCGACCACCGCGTCCAGGTCGACAGTCCCAGCGGAACCGCTCTTGGGTGGGGAGAGGTAGAAGCCGCCGAAGTGCTCCGCCGAGTGCCGCAGTTGCTGCACCACGTGCAGCTCGCCGTGCTCGTAGTCAGCACAGCGTGAACCGGCTTCCATTCCGAGGACCTCGCCGAGGCGAAGCCCCTCCCCTGCTCCCAGCCAGATAGCCGCCCGGAATCGCCGGGGCACCACCTCGACCAGCTTGAGCACCTGATCCCCGGTAGGGACCCATTTCGGTGCCCGTGACAGACCGCGCAGGATCTGGGCGAGCTTCACGCCGTTGCACGGGTTGTCGGGGATGGCCTTGTCGATGACGGCCGCGTTCATGATGGTCTTGAACAGCCCGAAGTACAGGCTCACCGAGGACTTCGGCGTTTGCTTGTCGAGCAGCCGGCCGAGCCAGGACAGCACGTCCGTCAGGGTGATCGACCGGATCGCCTTCTCGCCGAACGCGGGCAGGAGGTGCTTTCGCAGGTTCTGCGGTATCCGCCGCCGGGTCTCTGTCGACCACCCGGATTCGCGGGCCTCTCGCCACCGCTGCGCGTACTCACCGAACGTCAGTTCGGCTTCCGCCCGCTTGACCAGCACCTCTGGCGCTACACCGGAGCGACAAGCCAGGTCGAAGGTTTCCGCGTCGCGCTTGAGATCGAACAGCCGTTCCCGATCGTTGCTGTCAGCATCGGCGTAGCGGACCCGCCAGCGCTTGCCCCGGCCGTACCGCCTGGACGGAATCGGCTTCTTCGTGTCGGGGTCGCGCTTCTTGAGGTACCACAGATCATCGATCGGCATATCAGGCCGCCTGTTCTTCCAGCCACGCCCGGACGTCAGCCGGGTTGTAGCGCAGGTGGCGACCGACCTTGAAGGCACGAGGGCCGATGCGGCGGTGCCGCCACTGGTACAGCGTCCCGACGGGAACACGGAGGAACGCGGCCGTGTCGTGGATGGACCACAGCTCCGGCAGCGGGAGCGGGGTGGGTGCGGTCATCGTGGCTCCTTCCTGGTGATGGTGATGTAGGCGCGGCTTTCGCCGCTGTAGCCGCCGGTGCGGGTGCTGGTGCGGCAGGTGACCCGTTCGCGGCCGTAGCGGGCGACGAGCTGGGCCGCGATGGCGGCGGCGTGGGTGGTGACAGTGGCGGTCGGGCCGATGAGCCGGACCGCGACCAGGGGGCGGGGGCGTGTGGGCATGGGTGCTCTCCTTCCAAACCGGGCGGTTGGGGGTGTTGCGTGCGCTGTGGAGTTGTCAAGGAACGGCTACACGTGGCGTTGACACGTACGTGTCAAGCGGCCAGGGGTCGGGCCGCGCGGGCGGCGGTGAGTTCGTCGGCGAGGGCATCGAGTCCGGCTTGGTGTCGGGCGCGGGCTTGGGCGGCGGCGGTGTTGGCGAGCAGGGCGTCGCCGGTGCTGATCCAGCCGGTGGCGTGGTAGCCGAGTTCGTAGATGACTTGTTCGGCTTGTTCGTCGTCCCAGGTGTGGGGGTGGCCTTCGGTGCGCCGCCAGATGGTGCGCTGCATCCGGATGAAGCCGAGGGTTGCCGAGAACGCCCGGCTTTTGGTGGCGATGTGCCCGCCGTAGCCGAACTGGTGGGCGTAGCGGCGCAGCCGCGCGTAGGCGGGGTGCTCGCCCAGGTTCCAGCAGGCGCGGATGAGGCGGCCGAGGTGGGTGGCCGGGTCGCCGTGGACGTCGACGGTGAGGTCGTCGACGCGGCGCAGGGTCAGGCCGGTTACTTCGGTGCTCTTGGTGACGTACTTGGCGATGTAGCCGGTGATCTGGGCGAGGTTCACCGTGCCGCCGGGGGCGTTGACGTGCTTGACGTCGAGGCCCTTGTCACCCCAGGCGATGTGCCAGCCCTGGCCGCCGTTGGCGGGGTGGCCGGCGGAGGTATAGGAGGTCTTGACGAACGCCGCCCGGGCCGCCTGTTCGAACATGTCCCGGCTGATCTGGCGGGGTGGCGGGACGATCGCGCCGGGGCAGTCGGGGTTGTGTCCGTCGAGGCGGATCAGCGCGTGGTAGTGGACCACGCCGCGTACCTGGAACTCGTAGACCTTGATGTAGCGGCGGCGCAGCTCGACACCGTGAGCGCGGCCGAGGCGGCGTAGCTCGCGGTCGACCTGTTGGATGGTGCGGCGCCACAGTTCGGGGGCTTCGTGGTTCCAGACGACTTGGGCGGCGTGGTCGTAGCAGTCCAGGCACAGCGGCTGACCGAGCTGCCCGTCACCGGCCTTGTGCCGGGCACCGCAGCGCAGCTCCTGGCCGTGGGGGCAGGTGCGGCCGAAGGGGTGGCAGACGGAGGCGCGGCAGGTGCAGCCGTCCTTCTTGCGGCAGTCCGCGGCATGGACCTTCACCACCCGGTGGTGCACCGGCCCGAACGAGGGCGCGGTGGCGGTGAGGAAGAGGGCGATGTGTTCGTGCAGCGGCGGTAGTCCCCACCGGTCGCCCTGGAGTCCGGCCTTGATGAGGTGGTAGGTGTCGCGGCGGTAGACCTCGGCGCAGGACGGGCAGACGGCGGCGCGGCGGTTGCCGCAGGGGGTGTATATCGCGCCGTCGGGCATGGTGTCGGTGTCGATGGTGACCATGCGGTTGCCGTCACGGTCGTTGACGTGGATCTGCCCGGCCAGCCGGATCGGGTGCTTGCACGCGGAGGCGGCGCGGACGTGGCCGAGCCAGTCCGCGTAGTCGGGATCCTGGGCGCGGGCGCGGCCGGAGGCGACGGTGCGGGGGTCATGGCCGCGCACCCAGCCGTCATCAGCAGGGCGGGTGGAGGTGGGTACAGCCCAGGGCCAGTGGCCGGTGTCTGCGTCGGCGGAGGCTCCCGTACCCGGGACCGTGGTGGTCCCGGGTGCGAGAGGCAGCGTCGAGGAGGTCACGCGGTGGCTCCTACGGCAGTGCCGTTGTGGGTCTTGTCGTTGATGGTCGGTGGGGTGTTGAGGGCCGTCAGGAGGTCGGCGGCCGTGTGGGTCGGTACGCGCAGCCGGACGGCGAGCTGACCCGGGTTGATCGGTTCACCGTGGGCCTTTTCGTGCGCGGCGGCGACGAGCCGGGCGTTGGACAGCAGCGCGGGCGGCGGGCCGGTGGTGACCGGTGCCGCAGGTGCCGAGATCGGGTCCGTGGCGGTGGTGTCCGGGGTGGGCTCGACCGTCGTCGGGGTGTCGGTGTCCTCGCCGGAGGTGGGCGGGTTGACGGGTGCGATGGGTCGCGGATCGGTGTCGGGAATCGGGTTGGTGGCCGGGGTCGCGGCGGCCGGGCGGACCAGCGGCGAGGCGGGGATGTCGGATGACGGGGCCTCGGCGGTGGTGGCCGGCGCAGGTGCCGGGACGAGATCAGTGGGCCGGTTGGTGCGGTTTCCGGTGGCGAGTAGCGCGGCGGTGGCCATGAGCATCAGGCCATCCACGGCGAGGGGGCCGAACCAGACGACGAGGGTTTCCTCGTTGTAGTGGTCGAGCAGTCCGGACAGGTGCCGGTAGGACACGAACGCGGCGACCAGGGCCACGGGCGGCAGCCCGACCCAGCGCAGCACGTTCCAGCCCCAGCCGGTCGGCCAGGGCGTGCGAGCGAGGATCTCGATGGCGATGAACAGGAACAGCGGCCACACGACCGCAGAGACCACCGCACCGGGTTCCGGCGACCAGTCGGCCGGGGCGTCCTTGGGTGCGATGAACGAGTGGGCGATGTTGGCGGCGACGGAGACGAGTCCGCCGGAGAACGCGCCGATGTAGGCGTAGACGCGGCCGTTCTTCTTCGCCTTGGTAGCAGTGGGCGGGTACGTCATGAAGTCACCTCTTGGCAGTCGAGGCAGGCGCCGGTACGGCGAGGGATGTAGTAGGGCTTGACCTGGCCGCAGTCGGGGCAGGTGCGCCGGGCGGTGAGCGCCTTGTCGATGGCCGCCAGTTGGGCGGCGGTGGCGGTGCGCTTGGGTTGGGCGAGGTCGAGGCGGTAGAGGTAGGCGACGCGCTTACCGCGACGCCAGAGGATCTGCGCGGCGGGATCCTGGCCGCCGGGGCGTAGGTCGCGGGCGCGGAGCTGACGGCGGGTCAGCAGGTCGCCGGGAGCGAGCTTGAACGGGTAGGTGGGCAGGCCGTAGCGCTCGCCGGTCGGGTCGTAGAAGACCATCGGGTCGTCGTCCTCCTGGTCGTCGTCGGCCTGGCCGCCGTTCGTGGTGCCGTTGGCGAAGGTGGGGTGTTCGTAGGTGTCCCGGTCGATGTCCTCGGGCAGGAACGCCGTCGAGCAGACGGCGCAGACGATCGGCCCTTCTTCGAAGGCCGTGACAGCGATGCGCAGCTTGCGGGGGCACTCGCATTCACACGAGACGCCGTTGTTGTTGTTCGTGCGCTGTTTGCCTTCCCCGGTGGGTTCGGGGTGGCGGTAGAAGCGCAGCGCCTCGGTGAGGTCGGTGATGACGGCCCGGTAGCGGGCGCGGGTGATGTCGGTGAGGGTGCAGGGGGAGTAGCCGAGCTTGTCGTCCTTGGTGGTGGACATGCCGAGTTCGGCGGCGAGGGTGGCGAAGCGCTTGTTGTGCCAGCGGCCCTGCCGGGAGGTGTCCTGGATGCCCCGGACGTCGGCCAGGGCGTGGGTCGCCTCGTGGAGCAGGGTGGTGAACACGGCTTCCGGTTCGCGGGACAGCCCTTCACCGGAGATGAGGATTTCGGGGAGTTGGGTGTCGCCGTGCTGCCAGCGCAGAGCGGCGAAGTGGCCCCACTTCATGCCCTGGTTGGGCTTGGTGGGGGAGCCGGAGCCGACGACGAGGACGACGGCCGGGATCTCGGTGTGCTGGGCGCGGATCGCAGCCCACGCCGATTCGAGCGCGCCGACGAGCGCGGCGGTGGAGACGGGGTTTTGACACGTACGTGTCAGGTCGGTGATGTGGGCGGCGGTGCTCATGCGGCCCTCCGGATGGTGTGCGTGCGGTAGGCGATGGCGGCGGCGCACAGCGCCTGCGTGACGTGGGCCGGGGTGCGGCCGGGAGCGGTCTCCCAGGCGAAGACCGAGGCGTGCTGACCGGCGTGGCCGACAGCGATGAGATAGGTGTTGAACCACTCGACGGCGGCGCTGTAGGTGTGCTGTTCGGCGTCGGTGATGCCGGTGAGGTACCAGCGGGGACGGCCGAACACGGCCGCCCGGATCGCGCCGAGGATCGACGCCGGGTAGAGGCCGGTGCGGTGACAGGCGCACTTCGCGGTGCAGCCGTCGTGGCTGTCGTAGAGACCGGTCGGCGTCCAGCCGTGCTGGCCCAGGTAGAGGGCGGCGCGGTCGAGGATGGCGTGGACGTTGCCGGTCGGCAGCGCGGTGACAGTGCTCATCGGGCGGCCCGCCAGGCGAGGAAGCCGTCACGGGTCGGGTGCTTCTCAGCCCAGACGCAGGCATCCGCGTAGGTTTCGAGGTCGTCCTCGGTGGCGTGGTCCCAGTCGTAGTTGTCAGCGGCGGCGCGCAGCGTGGTGATGATGCGCTCGGCGGTCTGGTCGTCGCGGTCGTTCCACTCGATCGCGTCCGTCGGAGCGGTGTTCCAGTCGTCGCCGTAGGCGATGATGCCGAGGTCGGTCAGGTAGTCGGTGAGGTAATCGACGGCGCGGCGGCAGTCGCGGGCACCGCGCCCGTGGGTGGCGGGGATGGTGATGAGGCGACCGTGGGCGGCCATGCCGATCGCGCCGACGGCGCAGGCGGGCGGGAAGGTGCCGCCCTGGTTGCTGTAGTAGGTGCCCTTGATCCAGCCGTGGATTTCCAGGTAGCGGGCGGCGCAGCGCAGGATGTCGGCCGGGGTCAGGTCGGCCAGCGCGCCGGGGGTGGTGGTCGGTTTTTGGGTAGGGTTCATGGCGGCCACGTCCTTTCGTGGGCGGTGGTTGGGCCGACAGATCGGGCGGCTTTCCTAGGGCAGGTCCCGGTCTGTCGGCCGTTCCTCTATCGGTGGTGCAGGTGGAGCCGGAGGAACACCCGCTGCCGGTCGTCATGAGGGCCAGCGGCGGTGGGTGCGGAGCGGAAGACGAGTACGCCCGCGTTGCGGGCGATGGCGGTCAGCGCGGCGACGTCCTCACCGGTGCCGACGAGCACCAGGTCCACCACGCGGGTCGGGACAGCAGTCCGGGTGCTCATGCCGCCGCTCCGATCTCGGAGCTGTCGTGGCGGCGGGTCCAGGCGGCGTAGTCCGCGACGCGGATGATGTCGGTGTCGCTCATGTAGGCGGCCTTGACGCGGTTCGGGATGCCGCCTTCGGCGATGAGGAAGCCCTCGCCCTGGTTGTTCGGGTCGATGGTGTTGGAGGAGAAGCCCCGGGCGTACCAGCCGTGGCCGAGGATGATGTCCGAGGACACGTCGTTGGTGCAGCGGCCGGCAAACCGCCACGCGAACAGATCCCGCAGCGACGGCGGGATGATGTCCGACGACGGGCGCTGCGTCGCGGCGGCCACGATGATCCCGACGGCGCGGCCCCGGGCCACGATGTCGCGCAGCAGCGCGGCGAACAGTTCCTGGGTCTTCTTGTCCCCGGCAGTGGCGGAGAAGTAGGCGATCTCGTCGCAGGCCACGAGGATCTGCCCGAACACGTCGTTGCGGCCGATCTTGCGGCGGCGGCGCGACATCAGGAACGAGTAGCGGTTGTCCATCACCGTCTGCACCCGGCGCAGCGTGCGGATGGCGTGCTCGATGTCCGGGCCGACGAACACGTCGGCGGCGTCCTGCCACAGACCGAGTTCGACCTGCTTGCCGTCGAGCAGGCACAGCCGCACGTCCGGGCAGAGGGCGGCGTGGCCGACGATGGTGTTCAACAGGCTGGACTTGCCCGCGCCGGGCTCGCCGCCGATGAGGATGTTCCGGTAGATCATCGGCAGGTAGACGGCCTGGCCGAACTCGTCGATGCCGAGGAAGACCGGGTCGAAGATGGACAGGCCCGCGCCGACCGGCACCGTGTCGACCGGGGTGGCGGGTAGTTCGATGGTGTCGGTGAGGTCCATGACGGGCTCCCGGTGGGTCGGTTGACACGTACGTGTCAAAGGCGGGTGAGGGTGGGAAGGGCGCGGACACTCGACCCCGTGGGGTGCTTGGTCCGCGCCGTCCCGGTGGTCAGGCGTAGTCGGAGGGGTCGAACCCGTTCGGGCTCGCCTCGGTGGTGGGGTTGCGCGGCTTGCGCGGCCGAGGAGTCTCGGCGGTGAGGGTGGCCGGGGTGTCCGGCACGTCGGGCAGGTCCAGGCCGACAGGCGGCATGCCCGGGGAGGTGGGAGCGTTGGCGGGCATGTCCGTAGGGACGTGGTCCGGCAGCGGCGACACGATGGTTGCCGCGAGCGGTTCGCGGCGGGTGATGTCCAGGCGGATCAAAGCGGCGTAGCGGCGGGAGGCGCGCATGACGCGGACCTCGTTGGCCCAACAGGCGACGGCGAGCTTCTGCACCTGGCCGTCCTGCTCCAAGTCCCGCAGGGACAGACCGGGACGCAGCCACACCCACACCCGCTCACCGGCCGGGGTCGGCTTCGCGGGCAGGATCAGCGGCAGCGAGCCGTGCCGGTTGGTGGCGATGAACGCGGCGAAGCACAGCCGCAGCCGGTGCCGCACCACCAGGCACCACACGAGCGCCATGACACGGCGGCGAACCGGGCCGACAGCGGCCGGCACGCCGACGACCAGGGCGACGACGAGCAGCGACCCCCACATCGGGGTCGACTGCATCAGCGCGGTCCAGCCGTAGACGGCGGCCAGGCCGAGCCCGATTTCCGGCAGCCAGTGCCAGAAGACGCGCAGGACCGGCCACGCCACGATCAGCGCGAACGTCACCGCGCCGAGCACAGCGCCGATGACGCTGCCGAGCAGGGCGCCCACGATCGGGTGCAGGTAGTGCGAGGCGACGGTGGCGGCCAGAAGGCCGACGACGCCGAGAACGACCCAGAAGGCGATGGTGGCCCGACGACGGTAGGACCGGGCGATCGGAGCTTCGATGACGGTGACGTTGCCCCCACGGTTCGACCAGCCGAACGGGGACCGCGACGTAGACTTGGACACGACAAGTCCTCCCAACACGGGACCGGAGTTGTTGACAGGACGCGGGCTCGCAGACGACGCCAATCACCAGCGAGCCCGTGTCCACCACTACTTCTGTTGGAGCAGATGACACGCCCGCCGCTAGGCGGCGGTGTCCAGCGGCGTCAGGCCCGAGGCCCGGAACGCCACACCCGAACGGACCTTGCCGTCCCGGTCGTTGACCCAGGGCAGCGCCTCCAAGTCGAGGGGCTGCACCGGCTGACGGACCGTCACCGGCGGCATCACGGGGTTGACGACCGTCACGTTGATGACCTCCGCAGCACCCTCGGAGAGGGCGTAGAGGTGCACGGTCCACATCGGGTTCTTCGTCTCCCGGTCGAACTTCTGCTGGCCGTTCTGGTCCAGCTTCGGCACCGGGTTGACTGACACCTCGTACGACACCCGCGAGGTGTCCAGCAGCAGACGTCCCATGACTGACTCCTTCTCTTGTGAGCTGAGCCCGTATCGCCGGGCCAGGTGCGTCCTCCTTGGACGGCAGCTCTTCTGCAATCAGGGTGCGTCGATCGGTAGTGACGAGTTCACCACGAGACATGGACGGCCAGGGACGTCTTTGCTAAGGTAAGTCGTCCCTAAAGTCGTCCCGTTGTTCACGAGCAGGAGTCCCCATGCCGAACGACCGTCTACGCAGCAGGATGCTGACGAAAGGGCTGACGCCTGGGGCACTCGCGGAAAGGCTTGGTGTCGACCCGAAGACCGTCGAGCGGTGGATCACCCAGGACCGGAACCCATACCCGCGCTACCGCCACAGGATCGCTGAGCTGCTGGACGAGAGCGAGTCCTACCTGTGGCCGGATGCGCTGCCGGCGCAGCGAGCGGCGCAGGTCAGCCAGTCCGAGGTCGTCCACATCTACCCTCGCCGCGGAGCCGTCCCGACTGACCTCTGGCAGCAGCTCTTGGAGAAGGCCACCCGACAGATCGGCGTCCTGGTCTACGGCGGGCTGTTCCTGCCCGAGTTCAACCACCGATGGGTGCCGACGCTCCGCGAGAAGGCGCTTGCGGGCGCCCAGGTGGAGTTGCTGTTCGGAGACCCGGAGGGCAAGCACATCGCCGAGCGAGGAGACGACGAGGGCATTGGCGCTGCCATGTCGAGCAAGATTCTGAACGCCCTTGCCTTCTACAAGGAGCTACGAGACCTGGACACCGTCGGGATTTACTACCACGACACGATCCTCTACAACTCCATCTACCGCTTCGATGAAGAGATGCTGGTCAACACTCACCTCTACGGCACGCCGGCCGCCTACGCCCCGGTGTTGCATCTCCGGCGCATCGGCGGAGCGGAGTTGTTCGACAACTACGTCGCCAGCTTCAAGCAGGTACTCGGGAAGAAGCGGGCCGTGTGGCCGGAGCACTGAACCGCTGGCGGTGAGAGGCTAGGACCATGGCCCGGACCGAGCACTTCAACGACCCGAACGCCCCGAAGCCGAACAGCATCGTGGTTGCGGTCACCGTCTTCGTGCAGGACGAGCTGGGCCGGGTACTCCTCATCCAGCGGACCGACAACGGCCTCTGGGCGCTGCCCGGCGGCGGCCAGGAGTTCGGGGAGTACATCGCCGAGACTGCGGTCCGTGAGACGCGGGAGGAGGCCGGTGTAGAGATCGAGGTGACCAGCGTGGTCGGGATCTACACCAACCCGAACCATGTGGTCGAGTACAGCGACGGCGAGGTGCGACAGCAGTTCTCGATCTGCTTTCGTGGTCGTTACGTCAGTGGTCAGCCGACGCCGAGCGACGAGTCCTCGGAGGTCCGGTGGGTCGCACGCGAAGAGCTGGACGACCTCACAATCCATCCTTCAATGCGGCTTCGGATCGATCACGGCTTCGACAACCGGGAGCAGCCGTACATCGGCTAGGCAGCAAGCCGTTCTTCCGTTCGACGGACAGCCTCTAACAGCGGCGCTTCCGCCTTCACCCAGAAGCGCGTCACTAGATCATCCGGTCCGTATCGCTCGCGGATCTCCGCCAGCCGTTCATCTACGGTGAGGTCTTGGCCGTCAGGCCCTGTAGTCATGTCGGCGAACCAGAGAGCGTCGGACGTCGGCGACTGTTCGAGGGGGAACTCCGCCATGAGAGCAGGCTTCAATCCCCGTTCCTCGGCTTCGTACGAGGCGCACGAGTGATGGGCGACCAGGCTTGCCAGACGCGGTTGGAATCCCTGCCGGAGCAACCATCGAGCACCATCCAGCGCATGAAAGCCGGTGTCAACGATGTCAGGGGCGTAGCCGATGTCATGCAGCCATCCAGCAGCAGCGAGCAGTTCCGCGTCATCGCCTACGAGTCGGCCCAGGCTCTCAGCTTTCGCTCCAACAGCCTGCACGTGCTTCCACCGACGAGGGAGAGCCGCAGACAGACATTGCTCAGAGAGTTGAACGGCTCGGCCGGCTAGACGGTTCACCGTGTCAGGCTACGGCTCTGGCGCTCACAGTTGTAGAGGCTGACCAGGCCCTCATGCGAGTCGAGAGGCGGACATCCCTTGGCACAGGGCAGATGATCGGCAGGTGAAGATCGTCGGCAGCCGACCTGTCGTCCTCGGCTTGATGCGTCACACGGTGGTCTCAGTTGGCGGGCTACACGTTCGGTGAGCATGCCCGATACAAAACGTGACGCCACTGTCCGCCATGCCTGGAGTGCAAAGCATCCGTTTCCGCCGACCAGCCGCGGAAGGGCCGGGCGCCATACCAGGCGTGCATGGTGTCCAGCATCCACGTGATGAGACTTTGAGTCGAACGCCCGCCGAGTCGCAGCGCGTGCTGCCCGGACGTCGGGTCCGAGTG
This sequence comes from Micromonospora sp. DT31, assembly GCF_049841795.1. Taxonomy (NCBI): domain Bacteria; kingdom Bacillati; phylum Actinomycetota; class Actinomycetes; order Micromonosporales; family Micromonosporaceae; genus Micromonospora; species Micromonospora sp. DT31. Next base: position 33,342 of record NZ_JBNCKZ010000009.1, on the reverse strand, counting down.
GCACAGTAAGCCCATGGCGAGCCTCAGCGACAACCCCATCAATCGCGCAGAACAGGATCTACTCCAGCGCAGCACGGGCGCGGCAAACATCGCACGTGGTATCCGCGACGTCGATGCGTCCGGAGGCTACGTGGTTGGAGTCGTTGGTCCATGGGGCTCTGGCAAGACCTCGATTGTCAACATGGTCGGCGAAGCCCTTCGGCGCGAGCCGGCGCTGCCGGTCATCGAGTTCAACCCCTGGATGTTTTCCGGAACCGACGAGCTGGTCCAAACATTCTTCCGCGAGCTTGCCGCTCAGATGCGTTTGAAAGATCCGAAGGTCGCCGCCATCGCCGAGTCGGTGAACACCTACGCCGATCTCCTCAGCCCGGTCGAAGCCCTGCCCCTCGTTGGCGCGTGGTTCTCCCGGTTCAGGGGTGCCGCGAAGGCCGTCGCGGAGTACCAGGAAAAGCGCAGGGGAAGCATCGCGGACCAACGCCATAAGCTGTCCACCGAGCTCGCAAAGCTGGATCGGCCTATCGTGGTGATCATCGACGACATCGACCGGCTTGAGTCGACCGAGATCCGGGACATCTTCAAACTGGTTCGACTAACGGCAAGCTTCCCGAACGTTGTGTACGTCCTAGCCTTTGACCGCATCCGCGTGGAGGCCGCCCTTAACCAATCCGGATTTGACGGCCGCGCCTACCTGGAGAAGATCATCCAGCTCGGCATCGACGTGCCGTCGGTGCCGAACTCGGTTTTACTTCGGCTGCTGGGCGAGTCACTCCAAGGGGCCGTCGCTGACCTAGATGCGTTGGAAAGGTTCGACGAGGACGCCTGGCCGGACGTACTCATGGAGATCGTCAGGCCACTCATCACGAACATGCGCGACGTCGCCCGATACTGCGCCGCGGTTCGCGCTACGTCCCGCACGCTCGGTAACCAGGTCGAGCTCGTCGACGTACTAGCGCTTGAGGCCGTCCGAATCTTTCTCCCTGACGTTTTCCAGTCGGTCGTGGCAGCCCGCGACGGATTGACCACGACATCGTCAGCGAGCTTCAACTCACGATACGAGGACGCCCGCCTGAAAGAGCAGGTCGATGCAGTCGTGGCAGCGGGCGCCCGATGGCCCGATGTCGTCAAGGCCCTCATCGAGCGGCTCTTCCCGGCTGCACGGCGATACATCGATTCCTACAACTACGACTCGTCGTGGCGATCCACTTGGCTCCGGGGCCGTCGAGTCGCCCATCCCGACGTCTTCGCGCTCTACTTGGAACAGATCAGCAACGACGGCCTGCGCGCTTTCAGCAACGCCGAGAAGGCGTTCGCTGTTCTCGATGACGAGGATGCCCTCGATGCTTTGCTCCGCGGCTGCGAAACCAGCGAACTTGAGGATATCGTCAGCGCCCTCGAAGCCTTTGAGACCGAGTTCCCAACAGGTGCCGTCGTGCCGGCTTCTCGGGTCCTGCTAAACCTCCTGCCTGACATGCCGGAACGGCCACGCAGGAGGATGACGTTCGTTGATGCCAGACTGGTCGTAGTACGTGTTGTTCTCCGTCTCATGCGCCGCCTCGACTCACCTGACAAGGTGATGGAGGCAGCCGTCCAGATCCTGACCGAGGTACCGTCCTTCGCCTCTAGGCTCGAACTCATCACGATCCTCGGGTACCGAGAAGGCGCTGGCCACCGCCTCGTCTCGGAGACCGACGCGAGGGTACTTGAGGAGCGGTTCCGGGAGCAGCTGAGAGCAGAGCCCAGCAGACTCGCTGACGAGAAGGGTCTGCTTCGCCTCCTATATGCGCCCAAGTTCTTCGGGGACGACGGCGATGTTGTGCACGTGGATCCCAAGAACGTGCCGCTCGCTCGCGCGCTGCTGCTTGATGCGCAGTCCACCGTCCGCAGCCAGCAGGTGGGCTCACGCTCGGTCCAGACGGGAGTGCGACTGAGTTGGAACCCCCTCGTCGAGATACTCGGCGGGGAACCATCTGTCAAGGAGGCTGTTGACGCGCTCCGCGGCACGGCAGACGACGAGACAAAACCCGTAATCGAACTCGCCGACAAGTACCTGGCCGGTTGGCGACCGTCCGAGTGGGGCGACGACTGATCTTTCGCAGCTGTCCAAGCCGATCGCCGCATTCCACCCTGTATCCACCCGTGTGAAGAGACCTCCCACCTGTAGGTGTCACCCCTGTCCCGATACCGATGTGTCAAGGAGGTCGTGAGATCCGACGCCCTCAGGCGGAGACCCTCAGGCGGAGATTTCTGTGAGAACTTTCTGTACGTCTTCAAGGCGGCCCGCTTCGCAGGCCGCTCGCGCCGCCGAACCTGGGCCGGGCCGGTGGCCCGCCGCTCGCGCCTTAGGCCTTCGGCCACAGCGCGACCGGTGATAGCCCGCCGGCGGCGCGACATACGAAGAAGCCCCGGGCCGCCATGATCGATGGCAGTTCCGGGGCTTCGGGTTGGTCGAGACACAGGCAGTGCCTCCGGCGGGGCGCTCGGGCGCTCTGGGATGGTGGCGCCATCCCGACAACCTCCGTCCGGGCAGAGCCGAGCAGGTGGGGCCTGCCCGGTCAAGGTCGTTCAGACAGTGGGGTGCTCCACCTTGACCGGGCAGGCCCCACCCACTCCACCGGGGTGCGGACGAAGGCCGACGGGATGGTTCGGGGCGCTGAGGTGTCCGGTCGCGACGAGGCGGCCGGGAAAGAGTAGGACGTCAGTCCACTTCGTCTAGAGGTTGTGCATTTTTCCATCGATCGACGAAACGTCTTCCTGCCGCAGTGAGTTGGTAAATTTCGATAATCGGGCGGCCGTCGATAGATACGTTGTCCACGTGATGGGGTGCTGGCTCAAGGTACCCATCTTGAATCAAGTAGGACAACAAGAAGTGCGATCCACGCGTCACTTCAATCACGTCGAATTGGGTAGCCTCCAGCTTCCGGAGGGCTGGTTCCAAATGTTTAGCGGCGGCCACCATCTGCTTAGCCTCGCGTACACTATTATCGCTTTCTGGCCCGAGGCTCACTACCCGCTCCGTAGTCTCTGCCAGTTCACGTGTGAGCCCTATCAACTTCCTCAGGTCGACCATGGCGTCTTCGCGAAGTGGCAGGATGCGCGAAAAAAAGTCTAGGACGCGTCGTTCCAGCTCACCGTACCTGCTATTGACCACGGAGAGGTTTGCTTTGTACTGGTACAACGATTTACGATCAATCTGGCCACGACGATTTCCCTTGCGCCCATGGCAGTTAGCGCACAGGACGATCATGTTCTCGAAGTTGTGCTGGCGGACCTGATGCCAGTCTCTAATGTGCTCGATTTGGAGAGGGCCGACCGCACGGCAGGTGGGGATGGCGCAACGATGCCCCGCCTCAATCATGAGTCGTCTTTCGAGTTCGGCGGGCACCGGCGGTCTATCAGCCATGGATCGATCGTATCGGCAGGATCGTTGGCCGCCGGCCAGCGGTCAGCTGAGGATTGTCGGGCACTGGTGCAGTACCTCCGAGGCCCACTAGCGAGGGTCTGCAATGCAAGCGTGGACCGCCAGCGGTCCACGCAAGGCCCTGCGGCCTGGATCAATGCGCTAAGGCCTTGTCAGAAGCCCGACAGAATAAGAGCCTTCACGTTACGCACTCGCGCCCGTACCGTACGCACTCATGGCGTCGCGTGGAAGATCGAAGTTGTGGCAGTACTGGGGCTACGCGGTTCTGGCGCTGCTCCTCCTATCCCTGGGTAACAACGCGATCGGGCCGGGCATCTACGCCGTTCTAGTCGGTCTGCTGATCATCTTCGTCCTCTTCCAAGCGCCGGTGTACTGCGGCGCGATCAATCGCAAGCGTGGTGGCGTGGTCGAGTTCTGCCGCAACAACTCGACGGGGCTGGTCCTGGGATGCCACCTCAGACAGCACAAGTGGCAGAAGTTCGGGCGTGACTGGTGGTCTCTCGGCTGGCGGGAGAAGTCCAAGGGCATCTGGACCGGCGCGTCAGCGAAGCTCGCAACGGTCAGCGGCATCGTCGGCACGGTCACGGGGATCATCGGCGTCTTCAAGTAGCCCTGCGACCGGGCGCCCACTTCCCCTTGTGGCAAGATCATCGGGCACAGATCCGGCACAACTGAGGCCGACAAGAGCCGTCAAACGCTGTCAGGCAACGGAAGAGTTCGCCCAGTTCAGCGCGTCGATCCGCCCGGTTCGCCATGATCCAATCGGGAACAGAGGGATTCAGGGTTCGAGTCCCTGGCGGCCCACCGACCGCACCATTGTGCGAACCGGTGGTTCTTCTGAGGTGCCCCCGTCCGTTTCGGGCGGGGGCATTGTCGTGTCGGTGGGGATCTTGAACACGGGTATGACTCCCTGGTCGGTGAGTTGGACTTCGGCGATGAGGGTTTCGATGGCGGCTTTGCGTTCGGTGTCGCTGCCGCTGGCCATGATCGTGGTGAGGTAGTCGCGGATCAGGGCGATGGTGCCGGGTGCCGGTGGGGCGGGCTGGGCGGCGAGACCGGCTGCGAGTTCGGCGTGCCGGGTGTGGAGTTGGGCCAGTTGTTGGCGGAGTTCGCGGATGCGGGGGCCGGCGGTGGTGTCGTCCATGGTGCCGTTCTCGAACGCGGTGTGATACCGGTCGATAGCCGCCTCGGTGGTGGTGATCTGGTGGGCGAGGGCGGTGAGTTCCGCGCTGCGGTCGTCGGTGGTGCTGGCGCGTTGGGTGTGGGCGCGTTCGATCATCGCGGTCAGGACAGGTTCGGCGGTGGCGTAGAAGTCGTGCAGCGCCTTGAGGATGGCGTTGTCGAGGTCGTCGGCGGGTAGGCGGGGTGCGTCGCAGGTGGCGTGTTTGCCGTAGCGGGTGCGGGTGAAGCAGGTGTAGTAGCGGTAGCGGCGGGTCCGTCCGTTGGCGGACGTGCCGATGTAGCGCTGTCCGCAGCGGGGACATGTCAACAGTCCGGTGAGGTAGTAGTCCGAGTCGGACATCGCCCGCTGGGTTTGGACGTCGCCACGCGCTGCGGCGATGTCCTGGGCGCGCTGGAAGGTGTCCCGGTCGATCAGCGCGTCGTGGGCGTCAGGGACGTAGACGTCGCGGTAGGCGATGTCCCCGACGTAGGCCGGGTTGTCCAGGATCCGGTTGATGGTGTGTCCGGACCACTTCTTCCCGGTCCGGTTCGGGACGCCGCGTTCGTTGAGGATGGTGGCGATGGCGCGGGTACCGACGCGGTCGCGGGTGTAGAGGCGAAAGATATCGCGGAGGATGGGTGCCTCGTCGGGGTGGAGGACGAGGCGGTGGTCGGGGTTGACGAGGTAGCCGTAGGGGCGGGTGCCGCCGGCCCATTTGCCTTTGCTGGCTTTCGCGGTCATGCCACTTTTCACTCGGTCGATGATGATGTTGCGTTCGAATTCGGCGAACACGGCGAGGAGTTGGAGCATCATGCGGCCGAAGGGTCCGCCGGTGTCGACGGGCTCGGTGGCGGAGGAGAATCGGACGCCGGATGCTTCGAGGATGTTGATGAGGTCGAGTAGGTCGGCGACGCTGCGGCTGAATCGGTCGAGGCGGTAGACGAGCAGGACGTCGTAGAGGCCGGCTTTAGCGGCGTGGAGTGCTTTCCGAAGACCGGGTCGGTGGGTGGTGGCGCCGGAGGCGTCGTCTTCGTATTCAGCGACGATGGTCCAGCCGGGTTGGGACTTGACGTATTTCTCCAGGGCGGCGCGTTGGGCGTCGAGGGAGAAGGGTTGGTGTTCGTCGTCGGTGGAGCGGCGGATGTAGACGCAGACGCGGCAGGGGCCAGCGGGCCGCTCGGCTGTGGTGGGTTGGTGGGCGCGTCGGCCGCGCCGCTTGGGTGGGGCGAGGGGTGGGGCTGTCATGCGGTGGTGTCCTTCGCGGTGGAGGGGTGGTGCCGGTGGCGGCCGGGCGGGCCGCCACCGGCAGAGCGGGTTACGGGAAGAGGTCGGGGTGGTCGTCGATGAAGTGGTTGAGTAGAACGGCGAGCGCTTCGGCGGCGTTGTCGAGTTCGGTGGGGGACATGGGCACGGTCTCAATCCGCGCGATCCGCATAGGAATGGTGGTTTCTTTTCTGCGGGTGCGGGGGGTTTTCGCACCGCCGTTTGTGGTGGCGGTACCGGGATGTGGTGCGTCAGGATAGCTCCGGACGTCGTTTTCGTGGTGCGGCTTGTGGGCCACGGTCCTCCGAAAAGCGGGAAAGCCGGCTGGGGTCGGAGGATTCCGTTCATCCGTTGCTCCTTTCGTTCGAATTGCAGCCCGTCGAGTCGGGCGGGAGGGTAGCTCGGTGATCTGTCAGCGGCCGGGACTTCTATCTCTCGGTGATCTGTCAGGCGCTTCCGGCGGACTGTCGACAGATCCGTGACAGACCGGCGGGGCTGTCAGTCGGCAGCGTCGCGGTGGTGGTCGGTGTGCAGGGTGTGGTCGGCCAGGTCGGCGAGGCGCAGCCGACGCGGCCCGTCGGTGGCCCAGACGGCGTCGGCGGGGCACAGGCCAGCGGTGGTGGCGTAGTCGCGGGCGGCGGTCGCGACGGGTAGCCCGGTGGGTTCAGCGGCCAGCCGCAGCCGCAGGTTGCGTTCCCGGGTGGTGGAGTGCAGCCAGAACAGCACGGGCCAGACCTGGCCGAGGGTGCCGAACAGGTCCCGGTAGCCGGCGAGTTTGCCGGTCAGCACGTCGAGCTGTTCGCCGCCGGTGTCGTACTCGACGAACACCGGCACCAGGCGGCCGTGTTCGGCCCACAGGGCGTAGCCGTCGGGTCGGACTCGGGGCTGGTAGGCGCGGACCAGGGCGGGGTCGTCGGGCCGGGTGAACGCGCCCGAGCGGGCGCAAGCCGCCTCCGGTAGCCAACGGACCAGGTCCGCGTCGGGGTGGGCGCGGGCGTAGCCGGCCAGGTCGGTGAAGAACTGGTTCACCCCGAGCCGGTGAGCCAGAGTCCGGGTGGAGGTCCACCTCCGCCGCTGAATGCGGGCGTGGTCGCGGCGGGGTGGACGCTCGTCGCGGTCTGCGGCGACGACGTCGGCGCCGAGCTGGTCGAGCAGGTAGTGGTAGGGGTAGGAGCCGCCGTCGGGTCGCTGCGGCCGGAACCGGTCCACCAGCAGCAACTGGTGCAGCTTGCGCAGCCGTCGCTGGCAGAAGTCCAGCGACGGGAACAGGGCATGGGCGATCTGAAACGAGGTCAGCACGCCATGGTCGTACAGCCAGCCCAGCAGGACCCGGTCCCGTCTGGTCAGCTGGGACTGGACCCGCAGCACAGGATCAACCATCAGCAGCGGTCACCCCCATTCCAGTGGATGCGATGACGCACCCCTGGGGGAGAAACCCGAGACGTGGAGGGTCTGTCGGGGGACAGGTGGCAGCCGGTGACAGCCGGAGCGACCTGCGCTGTGAGTGAAGGACGGGGGTCCGTTCGGGGGGCAGGTTCAACACTGACGTCAATACGGACGCCAACCCTGACCCCCGAACGGAGATCAAGACGGGTCCTGTCAGCACCGACCCGCGACGTCGGGCCGGCCTGCCGGTGCAGGCGGTTGGAGAGGTGGGCGAGAAGCAACGAGACTCCTTGTGGAAGGGGTAGTGAGTGGACCGCCGGGTCGACGGCCCGCAGGGTCGAGATCATTCCGCTGGTGTCGCCACCGCCCCTCGGGCCAGCCAGGATCTGGGCACGGCCCTGTCTCACCCGGCGAGCGAGACGGCGCGAGCGGCAGCGGGGGTTCGTCGCTGTGTAGTTGACAAAGAACATGGCCATCCTCGGGCGGAGCCGGGCGGCCAAGGCGGAAGCGGACAGCACCCATCGCCACGGCCGTGGAACCACGACCATGGGTGACAGTTGCTCGACAAGCGGCGAGAGAACGACCCAGCGGACCACCCGGTCCTCAGCCAGGCGAAGGGCGGGACCGGGGCTACCGGGCGGCGCGCGTCAACGCGTCCAGCACGATGGGCCGGCTCAGCTCGCCGGAACCAGATCCTTCATCGGGGACCTCCCGTCAGGTAGCTCGTACGCCGACGACCGGTCGAGGACCGCGACGACAGCGAGCGCTCCACCCGGGAGCGCCCGCCCGTACGCTGATCGGCCCGGTGGCCAGGTCGCCGCACGAGGACGTGCCTCTATTGCGCATCAGCGGAACACGCCGGTCAAGTGCGATTGGCCGGTCCGAAGCGCTGGGCAGAGCGATGAACGTTCGCCTCTGTTCGCCTGCGTCCACCTGCGGTATGCAACAGTCCGCTCCAGTCCCGCCCCACCCAGGCCAAAGAATCTTGACGAAATCTCCCGTTCTCTCATAATGTGAGAAGCTGGGCGTCCGAGCGTGGACAAGCGGCGGTCTGTCCCTAACTGTCAGGATGAGATACGTTCGGCATCATGGCCCTCGATGAGCAGGACGGCCCGATAGGGGCGTGGATCAGACGGACCGAGTACGTTTCCTGCCCGGTGTGCGGTCGGTACGAAGCCAGTCCCGCCGCCGACGCCAATTTGAGCGCCGACAAGACGAAGGAACTACGTCCGTGCCCGTTCAGGGCCGAAACGGGTTGCACAGGTGTGGCCGAGGTGGACGCCTACTTCGAGGCGCCACCGAGTGAGTGGACGCACACCAACCTCACGTAGTCGTCGGCGCGTTGATCAAGTGCGCTGATGCCCGCACCGGCCCGGCTCCGCCGCGACTTTCTCAGACCGAAGCCCTACGCGTCACGACTGACGCTTGCCTCCGTCAGCACGGGATTGCCGGCGAGTATCTGCGGAATAAGTAGTCCACGTAGTGCTTGGGTGGCCTGGATGACGTCTTTATGCGCGCGGATCTTTGTGTCGATGGCCCTGGCGACCTCGGTAATGCTCAGCTGCACGGCTGTGGGCGGCAGCACGAGGGGCATTGCTCGGATCTTGCGGCCGTTGAGCGTCGGCAGCACTCCACGCTGAGTGTGTTCGGCCAGCCACTCCTGCACCGCCGGGTGGGTGAGGTAGCACGCGATGTACTCCGCGGAGATGCCTTGCTTTGCGCGGATGCGGATGCAGGAGCCGCCGAGTAGCCAGCGCTCTTGTCGCTCGGTCACCGTCGCGTGCCGGGTTGTTCTACCGATGCGCACGAACACGATGTCGCCGGAACAAAGCTCATACCGTGGCCGAAGGCGTTTGGCGGTTTCCTCGTCCACGCTGACGCTGGAGAGAATCCCCTCGGGGCCGATGTCGCCGGCCTTCACGACGGGGACGCCTCCGATCACGTACGCGGAGGAACTCAACGTGGTGCCGGATGGGCCTGGTTGCACGTCGCAGCACTCGCCAAGCTGCCGCGTTTGCCAGTCATCCGGGACGGGGCCAATCAGCGTGTCCACGACACCAACCTTTCGAGGCAGCGGTCGAGGGTCAGGTCGGCTGTTCTGGCCTCGTCGTCCAGCCGGGCCAGGTTGCTTCGCAATGCGGGAAGCGTGGGCGAGGTCCGCCGGTCGGTCACGACTTGCCGACGCTGATTCAGATAGGTGCTGGGCTGAAGGTCGTAGCTGTGCTCCCGGATCTCCGTCACCGTCGCTGTGGTGGCGGCGAAGTCTTCCGTCGCGATCGGGAGGGCGGCCGTCTTGTTCATCCATCCTTGATACGCGTCGAGGACTGCTTGGCAGCCGAGCTCTGTCAACACTCGGTGGGTAGGGCCGATCTTGCGAGTCGCTCCCCGCGCATCGACGAAGAGAACCTCCTCGCCTGCAGTGTCGCCAGGATGAGCCAAGATCCACACTGTTACCGGGACCGTGGTCTCACGGAACAGGTGACTGGGCAGCGCGACAACACAGCGAACGGCTCCACGCTCGACCATCGCCCCCCGGATCTCCCGCTCCCGGACGGTGAGCGCGAACGTGGCGTTGTAAGGCATGATCACGGCAGCCCGGCCGCCGGGCGCGAGCGCCTCGACCGCCGCCTGCAACCAGGCCATGGTGACGTTGTGCGGGGAAGGCTCGCCGTACGGCCACGGGCGTGCCGATCGGGCCGTGGGAAGGCTCCAGTTCCTCATGCCGAACGGCGGGTTGAGCAGCACGACGTCGAACCGGCCCGGTTCGGCGTCGATCTCCCCGGGGTCCGACGGCGGCCCATCTCCGAGGTCGATCCGTATGCCGTGGATTGCGGCGTTCATCGTGGCGAGGCTCCAGGTCCTGGCCGTCGCAGCCCGTCCGGTCAGCGCCACTGGTGAACCCGATCCGGCCATGCGCGTCATATGTTTCCCCGCCGCCACCAGCAGGTTTCCCAGGCCGCAGCAAGGGTCGTGCACGCGGCTCCCGGGTGCGGGATCGACCATCCGCACCATCAGACTCGCCAGCCCAGCCGGAACCAGGTACTCGTCTGGGCTGCTGTGGCGGAACCTGGCGAACTGGTCGAGCAGGTACTCGAACACCTTGTCGCCGGGTGTCCGGACGTCGTCGAGGATGCGAACGATGTTGAGGAGCTGATGCCGTCCGTAGACGGTTGCTGGAGCGTCTCGAAGGACTGTTGTGGCAGTCGAAAGGGGCGCCGCCCGCCGCTGCCATGCCTGCGTGACAACACCATGAATCGTGTCTATGGAGGATCTCGATATCGCCGCCCAGTCGACGGGGGAGGCATCTCGCAGACACAGTAGGGACAGGACGATGGCCTCGAAGACTGCCGGTACCTCGCTCTTGCGTAGCAGCCGCTCCAGGGGCGACCACAACCGCTCGTCGAGTAACTCCGCCGCCGGTTCAGGCATTGGATCAACGGTAGCTGGTGGTACTGGATACCCGACCGCGGAGCGGAACCGTTCCCCGTAGGTCGTTCCCTGACGCTCGCCGGGCAGCAACGCTGGACGCGGGATCCGGCGGCCATCGAGCCACGCCGCCACCGCCGACGTCAGGTAGCCATCCTGGGATCCGCGCCGAATGAGCTGAGGAAAGTTCTTGGGATGCCTACGCGCCCAGTTGCTCACCGCCTGGGGGGTGACGGCTGCGGCGTGAGCCACCTCCTCCTTCGTCATCAGCTGCTCCACGGTGGACATGGTCAGCGCCCCTCTCGGTTGCTGCCACGGGAGCTACCTCCCGGGCGGACCGATCCCCGCACCGCGCGGATCAGCTGCGTGAGGTGACGGGTCCGCCGCTCGCTCATGATGACCCAGCCAAGGAACAGCACCGGTAACAGAATCGCACCCATGATGTACGGCCCGGGGAGATCACCGACCAGCTGCGCCAGCCTCGCCGCCATGCTGCCTCCTCCTATGAGATTTCGTTGTCGCACTCGAAGCTAGGGGCAGCAGCCCGACGAGCGAAGCGCGTATCGATGATACGCGGAAGTCTGTTTCGCCGCTGTCCGGTCGTAGCGGCGAAGGGCGGCGGTATCCCATCGTGGGCAAGGGAGGCCAGCTCAAACTCGCGCAAGGGTGTCGATCCTTGCGGATCAGGCCCTGACAGTCGAAGGTCGAGGGCGTGCAGATATGGGATCCGCTGAAGGAACACCAGCTGCTGTTGCTGCGGCGGATCGGCGACGGAGACGACCTCAGCGGACCCGACGGACTCGACCAGCGCCACTCGGCTCGAGCCCTGCAGACCCGCCGGCTCGTCGACATCAGCCGCCGGAGTGGTGTGTGGCGGGCCCAGATCACTGACGCCGGCCGCTTCTACCTCGACAACGGCATCCACCCCGACCACCCCGACCGGCTCTTGCCCGGCAGGGCGACACCCCGCCAGCGCACCCGGACCGCCACCACCTCCAACCGCAGTGGGTCGGCTTCGAGCCGGTCGCCAGTCGGTGGCGGCGCCACATCGGCCGACTCGCCGCAGCCTCCGCCCACCGCAACAGTCGAGCAGGCCCGAATGCTCGTGGAGCGCCTGCGGGCCGAGGGCGGAACCGTGCGAGTCGAGAGCCCCGACTCCGAGGAACGTGCCCTGTATCGGCGGGTCATCCATGCGGCCAAGCAGCACGGCCTTGTACCCGCCGGCTTCCACCTCAAGCACACCGGCCGCGCCGCCGGAGACCTGATCATCCGGCTATCCAGCGACGACGACCCGAACGACAGGGATTGGAACCGGATCCGGCTCAACACACGCCGCGTCACCACCGATCCCGGCCTCGTGTTCGCCGCGCTGGAGAAGAACCCGGCCGGACTGGAGGTTACGAAGGAATCTGTCCCTCGGGCGCTGGACCTGATCCGTGGCCTCGCCGCGGAAGCCCGACGGCGGGGCCACCGGGTCGGGGTGAACACCAAGACGAAGAACCCGTCGGTCTACCTCCAAGTCGACAAGACCCGTCGCAGAGTCCGGTTGATCGAGGAGTACGACGAGATCCCCCACGTCCCGACCGAGCAGGAGGCTCGGCAGCTACGACGCAACCGGTGGATGGTGCTCCCCAAGACCGACCGGGTCGCCTCCGGGCGGCTGCGCATGGAAATTGCCCGCGCCGGCTGGGACAAGAAGGACACCTGGGCCGATGACAAGCGGACCACCCTGGAGAAGCGCCTTCCCCGCATCATCCGCGACGTCGAAGCCGGCATCGCCGCCGACGAGGAAGCCAAGCAGGCTGCTCAGCGGGCCCACGACGAATACGTCGCCGAGCTGAATCGGCGGGAGGCCGAGGAGCGTCGCCGCTGGCAAGCGGCCATCGACGAGGCCCGCCCCCAGGCCGCGGAACTCCTGCGCAAGAAGGCGTTCCGGCGGGCCTACGACTCCTGGATCTCAGCCAACGAGATCCGCGCCTTCTGCGACGCCCTCGAACACACCGCACCCGACCATCTGGCCGACTCGGGCAACCGCACCCGATGGATCGACTGGGCCCGAGCCGCCGCCGACCGCCTCGACCCCACACAAGGGGAACGAACCCTCGCCGAGATTGGCTTCGACATCGAGCCGAAGCCCGGCGACCTGCGGCCCTTCATCGGCGACTGGAGCCCCACCGAGCCCCGGCGCGAATACCGCTCCGAACGCGACCAACAGGCTATCGACGCGACCCGGCTCCAGGCCGATGCCTGGCACCACGGCATGCGTGGACGCGCAACCTGGTGGCGCAAGTAGCGGCCATGGGCAGAAGCGCGGCCCCGCTCGTCGACGGCCTGTTGGGCCCGTCCGACGAAGGCATTCGCCTACTGATGGGTGAAGTGCCCGCCCTTTGCGCCGACCAAGAAGCTCGTCCAATCATCCCGGCGGAACAGGAGAGCCGGGCCCGTTGGGTCCTTGCTGTCCCGGAGAGCTACCGCGTCGGCGAGGTCGGCGACCTCGACGCATTGGCCGTTCCCGCTGGACCGGGTGCTCTTCTTCCACTGGGCGCGGGACAGGTCAACTGGGGTCATCCTGTACCTCCTTCCTGACTGATTGCCGCAGCGTGTTCCTGGATCAGCTTGATCGAGCTGGTGGGGTCGAGTGCGGTGGCGCGGAGGTGTTCGAACGTGCTGGTGTAGCGGCGGACGTCTGCTTCCCGTTCGAGGAATAGGTCGCCGGCCATGCTGTCGACGTACACCAGGGCGGGGTCGGCTGGGTCGGGGAAGTCCATGACGACGAACGAGCCGGGCATGCCGGCGTGCGCTCCGGAGGTGAACGGGATGACTTGGAGGGTGACGTGGGGTTGGCCCGCCGCGCTCACCAGGGCGTCGAGCTGTTCGGCCATGACGGCTGGTCCGCCGGTCAGCCGGTGCAGGACGGCTTCGTCGAGGATCGCCCAGAGGCGCAGCGGCTCTGTCTTGCGGAGCGACTCCTGCCGCTGCATGCGTGCCTCCACTCGGGCCTGCACGTCCGCGTCGGTCGCCAGCGGCAACACACCCCGGATCACGGCGCGGGCGTAGTTCTCGGTTTGTAGGAGGCCCGGGACGAAGAGCGACTCGTAGTTGCGGACCGAGCGGGCTTCGGCTTCGAAGCTGATGTACGTGGTGTAGAGCTCCGGCAGTTCTGACTCGTATGCCTGGAGCCAGCCCAGCTGTGCGGCCTGGCGGGACAGGGCGATCAGCTCGCTGCGCTTGTCCTCGTCGGTGACGCCGTACTTGTCCAGCATCGCCATCAGGGTGCGCCGCTGCGGGCGGACCTTGGCCGTTTCGATGCGGTAGAGGGTGGCGGGATTGATGCCGGTCTGCTCGCTGACCTCGTCGCGGGTGAGGCCGGCGGCGGTGCGCAGGCTGCGCAGCTCCGCCGCGAGCCGCCGGAGGCGCACGGTGGGCGGTTGCCGTCGAGCTGACAACTCCATGTCCCTTCGCTCCTGTCGTAGTCAGAGTGTGCCCGCCGTGCGGATGCAACCTCCAGGCAGGCCAGGCAAGTGACGTACATGCGAATGCAATCCTTGCATTATCACTAGTGCATAGGCACTATGGGCGTGGGTGTGTCAGGCCGGTGCGGCCCACGAAAGCCGCGCGGTACGGCGGTGGGCTCGCGCTCCCAGGGGCCCACCGCCCGTCCGGCCCCGGACGCCTCTCGACGGGACGCAGCCCGTCACCCGAAGCGGGCTGCGTCCCCCACGAGAGGCCGAGTCAGGGAGGCAACGCAGTGGTTCCATCCCTCGTCCTGGCGGTGGTCGCGATGCTCGGCTTCGCCGCCGGACTGTTCCTGTTCAAGGTCAAGTCCCGATGGTGCCGACGGTGCGGGTCGGCACTGAACTGCCCCGACTGCGGAGGCCGCAGATCCCGACCGCATCCCGGCCGGACGAGTTGGACGAGCGGACTGTGACCCCCACGCCGATCACGCCTGTAGTCGCCGTCGCACCCGGCGACGTCGTGCACCTACGCGAACAGGACTACCAGCACGGCAGCGACCCGCTTCGACTGCGGATCGTCTGCGTCCGCCTCGACCTCAGCCTTTGGTACGACGGCGAGTGGGTGTGGCTCGAAGGCATCGAAATGCCCTCGCCTGGCCGCGCCGGACGCTTCCGGCAGGTACTCGCCCGCGTCGGCGCCCTCCCACAGCCGCAGGACTGACATGGCCGCCACCGTCTACCTATCCGCAGCGGCCATCGACCAGCTCACGACCGCGCAGCGAGCGCTCGACGAGCACGTCACCTCCAGCGCCACCGGCTACTGCCTGCGCTGCCAGCTCATCGGCCCCTGCCCCACCAACGAGCAAGCCGCCGCCACCTTCACCCGCTACGGCCGCCTACCTCGACGAACACCCGGCGCGACCCGACCTCAGCTCATCAACGCGCGCCGCATCACCGCCGGCCCCGATCCCGCAGCCGACCTGACCCGGAGGTACCAACCGTGACCCTGCCCGACATCGCCGCCGCGCTACGAGACCTGCACGTCTCCATCAGCCAACAGCAGGACCTGACCAAGGTCATAATCCAGGACGCCGAGAACGCCCGAGCCGAGTTCCGCGCCCTGACCACCGGAGCCACCAACCCCCTGGTCAACCGTGCACTGGGCAACTACGCCCAAGGCATCGTCAAGCTCCGCGACGGCTCATGGCTGCTCGCCGAAGCCGGCGGCATCCTCGCCGAATACGCCCGAGCAATCGGCATCGACATGCCGCCACGGCAACCGACCGAGGGCAAGCGGAAGGCCGAGCCGAATCCTGACGAGCAGAGCGACACCGGTCCCCGCCAGCCCGGCCCTCAACGGCTCCCGCAAGCCGACGAACCGGCACCGCGCGACCCGTCGGCTGGCTGACCCTCAAGGACGTGGTGGAGTGCGGTGACGGCCGGCGTTCAGCCACCGGCCGTCGCCACCGCCACCAAGTGCTTACCGACGAGATCCTGAGCCTGCTTCACCTCGTCCACGCCCTCTTCGAGGCGGACAGGCGCCTGCCGGCAAGCACGCACCGCGCTGTTCAGCAGATTGTTGCCCCCGCCCCGGCTGACCTTCTGGAAGTGGGCTTGAGCCTTGTTCACCGAGTCGACGACTTCGGCGATGCCGCGTCCTACCTGATCGAGCGTCTGCAGCACCATGCTCAACTCCGCCATCACTGAACCGATCGGACCGCCACCCCGCCCGGCGGTGATCCGATCCAGTCCGGCGTTCATGGCCCGCCCGGCCAGGCCGCCGACTTTCATACCGGCGTAGGCGGCACCAACCGCGATCAGAGGGGAAGGGTGATAACCGGCAGCGTCGGCGGCTGCAGTGGCCGCGACGGCTATACCGGCCCCTGCCGCCTTGCCGATCTTCTCGCTGACCTTGGTGATGCCTTCCCGAGCAGACTCGACGGCGGTGTCACGTACAGCTCCCGCTGCCGCCGTGAGCGCTCCGGCCGCCTTCCCACGCGTGCCCGGGACTCGTGCGTCTCTCGTTCGACCTCGGCCTTGTCTGCCCAGCCCGAACATCGTTTACTGCGCCGGTTCCAAGAACGCGCACCCGGCGGCAACCAGCATGGGAATTACCTTCGCCGCATCGAGCGCCAGCTCACCCGCTGTCATCTCGTCGATGTCCTCACCGCTAGCGCGTTGCTCGTCCGCGAGCTGGGTAGCGATTGCGCAGGCGTCCCACAAGGAGCCAACCGTCGAAGAGAACGCCCACAAGTTGTAGACCGTGAAGTTCACCTTGACGAGGGCCTGCCCGTTATGCCCGATGAGGCGTCGGTCCGGCTCCTCGGGGGTGTTGCCCATGCCTTCCGCGAGCGGGTGGAGCTTGATCCGCCGGAACGGCTTCTCCAGCTCGCTATCCGGGTCGAACTCGATCAGTAGCCCCCGGTCAAGGAGTCGCTCGATGACCGGCACCGGGTTGGCAGGCCCGTTGCCGGCTACGATCACGTCCCGCTGAAGTGTCTCGCGGTTGACCTCCAAGCGAGCGTGCCGCTCTGGGTCGAGGAAAGCTCGTCCCCACACCTGGAACTCTTCGTCGGTCAGTTCCTCGGAGTCGTTGCCGAGGCGGACCTCCCAGTACTCCGGCTCCGGATCGGGCGGGGTGACGTACCGGTAGGAGGGGCCGAGGTTGAGGCCGACGGGGACGATGACGGTGGGCATCGGGGGACCTTCCGGGGTCGGTGTCAGAGGACGGCGTTGTACTTCTCGGTCTGGGCGATGGCGGCCTGGATCAGGCCGGCGCCCTCGCCGAACTTCTGCTTGGCGGCGCTGAGTTTGCCGATGGCGCCCATGACGGCCGGCTGCTGGGTGCCGGCGGCGAGGGCCTGGAGCACGGCGATGGCCCGGTCGACCTGGGCGTTGACGCCGGCGAGCTGGGCGAGCGCCTTGTCGGCTTCGGACTTGCCGTGGGCCAGGCCCGCCTTGATGTCTCCGATGGTGGCCACTGGATGTTCCTCCCCTGGGTCGTGGTGTCCAACGCCCCGCCACCGGCGGCAGGTGCGCCTGCGGGTTCAGCCTCGGGTGGCAGCGATGAAGATGAACCACAAGATCGGCATGCCGACAAAACAGATCACTCCGCCGGCCCGGGCGGACCGAGTGCCCCCTCCGCCGATGCGCGGCTGACCGACAAGGCTGATCGTGAGGTAGCCGGCGAAGAACGCCAGCGCGGGCAGCCCACACAGCGACCAGGGCACGAGTTGCCAGGGGATACGGCCGAGGTCGGCGTCGGGGCTGACCGCGAACATCAGCAGCGAGGCGAGGGTGCCGAGGGTCGCCGCGGCGGTGTAGACGAGCGCGTTACGCGCCAGCGGCGTGAGCCCGGGCAGCAGCGGTGGTTGCGCAGCCTGCCGGTGGGCGTGCTCGGCGGCGGTATCGGCCGCGTCAGCGGCTGCGACGGCCCGGCGAAGCGCCTCGGCCGGGTCCGGGACCGGGCTGGGGGCGATGCCGCCGATGTGTGGCTCGGGCAGGCGCAGCGTGGCAGCGAGCTGGTGAAGGTGTTGTCGCTGGGCCGCGAGCCGGTGAGTGATCTGATCGAGGGCGACCTGCCCGCTCCGGCTTGTCACGGCCTGCTGCTCGGCTCGTGAGCGTTCGTCCTGTAGCAGGGCGGCGAGACGGCGGGCGTGGTCGGTGTAGGCGGCCCAGCCGCCGTCACGGGGCATCGGGGTGACGGGGTCGGTCATGTGAGGTCGTCGATCTGGTCGAGGGTGCCGGGGCGGACGTAGGGGACGATGAGCGTGCGGCGGTTGTCGTTACGGTCGATCAGCAGGGCCCGGTTGGGTCGGGACTGCCACTCGGAGGCGTAGTCGCCGAGCAGGGAGCCAATGTCGCTGCTGGGCAGGTTGAGCGCGACGAGGCAGGCGACCTCACCGCCGCCGGTGGGGCCGACGTCGTCGCTGAACCGGCTCAGAGTGCGCCACCAGCCGAGCAGGTGCACGCCGTAGCCGGGGCCGCTGGCCAACACGGCCCGCAGGTCCTCGTGCCCGGAGCGGTAGGTGGCCGGGTCGCTAGTAGCGAGGAGGTTGCTCGCGGCGTCGGCGCCGAACACCACCAGGTACGTCACCTGCGCGCCAGCAGAGTCGGGCGGCTGCGCGAGGTAGACCAGATGCGTCCGATACTGGGGCAAGGTGATTGTTTCGCAGGGGTGGCCGGCTGCGGTGATCGCCTCGACGGTGGCGTCGGCGGCCTCGTCGGCGGCGGCGACAAGCGGCGCGACGAGGAAGCGAGCGGTGCCGGGAGTGTGCTGACGGGCCAGGCTGACTGCGGCCGCGTACAGAACATCGGCTCCGACCGGGGAGGTGCCGAGCACTGCCAGATGGCTGCCGGGGGTGGCGTCGAGGGTGAACCCGACGGTCGGTAGACCGACGTCGACGGCGCGGCCGACCAGGGCCCGCCGTCGCCGTACATCAGGTGTCAGGCGGGTGAAGGTGGGGTCGGCGTCGGGGTGCTGCTCGGCGTACCCGGCGAACACCGCGGGTGGCGCGTCGCCCGGCGGGCGGGCGTTCCACAGCAGGTGCCGCTGCGCGGTCACCGACGCGGCGTCGGCGTTCGGGAAGCGGATGACCCGGTTCGCTCCCGGTATCCCGGCCGCTGCGTTGACGACTGCTGCGCCGATCGGAAGGTTGTCGGCGCCGTCGTTGAGCTGGTCGAGGATCCCACCGCCGCCGGCAAGCGCGACCCGCAGCGGGAACTGCCCGAAGATTGACTCGGTCTTGGTGAACAGCGCCTCCACCCCCGAGATCGTCTGCGACGCCAGGACCAGGTGGATGCCGTACGAGCGGCCCTTACGCGCCAACTCCTCCAGCAGCGCCACCGCCTGCCGGGCCACCGCGTCGTTGCCCTCGAACAGCACATGGAACTCGTCGATCACCGCCACCAGCCGCGGCATCGCCACGTCCGGCCGCCCGGCCCGCAGGTCGGCGAGCTTCGTCACCCCGGCCCGCTTCATCTCCGTCGCCCGCCGGGTCATCTCCCGCGACAACGTGCGCAGCACCGCCAGCCCGTACTCCCGGTCAGACTCGATACCCACGGTGCGGGCATGCGGAATCCACGACGGATCCACCGTCGACGGGGTGAACTCCGCGAACGACACCCCCTCCTTGAAGTCCAGCAGATACAGGCCCAACTCGTCCGGCGAGTAGCGCGACGCCAGACCGTAGAGCACATCCAGCAGAAATACGGTCTTGCCCGACCCGGTACGCCCACCCACCAGCCAGTGCGGCGTCGCATCATCCAGCGCGAGCACGCACTCGGCCCGGCCCTCCCGGCCCACCACGGTCCGCAAGCCCCCGACCGACGACTCCTGCCACATCTCGGCCGGCATCAACGCCGTGAAATCCGTGGACGCCTGCACCCGCGCGGCTTTCGCCAACCTGCGACAGACCGCCTCGACCAGATCGTCCGGCGGGCCAGCGTCCAGCCGCATCGGCACCGCCAAGCCCGTGCCGTCAGCGCTGAACCGGTACGGACCCGGCGGGTCAGAGACCCGAAAGGACCCTTCACCGGCCGCCGTCAGTTGCGTCGTCCGCTCCAGGCGAGGCGCCGCCTCCAGCCCCGGGTGCTGTGGCGGCGGATAGCCGGCCAACAGCAGGAACACACCCGCGGCCGGACCGGCGTGCGCGATCGCCGCCAACCGCGACCACTCCGCACGCCCCGCGCCCTGCGGCAGCGCCGCAACGCACAACAGCAGCACCGACGGATTCGCCTCGCCGGCCTGAACCCGCTCGATCCGCTCCTCCGCCTCAGCCAGCACCTGCTGGAAACCCGGCAGGTCGATTGCGGGTCGCCGCCAGGCCTCCGCCTCCACCATTGCGCGGAACGGGCCGAACACCGCCCCGAGAGTCGCCCCGTCCACGGCCGTGACCCGAAGCGCGCCGTCCGGCAACGCCGCAAGCACCCGAAGCAGCAACCCGCGCAGCCACCGCGCTACGGACGGGGCGCGGGCGTCGCTATCGATCGCCAGATGACCGGCACCCACGAACGGTACGACAACACCGAAGACGCTTCCGGCGGCTGGTGACGCCTCACCCAGTCGAACAGCAAGCGGGCGACCTGCAGCCGCATCTACACCTGTCGGAAGGGCCGCGGCGGCAGCGTCCAGCCGGCAACCGAGCCAGCCCGGCGTCAGTCCCTCGGCCATTCGCTGCATACCGGCGGTGAAACGCCGAGCATCTTCACTGGCCTGCGCCGACACACCGTTCCCGCCGGCACCAGCGCGCAACCGCGCACGGGCGGCTTCCGTATGCGATACCGCTTCTCGATGCGCTGTCACCGCCCGGCCGAAGGCCGACGCCACCGACTCCATGCCAACGTCTCCCCGGGACCGATGGACCGCGATCTCTGGCGCCGACCCTATCCAACGACGCCACCCGCAGTCAGCCCCGTATTGCTCAGCGTGCTGAGCGATGGTGGTGAGGTGGTCTCTACCATGGCGAGGACATGCTTAAGTCATCGCACCGCCAGCACGGGGTAGCCGACTGGCGCGTGTCACCGTGGGGCGGCTGGCCGTCCCACCTACCCCGCCGAGCAGCCCGTTAGACCGCTGGGCACAGTCTCGGCCGCCCGGCATGTCAGGCCCTCGCGCCTCACCCCCACCATCAGTGTCGGTGCCTGTCGATACTCTGATGTGAAACTCGGATGCGATCGACGTCGGTCGCCGCTGAACGCATGGGGAGGCCGCGCATGGCTGAGGTCAAGATCATCTTTGTCGCATTCGCTATCGAGGATCAGCGGCAGAGGGACCTGCTGAAGGGCCAGTCGCTGCACCCTCGCACGCCGTACGAGTTCATCGACATGTCGGTGAAGGAGCCCTACGACTCAGGCTGGAAGGACAAGGTCCGCACACGCATCCGCCGCTCCCACGGCGTGATCGCGCTCGTGAGCAAGAACTCGCTCTCTTCCTCTGGCCAGAAGTGGGAAATCCAGTGCGCCAAGGACGAGGGCAAGCCGCTGCTGGGTGTCTGGGCGTACTCCAGCGACCGCACCAACCTTGTCGGTGTCCGGACGGTCCCGTGGACCGACGCGAACATCGCTAGCTTCATCGACTCACTCTGAGGTGCGTCGGCATGCGTAAGGCGCTCATCGTCGGGATCGACCACTACGACCGGATCGGGTCGCTGTGCGGCGCCGTGAACGACGCGCACACCGTCAAGACCGTGCTTGAGAGGCATGCTGACGGCACGCTCAACTTCGCGCAGCCGAGGTTAATGACTGCCACTGGTCGCGACTCGGCGGTCACCCGCACGGAGCTGCGGGAGGCCGTCGAGGAGCTGTTCCGCGACGACGCCGACATCTCGCTGTTCTACTTCTCCGGCCACGGCTACATCGACGGGTCGGGCGGCTTCATCTGCGCGAGCGACTGCATCGCTGGGCATGACGGGCTCTCGCTGGTGGACCTGATGACCTTCGCGAACAATTCGCCGGCGAAGAACAAGGTGATCATCCTCGACAGCTGCCACAGCGGCGTCGCGGGCGGCAACCCGGTCGCTACGCAATTCGCCGAGATCAAGGAGGGCGTTACCGTCCTGACGGCGTCGACCGCCGACCAGTACGCCATGGAGACTGGCGGCTCCGGGGTGTTCACGAGCTTGCTCGTCGATGCGCTGAGCGGGGCTGCTGCCAACCTCTTGGGCGACGTGACGCCGGGCAGCGTGTACGCGCACATCGACCAGTCCCTTGGGAACTGGGCGCAGCGGCCCGTGTTCAAGACGAACGTGAAGAAGTTCGTCTCGCTCCGGGTGGCCCAAGCCCCCATCGAGTTGGCCCAGCTGCAGAGGCTCACGGTCCTGTTCGACGAGCCCACCAATCAGCTACCGCTCGATCCGGGCTACGAGCCCGAGCGCTCAGGCACGGAGGACCTCTCGGTCCCGCCGCCGGACCCCGCCAAGACCGCTGACTTTGCGGTGCTGCAGTCGCTGGTAAAGGTGAACCTGGTGCGTCCGGTCGACGCGCCTCACATGTGGCACGCGGCGATGGAGTCGAAGGCATGCGAGCTGACCGTCCTCGGTCAGCACTACTGGAAGCTCGTAAAGGAGAACCTGATCTGATGCCGTCACACGACCAGATCCGCGAGCTGCTGGAGAGTGAGCGGACCGTCGAGCTACTCGCCGCGATTGAGCACGAGCGGTGGGCGCACTGGCAGCGCTACGCCCACGACCAGTGTGAGCGCCGGAACGACGGTTCCCTGGTCATCCCCGCCGAGCTGGCAACGCGCTGGGAGGCCCAGATCGAGACGCCGTACGCCGAGCTGTCCGAGCAGGAGAAGGACAGCGATCGCGAACAGGTGCGCAGGTACCTGCCGACGATCATCAACGCGCTGACTCGTCAATCCTGATCTTCCGGCTTGCCCGCGTCTGAGCCCCAGCGGCCCCTTTCGCGTGTGCACATGAGCGCGCCCGCGGGCGATGAAGGCCGAGCTCACCAACCACCGGGGCCAGATCATGCACGTCGAGCGCGTCTACGACGCACGGCAGCAAGGAGGTGCGGTGCCCGACGAGACCATGGGGATGCCTGCCGACGATAGTCACGAGGGCGACGAGCGCATTGAGCTCACTCCGGAGCAGATGGAAGCCCTCCGCAGGTCGATGGCGAGCTTCCAGCAGTCGCAAGCGTTTAAGAACATCGTCGCGTTCTCCCGCGTCGTTGAAGCCCAGCAGGCATTGGTGGCCGACGCGATCAAGCCGATGCTCGACGCGCAAGCGGCGTGGAAGCAGCAGATTTCGGGCATCATCGCCAGCGACGCCTTCAAGAACACCGTCCTAGCCCACTCGAACTTCGGCAGGATCGCCGAGCAGCTCACCAAGAACCTCGACCTGGGCGGCATAGCAGAGTCGCTCGCGGGCTTCTCCAAGATCACCGCGACGTTCGCGGAGCAACAGTCCGCCCTGCTCAGGAACCTCGGGCCCGCGATCGCGGCTATGCGGGCCAGCTTCTACCCGCCGAACCTGCGCGCGATCGAAGATCTGAAGTTCGCGGACGTAGAGACGGTCGTCATGGTCGAGGGCATCTCGCTGTACGGTCTGCCGCGCACGGCTACCGCCGACGCGCTGATCCGGGCTGGCGGGGCGAGCGAACGCCGGCGCATCCTGGGCAGCAGATGGAGGACCATTTCGGCCGACTGCCGCACGGTAGTCCAGGAATGCGCGTCAGAAGCGGTCGCCCCATATGTTCCTTTCGCCGCGGCCGCGCTCGACGCCCTGGACGCCGGCCACACCGCAGCAGCGCAGGCGCTTGCCGGCTCCCTCGTCGACGCCATCGTCACCGCGTACTTCGGGAAGAATCGCTCCAAGTACACGCCCGACCGGAACGGCAAGCGCACAAAGGATGCCTACAACGAGTTCAGCATCCGGCAGTTCGTCGCGTTCGCCCCGATGTGGCAGGCATACCAGCAGTTCTTCGTCACCAACGGCGACAAGGTGCCTTCCACGTTCAGTCGCAATGCCACCGCGCACACGGTCAGCCCCCGCCAGTTCAACCGACGCAACGCGGTCCAGGGCCTCATGCTCGCCTGCAGCCTGCTGTACCGCCTGGACGAGGAGGCCGCGTCCTTCCATACGGACGATGATGACCACTAACGGTGAGTAACTTGAACATGCCGATAGGAACATTCGGCGACCTCCGCAGCAACCGTCGCTGGTCGGTCTGCAACCCCTGCCTGATGCAGTCAGCCCAGTGTGAGCCCCGAAGGCGCCGACAGTCGCAGGCCGCACTCGTTTCAGGGCGGTGGGTAGCAGTAGAGTGCCTACTTTCGGTGTGATCCTCTCGGCGGGTGGGCTGCTCGTCGACGACTCGGACGGGAATCGAAGCGTAGTGACGACCGTGCACGACGTCATGAAGGCGATCCGCGACAACTCGACTACCAACCGAGATCGCGGCACTGGCTTCGAGGAGTTGATGCTCAAGTACCTCAGCATCGACCCGCAGTGGACCGAGCAGTTCAGCCGGGTCTGGATGTGGGCCGACTGGCCTGGGGCGGCGCACGACCGGCGGGACACGGGCATCGACCTGGTCGCCCTGGACCGGGAGACCGGCGGCTACTGCGCGATTCAGTGCAAGTTCTACGAGCCGCACCACACCGTCGAGAAAGCGGACATCGACTCGTTTTTCACCGCGTCTGGCAAGGGTGGCTTCACTCGCCGTCTGATCATCTCGACGACGGAGAAGTGGAACGTCCACGCCGAGGCGGCGCTCGCCGACCAGCAGATCCCCGTCACGCGGGTCGGGCTCGTCGAGATCTCGCAGAGCCCAGTCGAGTGGCATATCCCCAGCTACGGCCACCAGCCCGATCTGACACTGCGGGCCAAGAAGACTCCCCGCCCGCATCAGCGTGAGGCTGTCGAGGACGTCTTCACCGGCCTTACCCGGCACGATCGCGGCAAGCTGATCATGGCGTGCGGGACGGGCAAGACGTTCACCAGCCTGAAGATCGCCGAACGGCTGCAGCAGGAGCGCGCCGCCGCAGGCACGGGCGAGCACACCAATGTCCTGTTCCTGGTCCCCTCCATTGCCCTGCTCTCGCAAAGCTTGCGGGAGTGGTCGTACGAGTCCGAGGTGCCACTGCGCGCGTTCGCGGTGTGCTCGGACACGAAGGTCGGCAAGCAGCAGCCCGCAGGCGACGACAAGGACATGGCCACCTACGACCTGGCCCTGCCCGCCACCACCGACCCGGCTCGGCTGATCCAGCAGATGACCAGCGTGGCGGACCACCGGGGGCTGACAGTCGTCTTCTCCACCTACCAGTCCATCGCCACCGTCGCCGCCGCGCAGCAGCAGGGCCTGCCGCGCTTCGACCTGATCCTCTGCGACGAGGCCCACCGCACCACCGGCGTCACCCTGGCCGGCCAGGACGAATCAGCGTTCGTCCGGATCCACGACGACACCTACCTCGGCGGCGACCGCCGCCTCTACATGACCGCGACACCGCGGCTCTACAACGAGGACACCAAGGCCGAGGCCCGCAACGCGGACGCGCTGCTCGCCTCCATGGATGACGAAGCCACTTACGGTCCCGAGTTCCACCGCCTGGGCTTCGGCAAGGCCGTCGAGCGAGGTCTGCTCACCGACTACAAGGTCCTCATCCTCACCGTTGATGAGGGCAGGGTCGCCAAGACGCTGCAGCAAGGGCTGGCCGGCGGAGACTCCGAACTGAGACTCGACGACGCCGCGAAGATCATCGGCTGTTGGAACGCGATGGCGAAGCGCACCGGCACGTTCGCCGACGGCTCCGGCTTCGCCGAAGGCGAGGCACCCATGAAGCGGGCCGTCGCGTTCGCGCGTTCCATCGCCGACTCCACCGCGATCGCCAAGCGCTTCAACGACGTGGTCGACGCCTACGACGACGCCGACGACGAGGTGCTGCGCTGCGAGGTCGAACACGTCGACGGCACCTTCAACATGCTGCGCCGCAACAAGCTGCTGGACTGGCTGAAGCAGGATCCCGGCCCCGCCAACGCGCGCATCCTGTCCAACGCCCGCTGCCTGTCCGAGGGCGTAGACGTGCCGAGCCTGGACGCCGTCCTGTTCCTCCACCCCCGCAACTCGGTGGTCGATGTCGTCCAGTCCGTCGGACGGGTCATGCGCCTCGCGTCCGGCAAGAACTACGGCTACATCATCCTGCCGGTCGCCATCCCTGCCGGGATGGCGCCCGAGAAGGCACTCGCCGACAACCAGCGCTTCAAGACGGTCTGGCAGGTCCTTCAAGCCCTGCGCGCCCACGACGACCGGTTCAACGCGACCGTCAACCAGATCGAGTTGAACAAGAACAAGCCCGACAACAAGATCGGCATCGGCAGCATCGGCCCGGGCGACGAGTCGGTCGGCGACCGCGACGGATCGAGTACGGACGCCAGCGCCGCGGCCGCTAAGGCGAAGGAAGCCCAGAGCGCCAAGCACATCCAGGAAGCCCTCTTCTCCGTCACGGACTGGCGGGAGGCGATCTACGCCCGCATCGTCGACAAGGTCGGCCAGCGGCAGTACTGGGAAGACTGGGCCCGCGACATCGCCCAGATCGCCGACCGGCATGTCACCCGGATCAAGGCCGCCCTGACGCTGCCCGATAAGCGCAACGCCTTCGAGGAGTTTCTCGACGAGCTTCGGGTCAACATCAACCCCGGCGTCAGTGAGACCGACGCCATCGACATGCTGGCTCAGCACATCGTCACCAAGCCGGTCTTCGATGCGCTGTTCAAGGACTATGGCTTCGCCGAACACAACCCAGTCTCCAAGGCCATGCAGCGGATGCTCGACATCCTCGACGACCAAGGGCTCGACGCCGAGAGCAAGAAGCTCGACGAGTTCTACCAGTCGGTGCGGGTGCGCGCCGAGGGCATCGACAACCATGAGGGTCGCCAGCGGGTCATCGTCGAGCTGTACGACAAGTTCTTCAAGACCGCCCTGCCCAAGACAGCTGACGCCCTCGGCATCGTCTACACCCCCGTCGAGGTTGTCGACTTCATCATCCGTTCCACGGAACAGGCGCTGAACAAGCATTTCGGCCGCTCACTGTCGGACGAGGGCGTCCAGATCATCGACCCGTTCGTCGGCACCGGCACCTTCCCGGTCCGCCTCCTTCAATCCGGCGTCGTCAAGCCGGAGGACCTCCTTCGCAAGTACACGAGTGAGCTGCACGCCAACGAGATCGTGCTGCTCGCCTATTACATCGCCGCCGTCAACATCGAGGCCGCGTTCCACGACCTGACCGGTGGCGACTACCGGCCCTTCGAAGGCATCGTCCTCACCGACACCTTCCAGCTCGCCGAGGGGACCGCGAAGCTCGACGGTCTTGACGTCCTCGAAGGCAACAGCGAGCGCGCCAAGAAACAACAAAATCAGAAGATTACAGTAATAATCGGAAACCCGCCCTACTTCGGCGGCCAGGATCGCGCAAACGACAATAACCAAAACATGAAGTATGAAGTGCTGGATCAGCGCATTGCAGAGACTTACGTGGTGGCTTCTGCTGCTACGCTGAAGACTTCGCTTTACAACTCCTATATCCGGGCCATCCGCTGGGCCTCCGACCGGATCGAGGATGAAGGTGTTGTGGCATTCGTCTCCAACGGTGGGTATATAGACGACAATTCGGCAGATGGTCTTCGCAAGTCTTTGGCCAATGAATTCGACACGATTTACTGCTACAACCTTCGCGGGAACCAGCGGACGAGCGGTGAGCAGTCGCGCCGAGAAGGCGGTAAGATTTTCGGTTCAGGTAGCCGAAATACTGTCGCAGTTCTACTTTTGATCAAGGGTGGCAGAAGTGTTGCGACGAATGAATGTGCGCTCTACTATCGCGATATTGGCGACTATCTGAGTCGCGAAGATAAGCTGCGCATCGTTGGTGGTCAAGGTCTCGACACTGTCGATTGGCAACGCCTTGCGCCAAACCAATCAGGCGACTGGATCAATCTAAGAGACGAGCGTTTTGCATCTTTTCAGGCCCTAGCCGGGAAGGAGCCTAACGACAGACAGGGCGCCATTTTCGAGCTGTATTCCAGCGGCCTTAAGACTGGTCGAGACGCTTGGGCATACAACTTTTCCGACCGCCAGCTAAGGGCAAACATGCGGTCGATGATTGACTTCTACAACTCTCAAGTGAGAGGATTCTTGCAGTATTGCAAGAAGGAAGGTATTACCTCCCCCAAGGGTTCGCACGCGGATGAGTACATCGACTTGGACCCGAAAAGGATTAGCTGGGACCGGGCAGATAAGGTTCGCATCGCCAAAGGCGAAGAGTACAGCTTTGACGATCGCCGTATCTTTATCTCGACGTACCGGCCCTTCACTAGGCAGCGAGCCTACTTTGATCCGAAGCTAAACAACACCGTTTATCAGCTTCCACGAATCTTCCCCTCGGCCGAGCATGCCAATATGGGCATCTACGTCACCGGTGCAGGTTCAGAGGAGCCGTTCTCGGTCCTGATGGTAGACGCCGCCCCCGACCTGCATGCAGTGGGCACTAAAAGCGTCGGGCCACTCTTTGCTCGCTATTTCTATCGTGAGCGCGGAAAAGGTGATGATCTCTTTTCGGCAATAGAGGATGAGGTCGGCTACGATCGCGTTGACAATATTACCGATGCGGCACTTCATGGCTACCGCAAAACGTACGGCGATGCTGCGATCAGCAAGGATGACATCTTCTACTACTCCTATGGTCTACTTCACTCTCCACAGTACCGGAAATGGTTTGCGGCGGACTTGAAAAAGTCGCTGCCGCGCATCCCAAAGGCGGCCGATTTCCGAGGTTTTGCCCAGGCCGGCCGTACGCTCGCCGAACTGCATATCGGCTATGAGCGGGCGGAGCCGTATAAGGGCGTCGCCGTGACCGTCGCGGGTGAGGCATCTACTACCCCGTTGGACGAGCTATTTCGGGTGACCAAGATGAAGTTCCGGAGGGAGAAGGGAGTGGTAGACCGTTCGACAATCCACTACAACCACCGCGTGACCCTCACCGGCATCCCAGAGGAGGCGTACCGCTACCAGCTTGGTGGTCGCTCTGGGATTGAGTGGCTCATCGACAGGTATCGGGTCAAGGTCGACAAGGACTCCGGCATTATCAACGACCCGAACGACTGGTCCGACGATCCCCGCTACATCATCGACCTGGTTATGCGGATCGTCACTGTGAGCGTGCGGACAATGAAGATCGTGGACGACCTGCCCGATCTTGACATCTTGGACTGAGTGCGGGGACTGGGCTAGAGCATAGGTCCAGCTCTTGCGCTTGGCTCATATGACCGGGCACGAGAGGGTCGGACACCGTTGCCGGCCCTCTCGTAGCCGGTTAGCTCGACGGCCGCAACCGAGACCGCAAGCTCCGACAGATCGCTCTACTCATTCGGCGATTGGGTGGAGGTCAGCAGCCTTCGGACATGCCGCTCGGTCACGCCGAGTTCAGCGGCAATCTCTGCCATCCCCGCCTCCGGGCGGCCGGCCTGAATCGCGGCCAGAGCGACGGCGGTCCGGCCCGCGCCTCGCCGTTGGCGCCTCGGAGTACTCGTCTGTCGGGCGCCTTCGGATTTATCCGGTCGTAGGAGGGCTTGGGTCGCCGGGGCTGAGCGCGGCTGTCCGGCGTCCATGTCCGCGCTCGTAGAAGCTGCACCAGCATGTTGAACAATCGCGCCGTCCAGTGCCGCCGTTGCGGATGCCGGTGCCGGCTGACTGCGGGTGAGCATCTCCACCACCAGCAGGAGCGCGACTGCCGGCCATGCCGCCACGACCCGCGCCCCCAAGCTCGGATGGGCGGCGGCGATGTTCGCGCCGACGCTGGCGGCCACGCCGGCCGTGAACGCGATCCGGGCTGACCAGCGGACGGGTCTGGCGGCTCGTTTGTCTTCGACCATGGCGGTGGAGGCCACGATGAGCATGCCGTCGACGGAGATCGGCAGGACAAGTGCGACCTCCGGTCGCTCGCCGAAGGTGAGAGCGACGTGGACCATGTGGCTCCACGAGGACCAGGCGGCGATGGACGCGACGGCGGCGGTGCTGATGGTGCGGGCCACCCGGGTTGGTGTCATCGGCCCGCCTCCGCCCGGATCTGCTCCCGGATGGTCCGGACCTCGATGGGGTCGACCGCGGGACGTCCGCCGATGTCCAAGCGGGTCTGGACATCGGTCCACCGCTCCCAGCGGCGGACGACCTCGCCCGGGTCCAGCCCGGTCGCTTCGGCGATGTCCGCCAGGTCGGCTCCGCGCCGCAGCGCCTGGTGGATGGTGATCGGCTGCCATCGGCTCCACCAGGAAATCACGGCGGCGGTGAGCGCCAACTCCGTCAATGCCTCGTCCCGGGACGACCCGGACGACTGCCTCAGGGCATGGTCGTGCAGTTCGATCAGCACCTGGAACGGGTTGATCTTCTCGGCATCGGAGAATCGGACCGGCGGCCCGGCGACGAGAGTGCGGTCGTCGGTCATCGTCTCCTCCCGTCGGGAAGGAGCACGTTCAGGATCGAGATCGTCCGTACGAACGTCTCGTACGCGGCGGCCTCGGTGGTGAGCGGATCGGTCAGCGTGTCGTGAAGGTGGGCGACGATCTCGATCACCATGCGGGAGCGGACCGCCCGCGCCGCTGGTGCCGTTAGTCCCTCATACAGGAATTCTCGGACAGGGTCGGCGCCGGTCAGCCGCTCGATCGGCGACGGCCGTAGGTCCCGCGTCATTGGGCTGACCTGCCCAAACGCAGCGGCAGCGGGTCACCGGCGATGGTCGTCTGTCGGTTCGCATGGTGGTACCTCCGGCCCACCCAACTTTCTGACCTGCTGTTCTGTGGCGCGGTGTGGTCACTATACGAACCGTCGGCGTGGCGTCTGGAGGATTGGTGGACGCCCACGCGACTTTTGGTCATACTTGTGACCATGACGACGCTGCCGTTGGGGGAAGTGAAGACCCGGCTTTCTGAGCTGGTGGGGCGGGTGCACGACCACCACGAGCGGGTGACGGTGACGGTGCACGGCCGGCCGTCGGCGGTGCTGGTTTCGGTGGAGGACCTGGAGCGGCTCGAGGAAACCGTCGCGGTTCTCGGAGATGCGGGCACCCTGCGGCGACTGGCCGACTCCGACGCGGAACTGGCCCGAGGTGAAGACGTGTCCGCCGACCAGCTTGCGGAGACCATTCGCGCCCGTCGCGCCTCGGCCGCGTGAGTCCCCGGCTGCCGGAAGATCCGTACACGCTCCGCACCACGCCGACCGTCCGTCGAGCGCTCGCCGAACGGTTGTCGGAGGCCGTCGCGGTCGCCGCGTACGAGTTCATGACCGGGCCGTTGGTACGAGAGCCCTACCGGGTTGGGAAGCGTTTGCTGCCGCCGTTGTCGGATCGGTTCAGCGCCCGGCGAGGCACCTACCGGATCATCTACCGCATCGACGAGGACAACCACATGGTGACTGTTGTGGACATTGATCATCGAAGGGATGTCTACCGCTCCTGACGCCGCTGGCCCTCCTTCCCCGATAGTGCCAAGGTGTTCAGTACGGTAGGCACCGTGTCGATGAGCGTGGCTGACGAGGCTGCAGCCCTTGAGGCCGAGGTGGAGCAGTACCCGGACGAGCGCGGCGAGATCCTGCTCGATGCTGCCGACGCATGGCGCCGGGCGGGGCGGCTCGACCGAGCAGCCGACCTGCTGAGCAAGCTGATCACTGACGGCGGCGGGGACGGCTGCTACGCGATGGCGCAGCTCGCCGAGGTGCGATTCGAGCAAGGCGACGTCGATGAGGCGTATGTCGTGCTGGATCGCCTGGCCCACGACGCAGCGACGAATGACGGTCACTGCACGCTGGTCGCCGAGCTGCTCGCCGAGCGAGGCGACCTGCATGGTGCGTTGCGCTGGTACGACCGGGCGGTGGCCCGTCTGTCGGCCGAGGAGTTGCGGGCGCTGAGCGGCCCGGATGGCTGGATACAGATGTCGTCGGTGATGCTTCGCGGCCGTCGTGCGGTCCGTCGGCGGTTGGGTCTGGTGCCGGATGCTACCGATGAGCTGGCTCCGGCGGCCCTACAGGGGCAGCGGCCCGTCGACGTGGATGGTGTGCGGGACGCCGTGGAGTCTGGACGGATGCCACGGCAGGTGCGGATGCTGATCTTTCAGCGCCAGGAGCGGGCCGAGGCGCGACGGCGGTGGCCCCAGGAATACGACACGACCGACGACGAGCACTATCAGGCTGCCGAGCGCCGGTGGCGTGAGTTGGCGAACGACGGTGTGCCAGCCATCCGGGTCGTGCCGGCAACAGTCACCGACCTCTGCAAGTTCGCTGACCGGACCGGCGAGTCTCCCCTCGATCCTGCGCTCAAGGCCCGCTACGGCGAGACCTTTCCAGAGGCGCACACGATCGCGTGGCCGCCACCGCGCAACTCCCCATGCTGGTGCGGATCGACAGCCAAGTACAAGAAGTGTTGCGGCCGGGCGGTCTGAGCGGCGCCCTCCGACGCGCCGCACGCAATAGTCCGTCACGACGCGGCCCTACCTGCCAGCGCTCCCGTTAATGGCAGAGGTAGCGGGTCACCGATGATGGTCGCCGGTTGGTTCGCATGGTGGTGCCTCCGGCCCACTCTGCTCCAGCTCAGCGGCCCTTTGCGGGGTCGCTGTCTTTGCGATCCGGGCCCGTACAGCAGCCCTCGCCGCCGGCACAGCCGCCTGGGTGACGTCAGCCCCGACACCTAGGAAAAGCTCCACCAAGGGCCCCGACAGACATCGAGGCGTCCGGCCGATAGGGGTCACCTCAGTAAGCGAGCAGTCAGGCCGCTTCGCAAGATCCGGAACAGTACGGACCGCTGCTCCTGCTCCCCGCCGCCAGAGTCTCTGGTTCAGGAGCCGAGTCGATCTGCGGTAGCCTCGCGGCATGGATTCAGGCTTGTCGATGATCAAGCGGCTTGGTCTGTTGTGGGTCGCTGCAGTGCTGTTGCTTGTGCTGCTTGCGCACGGGCGGCGTGCCGAGTACCTGCCGATCGAGGCACTCACTGCCAGCGCCTGGGCGGTGCTCCTCGGCATGGGCGCATTCCTGGCGGGCCGGCTGGTGAGTTGGGGGCACGCCAGGAGTGCCGTGGTACTGCTGGGCGTCGCGGCCCTGGTGGCCTGCGATGTGGCGGTCGTCGTCGATAGTGCGTTGATCTATGACGTGGCCGGTTACTGGACGCTCAACGATGGCGCTGGTCTGCCGTATTCATACGCGGCGCTGTGGTACCCGGCCTCGCTGCTGCCGTCGTCGGTGGGTATCTTTGGCGTCGATCAAACGGCTATCACCGCGGGCGATTTCGAGTGGCAGGCGGAGCACATCGTTCCTGTGGCCGTGGTGCTGACTATCGCGTCAGCCGTCTTCATCGCTCCCGTGGTGAGGGCGCTGTTCGGAGGCCGGCTGGCCAGCCCGGAGCTTCCCGCTGCTTAACACCGACGGGCGAATTCGCCAACAGAGTCCCACGAGGCCACAAACACCGGCCAAGATTGACGATGAGCAGCAACTGGCACCCGGAAACTGGCTGAGCACCCCAGCGAACAGCCAAACCGGCGAACAGCGGTGGGGTTGACCCGATTTGACGGACAGGGTCAATAGCTCGTTGTCACGCTACTTGTCGGACTGGCGGCTTCGTAGGCGGCGGGGCTGAGGTAGCCGAGGGTGGAGTGCCGGCGGCGGGTGTTGTACCAGCACTAATGGCAACCGAGGACGCCCGTACCAGCCGATGGCCGTTGAGCCGGGGAATCGAGAGCGGCGCCTCGTTGAGGATC
>NZ_JBNCKZ010000008.1:0-279705 GCF_049841795.1 Micromonospora sp. DT31 | reverse complement strand
AAGCGGTCCAACGAGGTCGACCCGGTGCGCCTGCGGCCGACCCCGCACGAGTTCGCCATGTACTACGACTGCTGAACACCGCTGTCCGCACCGGCCGGGCCGGCTCCGCCACACGCGGGGCCGGCCCGGCCGTTTCCGTCGCGGCCACGCACGTCGGCTCAGCGGGCCGCGCGGCGGCGCAGCCCGGCCCGGACACCGACCACGGCGAGCACCAGCACGAGCACGCTCATCAGCACCGCGCCCGGCGCCTTGGTGAACCGGGCCAGGTTCGTGCCGTCGGGCAGGGTGAGCACCGAGGCCAGCGCGCAGGGCGCCACGAACCAGACCTCCCGGGCCAGCGGCACGGCCGCCACCGCGAGCAGGGTCAGCGGCCAGGTCGCGTACCAGGGGTGGAAGACCGGGGACAGCAGCACCGTGGCGGCCAGTGCCAGGCCGGCGCCGAGCAGCGCCGTCCCGACCGGGGACGGCCGGTCCCCCGGCGGGGTGTCGTCCCCTCGGAGCAGCCTCGTCCACGCCCGCCACCAGAGCGCCACGACCACGACGGCCAGCAGCACCAGCGCCACCGCCCGGGTCACCGGCACCGCGGACGGCCGGGACCCGGCCAGCTCACCGGCGTAGTCGACGACCAGGCCGAGCGCGGTGGGCGGCGACGTCCACTGCTGCGAGTCGCCGCTGTGCCCCAACCCGGCCACCCAGCCCAGGCCGAGGCCGGTGGCGAGCGAGGCGACGAGCAGCGTGCCGAGCACCGCCCCGGCCAGCCGACCGCCGTCGCGCAGCAACGCCCGCCACGTATGGCGGCCGGGCACGGCGGCCAGCGCGGCGAACGGGAGCACCACCGCGGCCAGCGCCTTCACCGCCACCGCGAGCCCCAACAGCACCCCGGCCGCGACCAGCGCGCCTGCCGTGCCGGGCCGGCGGACCAGCACCAGCAGCCCAAGCAGCACCAACCCGAGCGCGAAGGCGTCGTTGTGCGCGCCCGCGACCAGGTGCGTGCCGACCAGCGGGCAGGCCAGCACCAGCCAGGCGGCCCGGCGGGCGGGCACCCCGGCGGCCCGGGCCAGGCCGGGCAGGCAGAACGCGACGAGCAGCACCCCGGCCACCGCGACCAACCGCAGCAGCACCACCGTCCCGAGCAGGCCGCCACCGGCGAGCACGGCCAGGCCGGCCAGCAGCACGAAGAACGGCCCGTACGGCGCGGGGGTGTCCCGCCAGATCGGCGACACCGAGCCGGTCCACGGGCAGCCAGCCCCCGCCACCCCCACCCGGTACGGGCTGAGCCCCTGCGTCCAGGTCCAGCCCTGGCAGGCGTACGAGTAGACGTCCCGGCTGCCCACCGGCGGCGCGACCAGCAGCGGCAGCGCCCAGAGGCCCGCGGTCAGGTACGCCCACCGCGTCGACGGGGCGCCCCAGCGCAGCGACCACCAGGCGCCCACCAGCAGCAGCGTGCCGACCAGCCAGCAACCGAGGGCCAACGGCCCGTACGGCGCCTGCCAGATCGCGGCGGGCGTGGCGCGTGGGGGCGTGTCGGGGCGT
The DNA here is from genome assembly GCF_049841795.1 of Micromonospora sp. DT31. Classification (NCBI taxonomy): domain Bacteria; kingdom Bacillati; phylum Actinomycetota; class Actinomycetes; order Micromonosporales; family Micromonosporaceae; genus Micromonospora; species Micromonospora sp. DT31. The sequence goes on along the minus strand of NZ_JBNCKZ010000008.1, from coordinate 278,172 downwards.
GCCCCGCCGAGCCAGCCGGCGGCGGCGAGCAGGACCGCCCCGGCCAGACCGGCGTAGCGGGCGAGACCGGCGGCGATCGGCCGGACGGGTGCGTCGGGCTCGCTCACCGGCACCCTCCTCAGTCCACGGGAACCGGTTGCCGACCCTGCCGAGCCGACCGTACCAACCGCACCACCACCACGATCACGAACAGCGTCATCAGCGGCGCACCGGGCATCTTGGTGAACCGGGCCCACCCGGTGCCGTCCGCGAGCACCAGGAACGACGACACCACGGTGACGATCGAGAACCAGAGCGTGCGGTGGGCGGTGGCGGCCAGCACGGCCAGCGGCCACAGCCAGTACCAGGGGTGGAACAGCGGGGCCAACGCGACCGTGGCGGTGAGCGCCAGCGCGGCGTGCCAGAGCGGCTCACCCCGGCGCCACGACCGGAACCAGAGCCACACCAGCACCCCGACCAGCACCACCATGCCGATCGCCCGGGTCACCGGCAGCGCGTCGACGTGCACCCCGAACGGGACCAGCAGGTAACCGACGGTCTGCCCCACCGCCGTCGGCGGGGACGTCCAGGCGACCACCAGGCCGCCCTGTTCCAGCCCGCCGACGAACCCCAACCCCAGGCCGGAGACGAGGGTGACCGCGGCGAGCGACGCGAGCGAGCCGCCGACCACCCACCCACCGTCGCGCACCAGCGTCCGGATCCGGTACGCCCCGACGATCGCGGCCAACGCCGCGAACGGCACCACGACCAACGCGGTGATCTTGATCGCGGCGGCCAGCCCGAGCAGCGCCCCACCGGCTAGCAGCGGGCCGGGCCGCCCCGGCCGGGCCGCGACCACGGCCAGCCCGGCGACCAGGAGGCCGACCATCAACGCGTCGTTGTGCGCCCCGGACACCAGGTGCACGGGCACCAGCGGGCTGGCCAGCGCCAGCCACACCGCCCGCTGCGGCGGCACCCCGCAGCGGCGGGCCAGCACCGGCACCGCCCAGGCGGTCAGCGCCACCCCGGCAACGGCGAGCACCCGGAACAGCACCACCGCCCCGAGCAGCGAACCGGTGGCCTTCACCACGGCGCCGGCGAGCAGCACGAACAGCGGTCCGTACGGGGCCGGGGTGTCCCGCCAGATGAAGGAGATGGTGTCCAGCCACGGGCAGGGCAGCGCGGACACGCCCTGCTCGTACGGGTTGATCCCGGCCGAGAAGCTGGCACCCTGGCAGGCGTACGCGTAGACGTCCCGGCTGCCCAGCGGCGGTGCGACGAGCATCGGCAGCAGCCACAGCGCCACCGTGACCAGCGCCCACCGGGTCGACGGCACCCGGTCGCGCAGCGACCACCAGGCCCACGCCAGCAGACCGGTGCCGACCAGCCACAACCCGATGACCAGCGGCCCGTCGGGGCCCTGCCAGATGCTGACCGGGGTGGGGCGCAGGTCGCCGTCGGGCAGCGAGCCGCCGAGGAACGCGGCCACCGCGAGCAGCACCGAGCCCGCCAGTCCGATCCAACGCGAGAGGTGGTGAGGCACGTCGGACATGCTGCCAGTACGGTGGTTCGCGATCAGGAGGTGGGCATGCGGGGCGGTCGGGTGGTGGCGGTGTCCGCCGCGTTCGCGCTGGTGCTCGCGGTGGCGTACCTCGTCCTGCCGGCCACCGGCTCGGACCTGTCCGCGCAGGTCGCCCGCGCCGACTTCTTCGCCGCGCACGGGCCGGCCCTGGTGGACCTGCGCTGGTACGGCGGGGTGCACCCGTGGGGTTACAGCCTCCTGTCGCCGCCCCTGATGGCCCTGCTCGGGGTACGCGTCACCGGCGCGCTCGCGCTGCTCGCCTCGGCCGCCGCGTTCGCGGCGCTGCTGGTCCGCACCCGGGTGCCCCGCCCGCTGCTCGGCAGCCTGGTGGGGGCGCTCACCATCGCCGGCAACCTGGTCTCCGGCCGGGTCACCTACGCCCTCGGCGTCGCGTTCGGGCTGGCCGCGCTGCTGGCGTTGACCCTGCCCGCCCGCCGCGCCCGCACCGCCGCCACGGTCGTCGCCGCGCTGCTCGCCTCCGCGGCCAGCCCGGTGGCGGGGCTGTTCGTCGGGCTCGCCGGCGTCGCGCTTCTGCTGACCCGCCGGTACGCCGACGGCCTGCTGCTAGCGGTGCCGGCGGCGGTTCCGCTGGCCGTGACCGGGCTGTTGTTCGGCGAGGGCGGCTGGATGAACATCAGCACGGCCGACACCGTGCACGCGGTGGTGACGAGCCTGGTGGTGGGGGCGCTCGTGGCGTACCGGCCGGTGCGGGTGGGCGCGTTGCTGTCCGCGGCCGGGGTGCTGGCGTCGGCGCTGCTGCCCACCCCGGTCGGGTTGAACGCCACCCGTCTGGTGGTGATGTTCGCGCTGCCGGTGCTGGCTGCCGCCGCCACCGCACCCGCCCGGCTCGGCGCGGGCCGGCTCCCTCGCCCGGTCGGCGCGCTCGGGCTGGCCGCCCTGCTGGCCGTGGTCTGCTGGTGGCAGCCGCCGGTGGTCACCGCCGACGTGCGTAGCGCCGGCGACCCGACGGCCGACCCGGCGTACTACGCGCCGCTGCGCGCGGAACTGGCCCGGCGCGGCCTCACCGGGCGGGTGGAGGTGCCGCCGACCCGCAACTACTGGGAGGCGGCCCGCCTCGGCGAGGTGCCGCTGGCCCGGGGCTGGCTGCGGCAGGCCGACATCGACCGCAACGGACTGTTCTTCACCACCGTGCCCGGCGCGGACGGCACCGGCATTCCGCTGAACCCGATCACCTACCGGGACTGGCTGGCCGACAACGCGGTGCAGTACGTGGCGGTGCCCGACGCCGAGTTCTCCTGGGTGGGCCGGTCGGAGGCGGAACTGGTGGCGCTCGGCCAGCCGTACCTGACCGAGGTCTGGTCGGACCGGCACTGGCGGTTGTACGCCGTCGCCGCGCCCACCCCGCTCGTCGGCGCACCCGGCGAACTGGTCCGCCAGGACGGGGCCTCGATCACGTTCCGCGCCTCCGCGCCCGGCCCGGTCCCGGTGCGGATACGCCATGACCGCTGGCTGACCGCCTCCGGCGGCGCCACCGTCACCCCCGACGGCGCGTGGACGACGGTCACCGTCCCCCGCCCCGGCCTCTACACCCTGACGAGCTGACCCACCCTGCTCCCCCGGCGCATCCGACGGGCGGGGTGTGGTCGGTCAGAGCGGGGACTCCAGGATGCGTTGCACGGCCGTGCGGGAGTGGCGGCCGGTGCGCAGGTACTCGTCGAGGAACTCGCCCTGGTCCTCGCGGCCCAGCAGCCGGACCACGCCGGCCAGCTCCACCCCGTGCCGGGGCAACTGGTCGCCGGCCCGACCGCGCACCAGCATCAGCGCGTCGCGCACCTGGGCGGCGAGCGTCCAACCGGCGGCCAGTTCGACCGCGTCCTCCGGGTCGAGCAGGCCGGCGTCGCGGGCCGCGGTGAGGGCGTCGAGGGTACGGGTGCCGCGCAGCGCCGGCACCTGACCGGCGTGCCGGAGCTGGAGCAGTTGCACCGCCCACTCGACGTCGGCGAGCCCGCCCCGACCCAGTTTGGTGTGGGTGGCCGGGTCGGCGCCGCGGGGCATGCGCTCGGTCTCCACCCGCGCCTTGAGCCGGCGGATCTCGATCACCTGCTCGCGGCTCAGCCCGTCGGCCGGGTAGCGCACCGGTTCGACCATCGCCTCGAACTCGGCACCCAGGTCGGCGTCGCCGCAGACGAACCGGGCCCGCAGCAGCGCCTGCGCCTCCCACACCCGCGACCAACGGGCGTAGTACTGGGCGTACGCGGCCAGGCTGCGGACCAGGGGACCCTGGCGACCCTCGGGGCGCAGGTCGGCGTCGACGCCCAGCGGCGGGTCCGGGGCGGGCGCGGAGAGCAACCGGCGCAGCTCCTCGGCGATGGCGTGCGCGGCCGCGCTGGCCGCGCTCTCGTCCACGCCCGGCGGCGGGTCGTAGACGAAGAGCACGTCGGCGTCGGACAGGTAGTTGGACTCGTACCCGCCGAGCCGGCCCATGCCGATCACCGCGAAACGCAGGCCGGGCGGGCCGGCGTGGACGGTGCGGGCGGCGCGCAGCGCGGCGGCAAGCGTGGCGTCGGTGACGTGCGACAGCGCGGCGCCGACCGCGGTCACGTCCACCACTGTGGGCCGGCGTTCCCCGCCACCGGCCGGGCGGGGGGTCAGCGGGGCCAGTGCGCCGGCCCGGCTCAGCACGTCCGCGCAGGCGATCCGCACCAGTTCGCGGCGGCGCAGCGCGCGGACCGCCCGGATGGCCTCGACCGGGTCGTCGTGCCGGGCCGCCGCGGCGGCGAACCCCTCGACCAGGGTCGGGCGGGGACGCGGGGTCAACTCGCTGTCCTCGGCCAGCAGCCGCAGCGCCTCCGGCTCCCGGGCCAACAGGTCCGCGGCGTACCGGGAGGAGGAGAGCACCCGGGCGAGCCGGCGCGCCACCGGGCCGGAGTCGCGCAGCAGGCGCAGATACCACGGCGTGCTGCCCAGCTTGTCGGAGACCTGGCGGTAGCTGAGCAGCCCCCGGTCGGGCTCGGGGGCATCGGCGAACTCGTCCAGCAGCACCGGCAGCAACGTGCGCTGGATCGCGGCGGTGCGGCTCACCCCGCCGGTGAGCGCCTGGATGTGCCGCAGCGCCCCGGCCGGGTCGGCGAAGCCGAGCACCTCCAGGCGGTGCCGGGCCGCCTCCGGGGTGAGCCGCAGGCCCTCGGCCGGTACCCGGGCCACCGACTCCAGCAGCGGCCGGTAGAGCAGTTTCGCGTGCAGCCGGCGTACCTCGGCGGCGTGCGTGATCCACTCGGCGCGGAACTCCTCGACGGCGCTGCGCCCCGGCGTGGCCGCGTAGCCGAGCGCGGCGGCGAGCCAGCGCAACGCGGCCGGCTCGGTGGGCACGGTGTGGGTGCGGCGCAGGGCCTGGAGTTGGAGCCGGTGCTCGACGGCGCGCAGGAAGCGGTAGCCGCGCAGCAGCGCCTCCCCGTCGGCGCGGCCGACGTAGCCGCCGGCGACCAGGGCCCGCAGCGCCGGCAGGGTGCCCGGCACCCGCAGCGACTCGTCACCCCGGCCGTGCACGAGCTGGAGCAGCTGGACCGCGAACTCGATGTCGCGCAGCCCGCCCGGACCGCGTTTGATCTCGCGGTCCTGCTCCTTCGGCGGGATGTTGTCGATGATCCTGCGGCGCATGGCGCGGATGTCCTCGACCGCCTCCGGCCGCTCCGCCGCGGTCCAGACCAACGGGGCGAGCGCCTCGACCCACTCCCGGGCAAGCTCCAGGTCGCCCGCCGCCGGGCGGGCCTTGAGCAGCGCCTGGAACTCCCAGGTGCGCGCCCAGCGGCGGTAGTAGGCCAGGTGGCTGGCGAGCGTACGGACCAGCGGCCCCCGGTTGCCCTCCGGCCGCAGCGCCGCGTCCACCGGCCAGGCCACCAGCCCGCACACCTGGATCAGCCGGGCGGCGACCCCGGTGGCGGCGGTCAGGTCGTCGTCGTCGGCGGCGACGAAGATGACGTCCACGTCGGAGATGTAGTTGAGCTCGTCGCCCCCGCACTTGCCCATCGCCACCACGGCCAGGCGCGGCCGGGGCGTGCCCTCGGGCAGCTCGTCCACGGCGATGTCGCAGGCGGCGTCCAGGGTGGCGTCGGCCAGCCCGGACAGCGCCGCCATGGTCTGCTCCAGGCCACGCCCACCGGTCAGGTCGGCCGCCACGATCCGCAGCAACGCCAACCGGTACGCCTGGCGCAACAACGGGACGGCGCCGCTGGCCGTGGTGAGTCGGGCGGCGACGGCCAGGTCGAGCCGGCCGTCCGCGATCGGGGCCAGCCCGTCCGGCCGGGTCGCCAGCACCGCCCACTGCCCCGGGTTTGCCACCAGGTGGTCACCGAGGGCGGAGGAGGCGCCGAGCACCGCGATCAACCGGCGGCGCAGGCCCGGGTCGGCGGCGAGCGCGTCGCGTACCGCCGCCTCGTCGCCGAACCGCCGCTCCGCCTCGACCAGCCGGTGCAACTGGCGCAGCGCCAGGTCCGGGTTGGCGGCGCGGGACAGCGCGGTGAGCAACTCGGCGGCCGGTGCGTCGACCGGTTCCTGAGTGTCCGGCCGCCACAGGTCCAGCCCGTCCGGGCCGAGCAGGTCGGCCGCGCTCACGGTGCCCTCGCCCTCGGCGAAGCCGTAGCGGGCCAGCCGGCCGCGGGCCGGTCGGGTCACCATCAGGGCCCGAGCAGCGGCAGGCTGCGGCGCGGGTTGTCGTCACCCAGCTGACCGAGGGCCAGCGCGGCGAACCGGATCGCGAACGGCTGCCAGACCTCCTCGATGTCGGCCATCACCCGGTCGCAGGCGGCCACCACGAGTTCCGGGTCGTAGTCCAGCTCGGCCAGCGCGGCCGAGTCGCGGGACCACTCGGCGATCATGGCGGTGTCGCACTCGATGTGGAACTGCAGGCCCCAGGCCCGGTCACCGAGGCGGAACGCCTGGTGCGGGTAGCGGGTGGAGGCGGCGAGCAGGGTCGCGCCGTGCGGCAGCTCGGTGATCTCGTCGACGTGCCACTGGAGCACGTCGGGCATCAACGGCACGTACCGGAACAGGGGGTCGGACTCCGCGGCGTCGCGCCGGCCGACGAGCGTCGGCCCGACCTCCGGCCCGGACCGGCTGCGTTCCACCCGGCCGGCGTGCGCGGTGGCGAGCAGTTGCGCGCCGAGGCAGATGCCCAGCGTGGGCACGCGCCCCCGGACCGCCTTGCGCAGCAGCCCTTCCAGCGCCGGGAACCAGGGCGCGCCGGGGCTGCCGTCGGGCAGCGGATAGGGCTGTTGGGCGCCGCCGAGCACCACCAGGGCGGCAAATCCCTCCAGGTCGGCAGGGAGCGCGTCACCCGCGTGCGGGCGCACGACGTGCAGCCCCAGCCCCCCTTCGGTCAGCCACTCCCCCAGGCGGCGGAGGTCGTCGGTCGGGTCGTTCTCGATCACCAGCGCGGTCGCCACGACGTCGAGGCTAGCCGGTGCGCCCGACGGCAGGCGGTCCGGCACGGCGGCGCTAGGCTCCGGGTCGTGCCCACCGACGACTGCCTGCGCCCGCCGGCCCTGCGTCCCGGCGACGCGGTGATGCTTGTGTCACCGTCCGGCCCGACCCGACCCGAGCGGGTGGCGCGGGGCATCGAACTGCTCACCGGGTGGGGGTTGCGGGCGGTGTCCGCGCCGAACGCGTACGCCCGGCGGGGCTACCTGGCCGGTGACGACGCGCTGCGGGCCGCGGACCTGAACACGGCGTTCGCCGACCCGGAGATCCGCGGCGTCATCTGCACCCGGGGCGGCTACGGGGCGCAGCGGGTGGTCGACCTGATCGACATGGCGGCGGTACGCCGGGACCCGAAGGTGGTGGCCGGGTTCTCCGACATCACCGCGTTGCAGTTCGCCCTGTGGCGCGGCGCCCGGCTGGCCGGGTTGCACGGTCCCGGCGCCGCCTGGCGGGACGAGCGCACCCCGATCCGCTCCGCACAGTCGCTGCACGCCGCGCTGACCCGCGCCGAACCGGTGACGGTCGAGGCCGTTGAGGCGGAGGAGACGTATCCGGTGCGGGTGCCCGGGCGGGCCGAGGGGCGGCTGCTCGGCGGCAACCTGTGCCTGATCACCGCGTCGGTCGGCACCCCGGACATGCCCGACCTGACCGGGGCGATCCTGCTGGTCGAGGAGGTGCAGGAGCCGCCGTACAAGATCGATCGGATGCTCACCCACCTGCGCCGCTGCGGCGCGCTGGCCGGCGTCGCCGGGGTGGCGGTCGGCCAGTTCACCGAGTGCGCCGACGGCTGGGACACCACAGTGGTGGACGTGCTCACCGACCGGCTGGGCGACCTGGGCGTACCGGTGCTCGGCGGCCTGCCGGTCGGCCACGGCCCCGGCCAGCTCACCGTCCCGGTCGGCACCCCCGCCACCCTCGACGCCACCAGCGGCACCCTCACCATCGCCCCCGCGGTCCGCTGACCACCCCACCCACGACCGGTCGATCATGGGGCCGGCGGCGTTCTGGAGATCCACCACCGCCGCCGACCCCACGGTCACCGCGGCGGGCTGAGGTGGGCCACGGCGCCGGACTCCAGGGCGACCCAGACGGAGCGGTCGGCGGTGACCGTGAGGCCGTGCGGCTCGCCGGCGGGAGTGGGCAGGGGGTGGCCGGTGATGTGGCCGTCCGGGTCGATGTGCCCGATCCGGTTGGCGCCCCACTCGGTGAACCAGCAGCCACCCGCCGGGTCGGCGACGATCGCGTGCGGGCGGGCCGCCCGGTCCGGCAGCGGGAACTCGTCGATCCGCCCGTCCGGGGTGATCCGGCCGAGCTGCCCGGCGACGATCTCCACGAACCAGAGCGCACCGTCGCCGCCGCGGGTGATGCCGACCGGCCCGGCCGCCCCGGTGGGCAGTGGATACGGCGTCACCGACCCGTCCAGGCCGACCCGGGCGATCGCGTTCGCCTGGTTGAGCGTGAGCCAGAGCGCGTCGTCCGGGCCGGCGGCCAGCATCGACGGGAAGCCCTTGGCGGCCGGCAGCGGGAAGGACGTGACCTCCCCGTCGACGGTCACCCGGCCGACCGTGTCGTTGCCCATGCCGGCGTACCAGAGCGCGCCGTCCGCGCCCACGGCCAGGCCGCAGGGGGCGCTGCCGGTCGGCAGCGCCACGGCGTCGGCCCGGCCGTCCACGGTGATCCGGCCGAGCCGGTCGTCGCCGGACCGGGTGTACCAGAGCGCGCCGTCGGGGCCGCCGACGATGATCAGGGGACGACTGTCCGGCGGGTCGTCGCGGTAGGTCCGCACCCCGCCGTCGGGATCGAGCCGGGCGACGCCGCCGGAGCCGGCCAGCGTCAGCCAGAGGGCACCGTCGGAGCCGACCGTGATCGCGTACGGCCCGGAGCCCGGCCCGGTCAGCGGGATCTCGCGAATGACAGGCTGCGTCATCGAGTGGCCTTTCGTCGGAATTCGACCCAGCCTTCCGGCCCACCCGGGGACGCGACAACCGGAATAACCGGGCCGCCCGGCGCGATTGCCAGCTCGCTGACAGGTTCGCCACGGCCCACCCTCAGCTGCGGCGGTCACTGTCGGTGACGTCATCGCACCACCACCGAACAGGAGAATCGCATGATCCGCACGATGTCGAAGAAGCACCTGCTGGCAGGCCTGGCCGCCGCCGGGGTGCTCGGCGTCGGGATCGCCGCCCCGACGGTGGCGCTCGCCGAGGACAAGAGCCCGGACCCGTCCTCCAGCGCGAGCACCACGGACCAGGGTGACGACCGCCGCCAGAAGCACGCCGACCGGCAGGCCGAGTTCGCCGAGGCACTGGCCAAGGAACTGGGCGTCCCGACCGACAAGGTCACCGCGGCGCTGGAGAAGCTGCACGAGCAGCGCAAGGGCGACCGCCCCGAGCGGCCCTCGACGGAGGACCGGCAGGCCGCGCTGAAGGAGCGGCTGGACCAGGCCGTCACCGACGGCAAGCTCACCCAGGAGCAGGCCGACGCGGTGCTCAAGGCCGCCGAGGCGGGCGTGTTCCCGGGCAAGGGCGGCCACGGCGGCCGGCCCGGCCACCACGGCCAGGGGGGCGACAAGGGCGGCCCGGAGGGCAAGGCCGACAAGGGCGCCGAGGCCGGCCAGGAGGGCCAGGGCGGCAAGTGACGCGGTGACCCCGCCACCCGCCCCGGCCGTTCCCTCCCCCTGGCCGGAGCCGAGCGGGGCCACCCACGGTGGCGGTGCCGACCGGGCACCGCCACCACACCGCTTCGGGTGCGGTCGCCTCGACGCCGGCGACCGCACCCGAAGCGCTGTCAGCCCTCGGCGGGCGGGCTGAAGACGCCGAACAGGTTGCCCGACGGGTCACGCAGCATGGCACGCACCAGTCCGGCCGGCGTGGTCACCGGCGCCGTCAGTACGGCGCCACCGGCCTTCTCGGCCCGCCCGCAGGTCTCCGCCACGTCGGCCACCTGGGCGTAGAAGGTCGCGTAGTTGCCGGTGTCGGTGCCCCGGATCGCGCCACCGATCCCCTGCTCGCCCCCGGCCGTCGTCTGCCGGTACGACCCACCCGGGCCGCCCTGCTCGAAACTCCAGCCGAACATCTCGGCGTAGAACCGCTGCGCCTCGTCCGGCCGGTCGGAGCCGATCTCGAACCAGGTGATGGGCGTGCGGGACATGATTCCTCCTCGCCGCGCCGGCCGGGGCGGCCGACGTCGTCAGGAGCCAGCGTCGGAGGTGTCCGCGACAGCGTCCTGTCGGCGTTTCGGCGGCAGATCGGACGGATCCACCAGGCGCGCCAGCCGACGGGCCAGGTCGGGCAGCCGCTCGCCGTAACGCCTGTCGAACTCGGCGAACGTGGCGGGCCAGACCGGCACCGTCGCCAGGTGACCCTCGTGCAGCCGGACAATCACCTCCGCCGCGACGTCGTCCAGCTCGAACCCGTATATCGGCAGGGGCGGGCCGGCCACCCTCTGGACGACCAGGGCGAGCCGTCGGTCGACCTGCCGATCCACGCCCAGCACCCGCTGCACGCAGCGCAGCAAGGCCAGCGTGGCATCGACGCCGGAGAGCAGCGAGTGTCGACAGACCGCCTCCAACACCTCGGCCGCGGACTCGGCGGAAAGCTCGCGGTCACCAGCCATCCGGTCGAAGAGCAGGCGCAGGAAGGCGAGCCGGTCCCAGTCCGGGACCACTTCCACACCCTGGACGGCCATGTCGACGCAGCGCAGATACACCCGTCGCCGCTCCTGCTGCGACGCCGGGCGCAGCGGCAGCACCCACGCCTCGAGCAACGCGTGGGCTGCGGACGAGGCGTAACCCGGCCGCCCTGGCCCGGAGATCAGGGCGAGCGCCGTCGCCAACTTGTCGAACACCGGCTCCAACGCGCCGACCAGCACCGCCCCGTCGATGTCACAGGTCAGGTGGGCGGTGCGGCGGACCCGGGACAGCTGTTCGGCCGACAGGCCGAAGCCGCGTATGGCCATCGGCTCGGGCACTCCGACGGCCCACATCGGGTCGGCGTCCGGCGGCACGGCGAGGCGGCCGTCCAGCCGCAACCGAACGTCCCGGTCCGCTCCCGCCCCCAGCCGGTCCAGGGCCAGCAGGTCGCTGAGACCCTGCCACTCGTCCGGCGAGAGCTGGGAACGCCACAACCCCACCTGGGTCCGCCACTCGGTCACCGGCGTCGGCGCCTCCGGGAACAGCGCCCGTCCGACGGTGTCCGGCACCGCCACCAGGATCAGCAACAACAGGTTCGCGCTGTAGGCGGCGTACCGGGCCGGCACCCGCGGACGACGGGGCCGGTAGTCGTCGAAGCGGCGACCACCGGTCGCGAACGGCGCGGCCCGGAACAGCCGCAGCAGCAGGTCGGCCCAGGCGATCCGGACGGGACCGTCCCGCTCGGCCAGCGTCTCCCGGAGGAAGGCCAGGACGGTGGCCCGGCTGCTGAGTACCGCGTACGAGAGCAGGGCGTGCAGCAGGTCGTCCTCGACCGGCTCGCCGGCCAGCGTGAGGCTGGCCGCCCGATGCCGGACGATCAGGTCGTCGACCACCTGCGCGGTGAGCCGGGCCACCAGGTATTCGCCGAACGTGGCGTGCAGGAACTCGTAGGTCTCGCGACGCCGCTCCTCGTCACCGGCGCGGGCCCGGTGGATGAAGAAGAACCGGCCCAGCACCACCTCGGCCGTGGACAGCGGGGCGCGCAGCCCGTCCCGCCGCCGCTCCGCGACCGGGCCGCCGAACGGCAGCGCGCCCAGGTCGACGTCCAGCTCGGCGGCGCTCACCCACTGGGCGCCCCGGTTGAACATCGCGAAGGCCACCACGGCCAGCCGGCACAACTCCTCCTCGACCGCCCGCTCCAACTCCGGCTCGGGCAGGCCGGGGCGCTGCTTGACCACCTCCCGGCGGGCGAAGCGGCGCAGCAGCCGCTCGTACAGCTCGCCACGACGCAGGTCACCGGCCTGGCGCAGGTCGTGCCCCTCGGCGTCGTAGAGGGCCAGCATCAGCAGCAGCAACGGCTGCCCCGCGAGTTCCCGGTGCGACAGCACCGTGGCCCGGTCCAGCGGCCGGGCACCCGGCGTCCGGAACGCCACGGCGTTGACCCGGTTCCAGGTCCGCACCCAGGCGTCGACACGCGTCTCGTCGAACGGCTCCAGCCGCACCGCGACCGTGCCGGGCGGCGGCTGGGCGCGGTCGGCCACGCTGGTCCGGCTGGTCACCACGACCGCCACCGGCCGCCCCTGGTCGGCCTCGCGCCGTTGGAAGGCGGCCACCCGCCGCAGGTAGTCGGTCTGGCTGGCGCCGGTGGCCTGCAACAGCTCGTCGAAGCCGTCGAGCAGCACCACCGGCAGCGCGTCGCCGGCCGAGCGGGCCAGCGCCGGCCACTCGACGCGTTCGCCGGTGTCCTGCCGCACCGCCTGTTCGATCTGCTCCTGGATGTCGCCGGCGGCGTGCACGTCGCGGAGCACCACCCGGACCACCAGGAAGTCGGCGGCCGGCAGCCGGGCCGCGACGACCCGGGTGAGCACCGACTTGCCCGAGCCGGGCTGCCCGAGCACCAGCAGCGGGGCCCGCACGGCCCCGGGCGAGGTGAAGTGGACGACGAGCGCCTGCCAGAGGTCGTCGCGATCCGGCCGGTCGCCCCACCAGTTCTCGTCGCTGGGCTGCGCCGCCTGGTCCAGGTCGGCGATCCGGCACAGCGGCGGTACGTACGCCTCACCCAGCGTCGGCACGGTCAGCCCGGCCGGCACGTCGCCGGAGGCGATGATCGGGCGATCCAGTTCCGCGGTGTACGCGGCGGCGAGGCCGGCCCGCCGCCTGTCCGGAGCCGACCCGGTGGACAGGTCGGCCAGGGCCCGGTGCAGGTCGGCCAGTCCCACCGACAGCCGGCGGACCTCGACCCGGGTGGCCTCGTGCTCGTGCAGGTCGATCCAGAAGGACACCTCGGGGAAGTCCACGGCGAGCCGGTGCAGCGAGGCGACGTACCTGTCGACGGCGGCCTCGGGGAGGCCGGCGAGGACCGACTCCGTGCGCCGCCAGCCCGCACCGGAGAGCGTGTCGCCGACGGCCAACCCGCGGAGGAGGTCGAGGAACGCCTGGGCCTGCTGCCCGTACCAGTCGACGAGCGCCGACCGCAGCGCCGGCTGGGGCAGGTGCGGGCCGGGGGCCGGCGCCGCCGTGCCGAACAGCGCGGCGGTGAGGTCGTCCGCGATGTGCCGGGCGCCGGCGAGGCGCAGTTGGTCGGACCGGCCGATCGCCAGTCCCTTGAGGTCGAACGGCAGCGGCAGACCGGCCAGAGCCTCGAAGAACGCGGTCACCGCGAGCACCGCGTGCGCCGCCTCCAGCCGTTGCGTCCGCCCGTACCGGGACAGCCCGGAACGCTCCTCGGACACGCCGCGCACCAGCCCGTGGCCGAGGCGGACGAACTCCGCCTTGGCGTCGAAGATGCCGAGCAGCGCCGGCACCGGCACGGAAGCGGCCAGCAGCACCCCTCCGGTCAGCTTGTCGAACCAGTCGACGAACCTGCTCTTCTCCCCGCCGAGCAGGCGTACGGCGTCGGCGTAACTGAGCGTGTCGGGCACCCGCGTTCCTCCCCCGGTACGGCAGACCCGCCAGCTTCCCCCACCCGAGCCGGAAACGCTGTCGCCTTTCAGACCAGGCTCAGCTGGCGCACCCGGTCGGCCGGGACGTCGAGGTCGCCGGGGCGCAACTCCCGGGTCACCGGCTCGCCCAGCGGACGCACCGACACGATCCGGTCGGTACGGAAGCACCGCACGCCGTCGCGCAGCCGGCACCAGGCGACCAGATACCAGTGGGTCGAGCTGCCCAGGTAGGCCAGCGGCTCCACGTCCCGCGCCGAATCCGCGCCACCGCGGTCGACGTACCGCAGGCGCAGCACCCGGCCGGCGGCGACCGCGTCGGCGACGGCGGCCGGGACGGGCGTGCCCGGCCCCTCCCCGACCAGGTGTACCAGACCGGCGAGCCGGTGCGCCTCGGCGACCGCGGCGGGCGGCATCACCGCGACCAGCTTGCGCAGCGCGGCGCCGGCCGCCGAGGCGAACGGGGAACCGCCGAGCCGGTGCAGCGCGACGGCCATCGCCACCGCCTCGGCCGGGGTGAGGTTCACCGGCGGCAGGGTGCGCGCCCGGTCGACCACGTAGCCGCCGGTGCGGCCCGGCTCGGCCCAGATCGGCACCCCGGCGCCCTGCAACGCGGCGATGTCCCGCTCCACGGTGCGGGTGCTGACCTCGAAGCGGCGGGCCAGCCAGCGGGCGCTGCGCGGGCGCGGGGTCACCGCGCGCAACTCCTCGACCAGGGCGTAGAGGCGGTCGGTGCGGTTCACCCCCGGAACCTAGCCCCGGGGTGCGACACCGGTCAGGCGATGCAGGCGCAGACGATCAGCGCGGCGCCGAAGTGGGTGGCGGCGCTGACCCAGGCCGCCGGGTGCCGCTCGTCGGCGGCGATGACGTCACCGAGCCGCCCCGGGGTGAGCAGGTCCAGCACCAGGAACGCCAGCGCCATCACCAGCAGGCCGACCAGCCCGAAGACCACCGTGGAGGCCAGCCCTTTGGTGAAGGAGCTGTAGCTGGTCAGGATGGCGGTGAAGACGATGCCGGCGATGCCGACCTGGTTGGCGGCGAGCAGCAGCGCGGCGTTGCCGTTGCGGCGGACCCAGATCAGCTCCCGCAGCTTGCCCGGGGTGAGCAGGTCGACGAGCAGGAACCCGGCGGCCATCAACGCCACCCCGACGATTCCGAACACGATGCTCTGCCACGCCCCGTCGAGCAGGTCTCCCAGCACCCCGCGCCTCCCCGGCTCAACCGCCCGGCACGGTGCCGCGGCGGTGCCGCAGACGATAGCGGCACCGCGCCAGGGTGATCTAGAGCGACAGGTAGCGCTGGCGCTCGTAGGGGGTGACCTCGCGGCGGTACTGCTCCCACTCGGCCCGCTTGTTGCGCAGGAAGAAGTCGAAGACGTGCTCGCCGAGCACCTCGGCGACCAGCTCCGAGCCGGACATCACGTCGATCGCCTCGGCCAGGTTCTCCGGCAGCGCCTCGTAGCCCATCGCACGCCGCTCCGCGCTGCTCAGCGACCACACGTCGTCCTCGGCGCCCGCGGGCAGCTCGTAGCCCTCCTCGATGCCCTTGAGCCCGGCACCGAGCAGCACCGCGAAGGCCAGGTAGGGGTTGGTCGCGGAGTCCAGCGAACGGACCTCGACCCGGGCCGAGTTCGGCTTGCCGTACGCCGGGACCCGCACCAGTGCGGACCGGTTCAGGTGACCCCAGCAGACGTACGCGGGGCTCTCGGTGATCCGGTCCGGCAGCGCCTGCGGGAACAGCCGCTTGTACGAGTTGACCCACTGGTTGGTGACCGCGGTGTACTCGCGGGCGTGGGTGAGCAGCCCGGCGATGAACGACTTGGCCACCTTGGACAGCTTCATCGGGTCGGACGCGTCGTGGAACGCGTTGCGCTCGCCCTCGAACAGCGACAGGTGCGTGTGCATGCCGTTGCCCGGCTGGTCGGTGAACGGCTTGGGCATGAAGCTGGCCTGCACGCCGGTGGACAGCGCCACCTCCTTCACCACGTGCCGGAACGTCATGATGTTGTCGGCGGTGGTGAGCGCGTCGGCGTAGCGCAGGTCGATCTCCTGCTGGCCGGGGGCGACCTCGTGGTGGCTGAACTCCACCGAGATGCCGATCCGCTCCAGCGCCAGCACGGCCTGGCGGCGGAAGTCCCGCGCGACGGCGTGCGTGGTGTGCTCGAAGTAGCCGCCGGTGTCCACCGGGATGGGCACCGAGCCGTCCTGCGGGCCGTTCTCCAGCAGGAAGAACTCGATCTCCGGGTGGGTGTAGAAGGTGAAGCCCCGCTCGGCCGCCCGGGACAGCATCCGGCGCAGCACGTGCCGCGGGTCGGCCCAGGACGGGCTGCCGTCGGGCAGCAGGATGTCGCAGAACATCCGGGCGCTCTCGCCGCTGACCCCGCCCTCGAACGGGAACACCTGGAACGTGGTGGGGTCGGGCATGGCCACCATGTCCGACTCGAAGACCCGGGCGAAGCCCTCGATCGCGGAGCCGTCGAAGCCGATGCCCTCCTCGAAGGCCGACTCCAGTTCCGCCGGGGCCACCGAGACGCTCTTGAGCGTGCCCAACACGTCGGTGAACCACAGCCGGACGAAACGGATGTCCCGTTCTTCCAGCGTACGGAGGACGAACTCCTGCTGACGGTCCACTTCCACCCCTCGTGACAACTACGTTCGCACCGGCCGGTCCGGGCCCGACCTGACCGCCCAGTGTCCACCGGGCTCGTTACGCCGACGTTACGCCCCCACCCGGCGGGCCGTCCCGTGGTGTCCGGGCGGATTCGGTCGCCACGGCTGGGGGAAGATGGGGACATGCCCACCCTGCGTCTCGCTCTGTGCCAGGTCAACCCGACGGTAGGCGACCTCACCGGCAACGCCGGTGAGGTCCGCGCGTGGACCCGCAAGGCAGCCGACTCCGGCGCCCAGCTCGTGCTGTTCCCCGAGCTGATGCTCACCGGTTACCCGGTCGAGGACCTGGTCTTCCGCCGTTCGTTCGTCGCCGCGTCCCGGGCCGCGCTGCACCGGCTCGCCGCCGACCTCGTCGCCGACGGCCTCGGTGACCTGCCGGTCCTGGTCGGCTACCTGGACGCCGACGGCCCGCCGCAGGTCAGCGCGGACGCCGAGCCGGGGCGGGGGGCGCGCAACGCGGCGGCGCTGCTGCACCGGGGCGAGGTGGTCGCCACCTACTTCAAGCACCACCTGCCCAACTACGGGGTGTTCGACGAGGACCGCTACTTCGTGCCCGGT
The DNA here is from genome assembly GCF_049841795.1 of Micromonospora sp. DT31. Lineage (NCBI taxonomy): Bacteria > Bacillati > Actinomycetota > Actinomycetes > Micromonosporales > Micromonosporaceae > Micromonospora > Micromonospora sp. DT31. Next base: position 261,378 of record NZ_JBNCKZ010000008.1, on the reverse strand, counting down.
GACACGCTGACCGTGGTGCGGGTCGGCGGGGTCGACGTGGCGCTGACCATCTGCGAGGACCTGTGGCAGGGCGGTGGCCCGTTCGCGGTGGCCCGGCAGGCCGGCGTCGGGCTGGTGCTCACCGTCAACGGCTCGCCGTACGAGCTGAACAAGGACGACGTGCGGCTGCCGCTGGTGCGCCGCCGCGCCGCCGAGGCGGGCGCCGCCATCGCGTACGTGAACATGGTCGGCGGCCAGGACGAGCTGGTCTACGACGGCGACTCGATGATCGTCACCGCGGACGGCACGCTGCTGGCCCGGGCACCGCAGTTCGTCGAGCACCTGCTGGTGCACGACCTGGAACTGCCGGCGGCGGCCGAGGCGCCCGACCGGGTCACCGGGGCGGCCGACGGGATGCGGGTGGTGCGCCACGAGCTGGGGCCGGTCCCGGCCGCGCCGTCCGGCCCGGCGGTCAGCGGCGGGATCATCGAGCCGGTCGCCGACGAGGCGGAGGTGTGGCAGGCGCTGGTGCTGGGGCTGCGCGACTACGTCGTGAAGAACCGCTTCCCCTCGGTGGTGCTGGGCCTGTCCGGCGGCATCGACTCGGCGGTGGCGGCGGCCCTCGCGGTGGACGCGCTCGGCCCGGAGCGGGTCGTCGGCGTCTCGATGCCCAGCCAGCACTCCTCCGAGCATTCCCGCTCCGACGCCGAGGACCTGGCCAAGCGCACCGGCCTGGACTACCGGGTGGAGCCGATCCAGCCGATGGTCGACACGTTCCTGGCCAACATGTCGCTGTCCGGGGTGGCGGTGGAGAACCTCCAGGCCCGGGTGCGCGGCGTGATCCTCATGGCGTTGTCGAACCAGGAGGGGCACCTCGTGCTCACCACGGGCAACAAGAGTGAGCTGGCGGTGGGCTACTCGACGCTCTACGGCGACTCGGTGGGCGGTTACAACCCGATCAAGGACGTGTGGAAGACGCTCGTGTGGCGGTTGGCGAAGTGGCGCAACGCGGACGCGGCCCGGCGCGGCCAGACCCCGCCGATCCCGGAGAACTCGATCGGCAAGCCGCCGTCGGCGGAGTTGAGCCCCGGCCAGCTCGACAGCGACACGCTTCCCGACTACGACGTGCTCGACCCGATCCTGATCGGCTACGTCGACGGTGACCTGGGCCGCGACGGCCTGGTGGAGTCGGGCCACGACCCGGCGGTGGTGGACAAGGTGCTGCGGATGGTGGATACCGCCGAGTACAAGCGGCGGCAGTCCGCGCCCGGCACCAAGATCTCCATGAAGGCGTTCGGGCGGGACCGGCGGCTGCCGATCACCAACCGCTGGCGCGAGGACGGCTGACCGTTCCCCCGCCCGGGGAGTGACATCCTCCACTGCGACCTGCCCCCGGCCGGCGGTGCGGTGCGACGATCGCGGGAGCCCGGGGACCGCGTGCGCGGCCTCGAGGAAGGAGATTGTCATGGTGGAGTCCACCCCGCCCGAGGTGACCGCCCCGTCCGAGGTGACCGCGCTGTACGGCGGGCCGGCCACCCGGCGGGTCCGCACCCGCGACCTGCGCGCCGCCAAGGCACGCCGCGAGCGGTGGGCGATGCTCACCTCGTACGACCAGTACACGGCGTCGATCTTCGACCGGGCCGGCATCCCGGTGCTGCTGGTCGGCGACTCGGCGGCGAACAACGTCTTCGGCTACGAGACCACGTTGCCGGTGACGGTCGAGGAGCTGCTGCCGCTGGTGCGCGCCGTGGTAGGCGCTACGACGCAGGCCCTCGTCGTCGCGGACCTGCCGTTCGGCTCGTACGAGGAGGGGCCGGCGCAGGCGTTGCGTACCGCGGTGCGGTTCATGAAGGAGGGCGGCTGCCACGCCGTGAAGTTGGAGGGCGGCCGGCGCTGCGTCGCCCAGATCGAGGCGATCGTCGGGGCGGGCATCCCGGTGATGGCGCACGTCGGGTTCACCCCGCAGAGCGAGCACACGCTGGGCGGCTATCTGGTGCAGGGGCGTGGCGACGGCGCCGAGGAGGTGCTGGCCGACGCGCGGGCGGTGGCCGAGGCGGGCGCGTTCGCCGTGGTGCTGGAGATGGTGTCCGGTGAGGTGGCCAAGCGGGTCACCGCCGAGCTGCGCATCCCCACCGTCGGCATCGGCGCCGGCCCGGACACCGACGCGCAGGTGCTGGTCTGGCAGGACATGGCCGGGCTGCGTACCGGGCGGGCCCCGCGCTTCGTCAAGCGGTACGCGGATCTGGCCGGCGCGCTCACCGACGCCACCCGCCGGTTCGCCGATGAGGTGCGCGGCGGCGAGTTCCCCGCGGCCGAGCACACGTTCTGAGGTGTAAGGAGGGGCCCCTTGTTAACGCCTGGCGTAGCGAAGGGGCCCCTTGTTAACACGCGCTCACACGCGCTCGGACGCGCCGCCGGGACGGCACGGCGGCGCGGCGGTTCACAGGTCGGTGACGCGGACCCCGGCGTGCGCCTTGTAGCGCTTGTTGATGGCGATCAGGTTGGCGGTGAACGCCTCGATCTGGTGGGCGTTGCGCAGCCGGCCCGCGTAGATGCCCCGCATCCCGGGAATCCGCGCGGCCAACGCGGCGACCACGCCGACGAGGTCCCGGTCCTCGGTGCAGATCAGCACGTCCAGGTCGATCCGGTCGACCTCCGGGTCGGCCAGCAGCGGCGCGCTGACGTGGTTGAACGCGGCGCAGACCCGGGAGTCGGGCAGCAGCGCGGCGGCCTGCTGCACGGCGCTGCCCTCGGCGACGGTCAGCGCGTACGGGCCCTGCTTGTCGAAGCCGAGCGGGTTCACGCAGTCCACCACGATCTTGCCGGCGAGCGGGCCGGCGAGCGCGGCGACGGTGGCCGCGTGCCCGTCCCACGGCACCGCGACGATCACCACGTCGCTGCGTCGGGCCACGTCCTCGTTGTCGCCGCCGGCGACCGGGGCGCCGTCGGGCACACCGGGCAGTGCGGCGATCTCGGCGGCGGCCTGGGCGGCCCGCTCGGTGGTCCGGGACCCGATCAGCACGGCCTGCCCGGCCCGGGCGAACCGGTAGGCCAGACCGCGCCCCTGGTCGCCGGTGCCACCGATGATGCCGACGGTCAGCCCGGAGACGTCGGGCAGCGTGGTCGCGTCGTAAGCCATGGGCTCATCCTCGCAAAGCCGGTCGGCACGCGGCGCGTCCGGAGGCTGTGACAATCACCGCGCCACGTCACGCCCGCTCGAAGGTGACCCGGCGTTGGGCCGGGTCGGCGGCGGTGAGCTGCACCCGGACCCGTTCGCCGAGCGGCAGCTCACCGGTGCAGCGGGCACGTACCGGCGGTTCGTCCAGCGCGACGGTGCCGCCGGGCGGGCGGCCGGGCCGGCCGTTGGCCGCGGGGCGCGGCTCGTCCACGTCGACCACGGCCGCCTCGAACGTCTCCCCCACCCGGTGCGCCAGCAGCACCGCCTCGGCCAGTTCCACGGCGCCGCGGGTGGCCGCCCCGGCGGTCCGGTCGGTCGCGGCCATCACCTCGGGCAGTTTCGGCAGCACGGCCCGGACGTGGTCGGGCACGTCCCGGCCGGCGTGCAGGGCGAGGCAGACCTCGGTGGCGTACCGGTCGGCGAGTCGGCGCAGCGGCGCCGTGACGTGCGCGTACGCGGCGGCCACCCCGCCGTGCTCCGGCTGCTCCGGCCGTTCGCCGTCGAAGGCGGTGTACGCGGCCCCGCGCATCAGCTCGGCGGCCTGGTCGACGAACGCCGCCGCCCGGGGTCGGGAGGCGTCCAGTCCGGCGAGCACCCGACCGACGGGCGCGTCGTCCGGCCAGGGCACGCCGAGCGGGCCGGCGGCCAGCCGCAGCCGTTCGACCGCCTCGGCGCGGGGGCGGGGCATGGTGCGCAGCAGGCCGATCCCGGCGGCGAGCATGATGTCGGCGGCGGCCATCCCGGTCAGCAGCGAGATCTGGGCGTTGTGCTCCTCCATCGGGGCGGGGCCGCGCAGCACGAGCCGCCACCCGTCGCCGTCGGGTTCGACGTCCTGCTCGGGCAGCGGCAGGTTGATCGCGCCCCGGCGCAGGCCCCGTTCGGTGAGCAGCGCCCCGATCTCGGGCAGCAGGGCGACGGGGTCGGGCAGCGTGCCGGCGTCGGCGTCGCGTTGCACCCCGTCGTAGTCGAGTTTCGCCCGGCTGCGCACCCGGGCGCGTTCCAGCGTGACGTCGACGGTGGCGCCGTCGGCGTCCAGGTCGACGGTCCAGAGCACGGCGGCCCGGTCGACGTCGGGCAGCAGGCTGGCCGCGCCTTCGCTGAGCGTGTGCGGGTGCAGCGGCACGTTGCCGTCGGGCAGGTAGACGGTCTGTCCCCGACGCCACGTCTCGGCCTCCAGCTCACCGCCGGGGCGTACGTGGGTCAGCACGTCGGCGATGGCGTACCGGACGCGGTAGCCGCCGCCGGGACGGCGGGTGAGGTGCATGGCCTGGTCGAGGTCGCGTGACGTGGCCGGGTCGACGGTGACGAACGGGATGTCGGTGCGGTCGGCGGCGGCGGGCAGCGGTGCGGCGGCTGCCGCGTCGGCCTCGCGCTGCGCCGCGGGCGGGAAGCTCTCGGGCAGTCCCAGCTCGCGGCGCAGCGCGCCGAAGTCGATGCGGGGCGCCAGTACGCGTCGGATCACCACGCGGTCAATCCTGACAGCGCCCCGCACGTTCCGCTCACCGGCGCGTCGGCCGGTGTGGCGTACGGCGGGTGTCAGGCCCGCCGGGCCGGGGCCTTGCGCGCGGTGGTGGTCTTCTTCGCGGTGGTCTTGCGCGCGGTGGTGGTCTTACGCGCGGGCGCCTTCTTGGCCGCCGTCTTGCGGGCCGCCGGTCTGGTGGAGGCGGTGGCCTTCTTGGCCGGTGCCTTCTTCGCGGCGGTCGTCTTCTTCGCCGTCGTCGTCTTCCGGGCGGTGGTCGTCTTGCGGGCCGGCGCCTTCTTCGCGGTCGCTGTCTTCTTCGCCGCCGTGCCGGTGCGGGCCGTGGTGGTCTTCTTCGCCGCCGTGGTCCGCTTCGCCGCCGTGGTCCGCTTCGCCGCCGTGGTCTTCTTGGCGGTGGTGGTCTTCTTGGTCGCGGCCGACGTGGTCTTCCGCGCCGGTGCCGTGCTCTTGCGCGCGGCCGTCGTCTTCTTCGCCGTCGTGGTCCGCTTCGCGGCCGCCGTCTTCGCCGCCGCCGTCTTCTTCGCGGCGCCCGCCTTCCTCGCGGCCGTGGTCTTCGTCGCCGTGGTCCGCTTCGCGGTGGCCTTGTTGGCGGGCGCGCTCTTGGCGGTGGTCCGGCTGGCCGGCGCCTTGCGCGCCGCCGACACGACCTTCTTCGCGGCGGCCTTCTTCGCCGCCGCCTTCTTCGCCGGGGTCCGTCCGGCACCGGCACCGGAGGCGCTCGGCGACGCCTTGGTGACGGTCGTGGACCTGCCCGCGGTGGTCCTCGTCGCGGTCGCCCGTCCGGCGGTCGTCCGTTTCGCGGCCGGGCGGGGGGTGGCCTGCTGTGCTTCGGCCATCTCGGTTCCCTTTCCTGGGGACATGCTCTCGCCCTCGCGGAGCACGGATCACCTCGACGCGGGCACTCCCGCGTCGTCTAGCGGCCCTCCCCGGCCCAACGGGCGTCCTCGGCCTCCCACGCTTCGTTACGCTCCCGCACCTGCTGCAGGGCGTTGTCCGCGTCGGCGGCGGAGGAATACGGTCCGAGAACGTGCCTGGCGGGACATACGTCGGCATCGGTCTCGACCCGGTGGTGTCGAGTGCACCAGTAGTAGTGCCCACCACTTCCGTCGTCGCTCATGCGATCACTGTGCACCGCGAACCGCCCGTCCGCCACCGGAACGGCACAAATAGCCTGAGTTTCTCCACATTAGACCTGCTCGGAGCGCCGCCGGGCCGGGTACGGCCGCCGCCGGCCGGGCCGCCGCAATCGCGTACGCCAGGGCGTAGGGGATGCAGGCCAGGAAGAACATCGACTCGGCGAGCACCCCGTCCGCACGGTCCGGCGGGGTGCGGCGCTCGGCCGGCCGGCCGACTAGCCTCGCCGGGGTGACCCCGCACCGGCTCGACCGGACCACCGCCCGCCGACTCGCCGTACGCGCCCAGTTGCTGGACGCGCACCGCCCGACCGGTCTGCTCCCGGTGGTGCACCGGCTGACGTTCCTGCAGATCGACCCGACCGCCGCGATCGCACCCAACGCGGACCTGGTCGCCTGGACCCGCCTGGGCGCCGGCTACCACCCGAGCGACCTGGTGCGGGAGTTGGAGCGGGAACGCAGCCTGTTCGAGCATCGGGCGATGATCCGGCCGATGGCCGACCTGGAGCTGCACCTCGCCGAGATGGCCGCCTGGCCCTCGGCGGGCCGGTGGCGGGAGTGGCTGACCGCCAACGACAGTTTCCGCCGCTACGTGTTGGACGTGCTGCGCGACGGCGGTCCCCGGCTCAGCCGGGACATCGAGGACCGCAGCGTGGTGCCGTGGCCGTCCACCGGCTGGACGAACAACCGCAACGTCACCCAGATGTTGGAGTTCCTCGCCGCCCGCGGTGAGGTCGCCGTCGCCGGTCGGGTCGGCCGCCAGCGCACCTGGGACCTGGCCGAGCGGGTCTACCCGCCCACCGCCGCGGTGCCCGCCGAGGAGGCCGCGCGGCGGCGCGCGGAGCGGCTGTTGCGTTCCCTCGGCATCGCCCGGCGCGGCGTGGTCGGCGACGCCGGCGAGCCGGCGCAGGTCGACGGTACGTCCGGCGAGTGGCGGGTCGACCCGGCCGCGTTGGACGGCGCGCCGTTCGCCGGGCGTACCGCCCTGCTCTCCCCCTTCGACCGGCTGGTGCACGACCGGGTCCGCGCCAAGGACCTGTTCGACTTCGACTACCGGCTGGAGATGTACGTGCCGAAGTCGCGGCGGCGCTGGGGTTACTTCGCCCTGCCGGTGCTGCACCACGACCGGCTGGTGGGCAAGGTCGACGCGACGGCCGACCGCCGGGCGTCGGTGCTGCGGGTCGACGCGATCCACCCGGACGTGCCGTTCCCCCCGGAGCTGACCGCCGCCGTGCACGCCGAGCTGGCCGCGCTCGCGTCCTGGTCGGGCCTGCGCGACCTGCGCCTGCCCGAACAAGCCCCGAGCGCGTAGCAGCCAGGCCCATGATCGACCATCGGGTGGCCTGGCGGCCTTCACCGGCCCGGCGGCCCGTGCCGCGGGGACCGCTCAGGTGGATCACCGGACGCCAGGATGCGGGGTCGCGATCCATATGCGAGCCTCGACGAACCATAATCGCGGACGACGCCGCCTGTCAGCCCGCTTCGGGCGGCGGCGTCTTCCGGCAGAACTGGGGAGAACAATCGTGAGCAATCTTGACATCGCGCTGAAGAACGCGATGAGCATCGACGGCGCGATCGGGGCCGCGCTCGTCGACTACACCAGTGGCATGACGCTCGGCGTGGCCGGGGGCACCAACGAGATCGACCTGACCGTCGCCGCCGCCGGCAACACCGACGTGGTGCGAGCCAAGATGCGCACCATCGAGATGCTCAAGCTCGACGACGAGATCGAGGACATCCTCATCACGCTCGGCGGCCAGTACCACCTGATCCGGCCGCTGAGCAACCGCACCGGCAAGGGGCTGTTCCTCTACCTGATGGTGAGCAAGAGCCGCGCCAACCTCGCGATGGCCCGGCACCAGCTCCGTCAGGTCGAGGAGAGCCTGGAGCTGTGAGCCGGGTGGACGACCTTCCTCGCCGTACCCGTTCCCAGACCGGCACCCTGCCGCCGGCACGCCAACTGCCGCCCTCACTGGCCGGGAACCCGGCGCTGCCGTACCCGGCCATCGGCCAGGAACTGTCCGCGCTGCGGTTGCAGATCCCCGGTGTGCACGGCTGCGTCCTCGGTGGTGTCGACGGGCTGCTCGTGACCCACAACCTGCAGAACGGCGCAGACCCGGACGACCTGGCGGCGCTCGCCGCCACCACGTACGGGCTGGGCCGGCAGGTCGGTTCCCGGCTGGGCCAGGGTGAGTTCCAGCAGTCCACCGTGCGCAACCAGGGCGGCTACCTCGCCGTGTACGCGATCAACGGGCACGCCCTGCTCGCCGTGGTCGGCACGGACACCATCAACGTGGCCCGCCTGCACCTGAAAGCGCCGGTGACCGCGGCCCGCCTCGCCGAACTGCTCGACGGCGTCGGCCCGACCGCACGCTGAACCGCGCCGGTCGCGTCGGCCCCCTGCCCCGCCCCGGGGCCGACGCGACCGGCGGTGGGTGCCACCGGGGCCCGCGCGGCGGGCGGTCAGAGCCCGAAGCGCCCCGCCCAGGCGGTGACGTCGGCGACTGTGGTGTTGCCGCCGCAGACCACCAGGCCCAGCCGGGCGTCGGCGCCGACCCGCTCGCGCACCAGGCGGGCGGCCGGCAGCAGGCACCCGGCGGCCGGCTCGGCCCAGACCTTGGCGTGTTCGGCCATCTCCAGCGTCCCGCGCACCGCCTCGGCGTCGGAGACCACGAGGACGTCGGTGACGAGCGCCCGCACATGCTCGTAGGTGAGCGGCGCAACACTCGGCGCGCTCAGCGTGGTGACGATCGACGACAGCGGCACGTCGACCGGCCCGCCCCGGGCCAGGGCCTGCGACATCGCCTGCGCGCCCTCGGTCTCCACACCCCAGATCCGCACCTGCGGTCGCCGCGCCCGCAGCGCCGTGGCCACCCCCGAGATCAGCGCCCCACCGCCGATGCTGACCAGCACGTCGGTCAGCTCACCGGCGTCGTCGGCGAGTTCCAGGCCGACGGTGCCCTGCCCGGCGACCACCAGCGGGTCGTCGAACGGGTGCAGCAGCGTGACTCCCTCGTCCCGCAACCGGTTCATCAGCGCGAACGCCCCGGCCATGTCGTCGGTCACCCGCACGTCCGCGCCGGCCGCGCGCGCCAGCTCGACGGCCCGCGCCGGGGCGGTCCGGGGCATGACCACGGTCGCCGCCACCTCGCAGACGCCGGCCATCACCGCGACGGCGATGCCGTGGTTGCCGCCGCTGACCGCCACCACCCCGGCCGCCCGCTCGGCGTCGTCCAGGGCGAGCAGCTTGGCGGTCGCACCCCGGGCCTTGAACGATCCGGTACGTTGCAGCAGCTCCAGCTTGGTGGTGACGGGCACCCCGAGCAGGTCGGACAGGCCCGGGCTGGGCAGGGTCGGCGTGCGGACCACGACACCGGCGATCCGGTGCGCGGCCGCCTCGATGTCGGCGAGGGCGATCATCAGCGCAGCGTGCCACACCCGCCGGTCACACGCGGCTCCCCGAGGTGGGCGAGCTGCCGGTGGCTCGTCACCTCCGCGACGACATTTGTCCAAGACGGGCAGCCGGTGGCCCGCGCAGAATCACCTGCATGAGTGAGCACGACGTTGAGTACGTGCAGGGAATGCACGTCGTCCACGACGGCCCGCGGCAGGCGCCACCGCTGTTGCTCATCCACGGCTCGGGGACCGCGAGTGCCTCCTGGGGCCCGATGGTCCCGACACTGGCCGGCCACCATCACGTCATCCGGGTCGACCTGCCCGGCTGCGGCCAGTCCCCGCCCGCGCCGTCCTACGACGTGCCCGCCCAGGCGAACCGGGTGGCAGACGTCCTCGACGACCTCGGTCTACGCCAGGTGGCCGTCGCCGGGCATTCCAGCGGCGGCTACGTCGGCACCGCGCTGGCCGAACAGCGCCCCGACCTCGTGGCGTCGCTCGCGCTGATCAGCACCGGTCCGAGTGTCGACGTACTCCTGCCGCAGCCGGTCGTCCTCCGCATCCTGCTGAGCCCGCCACTCGGCCCGCTCATCTGGTCGGCCCGGCCGGACGGGTGGATCCGCAAGGGAATCGGCGCGACGGCGGCTCGCCCGGTGGACATCCCGGACGACATGGTCGCCGAGGTGCGTGGCATCACGTACCGCACCATGAGGACGGTCCTTCGCGAGAACACCGCGTACATCGTCGAGCGCGGCGTGCCCGCGCGCATCGCCGCGCTCACGATCCCCGTGCTGGTGATTTTCGGCGCTGCCGACCCGCGCTGGGACCCGGCGTCGGCGCACCGGTACGGCGCGGCGCCCAATGCGCGGGTGGCCATGCTGCCCGGCGTCGGGCACCTGTCGGTCCTCGAAGCGCCGGAGGCCACCAGCGTCCTGCTGCTGGACTTCACGGCGACGAGCATCGACATCCCGCCCGTCATCCCCGAGGCATAGGCTGAGCAGGTGCCGTCGAGCGGTTCCCCACCCGCCTGGGCGTGGTCGGACGTGGACGTGGCCGTTCCGCACCCGTCACGTCGGCTGCCGGGGATCAGCATGGCCGGGTTCCGCCAACGCACCCCCGCGCTGTGGGACATCGCCATGGTGGTGCACCCGGCCGTCACCCTGCTCGTCGACCTGAGCGAGGACGAAGGCGCCGTCTACGACGTCCACGGCCGGCACCAGCGTGGCAGCGTGGCCGTCGGGCTCCTCCCCGGCGGGCTTCGGGCGACCGGCCGGGCGAGGGTCGAGTGCCTCCAGGTTCGGCTGGATCCGGTCGTGGCGACCGCGGTTCTCCCCGCCTCGACCGAACTCACCGGCGCGGTCGTGTCGCTTGAGGATCTCTGGGGGCGCGACGCCGGGTGTGCCGAGGACCGGCTGCGCGCGGCGGTGTCGTGGGACGAACGGTTCGCGATCGCGACGGAGATCCTCGGCCGACGGCCGGCCGACCGTCGGATCGACCCCGAGGTCGTCCACGCCTGGCGGCGGACGCTGACCAGCCGGGGGCGGCTGCGGGTCGACGGCTTGGCGGACGAGGTGGGCTGGAGTCGTAAGCGCCTGTGGTCCCGCTTCCGGTCCCAGCTCGGCGTCACCCCCAAACGCGCCGCCCGGCTGGTGCGGTTCGACCACGCCGCCCACCTTCTCGCGGCGAACCACACCCCCGCCAGCGTTGCCACCGCGAGCGGCTACGTCGACCAGTCGCACCTGCACCGCGAGGTCTCCGCGTTCACCGGGCTCACGCCCACGGCCGTGGCCGCCGCTCCGTGGCTCGCGATAGACGACGTCGCGTGGCCGGCTCCACCGTCCACCCGCACCCGATGACCGGTGGCCTCACGCACAGCCTGCCTCCCTGTCAGGGACAACGCGCAAGAGTCGGCGTGACGTAACCTGGCCAAGATCATGAAACAATCGTGAGTACGGGGTAAAAGTGACGGAGATTCTCGACGAGGCACCGGGCTGGGATGCGATCGAGACGGCGGTCGCCGCCGTTTCGGACGACCACGACCCACTGCACTGGGGTACGGACAGCCTGCCCGGTCAGGGCCTCCACGGCATGAGCGCGTACCGGTGTCCCGGCTACTGGCTGCTGGTCACCTTCGGGCTGACCGAGCTGTTCGGCAAGGACAGCGCCAACCCGCACGTCAGCGGCTGGGGTTTCGAGTTCACCATGCGGGTTCCGCGCGACGGCGCCCAGCCGCCCGCGTGGTCGCTGCGCCTGCTGGAACAACTCGCCGGCTACGTGTTCAGCACCGGCCGGCCCTTCGCCGACGGGCACCGCATGGACCCGGGCGGCCCGATCACCGGGCAGCCGGACACCCGGCTGCGCGCCCTGGCCCTCGCCGCCGACCCGCACCTGCCGGCGATCAGCTCGCCGCACGGCGCGGCGCGGTTCCTCACCGTCGTGGGGATCACCCCGGAGGAGATGGAACGCATGAAGGCCACCTCCACCGCCGAGGTGCTCGGCGAACTGGCCCGGCACTCACCCCTGCTCGTCACCGACCCGACGCGATGACCGAACGTCGCGACGTGACGACGTCGCACCCCATGGACATCGACGAGGACCGCCTGCTCCTCACCGACCCGGCCGCCGCACGACGCGGCGCCCACACGAGTGTCCTGATGGGCGCCCTCGTGTTCCTCATCCTCACGTTCTTCACTGTCGGGGGAACGATCCTGGTGAGCGTCGGCGAGGTGGTGGCGTTGCCGTTCGCGATCGGTGGTGCTCTCGCCCAACTGTCCGCCGCCACCGTGGTCGGCACCGTCCTGTACGACCGGGCGGGCAGTGACGGGGTGTCGGTGTCCCGGGCACGCCTGGCCCGGACGAGCCGGGTCCTGAAGGCACTCGGCCGGCTGTTGCTGGCCGCGCTGGCGACCCTCGGCCTGTACTCGCTCACCCGGTTCGCGCTGGGCGACCCGTGGACCCTGGTGACCTCCGGCTTCATCGGCATTGTCCTCTGGGCGTTCTACCGCGGCACCGTCCGGATCCGCCGGGGCCGGCCGTGAGCGGGCAGGTGCGTCAGGTGTCGTACTCGCCGCTGTCCCACGGCTCGGTGAAGGCCATGTAGTCACCGGGCTCCAGGGTGACCCACCACGCCTCGTCGTCCTCCGGCGATCTGGGGACGAGACCGAAGGTCGTACCGAATCGTTCGGTCGCGAACGGTTCGACCTCGATGCGGGTGAACGTGACCTCCCCCAACTCCGCCAGCCGGGCGTCGTACACCGCCCGGCGCGCCGCGCGGTCCATCCCGGCCCGGGGCCCGAAGGCATCGATCCGGGCTTCCAGGAAGCGTCCGTCGGCGTCGAAGAGGAACAGCGCGACGAATTCCTGACCGCCCTCCCCTTCCTGCCCGCCAGGTTCGAAGGGAGTGGTGAGGAAGAACTGCCGTCCGTCGGCGGTCCGCCCCACATGCTCGGCATGATAGTCATCAGGATCGATGGCGAGGCGGCGCGGTGGTCCGGCGCTCATCTGGCGCGTCCTTTCCTCGGCTGCCGGCCTGTGCCGTCGCGGTGGTCGTATCGGCATCCTGCCGTCCACGTACGACACGACGTCCGTCGCCCCGGCTCCGTCGTCCCCGCTCTGGGATGAAGGGGGCACCCTCAGCAGGTGGGAGCCGACCCCGACCGACACAAGGTCTACCCGGCCAACCGGCGGTGCGTCAGCGCAGGATCCGATGTCGTCGGTTGTCACAGGGAGGGATCCCAGGCGGCGAGCTGGTCGAAGATTCGACGGTCGCCTTCGAACTCCAGCGCATCCAGCGGTATGCGGCCGTAGAAAAACAGAACCAGGTCACTTGCCGTACCCCAGGCGGAGGCGTCGACCGTTTCAGGATCCCCGCCGCCAGCGGGCGTGAGGCGGGCGACCTGTGCGCCTTCGCGGGACAGCCGCAGACGCCAGGAGTAGCCCTCGGTGGCGTGGTAATCGACGACGGCGGGCTGGTGTGGCCAGGCGACCGTGGTGGCGCAGAGGGTGAACTGGCAGTCGTCGAAACCGTCGAGGGCGACCTCGACCGGCAGCGGCTGCGGGGCACCCAGGGTGAGCTGGGCATCGTAGGTGTGCACCGCGATCTCGGGAACCTGGCGACGCGCCCAGGCACCAGAGGTTTGCGGTGACGGCGAGTCATCCCACCACGTCCAACAACCGCGATCCGGGCCCGCCTCACGCAGCACGCCCGTCAGGTGCGCGACGGACTCGGTCCACCAGGCCAGCAGCGCCTCGCGATCCCGAGGCGCACCCGCGCCGTCGTCCCAGGCCGACTTGTCCGGGGGCGCGTCCGCGGGCCCCGCGACGACGATGGCGGCCGACTTGCGGCGGCCCATCCCCACGTGTTGCACAAGATCGAACAGCGTCCGTCCGGGATGGGTCGGAACCTGCATACCGAGACTGGGTGCCGCGGCCACCGCAGCGCGGAGCGCGGCCGACCGTTCGTCGATCAGCCGCAGGTGATCGGAGAACGTGAGGATTTTCTGCACCCGGCTTTCTATCACCGAGCTCCGACGACCGGACAGCGAATTCCGCAGCCGATCGCGCCGGCCGCCCCAGCACTGACACGTGCCCCTGGTTGACGCGTGGACGAGCGGCATCCACCACGTGGAAACCACTCGCACAGCGGTCGCCGGTGAAGTCGTGGGGGCATCCGTCGTCGGCGATCATGGAGCGGCTGCCCGCCATGCCGTGGTGACACACAGCTCATCGACTATCCAGCGGCCGGTGCGTTCACCGTCGCGTAGGAGCCACCGCACCCGTGGCAGATCCGCTGTCGGTGGAACATCGAGAACGACGAGCCCGAACATGCCCCTCCCGCTCACCTCCAGCGGGGCGAAGCCAGCCAGGACAACGTCCTCGAAGTGTTGGCCTGTTCGCGTGGACAGGGCTTCCGGCTGCCGCGCCAGTCCAACCCCGGGACTGGCTTGCCACCGCATCTCCGAGCCTCGCCAGGAGCACCACCGCCAGGACGTGCCCGCCATTCACGACAGCCGGCGGCACCGCGCAGGAGCCCCGCCAAGCCATCGAACGGCCGTCAGGACGAGGCTCTCTCACGGCATGTTCCCGCTCAGCGGGCGCCCAGCGGGAAGTTCGTAGCCGCTGCGGTCAACGGTCGGGTAGGTGGCGTCCAGGCGGGCCGCGTTGCCGGTGTCGGTGTGCCGGTAGTAGTTCGCGGTGCCTTGCAGCGCATCTCGTGACTTGTTCAGCAGGTCGACCAGGTGGGTGAGCCGCTTGGTCATCTCATCAACGAGCTGCCCATGAGCCTGCCACGCCTTGTTCAGTAGCCCTTGGCTGTCGAACTGCATGTCCGTGTGCCTGAGCATGTACGCCTTCGCTGTTTGGGCATCGTTGCTCGCGTCGTTGATGAGGGACGCGGCCCGGTCCAGGGCACCGGGTTCGACGAAGAAGCTCACGACAGCAGGTCCCCGATGACGCCCGTTACGACGAGCAGGACGGCGGCGGCGAGCAACGCGAGGCCCATGATCCGACCGCGCCGCTTCGACTCGGCGTTGTTGGTTGCCCGGTAGACGCGCAAGCCGGTCACTGCGGCAACACCGAGGGGCACCGCGACCGACAGGAAGCCGAGGAACGACCAAGGGTCGAAGACTCCCCGTTCGTCTCCGGCAATGGCTAGCTGGTAGACGACGTTGCCCAGGGCGAGGAGGCAGAAGAAGAACAGCACCATCGACACCAGTGCCACGCTCTTGCGGAAGTCGTGCCACTGATCCAGCTTCTCCGGCACCGCCGTCACCCGATCCGTCTGCCCCGTTTCACTCACGCCCGCACCATCCCACAGGACAACCACCGAGCGCGACCCCGCCTTCACTCAGTGATTCAGCCTCGACATGCAGACTTCAGAACGAGGTGGCTGCTACCGCGGAAGGTGGGTCTTTGTGATCTTTGTGATCTTTGTGATCTTCTGCTGCCGAATTCCTCTGTTTTGGATCAAGGCACCGCGCTCCGCGCGGTGCGGGGCGGCAAGCCCGGCCGGCGGCAAGCCGCCCCGGCCGCCTACGGCGCCGGGGCGGTAAGCCACCGACAGCCGCCGGGACACCGCCCCACAGTCAGATCTCAGCTCAGCGCGAGTTCGTCCGGGAAGCGCTCGTGAAGCGCGGCGACCACATGCCGCAGGCAGTAATCGAGGCTGTGGCCGTCGACCCTGATCAACGCGCCGTCAAGCCGCTGACCCGAGATCACCACGGTCCAGGGCTTGCGCTCCCGTTCCCCGTCAATCTTGACCAGCCCGACCAGACCCATCTCCCCCAGGTGCTCCAGCAGCTCCGGCACGCACGCATCCCACCTCATCCACGAATGGGACCACCAAGACCGCTACGGAAGCCAGCGGGGTCGGCCTGGTCGTGCGTCGGGGGCTTCCGGCTGCCGCGCCAGTCCAACCCCGGGACTGGCTTGCCACCGGGTCGTCGGATCGCGGCACCAGCTCCACCGCGAGGACGTGCCCTACCCTCCCTCACAGCCGCCGGCTCGACCCCGAAACCATCGAGCGCAGCCGGAGACAGCCCAAGGCGGCACAGCCAGGCCCGACCCGAGATGAGGTCAACTGAGCCGACACTCAGGCCGCCTCCAGGCCGTCTCAGGCCGTTGCCAGGCCGTCAAACGCCACCCAACGATGACCAAGGTCAACCAACGGCACCAGATAAACGACCAGCTCAGAGCCATGATTGAGGCTCTGAGCTGGTGGGCGACGGACGAGTCGACCTGTACGCCGGATTCTGTGCCCGGCACGCCCGAAGGCGCGCCGGCGGCGGCCATCCATCTCGGCCTGCCGTTGCCGGCAGGCTCCAGCGGCCTACCCGCAGACATCGGGCGGGCAGCCCTCAAGCGTCTGCGCGGGTCGTCATCTTGCGGTGACGGCCCTTTCTTGGCCTTGCTCCGGGTGGGGTTTACCGAGCCACCCCGGTCACCCGGGGTGCTGGTGGGCTCTTACCCCACCGTTTCACCCTTACCGTCCCGTAACGGGGCGGCGGTCTGTTTTCTGTGGCACTGTCCCGCGGGTCACCCCGGGTTGCCGTTAGCAACCACCCTGCCCTGTGGAGTCCGGACGTTCCTCGGCGACGGGCCGGAGCCCGTCGACGCGACCGCCCGGTCGACTCGTCCGTCGCGCCCTCATCCTAACGACGCGCCCGCCGCCCCCGATTCCACCCCGGGCGGCGCGGACCATCTCATCCGACGCGGCGTGCCGGCCTCCGGCGTACTAGCCTCGGGGGATCATGGACCTCTCCGACGCCGTACTCCTGGTCGCCGCCGGTCTGGCCGCGGGCACGGTGAACGCGGTTGCCGGCGGGGGCTCGTTGATCACGTTCCCGGCGTTGATCGCCACGGGCCTGCCGCCGGTGGCGGCGAACGTCTCCAACTCGGTGTCGGTCTTTCCCGGGTACGTGGCGAGTGTGGCGGGCAGCCGGATGGACCTGCCGCGCGGGCGGGCGCTGTGGTCGCTGTTGCCGACCGCCGTGTTGGGCACGATCGCCGGGTGCGCGCTGCTGCTGGCCACCCCGGCCCGCGCGTTCGAGGTGGTGGTGCCGTTCCTGGTGCTCGGCGCGACCTCGGTGCTGGCGTTCCAGGGTCCGCTGCGCCGGCTGGTCGGCCACCCGGAACGGTTGGGCGCGCGCCGCCGTACCGTCACCGTGCAGGTCATGGTCGCGCTCGGTACGGTGTACGGCGGTTATTTCGGCGCGGCGCTCGGGGTGATGCTGGTGGCCGGGCTGGCCCTGGTGCTGGACGCGACGCTGGCCCGGGTGTCGGCGGTGAAGAACCTGCTGTCGGCGGTGGTGGGGTTGACCACGCTCGTGGTGTTCGCCCTGTTCGGGCCGGTGGACTGGGCTGCGGTCGCGGTGGTCGCGCCGGCCACCCTGTTCGGCGGGTACGCGGGCGCGCGGCTGGCCCGCAGGCTGCCGCAGGTGGTGTTGAAGGCGGTGATCGTGCTGTTCGGCACGGCCATCGGTCTATACCTGCTGTGGCGGGCGCTGACCTGAGCTGGCGGCCCGGCCGGCCGGCGAGGTGTTAAGAAGGGCCCCCGCCTCTACCGGAGGCGTTAAGCGGGGGCCCTTCCTTTCAGGCGACAGGTTCGCGGGCGGAGGTGGCGTCGCTGTCGGTGCCGGGGGTCACCCGGGGGTCACCCTCGTCGGCGAAGTAGTCGTCTCCGGTGGTGTGGTCCGGCCCGTCGGCCACCTTCGCGGCCCGCAGCACAAGCGTGAGCAGCGCGGCGACCAGCAGGTTGGCCAGGACTGCCACGATCCCCACGTAGATCGTCTTGGTGGTGTCGAAGCCGAACTTCTCCAGCGGGAACGCCGAGCCGGCGAAGTGCTTCTTGCCGGTGGCCGGGTTGCCGATCTGGTAGAGCATCCACATGCCCAGGCTCATGCCGGCGGCCCAGCCGGCGATCAGCGCGCCCCGGTGGAACCAGCGGGTGTAGAGGCCCAGGGCCACCGCCGGCAGCGTCTGGAGGATGATCACGCCGCCGATGAGCTGGAGGTCGATGGAGAACTGCGGGTCCAGGAAGACGATGCAGGCCACCGCGCCGACCTTCACCACCAGCGAGGTGATCTTGGAGACGTTCGCCTCCTGCGCCGGGGTGGCGTCCCGCTTCAGGTACTCCTTGTAGATGTTGCGGGTGAACAGGTTCGCCGCGGCGATCGACATGATCGCCGCCGGCACCAGCGCGCCGATGCCGATGGCCGCGTACGCCACGCCGGCGAACCAGTCCGGGAACTGCTGGTCGAACAGCAGCGGCACCACCGTGTTGCCGTCGGTCGTGCCGGCCTTCGCGCCGGGCAGCGGCTTCACGTTCGCCGCGATCGCCATGTAGCCGAGCAACGCGATCAGCCCGAGCAGCAGGCTGTACGCGGGCAGCGCGGACATGTTCCGCTTGATCACGTCGCGGTTCCGGCTGGCCAGCACGCCGGTGATGCTGTGCGGGTAGAGGAACAGCGCCAGCGCCGACCCGAACGCCAGCGTGACGTACTGGAGTTGGTTGTTGGGGTTGAGCAGGATCCCGTCGCCGGGTGCCGGGCTCGCCTGGAACTTCGCGTCGGCCGCGTCGAAGATCGCGCCCCAGCCACCCAGCTTGTGGGGCAGCCAGATCACCGCGACCAGGATCACGATGTAGATCAACGAGTCCTTGACGAAGGCGATCAGGGCGGGGGCGCGCAGCCCCGACTGGTAGGTGTAGGCGGCCAGGATCGCGAACGCGATGATGATCGGCAGGTGCCGGGCCAGCGCACTGTCCCCGGTGACGCCCATGGTCTTGAGCACCGCCTCGATGCCGATCAGTTGCAACGCGATGTACGGCATGGTGGCGACGATGCCGGTGATCGCGACCAGCAGCGCGAGGATCGGCGAGCCGAACCGGTTGCGCACGAAGTCCGCCGGGGTGACGTAGCCGTGCCGGTGCGACACCGACCAGAGGCGGCAGAGCACCAGGAACACCAGCGGGTAGATGACGATCGTGTACGGCACGGCGTAGAACCCGAGTGCACCGGCCCCGAAGACCAGCGCGGGCACGGCCACGAACGTGTACGCGGTGTAGAGGTCACCACCGACCAGGAACCAGGTGACCCAGCCGCCGAAGCTGCGCCCGCCCAGCCCCCACTCGTCGAGGTGGGCCATGTCCCGCGGTGCCCGCCACCGGGCCGCCACGAAGCCCAACACGCTGACCAGCAGGAACAGCAGCGAGAAGACGATGATCTCGGTGAGGTGGTCGCGCCACATCAGTGCGCCCCCCGCTTCTTCGTCATCTGGTAGACGAGCGTGGTGGTGCCGACGCCCAGCAGGATCCAGGCCAGTTGCAGCCAGTAGAAGCGGGGGAACCCGAACAGTCGCGGCGCGTCGGCGTTGAAGAAGGCCGGGATCAGCGGCACCACGATCGGGATGAAGAGCAACCAGTTCCAGGGACTCTTGTCCTTCGCCCTGGATCGCGCCGTTTCCGGCGCCTCCGGTTCCGGTGCGGCCATGTGACACCCTCCGGGCATTCGTAGTCGGCCATGTGACGGCCGGAGGCTACGACCCGGTGAACGGGATCACATTAGATCGGGGGACGCCGATGCGCCGAGTGGGCGCCGCCGTGCGCCGAACGGCCGGCGGCTCCCGGCGGCCGTCACCCCTCGGACAGGTGCGAGGTGTCGTTCACCGAGCGGACCGCGACGCCGCCGTCCGGGTACAGGTCCACCACCGAGATGCCCGCCGTGTCCAGGTAGAGCCGGTGCAGGAACGCGTCACCGGCGGCGAGCGCGTCGCGCAGCACCAGCTTGATCGGCGAGACGTGCGAGACCACCACGACGGTCTCCCCCGGGTACGCCGACCGCAGCCGGTCCACCGCCCGGCCGGTCCGCTCGGCGACGGCCACGAACGACTCGCCCTGCGGCGGGGCGACCCGGGTGGACGCGAGCCACGAGTCCAGCTCCGCCGCCCAACGCTCCCGCACCTCGGCGAAGGTGCGCCCCTCCCACACCCCGAAGTCGCACTCGATCAGGTCGTCGTCGGTGCGTACCGGCGGGTCGCCGACCCGTGCGGCGATCGCCTCGGCGGTCGCCGTACAGCGGGACAGCGGTGAGCTGACCACGGCCGCGGCGGACGGGGCCAGCGCGGCCACCCGGGCGGCGGTGGCCGCGGCCTGGGCCCGCCCCCGGTCGGTCAGCGGCACGTCGCCCCGGCCGGAGTAGTGCTTGCGCACGGTGCGTTCGGTCTCCCCGTGCCGCACCAGGATCAGCCGGGTGGCCTCCTCGGTCGGGCGGGGTTCCCAGGAGGCGGGTGTGGTGGCCGGGTCGGTGCCGGTGGCCCGGGTGACCGCGGCTTCCCGCTCCCGCGGCGCCGACGCGGTCGCGCCGCGCGGCGCCGCCTCGGCCGGGGCCGCGCCAGAGGCGGCGGCGTCCATGGCCGCGTTGGCGAGGGCGTCGGCGTGCCGGTTGCGGTCCCGGGGGATCCAGGTGAACCGCACGGCGGTGAACCGACCGACCAGCGCGGCGGCCTGGGCGGCCAGCGGGCGCAGCCCGGGATGCTTGATCTGCCAGCGGCCGCACATCTGCTCGACCACCAGCTTGGAGTCCATCCGCGCCTCGACCTCGGCCGCGCCCAGTTCGGCGGCGGCCTCCAGGCCGGCGATCAGGCCGCGGTACTCGGCCACGTTGTTGGTGGCCGTGCCGATCGCCGCCGACCGCTCGGTCAACACCTCACCGGTCTCCGGGTCGCGGACCACCGCGCCGTAGCCGGCCGGCCCCGGGTTGCCCCGGGACCCGCCGTCGGCCTCGATCACGACCGCGCGTACCGCCATGGCGACTACAGTCCCGACTCGTTGGTCCGGACCATGATCCGCCGGCAGTCCTCGCAGCGGACCACGTCGTCCGGGTCGGTCCTGCGGATGCGGGCCAGGTCGACGCCGGACAGCTCCAGCCGGCAGCCGCCGCAGCGGCCGGCGGTGAGCAGCGCGGCGCCCATGCCGGTGTCCGCGCGGATGCGCTCGTAGAGGTCGACCAGTTCGGCCGGCAGGTCACCGGCGAGCGGCTGGCGGGCGGAGCGCTTGAACTCCTCCTCCTTGGCGATCTCGGCGAGCGTCTCGTCGCGACGCCGCTCGGTCGCGGCCCGGCGCTCCCGCACCTCGACCAGCCGCCGCTGCACGTCGTCGAGCGCCCCCTGCGCGGTCTCCCGCTGCTCCATCAGCTCCAGCTCGGCGTCCTCCAGGTCGCTCTGCCGGCGGTTCAACGACACCAGCTCGTGCTGGGTGGCCTCCAGCTCCCGGGCCGGGCCGCTGCCGGAGGCCAGCCGGGCCTCGTCCTTGCTCTTGCGCGCACGCACCTGGTCGACGTCCTTCTCGATCCGGGCGATGTCCCGGTCCAGGTCGTCCACGGCCACCTGGGCGCGGACCCGCTCGTCCTCAAGCGCGGACAGCTCCCGCGCCTGCGCGTCCAGCTCGGCGGTCTCCGGCAGGCTGCGGCGGCGGTGCGCGAGCTGGGCCAGCGTGGTGTCGATCGCCTGCAGGTCGAGCAGGCGGCGCTGCACCTTCGGGTCAGCCTTCACGGTCGGGGCTCCTTGTCGTCCGGTCGGGGCGCGGCGGCGTGCACGGTCCACGGGTCGGTGTCCAGGTCGGACACCACGACCTCGACACCCAGCTCGTCGGCCAGGTGGGCGGCCAGGTCGTCCAGCCAGGGCCGTTCGGTCGCCCAGTGGGCGGCGTCCAGCAGCGCCGGGCCACCGGCGGCGAGGTGCTCGCCGGCCGGGTGGTGGCGCAGGTCCGCGGTGAGGAACGCGTCCGCCCCGGCCGCGGTCGCGTCGGCGAGGAAGCTGTCCCCCGAACCACCGCTCACCGCGAGGGTACGAACCATACGCCCGGGATCACCGGCGGCGCGAACGCCCCAGGCGGTGACCGGGAGCACGGCGGCGGCCACTCGGGTCAACTCGGCAAGCGTCATCGGGGTGGGCAGCTCGCCCACGCGGCCGATGCCCCGCCCGGGGCCGGCGGCCGGTGAGCCGGGACGCGGCGGGTGCAGCGGGCGCGACCCGGTCAACCCGAAGCGGGCGGCGAGGGCGTCGGACACCCCCGGGTCGGCCACGTCGGCGTTTGTGTGCGCCACGAACAGGGCGACGTCGGCCTTGATCAGCCGGTGCACGATCCGCCCCTTGTACGTGGTGGCGGCCACCGAGGAGACGCCGCGCAACAGCAGCGGATGATGCGCGACGATCATGTCCGCCCCGGCGTCCAGCGCCTCGTCGACCGTCTCCGGGACCACGTCCACCACGCAGGCGATGCGGCGTACCGGCCGGTCCGGTTCGCCCAGCACCAGGCCCACCCGGTCCCATTCCTCGGCCCAGGCGGGCGGGTAGCGGCGGTCCAGCGCGGCCACCACGTCGGCGACCGTGGGCGGCGATCCGGTTGTGCTCACGGCCGGCCAGCTTACCGGCGTCCGGGGCGGTACGCGCCGACCGCCATCGAGCTAGGGTCCCCGGACCTCACCGGAGGACCCCCGCCCGTCCCTCAGCCGACCGGCGAGACCGGCCGGTCCGCGCCGCGCAGGGCGGCCAGGCCGGCGTCCCACGGGAACCCGGCGGCGTGCCGGTCGCCGGTGCCCGGCGGGTGCGGGCGTACCACGTGGTCGCCGAAGACCACCCGGACGCCCCAGCCGGCGAGCCGTTCCAGGCTGGCCTGGAACGCCGGGTGCCGGGCCATCGCCTCGTTCGTGTACGGGACCGCCGCGATCGGCACCCCCAGCCCCTGCGCCTCGATCAACAGGCCGAGCGCGAGCGTGTCGGTGATGCCCACCGCCCACTTGTTGACCGTGTTGACGGTGGCCGGGCAGACCAGCATGGCGTCCGCCGAGGGCAGGACGTCGCGGTCGCCCGGGTTCTTGTAGTGGGTGCGGACCGGGTGGCCGGTCTGCCGGGCCAACGCCGCGCGGTCGACGAACTTCGCGCCGTCCGGCGTGGTGACCACGCAGACCGTCCAACCCTCCCGCTGCGCGAGGTCGACCACCCGGCCGACGTGCCGGGCCAGCGGCGAGCCGCAGGCGATGACGTAGAGCACCCGCCGCTGCCCGCCGCTGGGGTGCGGCCCGGTCATACCCCGACTCCCATGTGCTCGGCCAACTCCGCGATCGGCGCGGGCGGCGCACCACGTGTGCGACGGAGGATCTCGGACATCAGTTCGTGCGCGATGGGCCGGCACCGGATCTCCGAGGGCGCGAACCGGTCGCCGCGCAGCAGCATCTCGCCGGCGTTGGCGACGTCACCGATCTGGGAGAACCCCCGGGCCAGGTCGAGCATGTGGTGCGCGCGGCGTTCCGGCAGCAGCGCGTTGAACGCCGGTTCGGACAGCCCGTGGTGGGTCTCCACCGCCCGGCCGCCGTCGCCCAGCTCGACCGCGGCGGCGGCGCGGTGCAGCTCCAGGTTCGTCGGGCCGAACGAGGTCCAGTAGTGGTTGTGGTCGCCACCGAGCAGGGTGGCCGCCTCGGCGGCGCCGGAGAGCAGGTCGTCCACGGTCGCCGAGTCGCCGATGCGTGCGGCGGCCATCGCCCCCTGGAGCAGCAGGATGCCGTAGACGGAGAGGCGTTCGGGCCGGGCGTCGTTCTCGCCGCCGGGGGCCAGGCGGTTGGCGATGCGCACGTTGAGTTCGAGCGCGGGGCGGGGCCGACCTATCGCGACGAGCGCGTTGCAGACCCGGGTGGTGGCGATGCCGGCCAGCAGCGGGTCGTCGGCCCGCTGGGCGACCGCCATGGCGCGGTCGGCGGCCAGCCAGGCGAGCTCGCCCTCGCCGAGCTTGCGCAGCACCGACGAGGTGATCTGGTAGACCTGCCCGAGCAGGTGGGCGGCCTCCCGGGCCTGGTCGCTGTCGCCGTAGCAGGCGTCCGCCGCCTGGGCGTCGCGCAGCAGCTTGGGCAACGCGCGGGTGAGCATGCCGTAGCGGCCGTACTGGTAGGTGAGCCAGGCGTGGTTGACCGCCTTGCGCGTGTCGGCAAGCGGCGGGGGGCAGGGCGCCGCGTCGAAGTAGGCGCTTATCGCGTCATAACGCACCAGGGAGGTGCGGATCTCCTCCACCTCGACCTGGTCGATGCAGTTGAGCGCGTCGACGCGCCGCTCCGGGTCCCGGCCGTGCAGCAGTTGCACGTCGATCTGGAGGATGTCGGCGATCTCGTAGAGCACGGAGAACTTGTCCAACCGGCGGACGCCGCGTTCGACCTTGTCGACCCAGCTCTTGGATTTGCCGAGCCGATCGGCGAACACCTGTTGGGACATCTTGCGTCTGGTCCGCCAGTACGAGACCCGCCGGCCGATCGGCAGTTCGTCCATCCGTGCTCCCCCCACCCGCGCCGGTCGGCTCCCCGTCCATCAGGTTTGACCTGGTCGCACAGGGTGTGCGTCCGCCGTTCAGTCAGTTCTCGTAGTTTTCGTGCAAGTTGCACCGGCCGTTCGTCAGGTCAACGATCGCGGGTTACGACAGTGACGGCCTTCGACGTGTGGCACGTGGACGCTTTGCCGGGGGCGAGAGGGGATGGCACATGTGGAGGAACGTCCGACCGCGCGTCGCTCACCTGACACCGCTGGAACGGGTCCGGCTGCGCCGGGTCGCGGTGCGGTACGCGCTGCACGGCTGGCCCGTCACCCCGGGCGCCTGCCTGGCCAACAGCCGGTTCGTCTGCGGCCGGCCCGGCTGCCCCACCGTCGGCTGCCACCCGGCGCTGGCCGACTGGGAACACGCGGCCAGCACCGACGCGGCCCGGGTGGCCGGCTGGTGGCAGGAACGCCCGCACGGCGTCCTGCTGCCCACCGGGCACGCGTTCGACGTGCTGGAGGTCGCCGCCCACCTGGGCCGGCAGGCGCTGGAGACGGTCGCCAACCATCCGGCCGGCTTCGGGGTACGCGGGCCGGCGCTGGTCACCCCGACCGGCCGGTGGATGTTCCTGGTCCGCCCCGGCGACCCGCTGCGGCCGGAGCTGGAGCACTGCTTCCACGTGGTGCGGCACGGACCCGGCTCGTGGATCCCCGCACCGCCGACCCGGCTGCCCGAGGGGACGGTGCGCTGGGCGGTCGCCCCCGAACAGGCCCGCTGGCAGCTACCCGACTCGTACCTGGTGCAGAACGCGCTGATCGGGGCGCTGCGCGGGGCCGGGGTCACGCTCACCACCGACCTGCTCCCCGGGCACCTGCCGCTGCCCCGCCGGGGCCGCTGAGCCCGTCGCGGTGGTTCCGGGGACGCGCGGGGCCCCGGACGGGTGCCCGACAGCGACCTCACCGGCACCGGGCTCGTTGAGCCTGCCGAGAGCGCGTGTGCGCCAGAGCGGGGGTTCGACGATGTCCAGGGACGACGCTGCCCGCTACACCGGCGGCACCGAACCAGCGCGGCACCGCCGCCGTCCCCGCCTGTGGGCCTTCACCCGCCCCCGGGGCACCCGCCCCGGCCGCCCCCGGCCGGCCGGCTCCCGGCCGGCCATCCTCCACCGCCCGCTGCGCTGACCACACCGCACGGCCGCGCCGGAGCCCGGGCGCCACGGTGCTCATCAGGTCGGCGGCACGACCCGCCGGGTGAACGTGCCGCCAACCTCATCATCGCCGGGCGGGGGGTCGGTGGGCAGGGTGCGGGAGTGGAGCAGGCGGGCGTCGTCGGTCACCACCGCGTGCCGCCACGGGCTGGGCAGGCGGTCCAGCCAGCCGATGCCGGACGGGCCCATGGCCACCGCGGCGGTGGCGTACCCGTCGGCGACACCCAGGTCCGGGCCGATGACGGTGACCGAGCTCAACCCGGTCGCCGGCACACCCCGGCGCGGGTCCACCACGTGCGGCCCGCGCTCGTACCCGCCGGAGGTGGCGACCGCCAGGTCGGTGCCGGTGAGCACCAGACAGACGGACATCGCGTTCCACGGGTGGCGAATCCCGACCCGCCACAGCCCGCCGTCCGGCGCGTGGCCGCGCACCCGCACGTCACCGCCCGCGTTCACGCAGTGGTTCGGCACGCCCGCGGCGAGCAGCCGGTCCGAGGCGACCTGCGCCGCCCAGCCCTTCACGTAACCGGACGGGTCGAGCCGGCCGGTCGCGTACACGTCGAAGAAGCCGTCCGTGGCGGTCCACAGGTCGGCGCAGCGCTCCAGCACCGCACGCAGGTCGGCGGAGGCGTCGGCCAGCCGCAACTCACCGCGGTCCAGGCGGCACACCTCGCTGTCCTCGCGGTACGTGCTGAACCGCGCGTCCACCTCGCGCAGCCAGTCGAACGTGCGCTCGGCCGCGGAGTGCAGGGTGGCGGCGGGCAGGTCGTCGGCCAGGTCGAGGCTGATGGCCGTACCCATGATGTGCTCGACCCGGCGCAGGCCGGGCCGGACGGCGGCGGCCGGACCGGTCACGCCTTGTCCAGCGCGGCCTGCAACGACTGCTTGTACGCGATGCTGGTCTCGGTGGCCCCGGAGACGGTGCTCAGGTTGGCGCTCTGCCGGTCCACCACCTCCCCGGACGTGCCGCTGTAGCGGGCCTGCACGTCGTCGCTGCGCTGCCCGGACTGCCCGCCGAGCGGCATCCCCAGCGCGGTCGCGTCGACGATCCGGTTGCCGCTGAGCGTGATCCGGACCTGCAATGAGCCGAACTCGAACTTGACCGCCGAGCCGGTGACCGTGCGGGTGGTGACCTTCGGCGCGGTGCTCGTGGTGCGGGGCGCCGCAGGTGTGGTGCGCGTGCGGGTGCTGCCCCGGCTGGCCGGGCTGCGGTCGGCGGCCGGCTTCGGGGTCGGCTTCGCCGAGGCGCGGGGCGTTCCCGACGGGGTGGCGGCCGGCACGGCACCGGTGGGGGCCGGTTTGTCGGGGTCCGTCGAGGCGCCCGGGGTGGCCGGGGCCAGCGCGGCCGGCACCTCCTGGGCGGACGGCCCGGCGCCCGGCCCGCCCTTGAGCACCACGAGAGCGGTGGTGCTGGCGGCCAGACCGGTGATCGCGAACAGGGCGCGACGCATGGGCAGTGCCTTCCTACAACTCGAACGCGGTCAGGTGGATCTGGCGGCGGGGCACACCGGCCGCGCGCAGCGCCGTGACGGCCTCGTCGACCAGGCCGGCCGGGCCGCACAGGTAGACGTCGCGGCGGGTCAGGTCGGGCAGCAGCCGGCGCAGCCCGTCCGGGTTCATCACCTGGCGCGGGCCGGGGTCGTCACGGCGGCCGACGACGTACCAGACGGAGGCCTGCCGGGCCTGCGCCAACCAGTCCAGTTCCTGGTGCAGCAGCACGTCGGCGGGGGTACGCGCCCGGTAGATCAGCGCCGCGCCGGGCGGCAGTTCCTCCAGCATGGCCCGCAGCGGCGCGATGCCGCTGCCGCCGGCGATCAGCAGCGCCCGCTCCCGGGTGCGGTGGGCGGCGGTGAACGTGCCGGACGGTCCCTGCGCCCACACCCCGGTGCCGGGGGTGAGGTCGCGCAGTTCGGCGGTGTGCCCACCGACGACCTTCACGGTGATCCGCAGCCAGCGGCCGTTGCCGGCGGCGGAGACGGAGAACGGGTGCGACTGCCACCAGCAGCCGGGGTTGAGGAACCGCCAGCGGAAGTACTGCCCGCCGAGCAGGTCGATCTGGTTGAGCCGCTGCCCGGTCAGATAGACCGAGATGCTGTCCGGGCTCTCCGCCACCACGTCGGCGACCCGCAGCCGGTGTCGCAGGTTGAACACCAGCGGCGCGACCAGCCGACCCCACACCAGCGCGGCCACCACGAGCACGTACCCGGCGATCCAGCCGGTGCGCACCGGGCCGGGTTCGTAGAGCTGGGCGCCGTTGCTGAACTGGTGGGCGTAACCGAGCAGCAGCGTGGCATAGCTGGCCAGGTGCAGCACGCGCCACAGCTCGTACGGCATCCGGCGACGCACCGCGCGTACCGCGGTCAACCCGACCGTGACCAGGACCCCGGCGGCCGCGAACGCGGTGACCATGTCCTCGTAGTCGGTCAGCAGCACACCGACCTCGTCGAACACCGAGTTGCTCTCCTGCCGGGCGTAGCCCACGACCAGCAGGGACATGTGGACGAGCACGGTGACCAGCAGCGTCGCGCCGAGGTCCCGGTGCAGCCGGGAGATCCGCTCGCCGCCGAGCGTCCGCTCCAGCACCCCGAGCCGGCTCATCATCAGCACCTGCGCCAGCAGCAGGTAGCCGGCGATCAGGCCGGTGATCCGGCCGCCGGCGGTGAGCAGGTCGGCCGGCCCGGCGAGCGACCCGGCCGGGGTGTCCAGCCACCACGGCAGGACCGCGGCGACCAGACCCAGCCAGAACACCGCCGTCAACGCGTGCCGGCCGCCCGACCCCCGACGCGGCCGACCCGGGGGTACGGAAGCAGCCGAACGGCCGCCGTACGGGGCGGAATGCCCGGTACGGCGGCCGGCGGCGTGGGTGTCCTGGTAGGTCACGCGTAGATCTTGACCGGGGTGAACTTCTGCCGGGGGAAGATCTTGTCCACCTGGGCGGCGGTCAGGCCGAAGCGGCCCTGCGCCACGGAACCGTAGACGTTGAACATGTTGTTGTACTCCGGCACGTCGCCGCTGTCCAACTTGTCCAGTCCGTTCCAGGTGCCGAGCAGCGAACCGGCGAGCTTGCGGCCGGACAACACGGTGACCACACCGCCGTGCCCGTGGTCGGTGCCGCCACCGTTGGAGCCGACCCGGCGGCCGAACTCGCTGGACACCATGATCGTCACGTCCGCCGCCTGGTCGCCCAGGTCGGTGAAGAACGCGGCCATGGCCTTGGCCAGTTCGTTGAGCCGCCGCCACAGCTGGCCACCCTCGCGGGTGCCCTGGTTCTCGTGGGTGTCGTAGCCACCCATGCCGACGGTCGCCACCCGCACGTTCGCCCCGCCCTTGATGAGTTGGGCGAGCTGCTTGAAGGAGTTGCCGACGCCCTGGTACTCGACGCCCGCGGCGGCGGCGTACGGCTTCGCGGCCAGCTTCTGCGCGGTGGCCAGCGCGCCCATCCCCTCCTGCACGGCCTCCTCCACCGGGTGGTTGATCCCGGTGAACAGACCACGGATCGCCTTCTCGGTGGCCGCACGGTACTTGTCGGCACCGTTGAGCCGCAGGTCACCGACGCTGTTGAGGGAGATCGCGCCGTTCACCCCGACGAGCGAACGGGGCAGCGTGCTGCCGATACCGACGCTGCGGAACGCGGTGCCCTTGCCGAGCGAGTCGACCAGGCTGTCCAGCCAGCCCCGGCCGCCGGTCTCGCCGGGCAGGCCGCCCAGGTTGCACGCGTCGGCGGCCTGGAAGTGGCTGCGGGACAGCCGCGGGTCGGACACCGCCGGCACGAAGCCGAGCTGCCCGGCCTTGAGCCACTTGTCCAGCGGGGCGAACGCGCTGGTCAACTTGAACCCGCGGTTCAGCGCCAGCGAGTCGTTGCCGAGCAGCAGGTCGGGACGCGCCTTGGCGAGCACCGGGTCGTCGGACGGTGCGACCAGGCTCAACCCGTCCAGCCCGCCGTAGAGGAAGACATGGATCAGCGTGCCGGTCTTCGTCGCCGCGAACGACGCCGACGTGGTGACGAACTGGGCGGTCGCCAGCGCGGTCGCGGTGGCCGCGGCGCCGGCCACGAACGTACGCCGGGTGACGCCCCGGCCGTCCTGCTGGGCTTCCTCGATCTCCTCCAGCCGGCGGTACCGGTCGGTCTCGGCCGCGTTCTCGGCCGCGACGATGTCCGCCTCCGCGCGCAGCAGCGCCTCGGCCGGGTTGTCGGCCA
This sequence comes from Micromonospora sp. DT31, assembly GCF_049841795.1. NCBI lineage: Bacteria > Bacillati > Actinomycetota > Actinomycetes > Micromonosporales > Micromonosporaceae > Micromonospora > Micromonospora sp. DT31. The sequence continues at coordinate 232,019 of NZ_JBNCKZ010000008.1, read as the reverse complement.
GCCGCCGCAGGTCGGGGCATTCGGGGTGCAGGGGGTACGGGTTCACGGTCATCTCCATCGAATGCCTCACCGGAGGTGGTGCTGGGGGGACGCGAGGATCGTCCGCGCGACCGCGGCGATGGCCCCGTTGAAGGTGGCGTCGACAGGGGCGTTCTCCGCCACCCCGGCGACGGCCAACACGAGCTTCTTCTCCTTGGCGCTGAGCTTCTGCTGCACCAGGCGCTTGGCCAGCGCGTCCACGTACGCCCCGGCGGTGCTCGGCGGCTTCGCCACCAGCTTCTCCGGCTTGACGTAGGTGAACTGCTTGCGCCAGCCACCGAGCAGGTCGCCGGCCTCGTTCCACCCGTCGATCATCGTGCCGGCGGAGGTCCAGGCCAGGTAGACGTCGGCGTAGCCGTCCGGAGTGGGCTTACCCATCGGGTACTGGCCCAGCTCGCGCATCTTGTCCTGGATCTGCCGCAGACCCTGCGCGAACGGCGTGCGCCGTGCGTCACCGGAGTAGTCGGGAGACGCGTCCGGCCCGACACCGAGCGCCCGGTACGTGGCGACCAGGTACTCCATCGGGCGGCGCACCTTCTGCCCGACTGCGGCCCAGAACTCCGAGGAGCTGAACAGCGTCGCCAGCACCGGCCGGATCTGGCCCTTGTTCGTGGTGTACGCCTTGGCCAGGCGGTCCACCACGGACTTCGGCGGCGTGTCCGAGACGAACCGGGTAGCCAGGCTCTGCGCCACGTACCGCGCGGTCGACGGGTGCAACGCGATGTACCGGATGTAGGAGTCGATCACCTTGTCGGCGGCCACGGGGTCGTTCGAGTTGTTGGCGTGGCTGAACCCGAGGATCTTCACCTTGCCGAGGTAGTGCCGCTCCGGGAAGAACCGGTACTTGCCGTCGGCCACGCCACGTCCGGTCTGCAGCAGCGCGGCCTGACGCACGTCCTTCTCGGTGTAGCCGCCGTCCACGCCGACCGAGTACAGCTCCAGGTTCTCCCGGGCCAGGTTCTCGTTGACCGCGTCCTTACGGGAGTCGACCTGGTTCAGGTAGAGCAGCAGCGCCGGGTGCTTGTTGGCGGCCACCAGCATGTCCGCGTAGTTGCCCAGCGCGTGCTTGCGGACGACGTCCCGGTCGAACGCGTTGCGGTAGTGCTCGCCGCCGTCGAAGTCCGCCGCGACGTGCAGGAAGTCGTTCCAGAAGTCGACCATCACCTCGAAGAGCTGCCGGTCCGACCAGATCTGCCGGGCGATGGTGGCGTCCACCGTCTCCCGGGCCGGGTCGATGCCCTTGTCGCTGAGCTGCTCCCGCTGCTCGCGCAACTGGGTCGGGCTGAGCTTCAGCGAGGTCAGGTCGGCCAGCTTCAGCTCGGCCTTCGTCGGGGCGATCTTCTCCGGTTCGAGCTGCCCGCGCAGCCAGTCGTCGATGCCGACGCGCTTGACCTCGGCCATCATCTTCGACGTCGGACCGAAGGTGGTCCGGCTCAGCAGGTGCCGGATCGGGTCCTTGGCAAGCACCGTCTTCACGGTCACCTTGGTCGCCGCGGCGGCGGCCGCCGGGCTGGCGTGGAGCCGACCCCCGGACGGCGCGTTGCGCTTGAGCGCCTCGCCGGCCCGGGAACCCATGTAGCTCTCGTTCTGCTCGGTGTAGGTACGCACCGTGCTGGGCTGCTGGCCGCTGGGCCGGCCCGAGTTGCCGTCGGTGGTCACCGTGCCGGTGGCGTCACCGGCACCGGCGTCGCCTGTGAACAGGCCACGCACCTGCGAGGACAGGCCGAAGGCCGCCCCACCGGCGACCACCGCGACGCCACCGAGGGTGGCCAGCGCCCGGCGCCGGCCCCGGTTCGGGGCTTCGTCGCCGTCGTCGTCCAGATTGGGCAGTGCCGGGCCGGGCGGCGGGCCGTACCCACCGGCGGGCTGGGGGTGGCCGGCGGGGGCGAACCCGTTCGGCCCGACCCACTGCGGCCCCGACGCGGGGTGCGCCCCGGGTGCGGGGTAGCCGCCGCCGTACGCGGCAGCGGAATCCAGATCGCGGTACCCGTCCGGATGGGGGTGCTGGTATCCGTCCCAGCCGCGGTCGTCCTGGGGTCGACGCGGTGGCACGTTCAGGTCGGCCATGTAGCTATCCCGTTTTCTTCGAGCGCCGGCACGCCTGCCACCCGGGGGGTGGGGTGGCGCGGGGGCGGCGACGGTTGCCGGAGAGTTGCAACGGGAAGGTAGCCATGCGGCGGCGGCCGCTCAAGGCGCGTCGATGGCTGCCGGAGGCGGGGTTAAGACGGCGCTCAAGCCGGCGGGTGGCAACGCGTCCGGCCGCCCTCCGCGCGGCAGCGCCCCGAACAGGGCCGACCCCCGGCGCCCACCACCCGGCCGCGACGTTTCGCGCCGTGGCGACCCGGCCGGCACCACTCCCCACCACATCCAAACTTAAGGAACGGATAAGGCTGCCCTGAGGTGTCCGCGCGGTGCGTGCACGGCTGTCCGGGTCGCCGAAACAGCAGCGGCGGCAGCGCGTGATCCGCCGCCGATGCGGGTATGCCGCCGAACCGCTGAAGCCGTGAGGGGAAGGCACCGCCATGCTCAGCCAAGAGGATCAGCGCAGGTTCGAACAGATCACCCGCAAGCTACGGGAGAGTGATCCGCGGTTCTTCGCCCGGCTGGACAGCCGGATCAAGGGGCGCCGGGGTCGTTACCTGATGTTGTTGACGATCGTGCTGTGGGCCTCACTGCCGGCGATGACAGTGCTGGCCGGGCGGGTGGCCGGGGCGATCTGCGCCGTGGTGCTGGTCGCCAACGCGGCCCTGATGTGGCGCTTCCGCCGCCGCCTCGGTTGACGCGGCGTAAGGAAGGGCCCCCTGTTAACGCCTCCGGTAGAGGAAGGGGCCCCGCTTAACACGCACCCTCGGGGCGACCCGCCGAGCCGGGTGACGCGCCTGCGGCGCGACCGAACTCCGTGGGGGACGCGCCTGCGGCGCGACCGAACTCCCCGTACGCCCGCCGCAGCCGCTCGGCCAGTCCTGGCCCGCCGATCGCGGCCCCCGGTGGGCCCAGTTGGCGCAGCAGCAACTCCGGTGCGGTGGCGAGCGTGGGCGGCCGGTCCGGCAACGCGACAGGTGCCAGCCAGAACCGGTCCAGTTCCTGCTCCGGCTCCATCGCCGACAGCCCGGCCAGCGCCCGCGCCGCACCGACCGCCGGCGCCACGGGCGCCCCGGTGCGCCCGGCGTCACCGTCCCGGCCTGAAACGGCGCGGCCCGACGCGGTGCCGCCGTCCCGGCCTGAAACGGCGCGGCCGGACGCGGTGCTGCCGTTGCGGGCCGGCGCGGCCTCATCGGCCCGGTCCCGTCCACCGCCGGCTCCGCCGCCCGGTTCACGCCCGGCGGTCGTGTCGCCGCCGGTGTCGTCCCGGCCGTCCGAGGTGGCACCGCCGGGCCGTGCCTCGCCCGTCCCGGAGGCGACGCCGCGCAGCGTACGCAGGCGGTCCAGCAGATCGGCGCGGGACCGGCCGCGCCAGTGCAGCAGTTGGAACGGGTCGGCGTCGAACGCCTCGGCGAGCAGGTAGAACGTGGCCGCCAGATGTTTGCAGGGCACCGCGAAGTCGGGGCAGCCGCAGCGCTGGTCCAACTCGTCGACGTCGGTCGGGAACAGGGGCGCGCTCGCGGCGTCGAACAGTTCCTCCAGTTCGGCCGGCAGGTCACCGGCGAGTAGCCGGGCGCTGAAGAACGCCTGCCCGGCCAGGTCCGCCTCGATTCGCCGCCACACCCGTTGCGGGTACGCGGCCAACCCGATCCGCACCGGGTAGGGGCTCGGGCGGGAGCCCTGTACCTGCGCGGTGACCAGTCCCGGCGCCACGTCCAGCCGCAGCACCTGCCCACGCCGGGCGTACGCCCGACCGCGGGTGAGCCGGGAGCCGAGCGCGAACGACTCCAGCACCTCCAGGAAGCGGCGCGACCACCAGGAGCTGCCGATGGCCCCCCGGGTGCTGCGGGCCCGCAGGCCGCCCTCGACCCGCCGCGGCGGTCCGTACTCGTCGAACCGGTTGACCGGGCTCACTCGACCACCGCCCCCGCCTCCAAGGTGAACAGTTCGCGCAGCGTCTCGGTGGACAGTTCGGTGACCCACTGTTCGCCGCTGCCCACCACCGACCGGGCCAGGTTGCGTTTGTCGGCGATCATCGCGGCGACCTTCTCCTCGACGGTGCCGGCGCAGACGAACTTGCGTACCTGCACCCGGCGGCGCTGGCCGATGCGGAACGCCCGGTCGGTGGCCTGGTCCTCGACCGCCGGGTTCCACCACCTGTCCACATGCACCACGTGATTGGCGGCGGTCAGGGTGAGGCCGGTGCCGCCGGCCTTGAGCGAGAGGACGAACAGCGGCGGCCCGTCCGGCGACTGGAACCGGGTGACCATGGCGTCCCGGTCGGCCTTGCCGACCCCGCCGTGCAGCAGCAGCACCTCCTGCCCGGTACGCGCCGCGAGGTGTCCGCGCAGCATCCCGCCGAACTCGGCGTACTGGGTGAACAGCAGCGCCTTCTCCCCCGCCGCGAGCACCTCGTCGACGATCTCGTCGAGACGTTCCAGCTTGCCGGAGCGGCCGGTGAGCGCGGAGCCGTCGTGCAGCAGTTGGGCGGGGTGGTTGCAGACCTGCTTGAGCCGGGTCATGGTGGCCAGCACCAGTCCGCGCCGTTCGATGCCGTCGCTGGACTCGATCTTCGCCATCATGTCGTCGACCACCGCCCGGTAGAGGGCGGCCTGCTCGGCGGTGAGGTTGCAGAGCACCTCCATCTCCAGCTTCTCCGGCAGATCGGTGATGATCGACGGGTCGGTCTTGAGTCGCCGCAGCACGAACGGGCCGGTAATCCGGCGCAGCCGCTCGGCCGCCTCGGTGTCGCCGTGCCGTTCGATCGGCTCGGCGAACCGCTTGCGGAACGCCGCGGCCGGGCCGAGCAGCCCCGGGTTGGCGAACTGCATGATCGACCAGAGGTCGGCGAGGCGGTTCTCCACGGGCGTACCGGTGACCGCGACCCGGTGCCGCGCGGGCAGCGACCGCACGGCTTCGGCCTGCCGGGTGGCGGCGTTCTTGATCGCCTGCGCCTCGTCCACGACCACCCGGTGCCAGTCGACGCCGGCCAGGTCGTAGGCGTCCCGGGCGGCCACCGAGTAGGTGGTGAGCACCAGGTCCGCCGCCGCCACGGCGCCGGCGAAGCCCTCGCCGCGGGCGCGTTCGGCGCCGTGGTGCACGTGCACCCGCAGCCCGGGGGCGAACTTCGCGGCCTCCCGCTGCCAGTTGCCCACCAGAGACATCGGGCAGACAAGCAACGTCGGCCCGGCCTGCGGCGGGTCGCCGGCCAGCAACGCGAGCAACTGCACGGTCTTGCCCAGACCCATGTCGTCGGCGAGGATCCCGCCCAGCCCCAGCGACTGGAGGAATGCCAGCCAGGCCAGGCCACGCCGCTGGTAGGGCCGCAGCGTCCCGACGAAGCCGTCCGGCGGGTCGGCCGGGGTGAGCCGGCGTTCCGCCTCGCCGGCCAGCAACTCGCCGAGCGCCCCGTCCGCGACCACGTCCAGGACCGGCAGCTCACCGGCCCGGTCGTCGCCGGAGAGCCCCATCCGCAGCAGGTCGGCCACGGTCAGCTCACCCGAGGAGCGCAGCAGCCGCAATCCGGCCTCCAACCGCTGCGGGTCCAGCTCGACCCACCGGCCCCGCAGCCGCACCAGCGGCGACTTCAGGTCGGCCAGCGAGGCCAGTTCGTCGGCGGTCAGCGGCTGGTCGCCGAGCGCCACCTCCCAGCGGTAGTCGACGAGCGCGTCCAGCCCCAGCTTGCCGGCGGTGGTGGCCACCGCGGCCGGGGCGGTCCGGCTGCGCGCCCGCAGGCGGGCGCCCAGCCGGGACGAGGAACGCCGCCACCAGGACGGCAGCAGCACCCCGAACCCGGCCGCGTGCAGCACCGGCGCACCCTCGCGCAGGAACCGGTGGGCGCCCTCGGCGTCCAGCTCCATGCCCTCGGGCGCGGCGGTACGCAGCGCGGAGTCCACCTCGGGCCAGAGCCGGCTGGCCCGGCCGAGTTCGGCCAGCAGCGTCTCCTGCGGTTCGACGCCCCGGGCGGTCAGCGCCGGCGCGCGGTGCTGCCAGATGCGCCCGGCGTCGACCACAAGCGCCGGTTCGTCGGCCGGGTGCAGGCCGAACTCCACCCGCCAGACGGCGTCCTCGACCAGCTCGGCCACCGGGTCCACGGCCGGCTCGACCAGGCGGAACGTGGCCCGTACCGCCCCGCCCGCCGCGTCACGCTGCCAGGCGTCCAGTTCGGTGCGCAGCGTCGCCAGCGCATCCGGTTCGGCGGGGAAGGCGCGCTCCGGGCCGGTCAGCGCGGCCAGCCAGCGCGGCACCGCGCCGCCGGGGCGCATCCCCCGGTGCAGCCGGGTGTCGGCCAGGGCCACCCGGGCGGCGGCGTCGACGAGCGTGTCCAGCATCTCCGCGACGAACGCGCCGGCCGCGGTCTCGCCGGCCCGGCCGGCGCCGAAGCCCTCCGGCGGGCCGGCGTCCACGACGCGGCCGGGGGCCTGCCATTCGCGGGCGGCGCGCGCCGCCGGGGGCAGGGCCTGCGCCAGGTCCCGGGCCCAGGCCGCGTCGGTGCCGGTGAGCAGTGGCCGCCAGAGCGCCCATCCGGTCGCCACGTCGCCGCCCGCCGCCCGCAGGCGCCGTCGGGACGCCGCCGACGCGGTCGGCCCGCCGGCCGCCAGGGGGTACGCGTCGAGCACGGCGGGCAGCAGCCGGCCACGGGCCACCAGGTCGGCGGCGAAGTCGGCAAGCGCGACGAGGTGGCGCAGGCTCGCCCCGATCGGGTCCGGCAGCGGGCCGCGCAGCAGCGCGTACGCGGCGTCCGGCGCGTACGCCAGGGCGGGGACGCGCCAGCCGGAGCGGGTGAGCGGGCCGCGCACCGGGTCGCCGACGGTGGCCCGGACGAGTTCCGGCGAGTCCACAGGCGAGCCGGCCCGGGTGGGCAGGGCGAGCAGCACGGAGACCGGGTCGCCGGGTGGGGCGTCGAGCGCGGCGGCGAGGGTGGTGTGGTCGGCGGCGTACGGGTGCGGACGCTCCCGTGGGGCGCGGCCGGGCCGGCGGGGCGCGTGGGCGGGCAGCGTGCTGTCCTCGGCCCACAGGGCGAGCCCGGCGCCGGGCAGCCACAGCCCGTGGGTGACCAGCACGTGCTCCTCCTCGACGACGCTCGCGCCCAGGATAGGGGGCGCGGAGTGCGTGCCGTGGGCGCCGTGGCCGCATGTGCCGCTGCCGGCGGGCGACCCGTCAGATCACTCCGGTCTCGCCGTCGGTCAGCTCCCGCAGGATGTCGGCGTGCCCGGCGTGCCGGGCGGTCTCCTCGATCAGGTGCACCAGCACCCAGCGCAGTGACACCTCACCGAGCTGCGGCTGCGGCACCACGTGGTCGAGGTCGAAGCGGGCGGCCACCGTGCGGGACCGGGCACAGGCCGACTCGTACGCGGCGGTGAGCGCGGCGAGCGTGTCGCCGGGGCGGAGCGTGAAACTGGCGTCGGCCTCGGACTGGGCGGTGAGGTGCGGCCGGCCCGGCTCCGGTTCGAACAGCCTGGCGAACCAGTTCGTCTCGACCAGGGTGAGGTGTCTGAGCAGCCCGGCCAGGGTGGTCAGCGAGGGCACCAGACGCCGGGTGGCGTCGTCGTCGGACAGGCCGCGCACCCTGCGCAGCACGGTGGCGCGGTGGAAGTCGAGGAACGCGTCGAGGATCGCCCGTTCGTCGCCCGTGCGGGCGACGACCGGACCGAGTGTCGGATCGATCGTCGGGGTCACCATTCCGAGACCCTAGTACGCCCCGTGTGCGGTCCGCTGCCCCGCGTGATCCCCTGCGCCTGTGCCCCGGGCGGGGCAGGATGGTCCGCATGGCTTCCACGGTGCAGATCCCCCTGGTGGGCGGCGCGGCCGACGGCGAAAGCGTCACGGTCGAGCTGGACGGCAACGGCCGCCCGCCGCTGACCCACCACCACCTCGGTCCGCAGGGGCTGGCGGAGGCGCAGATCTACGAGTTGGAGTCGGACGGCCGGCCCGACCGGGAGTGGGTGTACGCCTGGCGGGGCCCGGCGGTCTGACCGGCCCGCCTCACGGGGTCGGGGTGAGCGCCCGGGCCCGGATGCTGTCCAGCACGCTGCGGGTCACCTGCGAGGTGCCGCGTGCCTGCTCGCAGACCTCCCGGACCCGCCGGGCGGTCTGGGCGGCCCGCGCCGCCCGTTCGTCCCACAACCTGTCGACCTCGGCCAGCAGCGGGCCCTCCACCTCGCGTTCCATTCCGCGCAGCGCCGGCACCCCGAGCCGTTGGGCCAGGTCGAAGACCTTCCCGGCGTACGGCAGGGGCAGGAACGGTGTGCCCATCATCGCGGCGAAGATCAGGAAGTGCAGTCGCATCCCGACCGCGAGGTCGAAGTGGCGCATCAGGCCGAGGATCTGCGCCGGCCGGTAGTCGCCGTGCAGGATCCGGCCCCGGTCGGCGGCGATCATGTGGGACAGCACCCCGTGGGAGTGCCGGATGTCGTCGCGTTCCATCGGCACGAACAGCACGTCCGCGTCTATCCGGTGCACCAGGAAGTCGCCGATCTGGGCGAGCAGCCGGTGGTAGCCGTCCACGTCGAGGCGTTCCGCCGCGCGTCCCGGCTCGCGCACGCTCAACCCGACCAGCCGGGCGCCGGACGGTACGCCCTCGTCGCGCAGCCACTGCGCCGGGAACTCCTCCGGGGTCAGCAGGAACGCCGGGTCGCCGGTCACGGTGATCGGGTTGAGCAGGCCGGCCTCCTCCAGCACCATCCGCGACTCCTGGTCGCGCACGGTCACCTCGACCGCCTGCGCCAGCGTCTCCCGCACCATGCCGGTGTCCAGCGGGTCGGTGAGCGGCCCGACCCCGACCGCGTAGGTGAGCAGCGGCAGGCCCCGTTCCTGGGCGACCCGCACCACCCGCAGGTAACGCCGGGCCTCCTTGTCGTAGAGGATCCCGCCGCCGCCCAGGACGAGCAGGTCGAGCTGGTGGAGCACCTGGGAGGAGTCGACCCGACTGACGCCCTCCCACGGCACCGCCTCCACGTCCGGGTGGGCCAGGGCGGTGTGCGCGGGGTTGCGGGAGAACACGATGATCCGGGCGTTCGGCTCGTGCCGCCGCAGATCGTCCAGGAGACCCGTGAGGATCGCCTCGTCGCCGAGGTTGCGACCGCCGTACGAACCGAGCACGCCGATGGTCAGTCCGCTGCGATCTGTCATCCGTTGCTCCTCCCAGGGGCGTCCGCGCCAGCGTTCCCACTGGTCGGCCCGGCTTAACGTGCGCCGGGGGCGCCGAGGGGCGCTCGGTCGGTGGCGCCGCCGACCAGACGGGCGACCAGGGTGGAGACCACCTGATCGGGGTCGAAACCGGCGTCGATCGAGGTGGTGAGCAGGTCGAGCAGGAGCCCGTCGACCGCGTAGTGCAGCAGGGCCACCTCGTACGCCCCGCCGGGCAGGCCGGCGGCGGCGTGGTGGGCGACGTCGTCGGCGTACCCCCGGCGCAGCACGCCGCCGAGCGCGGACCGCAACTCGGGGCGGCGGGCAGCCTCCAGGCGCAGCTCGAACAGCGCGCGGGTGAGGCCCGGTTCGCGTGTGGTGCGGGCGACGATGTCGCGCAGGTAGTCGGTCATCAGCGCGACCGACGGCTCCCGGCCGCCCAGGTCGGCGAGCACGGCCGGGTCGGGCGCGATCCGGTCGAAGATCCGTTCGGCCAGGCCGGCGAGCAGCGCCGCGCGGGACGGGAAGTAGTTGGAGCTCGTGCCGGTGGGCACGCCCGCCTCGGCGTCGACCGCCCGGTGGGTGAGCCCGCGCGCGCCCGCGTCGGCGAGCACCCGCAGGCCAGCGTCGGCGAGCAGGGCACGGCGTTCCGGGTTCCTGGCCACGGAATCACCCTAGCAATAACCACGACAGCTGTTGTACATTGCCGTCAACCACGACAGACGTCGTGGATAGCCCAGACATCGGAGCCGGTTTGCGTAAGCTCGCGTACTTCGTCGCCACCACCCTCGACGGCTTCATCGCCGCGCCCGACGGGTCGTTCGACTTCCTCCCGCTCATGCCCGACGTGGCACCCCACCTGGTGGCCGAATGGCCCCAGACGCTGCCCACGTTCGCCCACGCGCAGCTCGGCGTCGACTCCCCGCCCGCCGGCCGCTTCGACACCGTGCTGATGGGCCGCGCCAGCTACGAGCCGGGCCTGAAACTCGGCGTCGCCAGCCCCTACGCCCACCTCCGGCAGTACGTGTTCAGCCGCTCCCTGCCCCCGGCCGACTACCCGGACGTCGAGGTCGTCGCCGGCGACCCGGCGGCCTTCGTACGCGAGCTGAGGACCCGGCCCGGCCGCGACATCTGGCTCTGCGGCGGCGGCCACCTCGCCGGGCAGCTCCTCGGCGAGATCGACGAGCTGGTGGTCAAGCTCAACCCGGTGGTCGTGGGCAGCGGCATCAAGCTTGTGGACCGGGGCTTCGATCCGCACCGGCTCACGCTGACCTCGACGCGGCAGTTCGACTCCGGCGTGGTGGTCCTGCGCTACACGCGCGACGGTTAACCCGTTGCCGCAGGCGCCGGGCGGCACGCATCGTGGAACGGTGACGAGCCAGATGAAGACCCGGCTGCACTGGCACGAGCTGCCCGCGCACGTGCGGGACGGGGTGGAGTCCATCCTCGGCGACCGGGTGGTGGCGGCGCGCTCGCAGCCGGGCGGCTTCTCCCCCGGCACCGCCGACCGGGTCCGTACCGCCCGGGGTGGGCGGGCCTTCGTCAAGGCGGTCAGCCCGGCGCAGAACGACCGCAGCCCCACCCTGCACCGGGCCGAGGCCCGGATCGCCGCCGCCCTGCCGCCGGACGCGCCCGCGCCCCGGCTGCTCGGCAGCTACGACGACGGCGACTGGATCGCGCTCGTCTTCGCCGACGTCGAGGGGCGGCACCCGGCCACGCCGTGGCGGCACGACGAGCTGACCGCCGTGCTGTCCACACTGGAGGCGTTGGCCGCCGCGCTCACCCCGGCGCCCGCCGCCGCGACCACGCCCACCGCCGCCGAGCTGCTCGCGCACGACTTCGGCGGCTGGCGGCGCCTCGCCGCCGACCCGCCGGCCGACCTCGACCCGTGGGCCCGGTCCCACCTGGACGAGTTGTGCGCCGCCGCCGACCGGGGCCTGGCCGCGCTGACCGGCGACACGCTCTGCCACGTCGACGTCCGCGCCGACAACCTGCTGCTCGGCCCGGACGGATCGGTCACCGTCGTCGACTGGCCCTGGGCCTGCCGGGGGCCGGCGTGGCTGGACACGCTGCTCGCCGTCGTCAACGTGCAGGTGTACGGCGGCCACGACCCGGACGCGCTGCTGGCCGCCCGGCGACTGACCGCGCATGTCGACCCGGCCGACCTGACCGGGGTACTGGCCGGGTTCACCGGGTTCTTCCTCGACGGCGCCCGCCAGCCACCGCCACCCGGCATCCCCACCGTGCGGGCATTCCAGCGCCTACAGGGCGACACCCTGCTCCCCTGGCTCACCCACCGCCTGACCCCCTAGCCCGCCCTCGCCCCTCCCGCCTGCTGCCGTCGATCTTGCGGTTGCAGCCCTTCGGGTGTCCCTTCGGCGCGTTTTGCCGGGGCCGCAACTGCAAGATCGACGAGCCGGGTGGGCGGCGCGTGGGCCTAACCGGGGACGCGCGTGGGGGTGCCGAGGGGGTCGGCGAACAGGGGTGCGAAGCCCAGCTCGGCGGCGCCGATCAGGGTCGCGTCGTAGCCGAGCGCGCACACGCGCAGCCGGGCCTTGTCGCGCGAGATCGGCAGCACGTTGGCCGCGATCCGGCTCCGCACGTGGTCGGCCGAGGCGGGGAAGACCTCGCTGAGCGTGCCCCCGAAGATCACCACGCCGGGGTTGACCAGGTTGATCACGTTCGCCACGCCGATGCCCAGCCAGTCACCGATGTGCCGCAGCGCGTCCCGGGCGGCCGGTTCGCCGCGCGCGGCAGCGGCGACCACGGCGCGTACCGCCTCGCGGCCCTTCTCCCGCGCCGGGCGGCCGGCGGCGTCGAGCAACGCCCGCTCGCCGACCTCGGCCTCCAGGCATCCGCGTGAGCCGCAGCCGCAGGCCCGCCCCTGGTACGGGTTCACGAGCATGTGCCCGACCTCGGAGGCGTACCCGCCGTCGCCGTCGAGCAGTTCCCCGGCGACGATGATGCCGCCGCCGACGCCCACGTCACCGTGCAGGTAGACGACGTTCCGCACGCCGACCCCGGCGCCGCGCTGATGTTCGGCCAACGCCCCGAGGTGCGCCTCGTTGCCGACCAGGACGGGCAGGCCCAGATCCAGCCGCCGGGCCAGCTCGGCGCCGAACGCCTGGTCCACCCACCCCATGTCCGGTCCGAAGCGGACCATGCCGTCGCCGGGCCGGATCATGCCGCAGTAGGAGGCGCCGACGCCCACGCACACCGACCCGGGTGGCGCGGCGTGGTGCAGCGCCCGCCCGAAGTCGGCGAGCACTGATACCACGGAGTCCAGGTCGGCCCCGGCCCGCGGCCGTTCCGCCTCCAGGCGGGCCGCCACCACACCGCCGAGCCCGACGCGGGCGGCCACGAGCCGGTCCACGGCGATGTCGAAGGCGAGGACGTAGACGGTGTCCGAAGCCGGCCGGACCACGTGCGAGGGGCGTCCGGCCCGTCCGCTGCCGGTGGCCGGCACCTCCCGGACCAGGCCGGCCGCCGCCAGTTCCGCGGTGAGCGCCAGGACCGTGCTGCGGTTGACGCCCATCCACTCGGCCAGCTCGACGCGGGTGACCGGGCCGGTCAGGTGGACGCGCCGGAGCAACGCGCCGAGGTTGGCCCTGCGGCTGTCCCCCTGCGCATGCCGGTCCACTGCCAGACCTTTCAGCATCGACCACTCCGTCGGATGGCGACTGGCTCGTGGCCCGAGGATAGTTCCCGCACATCGACGGGTGCCAGCGCCCGAAGCGAGGACGGCCGTCTCAACCATCGAGGGCCCGCCCGACGTTCTTTGCGGTGAGGGGGTGGGCATGTCGGAGTCGTTCCGCGAGTTCGTGGTGCAGCGGTCACCCGCGTTGTCGCGGAGCGCGTACCTGTTGACCGGTGATCACCAGCTCGCCGAGGACCTGTTGCAGAGCGCGCTGGCCCGCACCTACCGCCACTGGCGGCGCATCCGCGAGGGCGACCCGGAGGCGTACGTGCGCCGGGTCATGTACCACCAGCAGGTCTCCTGGTGGCGCCGCCGGCGGGTGGCCGAACGGCTGGACGCGACGCCTACCGAGCGGGGCGGTGGCGACCACAGCGAGGACACCGCGCTGCGGTTGAGCGTGGTGGCGGCGCTGCGGCGGCTCACCGCGCGGCAGCGGGCCGTGGTGGTGCTGCGGTACTACGAGGACATGACCGAGGCGCAGGTGGCCGAGGTGCTCGGCTGCTCGGTGGGCACCATCGAGTGGCACCATCGGATGAGCCGCCTCCTACCCGATCCCCTGTAGGGCGCGAGTGCCACCAGGGCCTAGTCGAGTAGCCCGCGGATGGTGCTTGCGAGGTTGGCAAGTCTTTTGTCGGCACGGTGGCGTCGGTGTTTCACCCATTCCTTGCCTTCGGCAGCTACGCCTTCGAGGACGTGCAGGGTGTGACTGAGTCCGGCGGCGTCCAACGACAGTTCAGCGATCTTGGTGGCGTTCTCATCCTGCTGGAGCGCGTCGTTGTCGGGTTCGCTCACTCGGATGGAGATGGGTTCTCCGTTGAAGAGAGTCAGCTCGAAGGTTTGCTGTTGTGTGGCGATGCCGTCGATCCGGACCGCGGCGACGGCGTCGAAGCGGTAGTTGAGCCGTTGGGTGGTGCAGCTCGCGACGGTTCTGAAGTCGAGGTCGATGTTCACCTGGCGGACCCCGTCGTCGGTGAGCAGGAACAGCAGTAGCCGGTACCGGGAGTACCGCCACGGTCCCTGGGGGTACCGCGCCTTCTTGCATGAGGGAGCAGGTGCCTCGATGAAGGCGTGTGCGATCACGTGGCTGGGGTGGAGTCGGTACTGCTGCATGGCCTGGTCGACTAGGACTTTGCGGTCGCTTTCCAACCAGGCAGCCATCTCGGTGTCTGACGGCTTGTCGGACAGCTTGTGGCACCACCGGTGGTATGCCGCCCAGCGGGCGGTGTCCTTGTCGTCTCGTTCCGCCTGGTCGTCGGCGACTCTGCGTCGTTCCGCGACGATCCGGAACGACGAGCGTACGGCTGACACCGCGGACGCCACCGCGAGCAGCAGCCAGCCTGTGCCGGACAGGGGGGCGCTAGCCATGACGGCAGGAACAACCCAGAGGCTCCCAGCAGCGAGCAGTGCAATTCCACCGGAGTAGAGGGCCTTCGTCCGGGCGGGGACGCGTAGCAGTTGGCGGTGGGCCGTTAGCGTGTCCCGTTCCCATTGGCTTCGCACGCGGCCGACCAGGTGTCGAACGAGCCAGGCGATTCGTTCGGCGTCGATGCGCTGTTCCCGGTAGAGCTCGACTACCTCGTCGCGGAGGTATCGCTCGATCCCCGCTGTCTGGGTGCGCCAGTAGGTCCGGTCGGTTCCTTCAGGCACGTATTGGCCGAAGTAGCGGTCGAAGAGCCGGTCCATGTTGCGGGCGAAGCCCCGCGGTGGCGCTTCTCGTCGCCGCTGCTGGGGTGGACGAATCTGCGCTTCCTTCGCGCGCAGTCGTGTCCCGCGGTAGTACCGGTCTGCCCCGCCGACGCAGAAGGCCCCCAGCCCGATTAGGCCGGCGAACAGACCGAGGAACGGGTCGATCGCTCCGCGTGCCGCGACCAGCAGGATCACCTGCACCACGGCGAGGGCAAACATCGCGGCACCGGCACCGACTCGCAGCCGGTCGCCAAGCGGAACAGAAGCGGGCTGCACTGGCAGGGTCCGAGGCTGGGCAGGTGTGGGGTGGAAGAATTTCCAGACCCGGTTGTATCGGTCGCCCGCTGTGCGCTGTAAATCCGCGAGGGCGACGGACTTCCGCCACAACTTCTCCTGCATTGCACCGTCGAGCAACGCCTCAAGATGACCGTAGATGCCTTCGCGCTGACGCTGGTTCAACGCGTCGATTTCCTTGACCACGAGTTCCGTCTCGGCGGCGCTGACAGGGGCCAAGAGGTGGTGGATGATCACCTTCAACCCCGCCGCCCATTCGTCATGGTCGTCGAGGTGAGGCATGCCGGCGCAGATGGCGGTGAGGTGATCCAGTTCCTCGTCGGAGAGTTGGCGCAGGGTGCGTCCGCTCAACAGGGCGATGAGCCGGTAGAACTGGACCTCGGTCGTGACGTATCCACGGGCGACCGCCTTCTCGATCAGCGTGCGCGCCTGATCACGAACCCGCCCGTCGAGATATTTCAGCGCGAGGATGAACTCCTCCTCCGGACTCGAGCCCGGCGGCACTCGGTAGAAGTTGATGTCGCCGTGGACTACCCCGGCCTGTACGTCGACGTGCGCGTCTCCTTGAGCGACGTTGGTCGCGGTTGGTGTCGTCATGACATGCCCCGCACCACGGCGATGATCGCCGCAAGCCGCGCTGCCAGCTCCGCCACGTCGGCTACCAGGCCCCGCAACCGCTTGAGCGCGACCATCAGGCCACTCTTCTTCTCGGCTGTGTCCGCCGAGACGCATGTCGTGGCCGCCTCCAGTTCCGACTCGGCCGCGGCATAGGTTTCTTCGTCCAACTGTCCGTCGAGGTGGGCCTGCTTGAGGTGCGTTCGGAAGTCCGCGATGCTCGTTGCCAGGTCGATCGGCCGAACGGCCTCAGCGCCGACGGTGACGTTGCCGTAGATCTGCCCGGCCTGCACCCCGACGTGGGCGTTACCGGTGGCGATGTTGCGGTTGCTCATTCGCATCGTGGGGCTCCCGTCCCGGTCCGCAGCGCCTCGGCTGGTCGGCGTGTCGCTGATGAGTTCTTGCGCCAGCGCGGTGGCGAACGCGGCGGCGTTACGTGCGGCCTTCGGTTGCCAGTTCTGTCCGTCGGTGGCTGCTTTGCTGCCGTCGGCGTGGTCGCTGATGCCGCGCACGACCACCACGGGCAAGGCACGGTTCAGGTGGCCCGCCTGGGCCACACCAGCCGCTTCCATTTCGATCGCCACGGCGTCGTTGTAGTGCTGGCGGATCCAGCGGGCCTGTTCGGAGATCCCCGAGTCCTGCACCACTTCCCCTGCGGCGATCGGCCCGAAGTGGACTTTGGGTGCTGCGCCTGCGGGAAGACCACGGCGCCACGCGACGGACCTGTCGACGTGGTGGGCGATCTGGTCGGCCTCGTGGGGGATTTCCCATGCCTTCGGTCGGGCCTTCAAACCGTCGTCCTCGCTGGTGCCGCCGTGGTAGGCATAGATTTTGCTGGCGACGACGACGTCACCGAGTCGGATGTTGGGCCAAAGGCCACCGGCGACTCCCACGAACAGCACAGCGGCCGGGGAGAACTCGGCCATCGCCCGCTCGGCGAGCACCGCGGCCGGATGATTGCCCTTACCGACCAGACCTAGGGCGACCCGGCACTCGCTTTGGCTGATCCGGCCGACCTCGAAGCGGGTGCCGGCGGGGTGCCGCCGTACACGTAGGTCGGTCAGTTGGTCGCGGACCGCTGCGTACTCGAGGTCCAGCGCCGTGAGGATCACGACGAGACCGCTGTTCGTGCTCACGCTGTCTCCCTGTCTGCCTGGCCGAGGGGTCGGATCATCGGAGGGTGAAGAGTCGTGCGGGGCCCGGGACGGAACAGCCGAGCGGGACGCCCACCATCGGTCTTGCGACTCGGCCCGGCGGGGACGATGAAGCCGTCCACGCTCTGCACTTTCCGGTAGAAGTTCCGCGCATCGAGCGGCACGCCCCACACCGCCTCGTAGACGTCCTGAAGCTCCGAGATCGTGAAGGTCGGACCACAAAATGCGGTGGCAAGCGCCGAGCGCTCCAACTTCTCCCTCGCACGGTCGACCCCGTCGGTCAGGATCTGCTCATGATCGAAGGCAAGCTGCACGTCACCGGACAACGCCTGCTCCACCGGCGTCCAACACGCCCGGGATGCGTCGGTGCCGGCGACCGGCTCGGGTAGCCGAGGGGCAATGGCCAGGTAAGCCGCGGAGACCACCCGCCCTCGAGGGTCACGATCCGGCGCACCGTAGATGCCAAGTTGTTCGAGGTGCAACTGATCCGGCCCCAAGCCAGCCTCCTCGGCAAGTTCTCGATGGGCAGCCGTCACGAGGTCCTCCTTCTCGTGGCCGAGGAAACCGCCAGGCAGGGCCAAGGCGCCCTGATAGGGCTCAACCCCGCGCTCGATCAACAGCACATGAAGGCAGGTCTGCCGCAAGGTGAGGATGACAAGGTCAACCGCAAGAAGAACGGTCGGCGGAACCCAACGATCGTCGGACATGAATCGACCATAGACTTATTGTCACTATGACAGGAAGACCGTCGAGTGTCGGATTTCAGCGCCCGGCGCACACCGTGGCTTCTATCAACGCTTGACTACGGTGAAGCGGCACGGGCACGACGCCGTACGCCGGCTCCGGGACCTGATCCCCGGCCTGCGGGAGCTGACGTCGGAGAGGAGCGGGCGGTGAGCATACGGCTGCGGGAGGCGTTGCGGGAGGCGGCGGCCGAGGTGCCCGCGTACTCGGTGCACGACCGGGCGGTGCGGACCGCGAGGCGCACGCGGTGGCGGACCGCCGCGGTGGCCACGGCGGTGCTGGCGCTGGTGGCGGCCGTGCCGCTGACGGTACGCGGAGACGGCCTGACGGCACCGGCGGGCGTGGGCGGGGCGGCGCTGCCGGACCGGCTCGGGCTGCCGCCGATCGGCGCGTTGCGGGCCACCGAGCGGCCCGCGCTCGGCCCGGCGTCGGTGGTGTTCAGCGGGCAGGCGCGCGGGCTGACCGGCCTGATCGACGAGGACGGCACGGTCGCCGTCGTCGGGGCGTCCGCGGACCGGTACCGGACGTGGAAGGTGGGGTCGGAGGTGCCGGCCGGGGAGGGCGTGCTGCTCTCCCCGGACGGCCGGTTCCTCGCGGTGCCCGCCAGCCCCGGGGTGAACGTGATCGACCTGACCGTCGGCACGGCCCGGTGGTTGCCCAGCCCGCGACCGGGCAGTGTGACGACGGCGCCGGCCGGGTGGGCGCCGGACGGGTCCGCGCTGGCGGTCGTGGACACCACCCCGGCGAATCCGGAGGTCAGCTCGCACATCAACACGCTCAGCCTGGTACGGCTGGACGGCGGGCGGGCGGTCCGTCTGCTGGAGACCCCGCAGGTGCCGGTGTTCGGCTCGCCTGTGGCGTTCGCCGCCGACGGGTCGCAGCTGGCCTACCAGGTCGGCACGAAGGTGCTGGTGAGCAGCCCGGACGGGCGGCAGATCGACTCCTTCGCGTTGCCGCCCGACACCGCGCTGGCCGGCAAGGGAGCCTGGCTGCCGGACGGCTCGCTGACTCTGGTCGCCCACGAGGCGGCGGGCGACAGGTGGCGGCTGCGCCGGGTCGACACCGGCGGACGCGAGTTGCCGGCGCCCGCGCTGCCCGCCGTCTCGGGTGTGGGGGCGATCCGGCTGCTCGGGTGGCAGCCGGACGGGACCGCGTGGGTGGTCGCCTACCGGCCGGAGCCGGGCGCGCCGTATCGGTACGCCGACGAGCTGGCGATGGACCAGCGGACCGCGTACGCCAACGTGCGGTCGATCCGGGTCCTGGGCCTGATGCCGGGCGCCGCCACCCCGGCCACGCTGCTCACCGCGCCGGACCAGGTGCTCGCCGTCGACGTGGCGGACTCGGTGGTACACGCCGGCCGGGTCCGCGAGGCCAATCCGCCGTCGGTCCTGGGCGGCCGGGTGTGGTGGGGGGCGGGCGTGGTGGCGCTGGTGCTCGGCGGCCTGGCCACGTACCGGTGGGTGCGCCGCAGGCGCCGGTGACGCGGTGGAACGCCACGGGTGTCTCCCGGGCCGGGAGACACCCGTGGCGTTCCGGTCGGCGCGGGGCACCGCGCCGGAGGGCTACTCGGCCTCGCGGACCGGGCTCGGCGGCACCACCATCACCGGCCGGTGGGCGCGGTGCAGGGTGGCCATGGCGACGCTGCCGAGCAGGATCTTGCGCACGGCCGTGCGGCCGCGTGAGCCGACCACCACCGCGCTCGCCCTGTGCTCGGTGGCGACGGCGGAGAGCGCCTCGCCCACCGCACGCCCGGTGGCGCCGCGTCCGGCGCTCACCCGCAGGGTGGTCACCGACTGCGCGTCGACGGCGGGCGTCTCTTCGTCGCCGTCAACGGCGACGAGGATGACGTCCCGCTCGGGGAAGAGGCGCCGGGCGGAGTCGAGCGCCGCCTCGGCGCCGGCGGAGGCGTCCCAGCCGACCACCACCGGTCCGGCGGCGAGCGCCTCGTGCTCGTCGGTCAGCAGCGGGTGCGGCACCACGAGTACGGGCCGCGGGCTGTAGTGCACGGCCATGTCCGAGACGCTGCCGAGCACGGCCCGGGCGCCGCCCAGGCCACGCGAGCCGAGCAGCAGCACGTCGGCCTGCTTCTCGTCGGCCAGTTCGGCGAGGCGGAGCCCCTCCCCGCCGTAGCTGCGGCACACGAGCGGCTCGGCGTCCCAACCCGCCGAGCGGGCCAGCATCACGCCGACGGAGGTCAGCCGGTCGGCCTCCCGGCCGCCCTCGCGTTCGATCGCCTCCACGAAGGCGTTGATGTTGCGCTTGCCGGTCCAGAGCCGCTTGCGCAGTTCCTCGCTGGCGAAGGGAGGCGTCCACAGATGCCCGATCCATGCGCGCGCGCCGGGGAACAGCAGCGCACCCGCCTCGATGGCGGCGCTCGCAACCGGAGACCCGTCGTAACCCACAAGCACTTGCCTGCCGTGCACGTCGCTCACCACACCGAACCCTCTCGCCGACGACATCCCACAAGATCGTATCCGCGATCCGACCGGGTCCGCGTCGGATCGTCCGCTGCGGACCCGTCGGTACGCTGGCGGATGAGCACCCCGGACCTGTCGTATCTGCTCGACCACACCAGCCACGTGCTGCGTACCCGGGTGGCGGCGGCGTTGGCCGAGATCGGGCTGACCGCGCGGATGCACTGTGTGCCGGCCCACGCGCTGCCTGAGGAGCGTACGCAGATCCAGGTCGCCGAGATGGGCGACATGGACAAGACCACCATGGTGGTGACGGTGGACGCGCTGGAGGAGGCCGGCCTGGTCGCGGTGAGCCTCGGCGGCCTGGTGCTCGGCATCTACACGGTGGTCACGATCGAGCGGCACGGGGCGACGTCGGCGCGCACGCTCGGCCTCGGCGCGCTAGCCGCCGCGCTGCTCGTCGGCTTCGTGCTCCGGCAGGCCACCGCGCGCCGGCCGCGTCGCACTCGGCGACGATCGGGCCACTGCGCTGACCAGCGGCTTCCACCTGGCGTTCGCGATCGGCGCCGGACTCCGCGCCCGCGCACGACGGCGCGCGCGCAGGCCCCGGCGCTCGCCGGGTAGGTCAGCGGGCGGGCAGGTGGGCGCGCCGGATGCGGAAGGGTGGGTAGGGACCAATCCCCCCTAACCTGACAATTGTTCCCCTAGGTTTGTGGTGTCAGAACGTAGTCGACACCGGGGGACGACGTGAAGGGCTATCCGGCGATCGAGGATCACGGGCTGATCGGCGACCTGCAGACCGCCGCGCTGGTGACGTGCGACGGGACCATCGACTGGTTCTGCGCCCCCCGGTTCGACTCGCCCAGCATCTTCGCCGCGCTGCTGGACAAGGACAAGGGCGGCTTCTTCCAGATCGCCCCGCACGAGACCCGGTACGTCACCAAGCAGCTCTACCTGCCCGGCACGCCCATCCTGATCACCCGGTTCATCAGCGCCGACGGGGTCGCCGAGGTGATCGACTTCATGCCGGTCACCGGCGAGCGGGTCACCGACTCGCACCGACTGGTCCGCCAGGTCAACATGGTGCGGGGCAGCATGCGGTTCCGGGTGGAGTGCCGCCCGCGGTTCGACTACGCCCGGGAACAGCACGTGCTGGAACCCCACCGCAACGGCTACGTGTTCCGCAGCCCGTCGACCACGCTCACCTTCAACCTGGTCGATCCGGTGCGGCAACTGTGGGCCCAGACGGGTGAGGTCCGCTTCGAGGATGGCGACCTGATCGCGTACGGGACGCTCAGCGAGGGCGACACCGGCGGGGTGATCCTGGAGACCGGCAACGAGGAACCCCGGCTCATCTCGCCGGCAGAGGTCCACGGCATGTTCGAGTGGACCCGGGACTACTGGCGACGCTGGGTCGAACGCTCCCGCTACACCGGGCGGTGGCGGGAGATGGTCGAGCGCTCCGCCATCACGCTCAAGCTCATGACGTACGCGCCGACCGGCGCGATGATCGCCGCCCCGACCGCCGCGCTGCCCGAGCTGGTCGGCGGCTCCCGCAACTGGGACTACCGCTACACCTGGGTACGGGACACCTCGTTCTCGGTGCACGCGCTGCTCGGCCTCGGCTTCACCGAGGAGGTCAGCCGCTACATGGACTGGCTGGACGAGCGCATCCGCGAGGCCGGCGACCACCAGGACCCACTCAAGATCATGTACCGGGTGGACGGCTCCTCGGACCTGTACGAGGAGGTGCTCGACCACCTGGAGGGCTACCGCGGCTCCCGGCCGGTACGCATCGGCAACGGGGCGGCCGACCAGATCCAGCTCGACATCCACGGCGAGGCGCTGTACGCCATGCACCTCGCCGACGAGCAGGGCATCCGCGTGTCCCACCAGGTGTGGAAGAGCACCGTCCGCCTGATCGACTGGCTCTGCCACAACTGGGACCAGCGCGACGCCGGCATCTGGGAGAGCCGCCACCACCCCCGCAACTACACTTTCGGGCGGGTGATGTCCTGGGTGGCGCTGGACCGGGCCATCCGCCTGGCCACCCGCACCGGCCGGCCCGGGGACATCAACGGCTGGACCGACCAGCGCAACCGGATCTACAACCAGGTCATGGCCCGCGGTTTCCACCGCGAACGCGGCAGTTTCGTGCAGGCGTACGACGAGAACGTGCTCGACGCCGCACTGCTGTACATGCCGGCGGTCGGTTTCGTCACGCCCAGCGACCCGCTCTGGCACTCCACACTGGAATCGATCGAGCGGGACCTGGTCTCGGACAGCCTGGTCCACAGGTACGACCCGGTCAACTCCCCCGACGGCCTGCCCGGCCACGAGGGCACCTTCAACATGTGCACCTTCTGGTACGTCGAGGCGCTGGCCCGCTCCGGCCGGCTGGACGACGCCCGGCTCACCCTGGAGAAGATGTTCACCTTCAGCAACCACCTCGGCCTCTACGCCGAGGAGATCGCCTCCACAGGTGAGCAGATCGGCAACTACCCGCAGGCGTTCAGCCACCTCGCTCTGATCAACTCGGCGCTGGCCGTCAACGACCTGCTCGACGCCGAAGCCGACGCCCGCCGCCGCCGGTAGCGCCGTGTGCGGGACCGCCGGCGGTGGTTACCTGCCGCCCGGCGCGCCCCGGTCCGCCGCGATCCGGACGCTCACCTGGGCGCCGAACTCACGGAAGCCGAGCCGGCGCGCGAGGCGCCGTGAGGGCTCCGGGCGTGCACGCCACTGGGGTAGCAGGTCCGCCCGGAGGGCCTCCGCCACCGCCGCGGACGCCACCGCGCCGGCCAGCCCCTGACCTCGGAGGCGGGCGGCGGTCAGCACACCGAGGTGGGCGACCGAGCCCGGCCACCGGCGGTAGCCCGCCGCCGCCACCACTCGTCCACGGTCCCGCACCACGAACACCTGTGAGGTGATGTCGGCCAGCCCGCTCTCCGCGACGTCCTCCTCGGCGACGTCCGCGACCAGCCCCGCGAGGTCCGGGTGCCCGGGTGGCAGGCTGGGCGGGTCGGCGACTCCCGCCGCCGGTCGGAACTCGTCCCCGTCGAGGTACGCCAACGAGGCGGGACCGAGCACGTCCACGACGCCGGGTTCCCCGTTCCATCGCCCGGCCTCGACCGCCGAGCGGAGCTGCCTTCCGTCGAGCGATTCGCGCAGGACCCGGGCGGTGGCCGCGTCGGGCGCGGTCGCGACACCCGAGTCGTCCAACACCACGATCCCCGCCCACCCCGGTGGACACAGTCGCGACCGGGCAGCGACGACCACCCGCACGCCGCCCGCCGCGAAGCTGGTGGGGACACCGGCGAGGCCGACCCAGAGCTCCTGGGCGCGCGCCACCAGAGCCGACCGGGTCACCGCCACTCGTCCTTGGTGATCTCGTACCGCACGGCCCCGTGCTCAGCGCCCTCGATCACCCCGATGTCGGACGGGGTGGGGGTGGTCGCCACGAGCGTCATGCCGAGTTTCTCCATGACGTGGCGCGACCCGTGGTTCACCGCCATCGTCTCCGCCCAGACCGTACGCACACCCAGTTCCGTGAACGCCTTGCCCAGCAGCGCCCGCGAGCCCTCGGTGGCATAACCGTTGCCCCACGCCGCCCGCCGCAGCCGGTAGCCGAGTTCGACCTCGTCCCGCGGGCCGTCCCGGGCGGGTCGCAGGATGAACCAGCCGACGAACGCGCCGACGTCCTTCTCGTACGCGGCGAACAGCCCGAACTCGCCGTTCCACCTGTCGTACACGGCGATGATGTTCGGCAGGGAACGCTCGCGGATGACCTCCGGTGCGGTCGGCGTGCCGCCGGTCAGGTAGCGCATCACCGCCGGGTCACTGTCCAGCTCGATCAGCAGGTCGGCGTCGTCCGCGGTGAACCGGCGCAGGACCAGGCGCCCGGTGTCCAGATAGGTGTCCACGAGCCGATCGTGCCGGAAGCGGTCCGGTCAGCCCAGCGGGTTTCACCACCCGCGCCTCTCCCGCACCGGCACCTCCACCGATGCCTGGAAACCCCACCCGGGTCGCTGACGCGGCACAGGAGTGTCCTGTCTAGAGGCCCAGGTGGATCGGCTGGGCGGGCAGGTCCGTGGCGAGAAGCGCCGTCAACGGGGTGGCGAGGTCACGGGGCGAGAACAGCTCCGTGCCGGCATAGCTGACGATCTCCGAAAGGTGCCACCAGCGGAACCCGACCAGGTTCTCGGCCGCCAGTTGGTCGTCGCTCAGCTCGCCGCGGGGCTGGAAGTGACTCGTGCGAACGAGGAAGTAGTCATTGACGATGCCGTCGAACCCCGGCGTCATGTCCGTGGCGACGACTTCCTGGTGCCAGACGTGCGGTGGGTCGACGGTGACCGCCAGACCTGTTTCCTCGCGGAGTTCGCGGCGCAGGGCCGTCAACGGGCCCTCGCCGGGTTCGATGCCGCCGCCCGGTGCCGCCCACACGCCCATCACCTCGTCGGGCACCACCGGGTGGGGAAGGACGAACCGGCACAGCAGGACACGGTCGTTCTCGTCGAGCACGATCGCCCGGACGGAGTGACGCAGGTTCGGCGTCACGGCATGTCGGATCTGGCGGCGGCAGCGATGATCGTCACATCTGGACACTAACCACCACGGCAGGGCGGGGCCATCGCCTTTATCCTGCACTCGCATGCGACACGGCACGGCGTCCGGGGCACGGCATCGGAAGCCACGACAACGGGAGAATGCGGTGACAGTCCGCGACACGGTCCGACAACTGACCCGGCTGGAGACCGCCCGGGCACACGCGGAGCACGTGCTCGGCGCCCGGACGGCCAAACGGGTCGAAATGTTCGGCAACGGCGGACTGTACGTCCGGGCCGGCACGGGGGCGCAGTTCCTGGCCTGGCTCGTCGACTTCATCGTGTACCTGACCGGCTTCGGGGTCGGTGTCGTCGCCCTGTCCCTGGTGGACCGGGCGGTGGCCCTCTCCGACGACGCCGTCGCCGGGGTGGCGCTCTCGTTGTTCGTCGCGGTGCCGATGCTCTACGGCCTCTGCTACGGCAACGGTCGGGCGCTCGGCGCGGTCCTCACCGGCACGCAGCTCGTACGATCCAGGGACGGCGGCCGGGTCGGCGTCAAGGCATGCTGGGCCATGCTGGTCAGGACGCTGCTCCTGCCAGGGCTGTGCGTCGCCCTGATGGTGACCGCGTTCCTGAGCGGAACGTCGACCGCGCCCGGTTCGCTCGTCCGCACCTGCATCGACCCCACCGCCACCCGGGCGCTCCACGCCGCGGGCATCCGCTGACCGGTGGACGCCGACCCCGACCCGTGCTCGATCGAGCTGCGGGGCGAGGACCGAGCAGGCCTTCTGCGGGACCCCACCGGGTGACTCGCTCGCGCATAGTGGTCACGTGGACGGACGTGAACAGGCGGCGATGGATGCCGTCAGGTCGTACGGCGCAGCCCTCCGGCGGATCCGCGTCCGCCTCTTCGCGGCCTACCCGGAGCTGACCGACCTGTCCGACCTCCTGGCGGCGGTGCGGTCGGCCCGGGTGATGCCCCGGGAGGGCCGGTCGACCACGGGCATCGACTACTGCGTCCACGGCGCCGGTTGTCGCATGACCGACGAGCAGGGCACCGAGGTCGATGTCGACCTGGTCGACGGTGTGGAGGCCTTCGACGGCTGGCGGGTCCAGGCCTTCCTTGCCGGGCATGGGGACGACGGCTTCTCGGTTGACGAACTGCACGCCGCCTGTTCCCGCCTCGCCGGCCGAGGTGAGCTACGGGAGGTGCGGGCGCTGCGCTGGTACGCGCTCTGAACCCGGCGCCGGCGCGGCAGCGGTGGCCCGCGGCCCTCGCGATGCCACGACCCGGCGCGAGGCATCGCGTGCCGACCGGTTCGCCGATCCGCTGGCCCTATGATGTCGCCGTGCCGACTTCGAAGAAGCACTGGCGGGTCTGGCAGGCCGTCGCCGCCTGCGCGGTCGCGGCCGCCTGGGTGGTCCTCGGCTACGGCCTACGATTCTCCCGGCCCGACCCGGAGGGGTGGGACCAATTCGAAGCCGGCGGCAGGTTCGGTCTCTTCTTCCTCATCTACCTGCCGTTCTATCTCCTGACGCTCGCCGTGGCCGCCGTGGTCGTCCTCGCCCTGGTCTCGGGCCGCAGCCCACTGCCGGGCACGCTGACCGCCGTCGTCCTCGGCGTCGCGCTGTTCGAGTGCTGGGTGGCCCTCGTCGGCTACCCGCTGTTCGACGCCCAACCCCACCTTTTCGCGTCCCTCACGTGGTCCCTCGTCGCCGACGGCGTGGCTCTCCTGGCGTTGGTCGGCCTGTGGCTGACCCAACTGACCAGGCAGACACGGCCGGTGGAGGGTTGATCAGCGACGGAACACGTGCCGGCATGGCGAGGTGGCATGACGGAGCATGACTACAGCGCGGCGACCATCACGGTTCTGGACTTCGACGACTCCGTACGCAAGCGGCCCGGTCTCTACTTCGGGGTGGGCAGGGAAGATCCGCGTCTGGCGACCCGGGTGCTTCTCGCGGTGGTGACGCACGCGTTCCACCCGGCGACCAGGGTCGCCGCGAGCCACACCCCCGACGTCGTCGCGGAGATCACCGCTGATCTCGCCTTCTCGGTGACCGACGACCAGGCGGACGTCCTCACCGGTCAGGGCTTGCCGAAGCTCGGCTACTACGACTCGCTGCTCACCAGCGACCGCCTGTCGGTCGTGGTTGGCCGGGAGGATGACGTGGGCACGTTCGGACCGGACCGTTCGGCAGCGACGGCGCTCTGGACTTCCTCGAAGAACTCGCCGGACGGGCGCCCGCGAAGCATTCGCCTTGCTACAGCTACGGTGGCGACGTAACACCAACCAGCCTGGGACGTGAGGATCGTGCCGCAGCCGCACCCCCTTCCCGATCCACAAGTCTGGACCGTGCGCGGCATGGCCCTACCCGGCGCACTCGCATCGCTCCTGCGGACCGGTGGATGGCTGCACCCAGGGCAGCAGGCCCTTCACGACCTGATGCCCTGGTTCGAAGACCCTCTGATGTTCATGCCGGACCTGCACGCCATGCGATTCCAGAACGCCTTCCTGGACCACATCGCCGACGACAGCTCGCTCTGCGACCTGTTCCGCATGACCCGTGGGAGTCGCTCGGGACATCCCCTCGGCCTGCCGTGGCTCGACGTCGACCAGGCCGTGTTCATCGCGGTCAACGAGTACGCGGGTGACGACGTGGCCTTGGCCCTGGACTACCGCACAGACCCGGCCGACCCGCGGGTAGTGGCATCCGACTTCTGGACCGACCCCCGTCAGTGCTCCTGGCGGACCGTCGCGCCCACCTTCACCGACCTCCTCACCGCCCTGCAAGCTGCCTGGTCCGCCCGCTCCGAGCGTGGCGTTCAGCAGGAGGGGTCGCGCAGTGCGGAACAATGCGCCGATGGATGATCACCGGCGCTGCCGTCTCTCCGTCAGCGACGACGAGCTGGAGCTTGCCGGGCCGCCAGTTGCGCTCCGCGCCCTCAGCCGGCTGCTTCGCCAACATGCCGAGCCCTTCGAGGTGGCGGTCACCGACGGGGCCGTGGGCCAGGAGGCGACCGCAGGCCCGCTGCTCGTCAGTCTGCAAGGCGGCACCACGCTGCACTTCTCCGGCGGGCCTGAGTATCTCGACATCATCTGGGACGCGCTCGAGGGTGTGGCCGAACAAGCCGAGACCGCCGATGACCGGACAGTCCGCAGGCATCAGCACATCGAGCACTTTCCTGGTGACGACTACCGGTCGCCGGGCTCGGTCCCATTGATCATCGTGGCTGACTGGCCAGATGCGTAGGTGTACGACCGCCGGCGGTGGCATCACCCAATCAACGACCGACCATGTGACGCGACGACACGTCACGAGAAACGAGGAAGCCGAACCGCCTTGTCCACCGTCCGGCAGAGGCCACGGTAGAACTCGACCATCTCCTCGTCTGTCGGCTCCTGCTCCAGCGTCTCCTCCAGAGCCCTGCGGGCGCCCACCGACAGCGCAAGCACGAGCCGCTTGGCAGCCTCCGGATCTTCGATCTTCCGGATGTCCAGATATCCCATTGCCCGGCCAGGGCTGAGCCACTCGTCGACTGCGGCCACGTCGGCGGGGACCAGCCTCATGACGTGCGCCAGCACCCTGCCCTGGATCCACCACTCCAGGTCGTCGTCGAACAGCACCGCCAACACCAGGACCCCATGCCGAGCAACAGAACTGGAACGTCAGAAGCCGATGCGGATGAGGGGGTCTGCTGCACCCAAGCACGACGATGGCGATCGCCCAAGAAGCATGATCGGTTGATCGCATACCGGAAGCACCACGGCTCACCTTGCGTGGAGTCTTCACACGTCGGCTCGTTGTTTGTCCTGGTGGGCGCGGCAGGTTTCGAACCTGCGAC
Source organism: Micromonospora sp. DT31 (assembly GCF_049841795.1). Lineage (NCBI taxonomy): Bacteria > Bacillati > Actinomycetota > Actinomycetes > Micromonosporales > Micromonosporaceae > Micromonospora > Micromonospora sp. DT31. Next base: position 203,778 of record NZ_JBNCKZ010000008.1, on the reverse strand, counting down.
CCCTCGCTTGTAAGGCGAGTGCTCTCCCACTGAGCTACGCGCCCGGAACCCGTGCGGCGGGCCGGAGCGGCAATCTTACCTGCCGTCCTCCGGCCCGCCGCAGCGGCGTGCTGGGGTGGGACTCAGGCGGCGACGGCCTCGGCCAGCGCCTTGCGCCAGCCCTGCTGGTCGCGCGCCTCGCCGGGCATGTTCATCTCGGCGAACCGGACGACGCCTGCCTTGTCGATGACGAAGGTGCCCCGGTTGGCGATGCCGGCGACATCGTTGAAGACGCCGTACGCCTGGGCCACCGCGCCGTGCGGCCAGAAGTCGGCCAGCAGCGGGAACTGGTAGCCCTCCCGGTCGGCCCAGATCTTGTGCGCGTAGACAGAGTCGACGCTGATGGTCAGCACCTGGACGTCGTCGTTGACGTACTCGTTGAGGTTGTCGCGCACCTCGCACAGCTCGCCCTGGCAGATGCCGGTGAAGGCGAGCGGGTAGAAGACCAGCAGCACGGTCTTGCGACCGCGGAGGTCGGAGAGCCGGACCTCCTGGTTGTTCTGGTCCTTGAGCAGGAAGTCGGGCGCCTCGGCGCCAACCTCGATGGGCATGCGTGCTCCCTCGGAATAGGGTCTTGAGTTGATCAGGAAGACCCTACTTCTTGGTCTTGGACCCGCGTCGCAGCACGAGGCGTGCGCCGCTCCAGTCGCGGCCGGCGTTGATGGTCGAGGTCTGCTGGAGCCCGGCGGTCTGCGCGCTCTCCGCGACCTCGCTCGGCTCGACGTGGCCGTCCCGCCCGGCCTTGGGGGTCAGCAGCCAGACCACGCCGTTGTCCGCCAGCGGCCCAAGGGCGTCGACGAGGAGCTCGAACAGGTCACCGTCGCCGTCGCGGTGCCAGACCAGGACCGCGTCGACCACCTCGTCGGTGTCCTCGTCGACCAGTTCCCCACAGCGGTCTGTCAGGGCGTCCCGGAGATCGGTGTCGACGTCGTCGTCGTAACCCATCTCCATGACGACCATGCCCGGCTCGATGCCGAACCGGTCCGCCAGACTGCGTACCCCGTCGGCCTGGCCAGCGGTCGCGCTCACTGTCGCGTGCCTCCTCATCTCATGCCTGCTCGTAGCGTCGGGTGTGACACCTTCGGGCTCAGTCCACACAGTTGCGGCTCGCCGCGCAAGTGGCGCACCGGGTGGAACGGAATTTACCGTGCCAGCAGGGTACGGGCACCCTGGGTAATGGCCTCCTCGGAGATGAGAACCTGACGGGCCGCCGGACCTAATGGTACAAAAGAGTCAAGTGCCGCCACTCGTCGCGCGGCTCCCACGTACCCCGTGTCCACGAGCGCGGCGAGCACCCCCTCGCCCACCCCGCCGGAGCGTCGGGTCTCGTCCACCACCAGCACCCGGCCGGTCGCCGACGCCTCGCGGATGACGTCCGCCACCGGCAGCGGGGCGAGCCAGCGCAGGTCCACCACCCGGGTGCCGACACCCTCGTCGGCCAGCCCGGCCGCGGCCCGCAGCGACATCCGCACGCCGTTGCCGAAGGTGATGATGGTGAGGTCCTCCGCAGTTCCGATGCCGTACACCCGGGCCCGCCCGATCGGCACGTGCCGGTCCGCCCAGGCTCCCGGCTCGGCGTACTCGGCCGCCCACTCGCCGTCACCGTCGGTGTAGAGGTCGCGGGTGTGGTAGAGCGCCGCCGGCTCCAGGAAGACGCAGACGCCGCCGTCCACCCGGGCCACCGCCAGACAGGTACGCAGCATCGACGCGGCGTCGTCGGGCCGGGCCGGTACGGCGATCACCAGCCCCGGCACGTCCCGCAGCACCGCCACCGAGTTGTCGTTGCGGACGTGGCCGCCGATCCCGTCCGGACCCGCCAGGCCGGCCACCCGCACCACCATCGGGTTGCGCAACGCGCCTCGGGAGAAGAACCGCATGGTGGCCGCCTCACCGCGGAGCTGGTCCTCGGCGCTGTGCAGGTGCCCCAGGTGCGGGATCTCCGGCACCGGCAGCATCCCGGCCAGACCGGCGCCCAGCCCGAGCCCCAGGATCGAGGTCTCGTCGCGGAGCGTGTCGAACACCCGCGCCGCCCCGAACCGGTCCCGCAGCCCTCGGGTGACCCCGTACGCCCCACCCCGGGTGGCCACGTCCGGGCCGAACACCCCCATCTCCGGATGGTCGAGCATCCCGTCGGCGAGGGCCGCGGTGATGCTCTGCGCCAGGGTCAACGGGCCGGTCAGCTCCGGGGGCTTGCCGCCGAACGCCTCCGCCCGCGCCCCGGCGCCCGGGCCCGCCGCCCGCGCCCCGGCGTCCGCGACCGCCCGGGACACCCGGGCCGGCCGGCGGGGCGCCAACTCCTGGACGACCTCCACGGGGGACGTCAGCTTCGGCTCGTCGAGCACCTCCTCGGCGATGCGGCGCAGTTGCCAGCCCCGCTCGTCGTAGCGGGTCAGCAACTGCTCGCCGTCGGCGTACCCGGCGCTCACCAGCAGCCGCGCGGTGGCCAGCAGCGGGTCGCGGGTCGACTCGGCGGTGTCCCCGGCGTCCGCGTCGTCGGCCGCCATCAGGCGGACCGTGCTCAGGTGCAGCACGGCGGGCCGGCGGTGCCGGCGTACCCAGGCCACCGCCTCCGCCGCCACCCGGTAGGTCTGGACCAGGTCAGTGCCGTCGGCGGCGACGTAGCGCAGGCCGGGGCGGGACCGCAGCGTGGTGGCCACCCACGACCCGGGCGAGCGGACGCCGCTGTCCTCGCAGACGAACAGGACCGGGATGCGCAGGCCGGTGTGGTCGTACCAGCCGGCGGTGTTGAGCGCGGCGGTGGCCGTGGCGTGGTTGACCGAGGCGTCGTCGAAGGAGCAGACCACGACGGCGTCGGACGGCCAGGACGCCACCTCGGGGGCGTCGGCGGGACGGCCGCCGCGGCGCAGCCGCTCCAGCGCCAGTCCCAGGCCGACCGCCCGGGGCAGGTGCGCGGCACCGGTGGAGGTGGTGGGCACCACGGCGAGGTCGGCCCCCGCGGAGACGGTGTGCCGCCCGCCGGAGGCCGGCTCCTCGGCGGAGGCGACCATTCCGCGCAGCACGTCGCGGGCCGCCGCCGCATAGGCGTCGTCGGGAGCGGGGGGCGGCAGCTCGGGTACGCCCGGCGTGGCGGCACCGGCCGCGTCCACCGTCACCCCGGCCCCGCCGGGCAGCGTGGCCGCTTCACCCCCGTCGGCCTGGCCGGGCGCGGTGACGTCGTCGCGCACAGGGGAATCGGCGGGCACGGCGGCGCTCTGCGGGGTGGCATCGGGGGGCGCGGTGGCATCGTCCCGCGCGGTGGCATCGTCCGAAGCGGTGGCGTCGTCCGAAGCGGTGGCGTCGTCCCGCGCCTGCTCCCGTACGGCGGAACGGTGCTCGTGCGGGACAGAGGGCGCCCCGTCGTCCGGGCCGGCCTTGCCGTCGTCCGGACGGTCGGACCCGGCGGGGGCCGACCGTGGTGCGGCGGCGGCCGGGAAGGCGTCGGCGGCCTGTGCGGCCCGCAGGCAGTGGAACGCACCGGAGCGGTGGTGCAGCAACGCCGGGTCGGTGGGGCGCAGCGCGGCGGCGACCGCCGCGTTGCCCTCGTGGCCGGCGGAGTCGCTCGTGTGGAACCCCTCACCGAAGCCGCGCAGCCAGCGTCCGGCCAGGTCGAGCAGCCGGCTGGCGAGCTGCGCGTCGAACAGCGCCAGGGCCTGCGCGCCGGTCAACGGCCCGCCGTCGGGGAGCGGTTCACGCAGGTCACGGCGCGGCTCCGGCGCGCCGAGCGCGGCCAGGTCGGCGCGGAGCCGATCGTCGAGGTCGTGCGGGGTGGTCACGTCGGACAGCATTACCGACTCGAGGGCGCCACGCCCACTCGGACACGTTCCGCCCGGTGTGGCTCAGACCTCAGCCTGCTCCGGCGGGCCCTCGCGGTTGGTGATCTTTTCGACCAGTTCCCGCAGCGTGGCGACCTCCGGGGTGCTCAGCCCGTCGAGGAGTCGGGGGTCCGACATCACCTGCCGGACCCGGTCGCGGACTGCCCGACCCCGCCCGGTGACCACGAGCGTCTTCTGGCGCCTGTCGACCGGGTCGACGCGGCGTTCCACCAGACCGGCCTGTTCCAGCCGGTCGGCCAGGCCGGTGACGTTCGACCGGTCGCAGCCGAGCTGCTCGGCGAGGTCACGGGCGGGCAGCGGGTGGTCCGGATCGAGTTCGCGCAGGGCCCGGCCGGCGGCCGGGGTGAGCCCCAGCGCGGTGATCGCCTCGTCCTGCTGGCGGCGCAGCACGGCGGCGGCGTGCAGGAGGCCGTGCACGGCGTCCCCGACCAGGCCGGGGCGGTCGTCCGGCCCGGGCCGGACCCCGGGAGCCGGAACGTGCGCCATGCCCTCCATCATAGGTGATTCGTCAACAATTGCCCTGCTTCACGACGCCGTCCGGCACACCGCACCTCACCGGCTCAGCCCGCGAGGAAGGAGAAGCGCACCTGGCGGTCGGGGTTGTCGCCGTTCGGGTCGACCAGGCAGATCGACTGCCAGGTGCCGAGTTGGAGCCGCCCGCCGAGCACCGGCAGGGTGGCGTACGGCGGCACGAAAGCCGGCAGCACGTGGTCGCGACCGTGCCCGGGTGAGCCGTGCCGGTGCCGCCACCTGCCGTCGGTGGGGAGCAGATCGTCGAGTGCCCGCAGCAGGTCGTCGTCCGACCCCGCCCCGGTCTCGATGATCGCCAGCCCGGCCGTGGCGTGCGGGACGAAGACGTGCAGCAGACCGTCGCCGGCCCTGGCGACGAACCGTTCGGCCTCGGCCGTGATGTCCCGGACGGTGGGCCGGGAACCGGTCCGGATGGAGATCACCTCACTGCGCATACCGCGTATTCTGCCGCACCCGTCGACTCCCCCTCGCAGTCGCCGGTTGGACCCGTCGTTACCGCATCCGATGATCGCGGAAAGTTACCGGTGGGTACCTGTGTTGAGCGTCGCGTCTGAGGGCGGGAGAGGTGACGGCGGGTGTCACCAGGGGGCAGGATGGCGCTAGAGACCTATCCCACACAGAACCGAGGGAACGCCTGTGGCTACGGAACGCAAGCGCCCGGTGATCACCGCTGGTCTGCCGAGCCAGCTTCCGGACATCGACCCTGAAGAGACCAGCGAATGGGTCGAGTCACTCGACGGTGTCATCGACGAGCGCGGAACCAAGCGCGCCCGGTACGTCATGCTGCGCCTGCTGGAGCGGGCCCGCGAGCGCCAGGTCGGGGTGCCGTCGCTGACCACCACCGACTACATCAACACCATCGCGCCGGAACAGGAACCGTGGTTCCCCGGTGACGAGCACGTCGAGCGGCGGCTGCGGGCGTACATCAGGTGGAACGCCGCCATGCTCGTGCATCGGGCGCAGCGTCCGGAGATCGGCGTGGGTGGGCACATCTCGACGTTCGCCAGTTCCGCGTCGCTCTACGAGGTGGGCTTCAACCACTTCTTCCGGGGCAAGAACCACCCGGGCGGCGGCGACCAGATCTTCTACCAGGGCCACGCCTCCCCCGGCATGTACGCGCGCGCGTTCCTGGAGGGCCGGCTGAGCGCCGACCAGCTCGACGGCTTCCGGCAGGAGCTGTCGCACCCCGGCGGCGGGCTGCCCTCCTACCCGCACCCGCGGCTGATGCCGGACTTCTGGGAGTTCCCCACCGTCTCCATGGGCCTGGGCCCGCTCAACGCGATCTACCAGGCGCGGTTCAACCGCTATCTGCAGCACCGGGGCATCAAGGACACCTCCCAGCAGCACGTCTGGGCGTTCCTCGGCGACGGTGAGATGGACGAGGTCGAGTCGCTCGGCGCGATCGGCGTGGCCGCCCGCGAGGAGCTGGACAACCTCACCTTCGTGATCAACTGCAACCTCCAGCGCCTGGACGGTCCGGTCCGCGGCAACGGCAAGGTCATGCAGGAGCTGGAGGCGTTCTTCCGGGGCGCCGGCTGGAACGTGATCAAGGTGGTCTGGGGTCGGGAGTGGGACCCGCTGCTCGCGGCGGACACCGACGGCGCCCTGGTCAACCTGATGAACACCACCCCCGACGGCGACTACCAGACCTACAAGGCGGAGTCCGGGGCGTACGTGCGGGAGCACTTCTTCGGCCGTGACGCGCGGACCCGCAAGATGGTCGAGCACCTCTCCGACGACGAGATCTGGAACCTCAAGCGCGGCGGGCACGACTACCGCAAGCTCTACGCGGCCTACAAGGCGGCGATGGAGCACACCGGCCAGCCGACGGTGATCCTGGCCAAGACGATCAAGGGCTGGACGCTGGGCTCGCACTTCGAGGGCCGCAACGCCACGCACCAGATGAAGAAGCTGACGCTGGAGGACCTGAAGCTCTTCCGCGACCGCCTCTACCTGGACATCCCGGACAAGCAGCTGGAGGAGAACCCCTACCTCCCGCCGTACTACACGCCGGGCGAGAAGTCGGACGAGATCACCTACCTGCGGGAGCGGCGTCAGCAGCTCGGCGGCTACCTGCCGTCGCGCAACACCGCGCGCCGGACGCTCGCCATCCCGGGCAGCGAGCGGTTCTCCGACGTCAAGCGCGGGTCGGGCAAGCAGAAGGTGGCCACCACGATGGCCTTCGTCCGCCTGCTCAAGGACATCATGAAGGACAAGGAGTTCGGCAAGCGCTGGGTGCCGATCATCCCGGACGAGGCACGCACCTTCGGCCTCGACTCGATCTTCCCGACCGCGAAGATCTACTCCCCGCACGGCCAGCGTTACACCTCGGTCGACCGGGAGCTGTTCCTGTCCTACAAGGAGTCGACCACCGGGCAGATCCTGCACGAGGGGATCAACGAGGCCGGTTCGGTCGCCTCGTTCACCGCCGCCGGCACCTCGTACGCCACGCACGGCGAACCGATGATCCCGATGTACATCTTCTACTCGATGTTCGGGTTCCAGCGCACCGGCGACGGCTTCTGGGCGGCGGCCGACCAGATGGCCCGTGGCTTCGTGCTCGGCGCGACCGCCGGCCGGACCACGCTCAACGGTGAGGGTCTGCAGCACGAGGACGGGCACTCGTTGCTGCTCGCCGCCACCAACCCGGCGGTGGTCTCCTACGACGCGGCGTTCGCGTTCGAGCTGGCGCACATCGTGGAGAACGGCCTGCACCGGATGTACGGCGAGGCGCAGGAGAACGTCTTCTACTACCTCACCGTCTACAACGAGCCGATCTTCCAGCCGGCCGAGCCGGAGGGCGTGGACGTCGAGGGCATCGTCAAGGGCATCCACCGCTACTCGCCCGCGCCGCAGCTCGACGGCGACGCACCGAAGGCGAACATCCTGGCCTCCGGCACCGGCATGCAGTGGGCGCTCAAGGCGCAGCAACTGCTCGCCGAGGACTGGGGGGTGGCCGCCGACGTGTGGTCGGTGACCTCCTGGACCGAGCTGCGCCGCGACGCGGTGGAGTGCGAGGAGTACAACCTGCTGCACCCGGGTGACGACCCGCGGGTGCCGTACATCGAGCACAAGCTGGCCGACGCGGACGGGCCGAAGGTCGCGGTCAGCGACTGGATGCGCGCGGTGCCGGACCTGATCGCCCGCTGGGTGCCGGGTGACTACACCTCGCTGGGCACCGACGGTTTCGGCATGTCGGACACCCGGCACGCGCTGCGTCGGCACTTCCACGTGGACGCCGAGTCGGTGGCGGTCGCCACGCTGCGCCAGCTCGCCCGGCGCGGCACGGTCCCGGCCCACGTGCCGGCCGACGCCGCCCGCAAGTACGCGCTGGAGGACGTCAACGCCGCCCCGGTCGGCGAGACCGGCGGCGACAGCTGAGCAGCAGCACCACGGAGGGCCCGGCGCACCCGCGCCGGGCCCTCCGCCGTCGGTACGGGCGCCGATGGCCCGGCACCCCTGGCGGGGACGCCGGACCATCACCTTCGCGGGCGACGCCGGGACGGGCTCGGTCAGCCGACGGCGGCCAGGTCGGTCAGCCGGGCCAGCGAGTCCTCCAGGTCGGCGCCGACCCGCCGCAGGCCGAGCCGGAGCAGGGCTGCCTTCACGGGGCCGGCCGGCCAGCGCACGACGATCAGCCGGACGACCGTGCCGCCGTCCTCCTCGTCCGAGGTCAGCTGGACGTAGATCTCGGTACGCGCCTCGGCGCGGGCGCCGGCGCCCTTGGCCCGCTCGCGCCAGCCGATCAGCGTCGGCTCCTGATAGGCGATGACCTCCGCCTCGTGTGCGGCGCCGCGTCCGGCCTGGACCCGTTGCCGCCGTCCGAATCCCTCCCCGGAGAGAACCTCGGCGGCCCGGACACCGGCCAGCCACGCCGGCAGTTGCTCGGCGCGCTGCACCACATCCCAGACCACTTCCACCGGCGCCGCCACGTGTGTGCTGCGTTCCACGAGGATCATGAGTATCTTTCCCCCACTTAAATCACATCCGCGATATTTGGCACTCTATGTGTAAATCGGACTTAAGCGGACGGGTTCGGAAAAGACACGCCGAAAGCCCTTGCGGCATCAGCGCTTCCCGGCCTATGGCGCGGCGGCCACGGGAGCCCTAGAGTCGCGAACACGCTTCGTGTCCGGGAGGGCGAATGACGACCACGCCGATGCCCGATCTCCCCACCGGATTCCGCTGGGGAGTGTCCACCTCCGCGTACCAGATCGAAGGGGCGACCACGGTGGACGGCCGGGGACCGTCCATCTGGGACACGTTCGCCCACTCCCCCGGCCGCATCGACGACGGCAGCACCGGCGACCAGGCGTGCGACCACTACCACCGGTACGCCGAGGACACCGCGCTGCTGGCCGGACTGGGCGTGTCCGCGTACCGGTTCTCCATCGCCTGGCCGCGCGTACAGCCCACCGGCACCGGCCCGGCCAACGCCACCGGGCTCGACTTCTACGACCGGCTTGTGGACGGGCTGCTCGCCGCCGGGGTGGACCCGGTCGCCACGCTGTTCCACTGGGACCTGCCGCAGGCGCTGGAGGACGCCGGCGGCTGGCTCAACCGGGACACCGCCGCCCGCTTCGCCGAGTACGCCGACCTGACCGCCACCCGCCTCGGCGACCGGGTGAAGCTCTGGATCACGCTCAACGAACCGTTCATCCACATGAGCCTCGGGCACGGCCTGGGCGAGCACGCACCCGGTCGGACACTGCTCTTCGACGCCTTCCCGGTGGCCCACCACCAGCTTCTCGGACACGGCCTCGCGGTCGCCGCACTGCGCGCCCGCACCACCGCGCCGGTGGCGATCGCCAACAACTACTCCCCGGTGCGGGCCGCCGGCGACACCGACGCCGACCGCGCCGCCGCCGCCGCGTACGACGCGCTGCACAACCGCCTGTTCACCGACCCGCTGTTCGGTCGCGGCTACCCGGCCGCGCCCGGCCTCGACCCGGCGGCGGTCCGCGACGGCGACCTGGCCGTGCTGGCCGCCCCGATCGACGTGCTCGGCGTCAACTACTACAACCCCACGGGCGTACGCGCGCCCGGCGCGGACTCGCCGCTGCCGTTCGAGATCGTGCCGCTGGCCGGCTACCCGCGTACCGCGTTCGACTGGCCGGTGGCCCCGGGCGGGCTGCGTGAGCTGCTGCTCCAGCTCCACGAACGCTACGGCGACGACCTGCCGCCGATCCAGATCACCGAGAGCGGCTGCGCGTACGACGACGCGCCCGACGCCGACGGGCGGGTGCACGACCCGGAGCGGATCGCGTACCTCGACGGGCACGTGCGCGCGGTGCACGAGGCGATCACCGTCGGCGTGCCGGTGACCGGGTACTTCGTCTGGTCGCTGCTGGACAACTGGGAGTGGGCGCAGGGCTTCACCAAGCGCTTCGGCCTGGTGCACGTCGACTTCGCCACCCAGCGACGTACCCCGAAGTCGTCGTACGCCTGGTTCCGGGACCTGGTCCGGCGATGACCACGGTCGACCCGACGCCGGCCTCGCTGCCGGCGGCGCTCGCCGAACCGACGGTCCCGGTGCGGCGCGGCTGGATCGCGCTCATCTTCGCGGCCAACCTCGGCGTCTGGATGGCGTTCTTCACCCCGATCCAGGTGCTGCTGCCGCAGCAGGTGGAGCGGATCGCCCCGGCCGACAAGGAGGCCATGCTGGCGGTGGTCACCGGCCTCGGCGCGCTCGCCGCGGTGCTGGCCAACCCGCTCGCCGGGGCGCTGTCGGACCGCACCTCGCTGCGGCTGGCCAACCGGCACTTCGGCCGCCGGCACGTCTGGACCGCGTGCGGCGCGGTGGTCGGCGCGGTGTCCCTGGTGCTGCTGGCCCGGCAGAGCAGCATCGCCGGGGTGGCGGTGGCCTGGGTGGCCGCGCAGGTCTGCTTCAACACGATGCTGGCCAGCCTCACCGCCGCGATCCCGGACCGGGTGCCGGTGGCCCAGCGCGGCGGGGTGTCCGGCTGGGTGGGCATCCCGCAGGCGCTGGGCCTGGTGCTCGGCGCGGTGCTGGTGACCGCCGTGGTGACCGGGAACGCGGCCGGGTACGCGGCGATGGCACTCGCCGTGCTGCTGCTGTCGCTGCCGTTCGCGCTGCTGACCCGGGACGATCCGCTGCCCCGGGAGCACCGGTCGCCGCTGCGGGTGCGCGCGCTGTTCGCCTCGATGTGGATCAGCCCGCGCCGCCACCCCGACTTCGCCTGGGCCTGGTTCACCCGGTTCCTGGTGCAGACCGGAAACGCGCTGGGCACGCTCTACCTGCTCTACTTCCTCACCGACGGGGTGCGGGTGGCCGACCCCGAGGGCTCCCTGCTGGTGCTGATCCTGCTCTACACGCTGGGCATGATGCTCACCGCGGTGGTCGCCGGGCGGCTCTCCGACCGCTCCGGCCGGCGCAAGATCTTCGTGATCACCTCCGGGCTGATCATGGCGGTGGCGGCGGTGCTGCTCGCGGTGGCTCCGGTCTGGCCGATGGCGATCGTCGCCGCGCTGCTGCTCGGCGCGGGCTACGGCGTCTACCTGGCGGTGGACGCCGCGCTGATCACCCAGGTGCTGCCCACCGCCACCGACCGCGCCAAGGACCTCGGCGTGATCAACATCGCGAACTCCGCACCGCAGGTGCTCGGGCCGGCGCTTTCCGCCCCGATCGTCGTGCACCTCGGCGGCTACCCGACGCTGTACGCGGTCACCGCGGTGGTCACCCTGCTCGGCAGCGCCCTGGTCGTGAAGATCAAGGCGGTGCCCTGACCCGGCCCCCTGCCGGAAACCCGTGGCGGTCCGCCGTAGGCTGTGGGCGTGACGGTACGTGTACGCTTCGCCCCTTCCCCGACCGGTATGTTCCACGTCGGCGGTGCCCGCTCGGCACTGCAGAACTGGATCTTCGCCAAGCAGCAGGGCGGGGTGTTCGTGCTGCGCGTCGAGGACACCGACGCGGCCCGCAACCGCCCCGAGTGGACCGAGGGCATCCTGTCCGCCCTCGACTGGATCGGCATCGCCCGAGGCAGCTACGAGGGCCCCTACTTCCAGTCCTCCTACGCCGGTGAGCACCGGGCCGCCGCGCAGCGGCTCCACGAGGGCGGCCGGGCCTACTACTGCGACTGCGCCCGCGAGGACGTGCAGGCGCGTACCGGCCCGCAGCACCGCGGCTACGACGGCTTCTGCCGCGACCGGGGCCTGAGTGCGGGCGAGGGCCGGGCACTGCGCTTCCGCACCCCGGACGAGGGCGAGACCGTGGTGGTCGACCTGGTCCGGGGCGAGCCGACGTTCGAGAACAAGCTGATCGAGGACTTCGTCATCGCCCGTGGCGACGGCTCCCCGGTGTTCCTGCTCGCCAACGTGGTGGACGACATGAGCATGGGGATCACCCACGTGATCCGGGCCGAGGAGCACCTGCCCAACACCCCGAAGCAGCAGTTGCTCTGGAACGCGCTCGGGGCCGAGCCGCCGATCTGGGCGCACGTGCCGGTGGTGGTGAACGAGAAGCGGCAGAAGCTGTCCAAGCGCCGGGACAAGGTCGCGCTGGAGGCGTACCGGGACGAGGGCTACCTCGCCGACGCGATGCGCAACTATCTGATGCTGCTCGGCTGGGCGCCGTCGGGCGACCGGGAGATCGTGCCCTGGTCGGTGATCGAGGAGGAGTTCCGGCTGGACGAGGTCAACCCCTCCCCGGCGTTCTTCGACGAGAAGAAGCTGCGCGCCTTCAACGGCGACTACATCCGGGCGCTGCCGGTGGACGACTTCGTCGCCGCGTGCCAGCCGTGGCTCACCGGCACCGACACCATCGCCCCGCCGCCGTGGCAGCCGGACGAGTTCGACCCGGCCGCGTTCGCCGCGGTGGCCCCGCTCGCGCAGACCCGGATCGCGGTGCTCAGCGAGATCGTGCCGAACGTCGACTTCCTGTTCCTGGCCGATCCGCTGATCGACGAGGGCGCCTGGGCCAAGGCGATGAAGGAGGGCGCGGCGGACCTCCTGGACGCGGCGATCGTCGCGTTCGAGGCGCTGGAGTCCTGGGACGCCGAGACGCTCAAGGCCACGCTGGAGGCGGTCGGCGCGGAGCGCGGGCTGAAGCTGGGCAAGGCCCAGGCGCCGGTGCGGGTCGCGGTCACCGGGCGCACCGTCGGTCTGCCGCTGTTCGAGTCGCTGGAGGTGCTCGGCCGGGACCGGACGCTGACCCGGCTGCGCGCCGCCCGCGTACGCCTGGTCTGAGCCGACCGCCCGGCGCGGCGTGTCACGTCGGGGCGGCGCGGCGACGCAGCAGCACGGCACCGCCGAGGACGGCCAGCGCCACCACCGCGCCGCCCGCCCACCACCAGCCCGTACCCGCGTCGTCGTCCCCCTGGCCGGCGGCCGAGGACGGATTCGCGGGCGCCGGTGCGGCACTGGTGGGCGCCGGGGTGGGCGCGGCACCGGTGGGCGTCGCGGCCGGTGACGCCGTGGTCCCGGTGGTCAGGGTGAACCGGACCTCCCCCTTGACCGGGTGGCCGTCGTCGGACGCGAGCCGGTAGGTCACGGTGTAGAGCCCGGCCGGACCCGCCCGGAACGGCACGCTGACCCGCTTGCCGGAGAACGTCGGTGCGCCCGCGGTCGCGGCCGCGTTGTCCGGCCCGGTGACGGTGACCGTGGTCGTGGCCTCCTTCGGGGTGGCCAGGAACCGCAACTCGATCCGCTGCGGGGCGGCTGCCAGCCGGGCCCCGTCGCGCGGCTCGCTGCCGGTGAGCGAGTTGTGCGCGGCGGCCGGCGCGGCCGGCAGCAGGGTCGCCCCCGCCACCACCCCGAGCAGAACCAACCAGGTACGCGTCGCACGGTCGACCCTGCCCCCCATGAACTCCTCCATCCGGGTAAGATCCGGCCGATGATCTTCGGCCGTTCATTGGTCGGTCTCAGCTCGCAGATAGTTCCAAATACTCTTCCACCAGCTGCAACCAGGCGTCGTTCCGCGGAGTCTTTGTGGTGGGCACGATTCAGTGTGACCTGCAGCGGAAGCCAGCCATCGAACGGGGCGAGGAGGCGGCGATGGTCCGACGGGTGACAAGGCTGCTGACGGCGGTGACCGCGGCGGTGGCATGTTCGCTGGCCCTCACCGGTGCCACCGCGGCCCAGGCCGCGCCGAAGCCCAAGCCCCTCCCGGCCGGCGTGGACATCACCGGCGACCGGCTCGGCGAGCCGCTGCGGCTGCGTGCGGAGGCCGACGCCGCCCAGGTCAACCTGGTGATCGACCAGGTCAGGTGGCTCGGCGCGACCGGTCAACTGCGAGGGCCGTCGGCTGCCGACCTCGGCCCGAAGTACACGGTGGTCGTGCTGGCCGGCGACAAGGCGAAGAACACCTACGACCTGTTCCCGCTGGCCAAGGGCGGCCCCCGGATCTACCGGCCGGCCAAGCAGCCCGACCAGAGCGAGCTGCGCGCCGGCTGGTTCTTCGGACGGCTCAACATGTCCGAGACGCTGCGGTCGGTCGGCGTACCGCTGGCACCGCAGTTCGACACGCTCTCCGGCGGCATCGGCGGCGGCGAGCGGGTCCTGCCGGAGGAGGCACTCAACCCGGCGGGCGACCTCGACACCGCGCTCGGCGACCTTCAGCGACTGCTGCTGCTCAACGTGGGCGTCGTCCTGATCATCACCGCCGGGCTCGCCGGCATCGCCCTCCTGGTGCGCCGCCGCACCCGTTGAGCCGCGGCGCGGCCCCGGCGGCCACCCCACGCACCGGTGGTGGCCGGGGTCAGCACCAGCGGCGCGGCGGCCGCTCCCGGCGTGTCGCGCGGCTGCGCGGGCGGACCGCCCCGTGCTGGTGCGCCCCCGCCCAACCGGCCAGGTCACTGCGGCAGCCCCGCGCCGGTGGCGGCTCGACGGCCGGATGCGCCGGCTCGACACCACGCTGGCGCGGCACCCCGGCCTCGTCCTCGGCGCGCTCCACCGCCCGGCCGGCAGCCTGCTCACCCGGATGGCTCAGGCCGTGCCGGCGCAGGTGCGTGGCCGTTCCCTCGTGACCCAGTCGGCAGGGGTCGCCCTGGGCGCAGCCGTGCTCGCCCTCCCCGTGCGGCATCCCGGTCTCCTCACCTTCGCCCGTCGCCCGCCGGCCGGAGCGGCCCGGCGCGCCCTGACACCGTACTGGCCCGGCACGACGAGATCACCAGCGCGTGCCGGTGGAGATCGCCCCACCGCCACCGTCCCGCCCCCTGCCGGGGGATCCGCTGGTCAGGGCATGTCAGGCTGGTGCGGTGAGTGAACCGGGCGGGACGGAGACGTCAGCGACGCTACGCCGCATCGAACGGGCCGCCGGCGCACTGGCCACCGCCAGCGTCGCCCGGATGGACGAGACGCTGCGGTGGTTCCGCGACCTGCCCGCCGACCAGCGCTCCTGGGTGACGCTCGTGGCCCAGGCCGGTGTGCGATCCCTGGTGCAGTGGCTGCGTCAGGGCGGCGGCGCCACCGACCGGACGCAGGAGGTGTCCGACGAGGTGTTCGCCGCCGCGCCGCAGGCGCTGGCCCGCTCGATCAGCCTCCAGCAGACCGTGTCCCTGATCAAGGTGACCATCGACGTGGTCGAGGAACAGGTCTCGGAGCTGGCCGTGCCGGGCGAGGAACAGTCGCTGCGGGAGGCGGTGCTGCGCTTCTCCCGGGAGATCGCATTCGCCGCCGCCCGGGTCTACGCCCGGGCCGCGGAGAGCCGCGGTTCCTGGGACGCCCGGTTGCAGGCGCTGCTCGTCGACGCGTTGCTGCGCGGCGACTCCCCGGACGTACTGGCCAGCCGGGCCGCCGCGCTCGGCTGGTCGGACGCGCCGCCGGTGGCGGTCGCGGTGGGCCGATCGCCCGGCGGCGAGGTGGCGGCCGTGCTGCACACCGTCTACCGGCAGGCCCGGCGGATCGGTGTCGAGGTGATCGGTGGCGTGCACGGCGACCGCCTGGTCATCGTGCTGGGCGGGGCGGCCGACCCGGTCGCGGCCACCGAGAAGCTGCGTACCGCCTTCGGTGCGGGGCCGGTGGTGGTCGGCCCGGCGGTGCCCAGCCTGGACGAGGCCACCGAATCCGCGCGGGCCGCGCTCGCCGGGTTCCGGGCGGCCCCGGCCTGGCCGACCGCGCCGTGCCCGGTCGCCGCCGACGAACTGCTGCCGGAGCGGGCCCTGGCCGGCGACACCGAGGCCCGCCGCCGGCTGCGCCACGACGTGTACGCGGCCCTGGCCCGCTCCGGCGGTGAGCTGCTGCCGACGCTCGACGCGTTCTTCGCCGCCGGAGGCACCCTGGAGAGCGCGGCGCGGGCGCTGTTCGTGCACCCGAACACGGTGCGCTACCGACTGAAGCGGATCGCGGAGGTGACCGGCTTCTCGCCGCTCGGCCCGCGCGACGCCTTCGCGTTGCAGGTCGCGTTGACTGTCGGTCGGCTCGACCCGGTGGTGCCGGCAGTCGCGTCGGTGCCGACCCAGACAGGGGGCACAACGGGGCGGAGAACACCCTCGGGCGGGCACGAACACCGTCGATCTTTGTAGCTTTCCTCCAAAGGTTCTAGTGCGGTTTCGTGCCGTGCGTTACAGCGCGACCCACGAATATCCGTCAGAGTCGTATACGTGCTCGCCGTACTTTCCCCTGGACAGGGTTCGCAGAAGCCCGGCTTCCTCACCCCGTGGCTCGACCTCGACGGCGCCGGGGACCGCCTGCGCTGGTGGTCGGCATCGGCAGGCGTCGACCTGATCCACCTCGGCACCCGCGCGGACGCGGACGAGATCAGGGACACCGCGCGCACCCAACCACTGCTGGTCGCCGCCGCGCTGCTCGCTGCCGAGCACCTGCCGATGCACGACGTCGGGCTGGTCGCCGGGCACAGCGTCGGCGAGCTGGCCGCCGCCGTCCTGGCCGGGGTGCTGCCCGCCGAGGCCGCCGTGACGCTCGCCGGCGTACGCGGACGGGAGATGGCCGCCGCCTGCGCGCTGGAACCGACCGGGATGGCCGCCCTGCTCGGCGGCGACCCGGCGGAGGTGCTCGCCGCGCTGGAGTCGCACGGACTGCACCCGGCCAACCGCAACGGGGCCGGTCAGGTCGTCGCCGCCGGCGCGCTCACCGCCCTGGACAAGTTCGCCGCCGACCCGCCGGCCCGGACCCGGGTCGTCCGGCTCCAGGTCGCCGGGGCGTTCCACACGCCCTACATGGCCCCGGCCTCGGCCGCCCTGGGCGACGTCGCGGCCGGCGTCACCACGGCCGACCCGACCCGGATCCTGCTCTCCAACCTGGACGGCGCACCGGTCGGGCACGGCCGGGAGACGGTGCAGCGGCTGGTCCGGCAGGTGACCGCCCCGGTCCGGTGGGACCTGTGCGTACGCGCCCTGGCCGACCTCGGCATCACCGGCGTGATCGAGCTGCCGCCGGCCGGCACGCTGGCCGGGCTGGTCAAGCGGGAGCTCAAGGGCGAGGGCGCGCCGGAGATCGTCACCCTGAACACCCCCGACGACCTGCCCGCCGCGCGGAGCCTGGTCGCCCGACACGCCGGCCCCGCCGCCCACCTCCCGGCGCCCTGGTTCCGGGTGGTGGTCTCCCCCGCCGCCGGTCGCCTCACCCCGGCGACCAGGCTGGCCGAGGGCACCGAGGTACGCGCCGGTCAGCTCCTCGGCCACGTCACCGGCGGGCAGGGACCGGTCGAGGTGACCGCGCACCACAGCGGGCTGCTCACCGAGTGGCTCGCGCACCACGACGCCCCGGTCGCCCCGGGCCAGCCCCTCGTCCGCATCGGAGGAACGCACTAGATGGCCGCCAGCCGGATTGTCGCAATGGGGCACTACCAGCCCTCGCGCGTGGTCACCAACGACGAGATCGCGCAGATGGTCGACACCAACGACGCGTGGATCCGGGACCGCGTCGGCATCGTGACCCGCCGGATCGCGGCCGACGAGACCGTCGCCGACATGGCCGCCGCCGCCGCCGGCAAGGCCCTCGCCAACTCCGGCCTCAACGCCTCCGACATCGACATGGTCGTGGTGGCGACCTGCACGTCAGTGGACCGCAGCCCGAACGTGGCCTGCCGGGTCGCGGCCAAGTTGGGCATCCACGCCCCTGCGGCGTTCGACCTCAACACCGCCTGCTCCGGATTCGCGTACGCGCTGGGCACGGTGGACCACGCGATCCGGGCCGGCGCGGCGCGCAACGCGATCGTCGTCGGCGCGGAGAAGCTCTCCGACTTCACCGACTGGACCGACCGCTCGACGTGCATCATCTTCGCCGACGGGGCCGGCGCGGCGGTGGTGAGTGCGACCGCCGACGGTGAGCCTGCCGGAATCGGGCCGGTCGTGTGGGGTTCCGCGCCGGAGAAGAGCGACGCGGTCCGGATCGAGGGCTGGCAGCCGTACATCACCCAGGAGGGGCAGTCGGTGTTCCGCTGGGCCACCACGGCGCTGGCCCCCCTCGCGCTGCAGGCCTGCGAGCGCGCCGGGGTGCAGCCGTCGGAGCTGGCCGCGTTCGTGCCGCACCAGGCCAACTCCCGGATCATCGACGGGATCGTCAAGCGGCTGAACATCCCGGACGCGATCATCTCGAAGGACATCGCCGAGTCCGGCAACACCTCGGCGGCGAGCATCCCGCTGGCCCTGTCGAAGCTGGTCGAGCGGCGCGAGGTGCCCGCGGGCGCCCCGGTGCTGCTGTTCGGCTTCGGCGGCGGCCTGACCTACGCCGGTCAGGTCGTGCGCTGCCCCTGAGACCCCCTCCGGCGTGAACGCGCCGAGGCGGGTGGCCGGCGACGCCGGCCACCGGTAACCCCCGATGAGAGGAACCAACCGCAATGACCCGTGACGAGATCACCGCCGGCCTCGCCGAGATTCTCGAAGAGGTTGCCGGGGTGAACCCGGACGACGTGGCCGAGGGGAAGTCCTTCACCGACGACCTCGACGTCGACTCGCTCTCCATGGTCGAGGTCGTGGTGGCGGCCGAGGAGAAGTTCGGCGTCAAGATCCCGGACAACGAGGTGCAGAACCTCAAGACCGTCGGGGACGCCGTCAGCTACATCGAGGCGCAGTCCTGACCATGAGTCGCCCCGACGTCGTCGTCACCGGGCTCGGCGCGACGACCCCGCTCGGCGGGGACGTCGCGTCCACCTGGGACGCCATGCTCGCCGGCCGCTCCGGGGTGAGTGCGCTCACCCAGGAGTGGGCCGAGCCTCTGCCGGTGCGGATCGCCGCCGAGCTGGCGGTTGACCCGACCGAGGTGCTGGACCGGGTGAAGCTGCGCCGGTTGGACCGTTCGGAAGCGATCGCCGTCATCGCCGCGTGGGAGGCGTGGGCCGACGCCGGGCTCGCCGACGCCGGGCTGGACCCGGAACGTCTGGCGGTCAGCGTCGGCTCGGGCATCGGTGGCGCCACCACCCTGCTCGCCCAGGACGACATCCTGGAGGCGTCCGGGCCACGCCGGGTGTCCCCGCACACCGTGCCGATGCTGATGCCGAACGGTCCGGCCGCCTGGATCGGGTTGGAGCTGGGCGCGAAGGCCGGGGTGCACGCCGTGGCCAGCGCCTGCGCCACCGGCGCGGAGGCCATCGCGCTGGGGATGGACATCATCCGCGCCGGCCGGGCCGACGTGGTGGTGGCAGGTGGCACCGAGGCGGTGATCCACCCGCTGCCGATCGCCGGTTTCGCCGCGATGCGGGCCATGTCCACACGCAACGACGACCCGGAGCGGGCGTCGCGGCCGTGGGACACCGGGCGGGACGGCTTCGTGCTCGGTGAGGGCGCGGGTGTGGTGGTCCTGGAAAGTGCCGAGCACGCCGCGGCCCGGGGCGCCCGGGTCTACGCGCGCCTGGCCGGCGCCGGTATCACCTCCGACGCGTACGACATGGTGCAGCCGCACGCCGAGGGGGAGGGCGCGATCCGGGCCATCAACCGGGCGCTCACCGACGCGGACCTGGCCCCCACCGACATCGTGCACGTCAACGCGCACGCCACCTCCACGCCGATCGGCGACATCCTGGAGATCGGCGCGCTGCGGAAGGCGGTCGGCGACCACCCGGTGCTGACCGCCACGAAGTCGATGACCGGGCACCTGCTCGGCGCGGCCGGCGCGCTGGAGTCGATCGCCACCATCCTGTCCATCCGGGACGGCGTGATCCCGCCGACGATCAACCTGGACGACCCGGACGGGAGGCTGACCCTGGACGTGGTCGCGCACAAGGCACGTCACCTGGAGATCCCGGCGGCGCTGAACAACGCGTTCGGCTTCGGCGGGCACAACGTGGCGCTGGTCTTCACCCGCGCCTGAGCGGTAAGGAAGGGCCCCTTGTCAACAGACGTCTGTTGACAAGGGGCCCTTCCTCACATCCTCAGCGGTTGCGCGGGTGCTGCTTGGCGGTGCGCTCGTTGCCGTGCCGGTAGTTGCCGGTCCACCGGGCCATCGCCAACTGCGGGTCGTCCTCGACCTCGGCCAGGAACTCGGCGGCCCGCCCGCCACGCAGTGTGGCGGCGACCCGCCCGTGATGCGTGACCACCACCGTGCCGTCGGCGCGCTGGACGTACCGGAAACCCTGTGCCGCTTGTCCCATGGGTGCCCACCCTGCCACGCCGAGCGGGGTGGGCGCATCCGGTTTGCCTGTCAGGTGCGGCAGGTGGTGGCCGGCAGGCCGGAGACCGGCACCGGGGAGCGACCGGCCGGGCGGGCCTTGCCGGCGAGCACCGCGGCCAGTCCGGTCATCGACGCCCGGGTGGACGAATAGGTCGCCAGCAGCGTCGGGGACTTCGCCCCGGACAGCACGTACGGGGTGTCCATGGCCACCGTCACGGCGGCGCCGGCGCGCAGGTCCTTCGCCCCGTCGCCGTACCCGACCAGGTGCACCACCGTGCCGCCGGAGGGCACCACCTTGACCCCGGCCGCGGTGAGCGCCTCGGTCAGCAGAGTCCGGGTGCGCTCCCGCCCGCCCGAGGAGGTCACGCTGACCGGGCCGGTGACCGCGCCGCCGCACCGGCCGCGCAGGACGGTCACCGCGGCGGCGGCCAGGTCGGTGGCGGCCTTGCGGTGGGCGGGGCCGTTCAGCGTGGACAGCGCCGGGGCGGGGTGGCCGGCCAGTCGGAACTTCATGGCGAGCACCCGGGTGGCCGCCTCGACCAGCCGGGCCCGGGGCAGCGAGCCGTCCTTGAGTGCGGAGCGCAGCCCGTCGGATGCCTGCTTGACGTTCGGCGGCATCAGGATGAGGTCGTTGCCGGCGTTGAGCGCGCGCACCGCGGCCTCGCCCGGGGACCACTTCTTCGCCGGGGCCATGTTCATCCCGTCGGTGATCACCACGCCCTGGAAGCCGAGCTGGCCGCGCAGCACGTCAGTGAGCAGCTTGCGGGAGAACGTGGCGGGCGTGCCGGGGTCGACGGACCGCACGTCCAGGTGCGCGGACATCACGGCCATGGCCCCGGCGTCGATGCCGGCGCGGAACGGCGGGAACGCGGTGCGTTCCAGCACGGCCCGGGACTGCTTGATGACGGGCAGCTCGGTGTGCGAGTCCTCGGCGCTCAGGCCGTGCCCGGGGAAGTGCTTGACCGCGGCACCGACGCCCTGGGCCTGCAGCCCGCGTACCGCGCCGGCCACCTGGGGGGAGGCGACCGCCGGGTCGGCGCCGAAGGACCGGGAGCCGATCACCGCGCTGCGGGTGGCCAGCACGTCCGCTACCGGGGCGAAGTCCAGGTTGATGCCCATCGCGGCGAGTTCGGCCCCGGCGGCCCGCCAGGCGGCCTCGGTCAGCGCGGGTTGACCGGCGGCGCCGGCGGCGAGCGGGCTGGGCAGCAGCGTCACCCCGTCGGTGACCCGGGTGACCACGCCGTACTCCTGGTCGGTGCCGATCAGGAGTGGCACGCGGCCGGCGGGCAGCTTGGCGGCGGCGGCGCGCAGCCCGTCGGTGAGGTCGCGGACCTGCTTCGGGTTGTCGACGTTCGTGGTGGCCTGGTTGCCGGAGGTCGGGTCGTCGGCGCTGAAACCGACCAGGATCATCCCGCCGAGCCGGTACTTCGCCACCATCTCGGCGGGGGTGTCGACACCGGCCAGCGCCCGGTTGCCGGCCGCCGAGGCGGCGGAGACCTTCGTGGCCGAACTGCCGTAGGCGTACGGCATCAACACCTGCCCGACCAGGTCCTCGTCGGCGAGCGTGCCGGCCAGGGCGGCGGCTTGGGCGCTCGGATCGGCGGCGGGCGACTCGGCGGGCGTCGGCGCGGCCGACGACGGCGTGGCCGGCGGCGGGGTGGGCCGGGGCCGGTCGGGCCCGTCGGTGCACCCGGAGGCGAGCAGCGCGGTCACTGCGACGAACGCGACGGCGGCGCGGCGCGAGGCTATCGGCACGCGTCCCACCGTATCGGGGCAACTCGGCCCCGCGTCACCCCACCCGGGTGAGCAGGGTGACCGGGGCGCCGTCGCCGGCGTACCGGTAGGGCTCCAGCTCGGCGTCCCAGGCGGTGCCGAGCGCCTTGTCCAGGGCGTGGGCGAGCGCCTCCGGGGCCCGGGCGGCGGCCATCAGGCTGCGCAGGCGGTCCTCGCCGAGCTGGATGTCGCCGGCCGCGCCGACGGTGGCCCGGAACAGGCCACGGCCGGGTACGTACATGAAGCGCTCGCCGTCGAGCCCGGCGCTGGGTTCCTCGGTGACCTCGAAACGGATCATCGGCCACTGCCGGAGGGCAGCGGCCAGCTCCGCGCCGGTCCCCGGGCTGCCGGTCCAGCCACACTCGGCACGGCGCGCGCTCGGATCGACCGGCTGCGCCGTCCAGTGCAGGTTGACCGGCGCGGCGAGGACGCGCGCGATCGCCCACTCGACGTGCGAGCACACGGCGAGCGGGGTCGAGTGGACGTATACGACGCCACGCGTTGGCACGGTGACCTCCCGGTGAGCCGAGGTGCGTCTTCCCCTACGACCTCGTCGTCTCCGGTGGTCCCTGGCACACATGATGACTGTTGTGACAGGTGGTGCGCCAGAGAATCGGAGAATTCGCCGCGGTACGGCGGCGGGAAATATCCGGGTGGCCGACCCGGTTGTGCCCCGTGACGGCGCGATGACCAGCCAGGCACCGTGGTCGTGTACAGTTCTCTGGGCGGTTCTGTGCCGCCGCACGTCTTCGCGGGCCGGCGCTCACCCCGGGCGTCACTCGCACAGCCCCCGGACGGTTTCCGTCCCCACCGTACGTCTGCAAGGAGTACCTCCGTGGCGAGCAACACCTCTAAGACCGCGCGCGCGTCAGTCCGGGCCGGCCAGGCTGGCCAGGGTGGCGCCCTCAGCGTGCTGGGCGAGTTCAAGTACCTGATCCCGCTCAACGGCGGCAAGCACGCCTACGTGCGCAACCTGACCAACGGCAAGACCGCGCACCTGCGCACCGACTCCGAGGCCTTCGTCGAGGAGATCCGTGTGCTGGCCGCCGCCGGGCACGCCACCAAGATCCGCGCCGAGATCAACGGCCTGGCCGCGACCCACCCGGGTCACGGCTGGGAGGCCACCGAGAAGCGCCTGGTCGAGGCCGGCGTCTTCGAGGGCTGAGCGCCCCCACCCGCACCACCGCGACCGCCCGTCGGGATCATCCCGGCGGGCGGTTCCGCGTCTCCTCCGGCGGCAGCAGCCTGACCTCGCCGGTCGCCAGGTCGTACAGCGCGCCCACCACGGCCAGCTCACCGGTGGCCACCGGTGCGGCCAGCAGGTCGTCGGCGCGAAGCGCGGCCACCGTGCGCCGCACGTGCCGGCGCACCGCCAGCGGGTGCGCGTCCGGGTCGGCGGCCTCGACCACCGCCGGGGCGATCCGGTCCACCAGGTACGCCAACGCGCCGCCGGGGCGGACGCCGGAGCGCAGCGCGTCGACGGTCGCCCCCACCGCGCCGCAGCGCTCGTGCCCGAGGACCATCACCAGTCGTACGCCGAGCTGCCCCACCACGTACTCGATGGAGCCGCACACGGCCCGGTCCAGGACGTGCGCGCCGGTCCGGATCACACAGATCGAACCGAACGTCTGGTCGAAGATCGCCTCCAACGGCACCCGCGAGTCGATACACCCCAACACCACCGCGTACGGCTGCTGGTCGCCGGAGGCCGCCGCCGCGGCGGTGACGTCATGCCCGTGCAGCGGCTGCCCGCTGACGAAGCGGCGGTTGCCGGCGAGCAGTTCGGCCAGGGCGACGCGCGGGCGGCGGGCGGCGGGATCCGGTGACATGTCTCCAGCCTGGCCACCGATCCGACCCCGGACGGGGCGGACCGGAATCTTCTCCCCACCCGGTTGCCGTGGTGTCATGGCGGGTAACGCCGGTGTCACCGCCGGGCCACCCGGTGGACACACAGCGGCCGGCCCGGAGGTGGACGACGTGGAACTGCGGCTGCCCGACGACGTACGCCTGCACGTGGACGTGAGCGGGCCGGCCGACGCCGAGCTCACGGTGATCATGCTGCACGGCTGGACGCTGGACGGGCGTAGCTGGCACCGCCAGCTCACCCACCTGCGGGAACGCTTCGCCGACCGGCTACGCCTGGTCACCTACGACGCGCGCGGCCACGGCCGGTCGAGCTGTCTGGCGCTGCGCGACGCCACCCTGGCGCAGCTCGGCGACGACCTGGCCGCGGTGGTCGACGAGGTCGCCCCGTCCGGGCCGGTGGTGCTGGTCGGACACTCGATGGGCGGGATGACCGTGATGGAGTACGCCCACCGGCACCCCGACCGGTTCGCCGCGCGGACCGCCGGGCTGGTCTTCGTCTCCACCACCGCCGAGGGACACACGCACACCGCCTACGGCCTGTCCCCGCGGATCACCCGGCTGATCCGGCTCGCCGAGACCACAGGCGCCGGGGTGCTGGCCCGCTGCGGCGGTTGGCGGCCACCGCACGCGCTGCTGCGGGCGCTGCGCCCGAGCATCCGCTGGATGCTGTTCGGCGACCGGTGCGACCCGGCGGACATCCGGCTGGTCACCTCGGCGGTGGCGCGGGCCACCCTGCGGTCGATCGGCGGGTTCCGCGCCTCGATCGGCGCCCAGCACCGGCTGGACACGCTCGCCGCACTGGGGCAGCTCCCGGCCGCCGCGCTGGTCGGGGACCGGGACCGGCTCACCCCGCCGCCCTGCGCGCAGTCCATCGCCTCGGCGTTGCCGACCGCGGAGCTGACCGTCTGCCCGGGCGGGGGCCACATGCTGATGATGGAGCGTCCCGACGAGGTGAACGGGGCGGTCACCGGGGTGCTGGACCGGGTGCTCGCCGGTCCGGCGACGAAGCGCCCGTCGACCCGGCGCCGCGCCGCCGCCTGACGCGGTTCGCCCCGGCCGCGTCGCGGCGGTGGGCCGACGCCGGCACGCCGCGCGGACGCGCCACTCCGGCGGCATGCCCCGACGCACGCGTCGGCTGGTGCCCGTACCCTCATTCAGCCCGCCGTGCCCTCCGACCACAGGAGCATCCGCGTTGACCGACCAGACCACGCTGGACCGGGAGATCGCCGCCGAACAGCGTCATCTCGACCGGGTGTACGCCCGGCTGGCCGAACTGCGCCGGTCCGCGGCCGAGGCCGAGCGGGACGGCTACCGGCTGGCCCGGGTCGGCAATTTCGGCGCGCTGGTCGAGCGGGACGCGATGGTCTTCCACGCCGCCCGGCGCCGGCACGCGCTGGACGCCGAGCACGAGGGGTTGGTCTTCGGCCGATTGGACCTGCGCACCGGGCAGGTGCTGCACGTCGGCCGGCTCGGTGTGCGGGATGCGGACGCGGAAACGCTCGTGGTGGACTGGCGGGCCCCCGCCGCCGCCGCGTTCTACCAGGCCACCCCCGCCGAGCCGCGTGGCGTGGTGCGCCGGCGCACGATCCAGTCGGCGGCGGAGCGGGTCACCCGGATCGAGGACGACCTGCTGGACCCGCAGGCCGCGCCGCCGGACATGGCGGTGGTCGGCGACGGGGCGTTGCTGGCCACGCTGTCCCGGGCCACCGGGCGGGGCATGCGGGATATCGTCGCGACCATCCAGCGGGAGCAGGACGAGGCGATCCGCTCCCCCGGCAACGGCGTCACGGTCGTCTCCGGCGGGCCGGGCACCGGCAAGACGGCGGTGGCGCTGCACCGGGCCGCGTACCTGCTCTACTCCGAGCGGGCCCGTTACGCCGGTGGCGGCATCCTGGTGGTCGGCCCGTCGGGGGTCTTCGTCGAGTACATCGCCTCGGTGCTGCCCTCGCTGGGCGAGGAGACGGCCACGCTGCACTCGCTCGGCTCGCTGTTCCCCGGCATGTCGGCGTCGCGGACCGACCTGCCGGAGGTGGCGGCGGTGAAGGGGTCGCTGCGGATGCGGCGGGTGCTGGACCGCGCGGCGCGGGACGCGGTGCCGGACTCCCCCGCCGAGTTGCGGTTGCTCTACCGGGGTGAGCTGCTGCGCCTGGACGTGGCCGGGTTGGACGCGATCCGGGACCGGACGTTGGCCCGGGGCGCGCGTCGCAACGAGGTGCGCCGGGCGGCGTTCGACGCGGTGCTCGCCGCGCTGTACGGGCAGGCCCGCACGCTGCGGGTGGGTCGGCTGCCGGAGCAGCCGGCGTTCGAGGACGAGATCATCGAGCGGCCGGAGTTCCGGGACTTCCTCCGGGCCTGGTGGCCCCGGCTGCATCCGCGGCACGTGCTGGGTTGGCTGGCCAGCCCGGGCCGGCTGCGCCGCTACGCCGGCGGGATCCTCTCCGGGGCGGAGATCCGCCTGCTCACCGAGGCGTACCGGACGTTGGACGACGAGGGGTTGACGGTCGCCGACATCGCCCTGCTGGACGAGTTGGACGCGCTGCTGGGCAAGCCGGTGCAGCGGGTCCGGCCGAAGCGCGACCCGTACCAGCTCGCCGGCGGCGTGCGGGAGCTGAGCACGTACGCCGATCGCCGCCGCGCGGCCCGGGAGGCCGCCCGGGAACGCCCGACGGACTACCGCGACTACGCCCACGTGGTGGTGGACGAGTCGCAGGACGTCTCGCCGATGCAGTGGCGGATGATCGGGCGGCGGGGTCGGCTGGCGTCGTGGACCGTGGTCGGGGACCCGGCACAGACCGCGTGGACCGGCGATCCGCAGGAGCTGGACCGGGCCCGCGACCAGGCGCTCGGGCGTCGGCGCCGGTACCGCTACGAGCTGACCACCAACTACCGCAACTCGGCGGAGATCTTCGCGGTGGCGGCGGCGGAGATCCGCCGGCTCTATCCGGACCTGCCGCTGCCGGACGCCGTCCGTTCCACGGGCGTGGCGCCGGTGGAGCGGGTCGTGCCGGCGGCCGGGCTGGCGGCGGCCACGGTGGAGGCGGCCCGGACGCTGCTGGCCGAGGTGGAGGGCACGGTCGGGGTGATCACACCGGTGCCGCGTCGGGACGAGGTGGCTGGCTGGCTGGCCGGGCTCGGCGCGCGGCGGCTGCAGGTGGTGACCAGCCTGCAGGCGAAGGGCATGGAGTACGACGGGGTGGTGCTCGTCGCGCCGAGTGAGATCCGGGCCGATCCGGGTTCGGGCGTGCGCACGCTGTACGTGGCGTTGTCCCGCGCCACCCAGCGTCTGACCACGCTCGATCCGATCGGCTGACACCGGCGGGGCGGTTCGCCGCCCGCCCATCACTTGCACACATAGCGATGTGAGCATACATTGAGCCCGGCCGGTACGCGGCGGGAAGGGTGTTGGCGTGGGCGCAGGTCATGACCACAGCGGCGCGGTGGCCAACGCGGCACACCGCCATCGCGGCCGGCTATGGGCCGCGTTCGTCCTGCTCGCCGCGCTCATGCTCGTCGAGGCGGCGGCCGCGTTCGCGACCGGCTCGTTGGCCCTGCTCTCCGACGCCGGGCACATGTTCACCGACGTGCTGGGCATCGGCATGGCGCTCGCCGCGATCACCGCCACCCGGCGCGCCGGCACCGACCCGCAGCGCACGTTCGGGCTCTACCGGCTCGAGGTGCTCGCCGCGCTGGCCAACGCCGTGCTGCTCGGCGCCGTCGCGGTCTACGTCCTCGTCGAGGCGGCACGCCGGTTCGGCGAGCCACCGCAGGTGCTAGCCGGTCCGATGCTCGTGGTGGCCGTGCTCGGCCTGCTCGCCAACATCGTCGCGTTCGCGCTGCTGCGGGCCGGGTCCCGGGAGAGCATCAACCTGCGTGGCGCCTACCTGGAGGTGCTCGGCGACCTGCTCGGCTCGCTCGGGGTGATCGGCGCGGCGCTGGTCATCATGGTCACCGACTGGTGGTGGGCGGACCCGCTGGTGGCGGTGGGCATCGGCCTGTTCATCCTGCCGCGCACCTGGCGGCTGGGGCGGGCGGCGGTGCGCATCCTGGTGCAGGCCGCGCCGGAGCACCTCCAGGTGACCGCCGTGCACGACCGGCTCGCCGCGGTGCCCGGGGTGGCGGAGGTGCACGACCTGCACGTGTGGACGCTCACCTCCGGCATGGAGGTGGCCTCGGCGCACCTGACCACCGATCCGGGCGTGGAGGTCGGGCCGGTGCTGGCCGCGGCGCGGGCGGCCCTGCACGAGGACTTCTCGATCGAGCACGCCACGTTGCAGGTCGAACCCGGAGCGTCAGCGGGCGTCTGCGCTCCGACCGAGTGGTGATTAGGGAAATCTTAAATCTCTGTGGCTATTATGGGGTAATGCCGGTTTTGTCCGAACTGCTGGCCTACGCCCCCCGGTCGGCCGACGGCGACGCCGGTAGGCTCGACCGCGGCCACCGCGCCGGCACCGCCGCTGGGCACCGGTGCAGTGACCGTCGCCTAATCGCCCGCACGGGCGAGCCGGGGAACCACGTATGTGGGGTGCATCCGCGTCAGCGGTAGGGATCTTCCGTCCCGAACCCGTCAGCTAACCCGGTCGGCGGTTGACGGAAGGACACCTGAATGCCCCCAGTTACACCCACCCGACGGACGGCTGCCCGGTTGGCGGCCCTGCTCGTCGCGACGCTGACCATCGGCCTCGCGACCGTTCCACTCTCCCCCGCCTCGGCGGCCCCGCCGACCGGCCGGCTCGCCGCCGCACCCGGCGACGACGAGGGCGGCACCCCGCAGCTGCGCGCCCAGCTCGACGCGGCCAGCAAGGGCTGGCTGGAGGCCAAGGCCGCGCTGAACCGGTCGGTGGACCGCCAGAAACAACTCACCGAACAACTCAAGACCGTCGACGCCGAGCTGGCGGTACGCCACACCAAGGTCGGCGAGATCGCCACCGTGGCATACCGCAACGGCCGCCTGGGCACCGCCGCGGCCCTGCTCGGCAGCAGCAGCCCCGAGGGCTTCATGGACCGGGCCGCCGCGCTGGAACAGGTCGCCGCGCACGAGGACCGCACACTCCGTGACCTGCTCACCACCCGCGACGAGGCCACCCGCACCCGCGCCGCGCTCGACGGCGAGATCCGCGAGCAACGCAAGCAGGTCACGGTGATGGGCAAGCGCAAGGAGCAGGCCGAGCGCGCCCTGGAGGTGGCCAACGACCAGCCCTCGCGCAGCAGCAGCAGCGGCGGCAGCGTCCAGGGCACCTCGAACAAGAACGCCAAGCCGGCGCCGCGCAACCCGGACGGCTCCTGGCCGTCGGAGTCGTGCAGCGTCAACGACCCGACCCCGGCCAGCGGCTGCATCACGCCGCGTACGCTGCACGCGCTGCAACAGGCCAAGGCGGCCGGGTTCACCCGGTACACCTCCTGCCACCGGCCCAGCGGCGGCGGCGAACATCCCAAGGGCCGGGCCTGCGACTTCGCGGCGCAGAAGAGCGGCTTCGAGGGCGTTGCCACCGGCGGCGACCGCACGTACGGCAACAACCTGGCCGCGTACCTCGTCCGCAACGCCGACCGGCTCGCCGTGCTCTACGTGATCTGGTTCAAGCAGATCTGGCTGCCCAGCAGCGGGTGGAAGTCCTACAACGGCGGCAACGGCGACCCCTCCAGCGACCACACCAACCACGTACACCTGTCGGTGTACTGACGCCTGCGGGGGGTCGGTCAGACCGACCGACCCTCCAGCGTCGCCCCGAGCCGGGCGGCCAGCCCCAGGTGGGCGGACCGGGCCTGGCGGAACGCGTAGCCGAACAGCGGCGCCGGCGCGGTGAGGGTGATCTCCACGTCGATCCGTACCACCCCGTCGGGCTCGTCCCGCAGCCGGGTGTGGTTGCGGACCGTGGTGGCCGGCTGCTGCCGGGCGACCGTGACCATCTCGTCGTCGTTGGCGACAAGCACGTCCGCCTGGTAGGTGACCGGGAAGTGCAGCGGGCCGAGCTCCAGCCGGTCGGTGATCGCGTAGCTGGCCAGCGCGCCCGGGCGGGCGGGTAGCTGCCGGACGCGCACGATCAGCGGGTGCAGCTCGCCCTGCCGGCTCAGATCACCGAGGAGGGCCACCGCGTGCGCCCGGGAACAACGGGCCTGCACGGTGTAGCTGAAGCTGTCGCTGCTCTGCAAGCGGGCCCCCCTCGCCGGTCGTGCGTCCGCACGATCGTCCCGTACCGGAGCCGACTCGGCAACGGGTAGAAGGTCCCGCCGGACAGGGGGCCGGGGCGGCGCTCAGGCGCCGGGCAGAACCTCGGGGGTGTCGTCGGCGAACCAGGGCTCGGGAGCGCCGAAGAGGCCGAGCAGGCCGGTCACCCAGAGCTGCCGGTGCACGAACCGGCTCGGCTCGGTGACCACCAGCTTCACGCCGCTGACCTCGCAGGTCTGGAAGCCGGCGACCATGGCGCTGATGCCGACGGAGTCGATGAACGTGACGAGCCGCATGTTCAGCTCGATCCGGGACGGACGGCCCTTCGCGAGCACCTCGGCGATCGCTTCCCGCACCTCGTACGCGGTGTCGACGTCGATCTCCCCTCGGGGCGCGATCTGGACGACACCACCGGGCCGCACCGACTTCACGATCGACAGGCTCACGCGAGCACCTCCACTCGCCCATGACGGGCGCCTCATCAGTACGCGGGCCGCGACCGAGAGTATTCCTCCAACAGCTCGGTCGCCAACCCCCCGGGATGAGCAATTCGCGGACCGAGCACCTGGGCGACCCAATCCGGAACTCCGGGTTCCAGTTTCCCCTTCGATGCGGACCCCGACCAGCCGTGCGACCGGCCGGTCCGCGTCCGCCGACAAGGGTAGCGGGCGCACGCACGTCCCGGTCGCACCCGGTCCGGCGCGTTGGTGCGGTTCGTCCGGTTCCCGACCCCGGTACCGACGAACCTGGTTTGCCGCACGGGCCGGCGGGGCACTGCCTGGCGAGGAGTCAACCGTGACGCGCCGGATGGACACCGGAGTCCGAAGTGGCCGCCGGGCTTCGGCACCGAGGAGGTAGAACATGTTCGGATCCAACCTGTTGGACCGCCGCAGCAAGCCGGAGCGGATCGCGGACCAGGCGTGGCAGCACCTGCTCTCCGCAGCCGGCTCCGCCGGTGACAGCATGCGCGACGCCACCCGCGTCGCCCGCCGTAACTCCTCCGGCCTCGCCGACGACGCGACCGACCTGGTCGGCTCCGCCGCCGAGGAGGCGCGCCGCCGGGCCACCATGGCCTTCGACGCGCTCGCCGGGCGTCGGCCCGCGCTGCCCTGGACGCTGCTGATCGCGGCGACCCTGGCCGGCGCGGCGATCGGCTGGGCTGCCGGCACCGCCGCGCGCGCCGCCGGCAGCCGGGACCGCGCCGCCGACGAGATCGAGTTCGTCGACGTGGACCGGCCCAACTCCCCGGCCGGCCTGGACGGCTGACCCACGAGGCACGAGCGGTGGGCCGCCCCGGGCGTTCCGGGGCGGCCCACCGGCGCGTCCGGGCCCGTGGCCACCTCACCCGCAACGGGTGAGGCCGCCTCATCCGGGCTCCGGCCAGGGTGGGGACCATGACGACCCCACTTCAGGTCACCACCGCCCGGCTGCGCGACCCGGTGACCGAACGGGACCACGTCCGCGGGCCGGTCGACGCACCGGTCACGATCGTCGAGTACGCCGACTTCCAGTGCCGGTTCTGCGGTGCCGCCTACCCGAACCTGGCCGAGGTGCTGCGCCAGCGAACCGACGTGGTGCGCCTGGCGTACCGGTACTTTCCCATCGTGAACGTCCACCCGTACGCCGAGAACGCGGCCGAGACGGCGGAGGCCGCCGCCGCCCGGGGCCGGTTCTGGGAGATGCACGACTGGCTCTACCAGCACCAGGACCAGCTCGACCCGGTGCACCTGTCGCTCGGCGTCGAGCAGGTCGGGCTGCCGCCGGAGGAGATCGACGCGGAGGTGGCCCGCCACGCCCACGCCGACCGGGTCCGCGAGGACTTCGTCGGCGGCATCCGCAGCGGCGTCGGCGCCACGCCGACCCTGTTCGTCAACGACATCCGCCACGACGGCGGCTACGACCTGGCCGAACTGCTGGCCGTGGTGGACGCCGCCGCCAACGCCTGACCGGATCAGATCAGCCGCAGCTCGCGGGCCCGCCGGACGGCCTCACGCCGACGGCCCGCGTTCAGCTTGCGGTAGATGTTGCGCACGTGCGTCTTGACCGTGTTGACCGACAGGGACAGCTCGGCGGCGATCTCCACGTTCGACAGGATGCTCTGCAGATAGCGCAGAATCGTCAACTCCCGCTCGGTGAGCGGCTCGTCGAGCGCCGGCACCGGGCCGTCCTGCCGCGGGTCGGACCGGCGCGTGTCCGCGTCCCGGACCAGGTCGCGCACCGTCGTCCAGTACGCCGTGCCGGCGTCCAGGTGCGCGGCGAGCAGGTCGCGTACCCCGGGGTCGGCCCGGGTGAAGACCCGCCGGCAGCCCTCCGGCTCGGCGAGCGTCAGCACCTCCTCCAACAGCCGCCCGGCCCGCCGGGCGTCCCCACCGGCGGCGGCCAGCGCGGCGTCGAGCAGACCGGCGCCCAGCCGCACCGGCAGCGGCCAGTCGGCCGCCTCCGGGGCGGTCCAGTCCGGCAGCGCCCGCCCGGCCGCGCCGGCGTCACCGGCGGCCAGACGCAACCGGGCCGACGCCAGCGCCGACGTCGGTGACCCGGCGTCGCCCGTCGCGTCGAGCAGCGCCCACGCACCGTGCGCGTCGCCGGCCGCGGCGCGGACCTGGGCCTCCGCGGCGGTGAGCCAGCCGCCCACCTCCCGGCCCGGCGCGAGCGCCCGCGCCCCGGCGAGGATGTGCACCGCCGCCGCCGCGTCCCCACCGTCGGCCAGCAACCCGCCCCGGCAGAGCGCGACGAACGCCGCGCCGCCCGGCTCCGCGCCGGCCGGCCCGGCGAGCGCCAGGTGGGCCGCGGCCTCCGCCGGCTCGTCCCGGTGCCAGGCCACCAGCGTCAACGCCAGGTACGCGTGGCCGCGGGCGGACGCCCCCGCCCAACCCTGGCAGTGCGGCGATGCCAGCGCGGACCGGGCGAGTTCCTCGGCCGCCCGCAACCGGCCCCGGGCGGCCTCCAGCAGCGCGAAGCGGCTGGCACAGCACAGTTCGACACGGCCGCGGCCGGCTCGCCGCGCCGCCACCAGCGCCGCCGCGAACCGCGACCGGGCGGTGGGCAGGTCCCCCTCGGCGAGCGCGACGAGCCCTTGCGCGGCGCCGGCCACCGCCCACACGTCGTCGTACTCGACCAGCCCGGCGCGCGGATCGGGCGCGACCACGCCGTCGGCCACGTCCGGGGTCGCCCGGTCGCCCGGCGGATCGGGCACCCGCGCACCGGCCGGGCCGGGGGCGGTGGCGAGCAGCCGGTCGGCGGCCCGGCGCACCGCCCCGTGGTCCCCGTCGAGCCGGGCCAGGCTCAGCTCGACGGCCGCGACCAGCCGCCGGAACCGGTCGCGGCGCGGCGCGGGCAGACCGGCGGCGTGGGCGAGCGCCCGCCGCACCTGCGCCTCGGCGGCGGCCGGCTGCCCGGCGTACGCGCGTTCGGCCGCCGCGGCCAACGCCAGCTCCGGCTCCCGGCGCACCGCCTCGTCCGGCGGCTCGGGCGGGACCGGCGTGGCCGAGGACCCGTCCGGTGCCAGCTCGGGCCAGCCGGTGACGAACAGGTCGGTGGCGTCGGACCACCCGTGGGCCGCCAGCGCGTGCCGCAGCGCCTCCGCCGGCCGGTCCTGCGTCGCGTACCAGCCGGCCGCCCGCCGGTGCAGCTCGCGCAACTCGCCTGCGGGCAGCCGGTCGACCTCCTCGCGGAGCACGTCGGCCAACAGCGGATGCGGCCGGTACCAGGGCGGGACGCCGCCGTCGGACTCGACGAAGCCACTGCTCCGGGCAGCGTCGGCCAGCAGGTGGCCGGCGTCGGGCCGCCCGGTCACCGCGACGGCCAGGTCGGCGCGGGCCGCGTCCGCCACCGACGTGCGGCGCAGCACGTCGCGGGCCGCCGCGCCCAGCGGCGCGAGCACCTCGTCGCGCAGGTACGCGGCGATGTCCGGCCGGTCACCGGCGAACCGCGGCACCCCGTACGCCGGGTCGGTCCCGGCGCCCAGCGCGGCGAACCGCAGCCCGGCGGGCCAACCGGCGGTGCGCTCGGCGAGCCGGGGCACCGCCTCGGCCGGCACCGCCACACCGTGCGCGACGAGCAGGTCGGCCACCTCGTCGGCGGTGAACGCCAACTCGTCCGGCCCGATCACCGTCAACCCGCCTGTCAACCGCCAGTGGTGCAGCGCCAGCGGCGACTCGCCGCGCGCGCCGGCCACCAGGCGCAACCGCCCGCCGGCGTGCCGCAGCAGGAACTCCAGGCCCGCCAGGGCCGCCGGTTCGGCGACCCGGTGCAGGTCGTCCAGGACCAGCAGCACCGGGCGTTCCCGCGCGGCGAGCGCGACGGCGAGCGCCTCGAGCTGGTCCGGCCGGGGCGGGCCGTCGGGCACCGGCGGCGGACCCTCGTCCCGGTCACCGGCGACGGCCGCGCGCAGGGCGGCCGACAGGTAACTCCAGAGCCGCCCCGTGGTCTGTCCGCCGCCCACCGTCACCCAGGCCGCCGCGGGTCCGTTCCGCTCCGCCCGCGCCCAGACGGACAGCAGTGTCGTCTTGCCCCAGCCAGCCGGGGCCAGGAGCAGCGTCACCGGCCCCTCGGCGCCCCGCGCCACCCGGTCCACCAGGCGGGGGCGCAGCAGCACCGGCTCGGGCGGGGCGGGCGGGGCCAACCGGGAAGCCAGCAGCGGCGGACCGCCCGGCAGCGCGCCGGTGGAGGCCCCGGTCGCGCCGGTGCCGGCGGTGACCGGCGTGCCGGTGACCTCCGTGGTGCCGCTCGCGACGATCCGGGCCTGGTCGGCCTCCTGCATGCGCCCCTCCCCCGTCGGTGCGGGCAGCGGTTACCCGGACCGGCCGGGTTCACCCCTTCCGGGCGAACCCGGCTCACCCGCACCGCCGGCACCCTGGACGCACGCGGGCGGCTGGCCGGGCACTTCCGGCCGCCCGAGGCGCCGGGACCGTGGGAGGTCGGGTGGTGCGAACGGGACGGCTGGCCGGGGGCGCGCGGGCGCTCGCCACCGGCGGCGCGCGGGCCCTGGCCCGACGGCGGTCGCCGCGGGCCGGCGCCGATCCCCGGCCGGGCCGGTGGCAGGTGGTGACCGTGACCGGCCCGCCCGAGCGGGTACTCCCGGGCGGACGATGGCCCGAGCCGCTGCGCCGGCTCGCCGGCGGCGTGGAGGTGTGGGCCCGACCGGCGCCCGGCGGACGGGGCACCGAGCTGGCGGTACGCCCGCTCGGCGGGGAGCCGGCGCTTCCCGGACTGGCCGCGCACCTCGTCGGTGACGACCCGGGCCGGTTCCTGCGGCGGGTGCTGCGGGAGACCAAGCAACTGCTGGAGACCGGCGAGGTGCTGCGGGCCGACCGACCGCCGCACGACCGGCCGGGGCCAGCCGGATGAGGGCGCTGTGCTGGGCCGGACCGGGTGCGGTGGAGGTGGGCCACGTCCCCGACCCGGAGCTGCGCAACGCCCAGGACATGATCGTCCGGGTGCGCCGCAGCGTCACCTGCGGCGCGGACCTGCCGCTGCTGGGCGGGCAGGTCCCCGAGGCGACCCCCGGGGAGGTGCTGGGCCGGGAGTTCCTCGGCGAGGTGGTCGAGGTCGGTGCGGAGGTGCGCCGGCACCGGGTCTCCGACCGGGTGGTGGTCGGCTCGGCGGTGGCCTGCGGCGCGTGCTGGTTCTGCCGCCAGGGCATGCTGGCCTGCTGCGACAACGGCACCAGCGCGGTGGCGGCCGAGCCGGAGTGGGGGCAACCCGTCGCCGGCGGCTACGGGCGGCCGGCCCGGCTCGGCGGTTTCGCCGGCGGGCACGCCGAGTTCGTCCGGGTGCCGTACGCCGACGTGGGCGCGTTCGCCGTACCCGACACGGTCGGTGACGACCGGGCGGTGTTCGCGGCGGACGCCGCCCCGGCCGGCTGGTACGGCGCCGAGCTGGGCGAGGTGAGCCCGGGCGATGTGGTGGCGGTGTGGGGGGCCGGCGCGGTCGGCCAGCTCACCGCCGGTGCGGCGGTGGCCCGCGGCGCGAGCCGGGTGATCGTGGTCGACGACCAGGACGACCGGCTGCGCATGGTGGCCCGGCACGACGGGGTCGAGGCCCTCCACCACCGGTACGTGGACGTGCTCGCGGAGCTGCGGGAACGCAGCGGCGGGCGAGGGCCGGACGTGTGCGTCGACGCGTCCGGGCTGCCGACCGCCCCGGCATGGCCGGGGGGCAGCCCGGACGGGGTGGCGTTGCGCGAGGCGGTGCACGCCTGCCGCAAGGGCGGCACCGTGGTGGTCCTCGACGCCCGGCCCGGCTTCGTGGACCGGTTCCCGCTCGGCGCGGTCACCGACAAGGGGCTGGTGGTGCGCGGCGGGCGGCGGGGCGCGACCGCGATCCCGGCGCTGCTGGACCGGATGGCCCGCGGCGAGCTGGTCACCGAGCATCTGGCCACCCACCGGATGCCGCTGGCACGGGGCGCCGACGGGTACGCGTTGTTCCGCGACCGGGTCGACGGCTGCGTGCGCGTGGTCTTCACCCCGTGATGGGTGACGTCATCGGTGGCACACTCGGCTGATGCGCGCAGACCGTCCGTACGACCTCGTCCTGTTCGGCGCCACCGGCTTCACCGGCGGACTGACCGCCGAATACCTCGCCCGGCACGCGCCGCAGCGGTTGCGGTGGGCGGTGGCCGGCCGCAACCCGGACAAGCTGGCCGCCGTGCGGGACCGGCTCGCCGCCATCGACCCGGCCCTGGCCGAGCTGCCCCTGCTCACCGCGGACGTGACCGACCCGGAGTCGCTGCGCGCGGTGGCGCAGTGCGCCCGCGTGGTGGCCACCACCGTCGGCCCGTACGTGCACCACGGCGAGCCACTCGTCGCCGCCTGCGCCGCGGCCGGCACCGACTATCTGGACATCACCGGGGAGCCGGAGTTCGTCGACCTGATGTACGTGCGCCACCACGCCGAGGCGGTACGCACCGGCGCGCGACTGGTGCACGCCTGCGGCTTCGATTCGATCCCGCACGACCTGGGCGTCTGGTACACGGTGAAGCAGCTCCCGGCGGACGGACCGATCACCGTGGACGGTTACGTGCGGGCCGGCGGCCGGTTCTCCGCCGGGACGTACCACTCGGCGTTGACCGCGTTCTCCCGTACCGGTGAGATGAGCCGGGCGGCGCGGGCCCGCCGCGCGGTCGAGCCCTCGCCGGACGGGCGGCGGGTCCGCGCGGTGCCCGGCAAGGTCGGTCGGGTGGCCGAACTCGGCCAGTGGGCGGTGCCGCTGCCCACCATCGACCCGCAGGTCGTCCGCCGGTCCGCGGCGGCCCGCCCGGAGTACGGCCCGGACTTCCGCTACCGGCACTTCGCGGCGATGAAGCGGCTGCCCACGGTGCTGGTCGCCGGGGTCGGTCTGGCCGGCGTGGTGGGGTTGGTGAAGCTGCCGCCGACCCGGCGGTGGCTGCTCGGCCGGCTCGCCTCCGGGCAGGGGCCGAGCGCCGACCAGCGGGCGAAGTCCTGGTTCCGGGTGCGGTTCGTGGGCACCGGCGCCGGCCGGCGGGTGCTGACCGAGGTGGCCGGCGGCGACCCCGGCTACGACGAGACGGCCAAGATGCTCGCCGAGTCGGCGCTCTGCCTGGCCTTCGACGACCTGCCGGAGACCGCCGGGCAGGTCACGCCGGTCACCGCGATGGGTGACGCGCTGCTGGAGCGGCTGGTGCGCGCCGGGATGACGTTCCGAACCCTGCCCGGCTGATGTTGACCCTCGACCCGGTCGAGGCCACAGGATGACGGCCGTGGAGAGCGAGCTTCGCAGCATCGGCGAGTTGGCGCGGGCCAGCGGGTTGACGGTGAGCGCCCTGCGGTTCTACGACCGCTGCGGTGTGCTGGCCCCGGCCCGGGTGGACCCGGTGACCGGCTACCGCTGGTACGCCGGGGACCAGGTGGCCCCGGCCCGCCTGGTGGCCGGGCTGCGCCGGGTCGGCATGCCGCTGGCCGGGATCGCCGAGGCGTTGCGGCACCGGCACCGCCCAGGCGAGGTGCACCGCCTGCTGGACGCGCACCTGCGCCGGCTGGAGGACGGCCTGGCCGACGCCCGTCGCGAGCTCTCCCGGATCCGCAGCCTGCTCGACCCGGAGGAGACCACCGTGACCACCCACCTCGTCCTGTCCCGCGCCGACCTGGCCGCCGCCGTGGACGCCGTACGCTTCGCCGTCGGCGCCGACCCGGACCTGCCGGTGCTCTCCGGTGTCCTGCTGGAGGTCGAGCCGGGCGGTGTACACCTGTTCGCCACCGACCGCTTCCGGCTGGCCACGGCGTGGGTCGGCGCCACCGTCGACGGACCGCCGGTGGCCGCGCTGCTGCCGGTGGCCGCGGTCGACGAACTGCGCGCGCGGCTGGGCGGCGGCGAGGCCACCGTGACGGTCGTCGTCGCCGCGGACCGGGTGACGTTCTCGGTCGCCGGTGCCCCGCTGAGCACCGGCACCCTGCCGTACGACTTCCCGGACTACCGCCGGCTGCTGCGGACGCAGCTCGGCGACGCGCCCGCGTACCGGATCCCGTTCGACGGCGCGGCGTTGCGCGCGGCGCTCACCGCCGACGGCGTCCCGGTCTGCCGCCGCGCGCACGAGGGCGTCGAGCACGAGGTGGTGGCGCTCGGCCTGGACGGCCGCGGCGAGCTGCGCCTGGTCGACCCGAACGGCTCGGGCGGCGCAGGCGGCACGGACGGCGCGGGCGGCACGGACGGCACGGACGGGTCGGATGCGCTTCGGGTGGCGGTGAACCGGGAGTACCTGCTGGACGCGCTGGGGTCCGGTGACGGCCAGCTCGTGCTGGAACTGGACGGCCCGATCACCCCGCTGGCGGTGCGGCGGACCGACGATGCGCACGCCTTCTCCGTCCTGATGCCGGTACGCCTCTGACGGTCGCGCTCGCCGGCTTCCGGCACGCCGCTGCGACAGCACTTCGTGACCGTGCGTGACGCCCCGCCGCCTCCCGACTGCGTCACCCCGTGCGGACTTTGCTCTGCAGCCATCCGCGCAGCGCTGACGCTCCGTCGAACGCTGCGCCGGTGGCTGCAGAGCAAAGGCGCCGGAGAGGCATGTCAGCCGGGGAGCGGATCCGCGAGATTGACCAGGTCACCGCGCTCGCGCGCGGAGCCAGCGCAGCGCCGGCACCAACCCCCGGTGACGGACCGTGAGCACCGCCCGCAGACGGCGCCACCATCACGCACCGTCACCGAAAGGGGCCCCCGAGCGGCGGGCTGCGCGGGCCGGGCCGGGTGGGCGGGGGCGCGACGGTAGCATCTGTGGGTCCCACCCGACTGCCTGGACGGAGGCGTACGAGCAGCATGCTCGACATGGAGTTGATCCGGAAGGATCGCGAGGCGGTGGCGACCGCGCTGGCGAAGCGTCTGGATCCCGCCGAGGTCACCCGGGCGCTGGACGACATCCAGCGGCTCGACCAGGAGCGGCGCGCCCTGATCACGGAGATCGACGCCGAGCGGCAGCGCCGCAAGGCCGAGGCGCGCGCGTACGCGGAGGCGAAGCGGTCCGGCGGCACGCCGCAGCCGGTCGCCCCGGAGGCCGAGCGTAAGCAGCTCGCGGAGCTGGAGTCCCAGCTCGACGAGGTGCAGTCCCGGCTCCGCTCGGCGATGAGCGAGCTGCCCAACCTGCCCGCCGACGACGTGGTCGCCGGGGGCAAGGAGGCCAACCGGGTGGTGCGGACGTTCGGCGACGCGCCGGCCATCGAGAAGGTACGCGACCACGTGGAGCTGAGCCGCGCGCTCGGCCTGGTCGACCACGAGCGGGGCGTGAAGCTCGGCGGCTCGGGCTTCTGGATGTACACCGGACTGGGCGCCCGACTGGAGTGGGCCCTGGTCAACTGGCTGATCGAGCAGAACATCCAGGCCGGGTACGAGTTCCTGCTCCCGCCGCACCTGCTGCTGGACAGCGCCGGTTTCGCCGCCGGGCAGTTCCCGAAGTTCCACGACGACGTCTACCACATCGACAACCAGTCGTCCTCGCGCGGCCAGTTCCTGCTGCCCACCGCGGAGACGGCGATCCTCGGTGCCTACCAGGACGAGATCCTGGAGACGCCGAGGCTGCCGCTGAAGGCGTTCGCGTACACCCCGTGCTACCGCCGGGAGGCGGCCGGCTCGCACTCCGACGAGCGCGGCACGGTACGCGGCCACCAGTTCAACAAGGTGGAGGTCTTCCAGTTCACGCTGCCGGAGCAGGCCGGCGCGGCGCTGGAGGCGATGGTGTCGCACGTCGAGGGCCTGGTCGGCAAGCTCGGCCTGCACTTCCAGACCAGCCTGCTGGCTGCCAGCGACGCCAGCGCGTCGATGCGCAAGACACTCGACATCGAGGTGTGGATGCCGAGCACCGGCAAGTACAAGGAGGTGTCGTCGGTGTCCTGGGCCGGCGACTACCAGGCTCGCCGCGCGGCCATCCGCTATCGCGAGCCGGGTGCCAAGCAGACCCGCTTCGTGCACACGCTGAACGGTTCGGCGCTGGCCACCAGCCGGCTGTTCCCGGCCATTCTGGAGCAGTGCC
The DNA here is from genome assembly GCF_049841795.1 of Micromonospora sp. DT31. Classification (NCBI taxonomy): domain Bacteria; kingdom Bacillati; phylum Actinomycetota; class Actinomycetes; order Micromonosporales; family Micromonosporaceae; genus Micromonospora; species Micromonospora sp. DT31. The sequence continues at coordinate 163,571 of NZ_JBNCKZ010000008.1, read as the reverse complement.
AGCAGCCCGACGGTTCGGTCGTGGTCCCCGAGGTGCTCCGCGACAAGCTGGGCACCGACCGCCTCACCCCGACGCGCTGACCCTCCCCGCCCGCCCCTCCCCGCGATCGTGCACTCAGGATCGCGGGGAGGGCTGGGCGGAGGCCGAGGGCTGGGCGGAGGCCGAGGGCTGGGCGGAGGCCGAGGGCTGGGCGGAGGCCGAGGTTACTCGGAGCGGACCAGGCGCAGCGCCAGTTCGGGGCAGACCTTGACCGCCTTGAGCGCGCCCTCGCGCAGCCAGGTCGGCACCGGGGTCGGCGGGAACGCCGGGTAGCCGTTGCCGTCGAGCCGGATGAAGTCCGGCACCACGTGCGCGCACAGCCCGTGGCCGTCGCAGCGGGACCAGTCCAGCGTCAGCTTCTGCGGGTTGGCGTCCGGCGCGCCGGGCAGGCCCACCATCCCCTTGACCCGTTTGCCGCAGCCCTCGCCCGTGGCGTGCAGGCGCAGGTCGTCGGCGAAGACCTCCATGGCGGACAGCGCGAACCGGGCGGTCCCGTCCGGGTGACTGCACGCGCCGCGCCCCTTCACGTCCCCGGCGGCGGCCCGGACCAGTTCGACCGGGGCGCTGCCGGAGACCGCGAGGTCGACGGAACGGGCCAGGTCGGGCAGGCCCATCTTGCACGGGCCGCACTGCCCGGCGGACTCGCCGGCCAGGTAGCGCACCACCTGGGCGGCCTCGCCGAGCGGGCAGGTGTCCGCGCCGAGCGGCACGATGATTCCGGCGCCGAGCGTGCCGCCGACCGCGGCGAGCCCCTTGCGGGACACCTCGGCCCGGTCCGCGGCCTCCGCGGTGATCCACTTGCCGTGGTAGCCGCCCATCAGGATGCCCGGTCCCGGTGGCACCTCGCAGAGGTCGAGGATCTCACGCAGCGGGGTGCCGGCCGCGCATTCCACCACCGCCGGGCGCTTCGCCGCACCGGTGACCGTGAGCAGCACCGTGCCCGGCTCGTCGTCGGTGCCGAGCGCGGCGTACTCGTACGGGCCGATCCGGGCGGCGACGGCGAGTTGGGCGTACGTCTCGGCGTTGGACAGCAGGGTCGGCAGGCCGCCGACGCCGGAGTCGCTGGAGCGCTTCTTCGTGCCGGGCGGGATGTGCGGCAGGCCGTTGATGCCGTTGACAAGCGCGCCGCCCTCACCGGAGATGAACCGGTGCGGCACCGTGACGATGGTGGTCGGCACCGGCATCCGCCGCTCCTGCAACGCGTCGGTCAGCGACGGGCGGCCCACGCCGTCGTCGGCCACCCCGATGACGATCTCCTCGGCGTCGAGCGCGAACGCGGCCAGCGCCGCGCCGTCCAGGACGAGGTGCGGGGCGCGGGTGAGCAGCACCTTGTCCTTCCAACTGGCCGGCTCCCCCTCGGTGGCGTTGACCACCACCACCGCGGCGAGGTCCTGTCGCTCGCAGGATTCCAGCACCGCGCGCAGCTTGCGGGCGAACGGGAAGCCGGCGCCGCCCTTGCCCTTGAGGTCGATCGCCTCGACGAGCCGCAGCAGCGCCGCCGGTTCCATCGGGCCGATCGGGCCGTGCACGTCCTCGTGGGCGAACAGGTCGAGCCGGCCGAACTCGGCGAACCCGGCGGTCAGGCGGGGTTCGCCGACGCAGGCGACCGGCGGGACGGTCGTCCGCATCACCGGGCCTCGCCCCGCAGCCCGGCCCAGTACGCGCTGTCCACGGCATCGGCATCGGCGCGTTTGCGGCGGCTGGACCGGCTGTCCTTGCCGGCCCGCAGCGCGCGGCGGGAGGCGAGGTCGACCAGGGTCGGGGTTTCGTCGACGAACGCGTCGTCGGGGGCGTAGCGGGCCGGGGGCCGCCAGTAGTCCGGCTCCTCCGGCACCTCCTCCTCGTCCCGGTAGCGCCGGCTGGTTCCGCTGCGCGGCTCCGCCGAGATCGGGGTCCCGGAGATCGGGCCGGCCGAGACCGGCTCGCCGGAGACCGGGCGGGCCTGCCAGCGGCGCGGGCTGTCCCACGGCTCCTCCGCCTCGTCGCCCGGTCGGGGCGGCGCCGAGTAGCGGGCCACGTCGACCTCGGGGGCGTACCGGCCAGGGTCCGGCGGGGCGGAGTGGCGAGCGCCGGTGTCCGGCGGGGCGGAGTGCCGGCCGCCGCTCTCCGCCAGGGCGGAGTACCGGGCGGCCGTGTCCTGGTCGCGGCGCCGGGCGGCCGGCGTCTGCCGGGTGCGCGCGGGCCGGGCGGGCGCGTCCGGCTCGACGGTCCTTCGCCGGGCGGCGGCCGCCCGGACCGGCTCCCGCAGCGAACCGGGTTCCGGCACCACCGGTACGGCGAACCGCTCGGGGTCGCGCCGCCGGGCGGTGCCGGCCGGGGCGGTCCAGGTGGTGGTGGTCTCGGCCCAGCGGCCACGGCCACCGTCGCTGCCCTCCCTGTCGGCGGCCTTCCTGCGGGTGAGCGCGGCGAACACGCCGGTGCGCGCCTCGCCGCGGCCGGCCATCGCCTTGTTGAGCGCGGCGGCCTGGTGCTGTTCCCGGCTGCGCCGGCCCAGGTGGACCGAGACGCGCACCAGCAGCGCGAGCACCACGAGCACCACGCAGGCCAGATAGCTGAGCCACACCCAGGTGGCGGCCGGGCGGCCCGCGTTGAGCCCGTGCAGCAGCGCGAACGGCCACGACACGTAGGCCGTCGAGTGCAGCGCCCGCCAGAGCCACTTCGGGCCGACGCCGGCGAACCGGACCCGGATCAGGCCGGTCCAGAGCACGCTGACCATCAGCAGCGCGGCGACGGTGCCCAGTCCGACGTAGAGGCCGCGCCCGCCGATGAGCGGGACCACCGCGTCGGTGGGCGCGGCCCGGCCGATGGCGATCTTGGTGATAACGTGGAAGGCCAGCCCGGCCACGCCGAGCACGCCTGTGGCGCGGTGCGCCGACTGGAGCAGCACCCGGTGCCGGATCAGCAGCACCAGCCGGTCGGTGGCGATCAGCCCCAGCATCACGGTGAGGCTGAGCGAGACCAGCGCGATCACGCCGGCGAAGAACTCGGTGAAGAAGAATCCGTACGCGTACAGGGCGCCTCCGGCGCCGGCCAGTTCCACGCCCGCCCAGGCGAGGCCGAGCGCGGAGGCGCCGAGCGCCGCGACGGCCGGTTTCGACATGGTCCGGGCGCCACGGCTGCTGCTGGTGGTCCGGACCGTCGTGGCCTTCTCGTTCTGTTGTGCCCGGGCCATCTGCTCCTCGCTCGTCTCACGGCGGCGCGCCCCCACCGGCCGACCCTGCTCCCACTCAGGTACGGAGCGACGGCCCGGGCGGATCACCTCCGGTGGTGAATTTCTCGGCCGGTTCCTCGAACCGTCCGGGCCGTCCGCGCGTGTAGCGCCGGACGCACCAACGGATGCGAATACGTTGACAGCCTTTGCAACACGCTCGTAACCTTGCTGCAAAATTTCAGTACCGGTTGCAAGAAGCCGGCGCTGACGCCTCCCCCGGCTCCCCCACCCCCGCAGGAGTCCCGATGCACCGAACCCGAAGCCGCGCGGCGGCCCTGGCCCTGTGCCTGGCCGCGAGCCTGCTCGCCCCGACCACGACAGCAACCCCCGCCGCCGCGGCCACCCCCGGCGCCAAGAAGGTCATCGTCCAGCTCTTCGAGTGGAACTGGACGTCGGTGGCCAACGAGTGCACCAGCACGCTCGGCCCCAACGGATACGGCTACGTGCAGGTGTCCCCGCCCCAGGAGCACGTCAACAGCAGCCCGTGGTGGGTCTCCTACCAGCCGGTCAGCTACCGGATCGAGTCCCGCAAGGGCACCCGCGCGCAATTCCAGTCCATGGTGAACACCTGCCACGCCGCCGGCGTCAAGGTGCTCGTCGACGCCGTGGTCAACCACATGTCCGGGCAGGAGAACGGCGGCACCGGCTGGGCCGGCACCTCGTACGGCCACTACACCTACCCGGGTGTCTACTCCGCACAGGACTTCCACTACTGCGGACGCAACGGCAACAACGACATCGCCAACTACCGGGACCGGTACGAGGTGCAGAACTGCGAACTGGTCAACCTCGCCGACCTGAAGACCGAGTCGGACTACGTACGCGGTCGGCTCGCCACGTACCTCAACGACCTGCTCTCCCTGGGCGTCGACGGGTTCCGGCTGGACGGCAGCAAGCACATGCCGGCCGCCGACATCGCGGCGATCAAGAGTCGGCTGTCCCGCTCGACGTACCTGGTGCAGGAGGTCATCTACGGCGCCGGCGAACCGGTCCAGCCCGCCGAGTACACCGGCAACGGCGACGTGCACGAGTTCCGGTACGGCAAGGACCTGGCCCGGATGTTCACCAGCGAGCGTCTGGCGTACCTGAGGAACTTCGGCGAGTCCTGGGGCTACCTGCCCGGCGGCTCGGCGGTGGTCTTCACCGACAACCACGACACCCAGCGCGAGGGCGGTGTGCTCACCTACCGCGACCGGGGCACGTACGCCCTGGCGAACGCGTTCATGCTGGCCTGGCCGTACGGAACCCCGGCGGTGATGTCCAGCTTCACCTTCGGCAACCGCGACCAGGGCCCGCCCGCCGACGGCGGCAACCGGATCACGAACACCACCTGCTACTCCGGCTGGGAGTGCGAGCACCGCTGGCCGGTCATCGCCAACATGGTCGGCTTCCGCAACGCCACCGAGGGCGCCGGGGTCGCCAACTGGTACGACAACGGCTCCCAGCACATCGCGTTCAGCCGCACCGGCAAGGGTTACCTGACGGTCAACGACGAGGACAGCGCGGTGACCGGGCGGTCGTACCAGACCGGGCTGCCGGCGGGCCGCTACTGCGACGTCATCCACGGCACCTACCGCAACGGCTCGTGCAGCGGGCCGGTGATCACGGTGGACTCCGCGGGCTGGTTCGCCGCCACGGTCAACGCGCACGACGCGATCGCCATCCACGTGGGCGCGAAGCTGAGCTGACCCCGGGTGCGCCCGGTCCCCCCGCCGGGCGCGCCGCCCCGGTTCCGGCACCGCGCCGGACGTCCCAGGGCCGTCGATCGCCGGCCGGGGACGCCCGGTCGGCTAGAGTCGCTTTCGTGCTGTTCGACCGGTTTTTCGCGCCGTGGACCCCCGCCCGACTGCTGGCCGCGCTCGGCGTACCGCTGCTGCTCGCCGCCGCGCTGCTGACCGGTCACGCGCTCACCGGCGGCCCGGCGGCCGCACCGCCGACCGGCGGATCCGACGCCACCGCGCCCGACGCCGGGCAGTCGCCGTCGCCTGTGGAGTCGGTGCCGCCCGCCGCGCCCGCACCCGCCGACCTACCGGTGGTCACCTACGACCCGGCGCCGCCCGGCTTCCCGCCCGACCCCGCCCCGGCCGACCTCCGCCCGCTGGGCGAAGGGCTGCGTCCGGACCGCGACGTCGTCGCGTACGACGCCCCCGGCGGCCGACCGCTGGCATTCCTCGCCCTGGCCGAGCTGGAACCCGGCACCGGCTTCGTGGTCGTCGACCGCCTACCGGCCCCTCAACCCAGCAGCCAGCCGTTGGCCTCGGCGACCCGGACGGCGTCGGCGCGGTTGCGGGCGCCGGTCTTGCCGATGGCCGACGACAGGTGGTTGCGGACCGTGCCCTCGGACAGGTGCAGCGTCGCCGCCAACTCGGCCACCGTGCCGCCGCCCCGCGCCGAACGCAGCACCTCGGTCTCCCGGCCGGTGAGCGGGCTCGACCCGGTGGCAAGCGTCTCGGCGGCCAGCGTCGGGTCGACCACCCGCAGTCCGGCGTGCACCCGGCGGACCGCGTCGGCGAGTTGCCGGGCCGGGGTGTCCTTGACCACGAAGCCGTTCGCGCCGGCCTCCATCGCCCGCCGCAGGTAGCCGGGTCGGCCGAAAGTGGTCACCACAAGCACCCGGCAGGTGGGCAGCGCGGCCCGCAGCGCGGCGGTGGCGGCCACCCCGTCCAGGCCGGGCATCTCCACGTCGAGCAGCGCCACGTCGGGGCGGGTGCGCAACGCCTCCGGCACCACCTCGTCACCCCGGCTCACCTCCGCCACCACGGTCAGGTCCGGCTCCAGCGACAGCAACGCCGCCAGCGCACCCCGGACCAGCGCCTGGTCGTCGGCGAGCAGCAGTCGGATCGGATCGGTCACCCGCGTACCCTCCCGTCCTTCTCCGGCGCGGGCAACGCGACCCGCAGCAGGAAGCCGCGCCCGTCGTCGGGCCGCGCCACGGTCACCGTCGCGTCCAGCCGGCGGGCCCGCTCACGCAGCCCGACCAGGCCGTGCCCGACCGACGTCGGCTCGTCGGCCGGGCCCCGACCGTCGTCGCACACCTCCACCGCCGTCGGATCGACCCGGACCGCACAGCGCCGCGCGCCGCTGTGCCGCACCACGTTCGTCACCCCTTCGCGCACCGCCCAGCCGAACAGCTCGTCCCGGTCCGGGGACAGCGGCGGCGTCGTCTGCGGCAGCGCCGCGACGATGCCCGCGGCGGCCAGCGCCGACCGGGCACCGGCCAGCTCGGCGGCCAGGTCCACCCCCCGGTACGCGCCGACGGTGCCCCGCACGTCGGCGAGCGCCTCCCGGGCCAGCCGCTCCACGTCGGCGATCTCGGTGGCGGCGCGCGCCGGGTCCAACTCCAGCAGCCGCCCGGCCAACTCCGCCTTGACCGCCACCACGGTCAGCGAGTGCCCGAGGATGTCGTGCAGGTCCCGGGCGGCACGGACGCGTTCCTCGGCCACCGCCAGCCGCCGGATCTCCTGCTGCGCCGCCTGGAGTTCGCCGTTGCGCTGGGCCAGCCGGCTCACCCCGAACATGGCGAACGAGGCGAGCAGCACCGCGAACACGACAATGCTCTCCGACTCCCAGCCCGGCACGGGGCGCGAGGCCACCGGCGGGGTGGCGGCGGACAGCGCCACCACGACCAGCGCCTCCACCGGCGGGAGCAGGAACACCCCGGCGGTGGCCACGAAGACCAGTGTGGTCAGCCAGTCGCCGGCGGTGCCCGGGATGCCGGCCAGCCCGAGGACGAGCAGCACCGCGACCAGCAGCCGTGCCCGGCCGCGCGGGATCGGCAGGTTGCGCTGCTTGCGGGCGCGGGCCCACTGGAAGATCAGCACGTACGCCGCGGCGAACACGACGAGCGCGCCGACCCCGACTGCCCGCCGCCAGAGCTGCGGCTGGTGCATCGCGGTGGTGAACGGGATGTTGAGGAAGAACAACCAGACCGCCGAGAGCAGCCAGCCGGTGAACCGCCAGTGGCGGGTGACCCGCGCGACCGGGCCGGGCGGCGACGTCACGCGCCACACGCTAGCGGTCAGACCCGGGTGGTGTCGCGGCGGAACAGGCGGACCGCGCCGAAGCTGAACAGGGCGGTCCAGCCGGTCACGTTGCCGACGGCCACCCAGTTCACCCCGGCACCGGTCAGGGGCGCGCGGGCCAACTCGCCGACGCCGTACACCGGGGTCACCTCGGCGATCCGCCGCAGCGCCTCGGGCAGCAGTTCCAGCGGAACGAACAGGCCGCCGAGCATGGCCAGGATGGCCAGCGCCGGGCCCAGGAACTGCATGACGTTCTCAGCCGGGGCGAGGTAGCCGACGAACAGGCCGAACGCGGCGAAGACAAGCGCGCCGATCCAGGCGGTCAGGCCGGACTCCACCCACACGTGCGCCGGCAGCCGGACGCCGGACACGGCGCCGACGGTGAACTCCACCAGGACGCCGAACAGGCCGAGCACCATGGCGGTGGCCACCTTTGTCGCCACGTACGCGGCGGGGCGCAGCGGGGTCAGGCGGAGTTGACGACTCCAGCCCAGCGCGCGTTCGGTGGCGACGGCGGCACCGGCGCTGGTGGTGGCGACCATCGCCGCGTACACGCCCAGGCTGATCATGATCCAGCCGGTGACGGGCAGCCCGTTGTCCAGCTTGTCGCCACGGTTGGGCAACCCGAACAGCAGGAAGAAGACCGCCGGCATGATCAGGATGAACATCAGCGTGCGGCGGTTGCGCAGCACCCGACGGATCTCGATGGCGAGCACCGGGAGACAGAAGCCGCCGAGGGCGGGGGGTCGGCGGTCGACCGCGCCCGACGTGGTGGTGGACGAGGTCGTGGTGGTCATGGCTGACTCCCGGGTCGGGCGGAGGCGGTCAGGGCGAGGAACGCGTCCTCGAGGTTGTGTGAGGTGATCTCCAGGTCGCGGGCGTCGGTCCGGGTCATCAGATACCGGGCCACCACATCGGAGTCCCCGCTGTGCACCAGGACCACGTCGCCGCGTACCTCGACCGACCGGACCCCGGGCAGCGCGGCGAGCGCGGCCTCGTCGGCGCCGGGCAGGGTCGCGCGCACCACCCGACCGGCGGCCAGGTTCTTGATCTCGGCGGTGGTGCCGTCGGCGACCACGCGCCCCTGCCGCAGCAGCACGATGCGGTCCGCGTACGCGTCTGCCTCGTCCAGGTAGTGGGTGGCGAACAGGACGGTCCGGCCGGCGCGGGCGTCGGCGCGGATCGCCTGCCAGAAACTGCGGCGGCCCTCCACGTCCAGGCCGGTGGTCGGCTCGTCGAGCACCATCAGGTCCGGGTCGGGCAGCAGCGCCAGCGCGAACCGCAGCCGCTGCTGCTGGCCGCCCGAGCACTTGCCCACCGTACGGTCGGCGATACCGGCGATGCCGGCGCGTTCCAGCACCGAGTCGACCGGGCTGGTGTGGCCGTAGAAGTGCGCGGTCATCCGTACCGTCTCGGCAACGGTGAGATCCTTGAGCAGGCCGCCGCTCTGCATCACCGCGGCGACCCGACCGCGCTGGACGGCGGCGGCCGGGGCGCCACCGAACAGCCGGGCCGTGCCGGCGTCGGGGCGGGCCAGCCCGAGCAGCATGTCCACCGTGGTGGTCTTGCCGGCGCCGTTGGGGCCGAGGAAGGCCACCACCTCACCGGGGGCGATCCGCAGGTTGAGCCCGTTGACGGCGGTCACCGGGCCGAACGTCTTGGTGAGCCCGGCCAGTTCGACGGCCGGTGCGGTGTCGGTCATACCCACGATGCTCCGGCGTGGCGTGTCCGGTTCCCCGGAGCGGCCGTCACCTTGCGCCCGTGACATTTGTCAGGCCGCAGTGACGACCACCCGGCCGGGCCGCTGACCCGCCTGAGCAAACGCGCGGATATATCAAGAAGCGGCGGACTTGATATCATCGACTCGTTCGAGCGGTCGGCCGAGGAGGCGCACATGTCCCGAACCATTCTTGATGTGGACGACGAGCTGCTGGCCGAGGCCGCCGAGATCCTCGGCACGGGCACCAAGAAGGCCACCGTCAACGCCGCGCTTCAGGCAGTGGTCAACCGGGAGAAGCGGCGGGAGTTCGCCGACTGGCTCAAGAGCGGCGGCCTGCCGGACCTCACCGACCCGGAGCAGGCGAATAAGCCCGAAGCCGCATGACGCGGGAGCGCTACCTCCTCGACAAGTCGGCGCTGGCCCGATGGCCGCAGCCCGCCGTGGCGCCGGTCCTGGACGAGTTGTCCGATCGTGGCCTGCTGGCGGTTTGTGGCGCCATCGAGATCGAGGTCGTGCACAGCGCCCGCTCGGCCAAGGACGCGAAGCGCGCTCGATGGCTGCTTCGCGGTTTCGATTGGCTCGCCATGCCGGACGACATCTGGGATCGCGCGATCGACGTACAGGTACAGGCACTGCACAAGGGCAACCACCGGGCCCTCTCGATGGCCGACCTGCTGATCGCCGCCACGGCCGAACGGCATGGCGTGACGGTTCTGCACTACGACGACGACTTCGACCTGATAACAGCGATCACGGGCCAGCCGACGACGTGGGTGGCCCCGGCCGGCACCGCCGACTGACCGGCGGGCCGGCTCCGGTCCTCATTCCCACGAGTAGGAGCCATGCCACGCCTCGTCCGGAAGCGCTAAGGACGGTCGACGCGGTAACGGCCAGTGAGCAGCCAGCCGGTCCAGCCCGCGAGGTAGGCGAGATAGCCGGCCAACAGCACGACGACCCACCAGGACAACTCGTCTCGCCCGGTGACGGCGACCTCGGTGACGAACCCGAAAACCCCGGCGATCAGCACGAGGGTTGCCGCGCCCACCTGGTACATGTCGTCGGCCAGCATGCGACGCAGGCGCTCCTCGTTCTCGGGCGCCCTCCAGAACTCCGCGTGCCGAACGTTGACGAGGTCCAGGTTGATCCGCCCGGCGATCCAGGCGCAGCCGGCGAACAGCGCGACCATGGACAACCCGATCGCTGCGGCCATGGCCACACCGGCCCACTTGGACCCGTACGAGTCAGCGCCCAACCCGAAGCCGAAATGCAGCGGAACCCGCTCGGGCCAGAACAACGCGCAGCACACCACCGCTACCGCGTAGAGGCCCGCCGCAGCGGTGAAAGCTCGTCGGCTCATCCGACCAACCTATCTTGATCTTTAGACCCTCCTTCCCGGGCAGGTGCTGCGCCCAGGGTGCTGGTGTGGGGGTGCGTGTGCCGGGTATGAGGCAGACATGAGGGCGAGTTTCCGGCTCGGCCGGGTCGCGGGCGTACCTGTCGGCGTCAACTGGAGTGTCCTGGTCATCTTCGTGCTGATCGCGTGGGCACTGTCGGGCAGCCTGTTCCCCGCCTCGTACCCCGGGCACTCCCCCGTCGCCTACGTGGCGGCCGGCCTGTCCGCCGCGGTGGTCTTCTTCCTGGGCCTGCTCGCCCACGAGGTCGCGCACGCGGTGGTGGCCAGGCGCAACGGCATCGAGGTCGAGGGGATCACGCTCTGGCTGTTCGGCGGTGTCGCCGAGTTGAAGGGCGAGGCGAAGAACCCGGGCGCGGAGTTGCGGATCTCCGGCGTCGGGCCGCTGGTCAGCCTGATCATCGGGCTGGTCTTCGCCGCGATCGCGGTGGTGGTGGCGGTCGTCTACGGCGACGGGCTGCTGCTCGGCGCGCTGTCCTGGTTGGCCGGCATCAACGTGCTGCTGGCGGTCTTCAACGTGCTGCCCGCCGCCCCGCTGGACGGCGGCCGGTTGCTGCGCGCGGCGGTGTGGAAGGCCACCGGCGACCGCACGAAGGCGACAGTGGTGGCGGCCCGGGCCGGCTGGGTGCTGGGCGTCCTGCTGATCGGCCTGGGGCTGTGGCGGTTCCTGACCGGCGCCGGCTTCGGCGGGCTCTGGCTGGCGCTCATCGGCTGGTTCCTGATCGGTGCGGCCGGTCAGGAGGAGCGCGCGGCCCGGATGGGCGACGCGCTGCGCGGCGTCCGGGTCGGCGACGTGATGACCCCGCAACCGCAGACTGCGTCCGGGGAGCTGACCGTGGCCGACTTCGTCGACCACTACCTGTTCGCGTACCGGCACTCGGCGTTGCCGCTGACCGTGGACGGGCGGCCGGTGGGCCTGGTCACCCTGGCCCGGGTACGCGGCATCGCGGCCGACCGCCGCGCGTCGACCACGCTGGCCGAGGTGTCCTGCAAAGCCGACGAGCTGGTGCTGGCCCGCCCGGAGGAGCAGCTCACCGACCTGCTCCCCCGCCTCAACGAGTGCACCGACGGCCGGGCGCTGGTGGTGGTCGACGACCAGTTGGTCGGCATCGTCTCGCCCAGCGACATCAGTCGTGCGGTGCAGCGCGGCAGCCTGCGTCAGGAGATGCCCGCCGGGCGGTGAGTCAGTCGCGCGGGAAACAGCGGTCCAGCTCCGTGGTGCGGAACTTCCCCGCCGGGTCGAACTCGCGCAGCAGCGCCCGGAAGTCCCCGTGCCGCGGGTACGCGTCGGCCGGGTCGCGGTCGAACAGCTTGCCCCAGTGCGGGCGCGGGGCGTACGGGGCGAGCCGCCGTTCCACCTCGGTGAGCACGGGCGCCACCGCCACCGGGTCACCGATCCAGGTGAAGTGCAGCGCCAGCGAGTCGCGCCGGAAGTTCGGGCTCAGCCACAGCTCGTCGGCGGCGATCGTCCGCAGCTCGCAGATCTGGAGTACGGCGGCGATCCGCTCGGCGACCGGGTCGAGGGCGGCGAGTGCCGCGCTCGCGTCGGCCCGGGCGACGTGCCACTCGGACTGCAACTCGTCGCCGCTGCTCGGGGTGAAGCCGAGCCGGAAGTGCGGCAGCCGCTCGTGCCACGGCCCGGGCTCGCCGAGTTGGGCGGTGCAGTGCTCCGGCGACATCCCGGGCACCGGGTGCCGGGGTGCGTCGGCGGCCACGGTGTCCAGCCAGTCGGCCGGCGGGGGCGCGTCGTCGGCGTGCTGTTTCACCCACACCTGGTCGAGGCGTTCGCCGCGCCAGCCGGTGAAGACGCTGACGCTGTACGCGGCGTCGAGCGCCTCGTCCAGCGCCGCGCGGGGCAGTCCGAGGCGGACGTGCTGCCGGACCGCGTACGTGGGCACCACATCGAGGGTGAGCCGGGTGACCACGCCAAGCGCGCCGAGGTTGACCACCAGCCCGGCGAACCTCGGGTCGCTCCGGTCGACGGTGAGCAGGTCGCCGTCGGCGGTCACCAGGTCCAGCGCCGCGACGGCGGTGGCCAGGTTGCCGTTGCGCGGGCCGGAGCCGTGGGTGGCGGTGGCGACCGACCCGGCCACCGAGATGTGCGGCAGCGAGGCGAGGTTCGCCAGCGCGTACCCCCGGGCGTGCAGCGCGGTGGCCAGGTCGCCGTAGCGCACGCCGGCGGCGACCGTGACGGTGCCGCGGTCGGGGTCGAGCGCGACGGTGGGCGGCAGACCGTCGAGCGCGATCTGGGTGCCTGTGGTGTCGCCGAGCCGGTTGAACGAGTGGCCGGTGCCGACGGCCCGGACCCGGTCGACCCCGGCGACGAGCCGGCGCAGCTCGTCGGTGGAGGTCGGCGCCGTTCGGGTACGGGCGGACCAGTGGACGTTGCCGGCCCAGTTGGTGTCGGTCATGCGCTGCATCATGCGCCATCGCGCGCCGGCAGGGTTGCCCCGGCCGTACAGCGGGAATCCAGGACGGATGAGCAGCTATCGCGACCCGAGCCTCCGCGGCGACGTGTACCCGTCGGAGGAGGAGATCGACCCGACCGGGGTGGGCACGGACCCGACCGGGGCGCACAGGGCCATGACCGCGCCGGTGCCGGCGCCACCGATGCCGGAACCCGAGCCGGACCCGCTGCCCCGTCCGGGTCCGCCGCCGCGGACGGGGCAGGGGCGGTCGATCGTGACCCGGCACGTGGACGGCTCCGTGGAGGTGGTGACCGACCTCGACGGCGACGGTGTGGCCGACGTGGTGCAGGTCGACCTGGACGGCGACGGCGTGCCGGACGTGACCTACCTGGACAGCGACCGGGACGGCCGGCTGGACACCGTACGCCGGGCGACCGCGCGCTGACGGTCGCAGGCAGCATCCCCGCACCGCCGCGTCCCCGCACCGCCGCGCCTCTTCCCGTCGGCGCTCAGAGCTGCGGCATCACCTCGGCGGCGACCAGTTCCAGGTGGTCCAGGTCGGCCAGGTCGAGCACCTGGAGGTAGATCCGGCCGCTGCCGGCCCCGGCGTACCGGCCGAGCGTGTCGACCACCTCGGCGGGCGTGCCGGCGGCACCGTTCGCGCGCAGCTCGGCCGGCTCGCGGCCGATCGCCTCGGCCCGCCGGGCCACCTCGGCGTCGTCGCGTCCGCAGCAGAGCACCAACGCGTTGGACCAGATCATCGTGGACGGGTCCCGGTCGATCTCGGCGCAGGCCTCCCGCACGCGCTGGAACTGCGCCGTCGTGTCCTCGACCGACACGAACGGCAGGTTGAACTCGTCGGCGTACCGGGCGGCCAGGCGAGGGGTGCGCTTCGGACCCTTGCCGCCGAGCAGGATGGGCGGGTGGGGCCGCTGCACCGGCTTGGGCAACGCGGGTGAGTCGCTGACCGGGTAGTAGGCGCCGGGGAAGTCGAACGTCGACCCGGCCGGGGTGGACCAGAGCCCGGTAATGACCGCGAGCTGCTCCTCCAACCGGTCGAACCGCTCCCCCAGCGGCGGGAACGGAATGCCGTACGCGGCGTGCTCCTCGGCGTACCAGCCGGCGCCGATGCCCAGCTCCACCCGGCCGCCGCTCATCTGGTCGACCTGGGCCACGGTGATCGCCAGCGGACCGGGCAGCCGGAACGTGGCGGCGCTCATCAGCGTGCCGAGGCGGATCCGGGTGGTGTCGCGGGCCAGGCCGGCGAGCGTCGTCCAGGCGTCCGTCGGGCCGGGGTCACCGCTCACCGAGCCCATCTTCAGATAGTGGTCGGAGCGGAAGAACGCGGCGAAGCCGGTCTCCTCCGCGCGGCGCGCCACGGCGAGCAACTGGTCGTAGGTGGCCCCCTGCTGGGGTTCGGTGAAGATCCGCAGTTCCATCCCCCGAGCATATGAAGCCGACCCCGCGCCGGCAGCACGACCCTTCATTCCTTGACAGTCATATAACTGGCGCGGCATATTGCCAGGATGACCGCCGATGCCTTCGCCGTCCTGGCCGAGCCCTCCCGCCGCCGCATCCTCGACCGGCTGCGTCGGGCGGAGAGCAGCGTCGGCGACCTGGTGGACGGGCTGGGCATGAGCCAGCCGGCGGTCTCCAAGCACCTGCGGGTGCTGCGCGACGCCGGTCTGGTCACCTGCCGCACGGCGGCCCAGCGGCGGATCTACCGGGTCGAGGCCCGACCGCTGCGGGCCGTCGACGACTGGCTCGGGCCCTACCGCTCGATGTGGACCGCGCATCTCGACGCCCTGGAACGCCATCTCGACAGTCAGGAGTGACCGATGGACCGCGACAGTTACCGTGCCGGCCCGCTCGCCCACGTGGAACTGGAAGCCGCGAACGACCGCTGGGATCTGGTCTTCGTCCGGGACCTGCGGCACCCGCCGGAGAAGGTGTGGGTCGCACTGACCGACCCCGACCAGCTCGCCGGGTGGGCGCCGTTCCTGGCCGACCGCGACCTGGGCCGCCCCGGTGACGCCGTACTCAGCACCGTCGACGGCGACCGGACCCACCCGGCACCGGCCCGGGTGCTGCGCGCCGACCGGCCGCGCCTGCTGGAGTACACCTGGGGCGAGGGCCTGCTCCGCTGGGAGCTGACCGCGACCGGTGAGGGCACCACGCTCACCCTGCGGCACCGGGTCGAGCGGGCCGATCTCGCCCCGATGATGGCCGCCGGCTGGCACCTCTGCCTGGACGTCGCCGGTCACCTGCTCGACGGCGAGCCGATCGGCCCGATTCGGGGCGCGGAAGCCAAGAACTTCGGCTGGGAGGAGCTGCGCGACGCGTACGCCGAGCGCCTGAATCGCCGGTGAGCCTCAGGCGGCGGGGGCCGGTGCCTCCGGCAGCGTGATCGAGGTGGCCGCGCGCCGGATCGGCTCGGCCACCCGGCCGACCATCCGCTGCCGTCCCGGCAGGTGCGGCAGAAGGCGCAGCGTCAGCGTCTGGAACCGGATCTGCGCGGCCGAGCCGAGCACCATCCCCCTCAGGTTGCGCTCGGCCAGCGCCTGGTTCGCCGCGACGAACGGCCGCATCCGGCGCTCGTACGCGGCGAATGCGACGGCCGGGCGCCCACCCGCCTCCGCCAGCGCGGCCGCAAGCACG
The DNA here is from genome assembly GCF_049841795.1 of Micromonospora sp. DT31. NCBI lineage: Bacteria > Bacillati > Actinomycetota > Actinomycetes > Micromonosporales > Micromonosporaceae > Micromonospora > Micromonospora sp. DT31. The sequence continues at coordinate 148,102 of NZ_JBNCKZ010000008.1, read as the reverse complement.
TACGCGCCGACCAGGCCCAGACTGGTCCCCTGGCCGGACGCCGGGGACGCGGCGTACGCGGCGTCGCCGACCAGGCCGACCCGACCGGCCGACCAGCTCTCCATCCGGACCTGGCTCATCTCGTCGAGGTAGAGGTCCGGCGCGTCCGGCAGCGCGGCGAGCAGACCGGGCACCCGCCAGGCGGCCCCGGCGAAGGCCCGACCCAGCAGCGCGCGTTGCGCTTCGAGGTCGCCATGGCCGGGCGCGTCGGGTGGCGAGCGGAAGAGGAAGAGCGCCCGGGCGTCGGGCGCGCCCGCGGTCCGGTAGACGCCGACGGTCCGACCGGGCGCAGGGTGCAGCAGCTCGACCCGTTCCTCGCCGAACCCGGCGGGCACGGTGCAGATGGCGATGTGGTGTCCCAACGGACGCAGGTAGGCCGACGCCGGGCCGAAGGCGAGTCGCCGTACCGTCGAGTGCAGGCCGTCCGCGCCGATCACCAGGTCGAAGCGGCGGCGCGCGCCCCGCGCGAACGTCACGTCCACCCCGTCGGCGACGGGGTGCAGCGCGGTGACCGAGTCGTCGAAGCGGTGCTCCACGCCCTCGGTCGCGACCCGCAGGAGCCGGGTGAGGTCACCGCGCATGATCTCGATGTCGCCGCCCGTCCGGCCGCCGAAGAGGGCGGCGTCCATGGTGGCGAGTTGACGGCCCCGCCGGTCGAGGAAGCGGGCCAGGCGCATGCCGGTGTCGTGCGACCGCACCGCCCCGGCCAGGCCCATCCGGTCCAGGACGGTCAGGGCGGCGCCCCGCACGTCCACCTTGTAGCCGCCGTCGCGGGGGGCCGCGACGCATTCCACCACGGTCGGCCGGAAGCCGAGGCGACGCAACCACCAGGCGAGGGCGGAACCGGCGACACCGGCACCGGAGATCAGCACATCGGTCATGACGACGACGGTACAAGCGTGTAAGACATATGTGCAAGACGTAAGTGCAAGAGCTGGGTACGATGCCGGTCATGGGAAATCGGGAGGACCTGCTCGCCGGCGCGAAGCGTTGCCTGATGGAGAAGGGCTACAGCGCCACCACCGCCCGGGACGTGGCCACGGAGGCCGGCACCAGCCTGGCCGCGATCGGCTACCACTTCCGCACCACACGAGCACTCCTCGATGAGGCGCTGTTCGAGGCGATGGCCGAGTGGGGCGAGGAACTGGACCGGGCGCTCGCCCAGGACGCCGACTCGGACGCCAGCGCGGAGCAGCGGTTCGAGCTGGCCTGGGAGCGGATCATCGAGTCCTTCGCCCGGCTGCGTCCACTCTGGGCGGTCCAGTTCGAGCTGATCGCCCGGATGGACCGCTCCCCCGAGTTGCGCGAGGCGTTCGCCGCGGCCAACCGCCGGGCGCGCCTCGGTCTGGCCGAGGTGTTCCACCGGCTCGATCCGGGCGCGGGCGAAACCGAAGCACTCGCCGTCGGCACGTTCCACCAGGCGTTGCTCGGCGGCGTGGCCGCCCAGTGGCTGGTCGACCCGGACGCCGCCCCCTCGGCGAAGGAGCTGACCCGCGCGCTGCGGACCGTCGCCCGGGAACTGGGTTCGGGCTGACGACCCCGCTCGTGCGGGCCGCCCACCCCCGTCGTGTCGGCGGGGTGCCAGCGCGCTGTGCGTCCGCTGTCAGCGCCGTCCTCCATGGTCGCTGCCATGAGTTACGCATTCGGGGCGGAGGGCCTGGTCAAGCGGTTCGGCACGACGACCGCACTGGCCGGGATCGACCTCGCCGCACGACGGGGAACGGTGCTGGGGCCGAACGGCGCAGGCGCGACACGAGCGTCTGCACGGCGTTGGCGGTGTCGGCGGGCATCACGCCGTCCCAGAGCGCCTCGGCCAGCGCGGGCAGCCCACCGGCCGACCCGGGGTCCAGGGCGAGGCGGATCAGCAGCGCCCGCAGCCGCGTCCCGGCGACGTCGACGGCGCGCTCACCGTCGTGGACCTCCAACGACCCGAGGATCCCCACCCGCACGTTGTCACTCTCTCACCCTCCGGGCCTCGGGGACCCGCACGGTGAGCACCCGGGCGCGGACACGGAAGCCAGCCGCGTCGTACATCCGGCGAGCCGGGTTGCCGTCCACCACGGACAGGCCGACCGAGGGCAGTCCCGCCTCGTGTGCGCCGCGCAAGGCGTGCACCAGCAGCGCCCGGCCGAACCCGCGGCGCTGCGCGCGGGGTGCGACGCCCAGGTTGAGGATCCACACGCACCCGTCGTCGGTCCACGGCACCGGCCCGGCGCACAACACGTGGCCGGCGCTGCGGCCGTCCGGGTCGAGCAGGCGGGCCGAGGCGGGCACCAGTGGCGGCACCGGCTCACCGGTGTCGAACATCGCCCGTACCTCGTCGGTGTCGCTCGGTTCCCAGCGGCCGTCCGGGTGGTCCGGGCCGTAGGCGGCGGCCAGTCCTTCGGCGAGGTCGTCGTCCCAACCGGGGGCGCCCAGTGCCCAGCCGTCCGGCAACGCCACCGGCTCGGGCAGGTCGGCCAGGTGGTGGCGCATGTCGGTGGCGGCCCGGGCCACCGTCAGCCCGTCGGAGACCAGCGCCGCCGCCAGGGCCTCGTCGGGTGTTTCCAGCCGGAACCCGGCGAGGTCCCGCCGCACCTGGGCGACGAGCCGGGCCGGCGCCACCCCGGGCAGCGGCCGGACGTCGGACGCGACGGGCGTGCCGTCCTCGTCGGTGACGCGCATCCGGGCGAGCGGTGTGTCGTCGTCACCGAGCAGCAGCGAGTCGGTGTTCCCCTGGCGTACCGGCATGCGCGGCAGGTTAGCGGCCCCGGTCCGCTGCGGCGATCCTTTTACCCCACCGGGCGGGCGGTGCGTGTAGGGTGCGCGCCATGATCGGGGACGCCGCATGCCGTTGACGAATCCGTGGCTGTCCGGGCCCACCCCGACGGGACGGCTCGATCGTGACCGGCTGGAAGAGCGCATCCGCCAGCTGCTGTCGTCGCAGAACATGTGCGTGCTCGCGACCACCGGCCCGGACGGACCGCTGGCCACCCCGGTGCGCTACTACCCGCTGGACTTCGCGGTGCTGTTCACCGCCGCGCCGCGCTCGCCGAAGATGCGCAACATCGCCGCCGACCCGCGGGTGTCCGTCGGCGTCTTCGCGCCACTCGTCGGGCTGGCCAGCAGCCGCGGCGCCCAACTGTTCGGAACCGCCCGGGTGCTCGACGCGGGGCATCCGGACCGGGCGCACTACTGGCCGGCGGTCCGGTGGGAGAACGAGCACGCCGAGCGGGGGCGGGCCCTGTCCGAGCCGCCCGAGGACACGCTCGTGGTCGTCGAGGCGGAACGGATCGTCTACACCGAACACTGGCTGCGGCGGGACGGGTTCGCGCCACGCCAGTTCTGGCGTCGCCCACCGGACCCCCCGGGGCCCTCGCGCCCCTCATGACCGCCGCCGCCCACCGTCACCGGCGCGTGGACGCCCGCTCGTGTCACCTCCGGTCGGCGAAGACCCGGCCGAGGTGGCGACCGAACTCGTTACCGGTCCTCGTTCTCCGACCCCGACCTCGGCACGGACACGAAACCTTCGGTCCAGTGGTCCTGGTCGACGGTGTGGTGGTTGATGGAGAAGCAGTCGGGCTCGTCACGAAAGCCAGGCAACTGCCTGGCTCGCCGTATCCGCTCCTCCGCCCGGGCCTCTGACGAGTACACCCCCAGAATCTTGAGATCGTCACCATCTTCCTCGGCCCACACCAGCTCGCCGGCTTCGTCTCGGTGCGTTGTCGGCCGCCCGTCGAGCCAACGGGCGTGGCGGACGTGCCAGAGCAGGAAGACCTCCATGCGAGCGGACACTACCCATAACTCTTGTGCCCACCCGGCCCGCGGGATCGATCCCTTCCACCCGGCAGCCCTCTCAGCCGGCGCACTCGTCCCCGCGCACGCGGGCGTGCACGTGCATGTCGTGCCGCCCGTCGGCGTGGATGGCGGCGCTGCGGCTGGTGCCTTCCAGCCGGAACCCGGCCTTGACCGCCACCCGGCACGACGCGCCGTTGTGGATCGAGTGGTCGAGCCAGAGGCGGTGCAGCCGGCCGTCGCCGAGCGCCCACGCGCTCAGCGCCCGCAACGCCCGCGGGGCCACGCCCGCGCCGCGAGCGGCCGGAACCACCCAGTACGCGCAGCTGGCCACGCCGTCGTGGAGGTCCACGCCGCCCATCACCATGCGGCCCACCACCTCGCCACCGCCGCGCGTCACCGCCCAGCTCGCGCCCGTCTCCTGCTGCCAGGTCCGGTGGAAGTGGGCGAACCAGTCGAGCACCTGCTCCCGCGACTCCGGGCGGCGGGTGTGCCAGCGGCGGATCTCCGGATCCTGGTACGCGGCCAGGACAGCAGGCGCGTCGGCCGGCTCCCAGGGACGCAGGACCAGGTCCCCCTCGGCGGTCAGCGTCGGTTGTGGACCGGCGGCGAGGGTGCCGGCGGGAACGGCGGGCGGCGTGGACGGCGGAAAGCGCATCCCGAACTCTGCATCGCGAACCACCCCGCATGTCAAGTGGCCGCTCCGCTAGGGTGCGGCCATGGCGGTGACGGCAGCAGGGGTCTTCCGGCGGACACCCGCGGAACGGGCGGACCAGCGGCTCGCCTGGGATCGCGCCGACCAGCCCTTCTTCGCCTCCGGCGCGTGCCACATCCTGGCCTGGGTGTGCCGGGAGACCTATCCGACCCGGCCGATCGGCATCGGGGGGTTGCGGTTCGCGGATCGACGCGAGGTCTTCCATGTGTACGCGACCTGGGGCGGCTGGGCGTTCGACCACGCCGGGTGGCACCCGGAGGCGCTTCTGCTCGCCGCCAACCGGGAGTTCGAGCGACGTCCTTTGGAACAGGTCACCATCACCGACGACCTCGCGACGTTCTGCCGCGCACACCTGTCCCGGATGCCGCACCAGTACTGGGGGGATCCGCTCCCCCGCGCCCGCGACTACGTCACCAGGCATTCCCCGCCCTGGGCGTGACGCCGTCCGCACCGGGATCCCGGTAGGCGCGAGATGCGCGGGCGGGCCGGGCCCACCCGCCGTCGGGGTGGGCCCGGCCCGCGTACCGGCTCGGAGGGTGCCGGTGCGCGTCGATCAGCGCCTGATGGGGCTCGGTGACGGGCCGTCCGGGTCGTCCGACCGTACGCCCGGCGGCGCCGGGACCACGTCGCCCGGCGCGATGGGGCTCGGTGACGGGCCGTCCGGGTCGTCGGACCGCACGCCCGGCGGCGCCGGAACGGGCTCGCTCCGGCTCGGCTGCGGGACGCTCGTCCCCGGTTGCGGTGACTTCCCGCTGTCCCCACCACGGTCCGCGTAGGCCAGCGGCGCGCCGATCACGAGCACCGCCAGGATGCCCGCCGCGCCTGCCGCCACCGTGTTACGTCGACGGCCGCGCGCGCGCCGTTCCGCCCTGGTCAATGAGTCCTGCACTGTCGGTGCCTCCTCGGCGATGTCGGTGAGGGTGGAGCGGAGCAGGCCCTCGAACGGATCACTCATCGCTGCATCTCCAGAAGCTCGCTGTCCGGCAGGATCTGACGCAGTCGGGTGACCGCCCGGTGGGTCCGGCTGCGCACCGTCCCCACCGAGCAGCCCAGCAGGTCTGCGACCTGGGCCTCCGGGAGGTCCTCGTAGTAGCGCAGGACCACGACTGTGCGTTGCGCCGTTGGCAGTTGCCACAGCGCCGCCCGCAACGCCAGCCGGATGTCCGTACCTCCGGCCGGGTCGGCCACCACCTGCTCGTGTACGCCGGCAGGTGACTCCCGGCGACGACGTAACCGCCGCCACCAGCTCACCTGCTCCCGGTACATGACAGCGCGGAGGTAGCCCTCCGGGTCGGCGTGCCGAATGCTCCGCCACTTCGGAATGATCTTCGACAGCGCCGACTGGAACAGATCCTCCGCGCTGCTGCGATCACCGGTGAGCAGGTAGGCGACCCGTATCAGCGCCGGCGCACGGCTCGCCACGAACTCGGCCAGCACCGCCCGTTCGTCCTCGTCCACCGCACCCCCTCGTCTCTTCCCTTCACCAGTGACAGACGCCGGAGGGCACCGCCGCTATCCCTGGACGGCGAGAGTCCTGTCCCGCGGTTCCGCCTAGACTGCGCCGGATGGAGCAGGCCGCACCACACACCGTCCGCTCTCTCGGGTCCGACCTGCGCGCGCTCGGCGTCGCCCCGGGTGACGTCCTGCTGTCGCACTCGTCGTACCGGAGTCTCGGGTTCGTCGCCGGGGGCACCCAGGCGGTGGTGCGCGCGTTGCTGGACACGCTCGGCCCGGAGGGCACGCTCGTCGTGCCGACGCACACGCCGGAGAACACGGACCCCGCGCAGTGGCGGCATCCGCCGGTGCCCGAGGCGTGGTGGCCGGTCATCCGCGAGCAGACCCCCGGCTTCGACCCGGCCCGCACGCCGAGCCGGTGGATGGGCGCCGTCGCCGAGACGGTACGCACGTGGCCGGGCGCGCGGCGCAGCGACCACCCGCAGGTCTCCTTCGCCGCCCTCGGCGCCCACGCAGCCGACATCGTGGACGGACACCGCCTCGACGACGCGTTGGGCGAGGCTTCACCGCTGGGTGCGGTGTACCGGCTCGACGGCAAGGTGCTGCTGCTCGGCTGCGACCACAGCTCCGACACGTCGCTGCACCTGGCGGAGTGGCGGCAGGCGTCGCCGCCGCGCGCGGTCACCGGCTCATCGGTACGGCTGCCCGACGGAACGAGCCGGTGGACCACGTGGACCGACATCGTCACCGACGAGGACGACTTCGACCGGCTGGGCGCCGACTTCGAGGCCACCGGCGGTGCGACGATCGGGCGGATCGGCAACGCCACGGCCCGCCTGATGTCCCAGCGTGCGCTTGTCGACTTCGCGACCGCGTGGATGGCCACCAACCGCGCCCGCTGACCGGAAGCCCTCCTCGCTAGACTCCTCGGCCAACCAGCAGAGCGCGGGAGCGTACGTGATCAACCTGTTCCGGACGAAGAAGTCGGCCTGCCGCTGCCGACCCCGGTGGCCGGCTCTCGTCACGAAGATGAACGGCTACGTCATGCCGTGCCAGCCGTCCGAATACGGCAGCCCGTTCACCACCATGATGGAACTGTCGGCCAGGTGCGCCGAGTGCTCCGCGACCTACCCGGGCAACTTCGTCGTCGATCCCGGCACACCGCCGCCGTTCGACTGGGCACACGAGCCCGAGAACACCGACTGCTCCTGTGAGCCCCGATGGCCGAACTGATGGTCACGTTGCAGGGCCGGTGGTTCCTCGGCTACCCCGGCACGCACGGCGAACCGGTGGTCGACGGCGCGACGGAGGGAGCCTTCTGCGACAGCTGTGGTGCCCGCTTCCTGGGCGAGATGGTGGTAACCTCGGCCCTCGTGAGCTGGCTGCCTGAGGACTTCGTCCACCCCGTGTACGTGCCCGTACCCCACACCGCGCTTCACCTACGGCCGATCCGGGAGGCGGACACCGCGCTCGACTACCCCGCGGTGATGGGCTCCCGAGAGCGCTTGTGGGAGATCTTCGGCCCGGCCTGGGGCTGGCCCACGGAGACGATGACCTATGAAGAGGACCGCATCGACCTGCTGCGGCACGAGAAGGAGATAGCCGCGCACCAGTCGTTCAACTACGCGCTGTTGGACGAGGAAGAGACGGCGATCTTCGGCTGCGTCTACATCGACCCGCCCGAGCGCACCGGCTCCGACGGGGAGATCTCCTGGTGGGTGGTGGACGACCTCGTCGGCAGCGAGACGGAGCGCGCCCTCGACGCGCTGGTGCCGCAGTGGATCGCCGCCGACTGGCCCTTCCAGCGGCCCCGTTACCTGGGTCGCGACATCACCTGGCAGGACTGGCTCGCGCTGCCGCGCGCTTCGTGACACGTCCGGGGCGGTGCAGAGGATGAGGGGATCCGTCCGGCTGATCTGCGGAGTCGATTGGGCTCACCGGCCTGATGCCACACGAGCTGCGGCACACGGCGGCCATGACGCTGGACGTGTACGCGAACCTGTTCGAGAGCGACCTGGGCCAGGTGGCGGATCGCCTCGACCGGGCGGCGGGGCGTGCTGCTGCGGACTCAGTGCGGACTGAGGGCGTCGGACCGGACCTCGGCGCGAGCGGTCCGGGTCGTCGGCGGCATGGCTGGCCAGGGAAAACAGGTGGTGGGGCGGGCGGGGTTCGAACCCGCGACCGAGGGATTATGAGTCCCCTGCTCTAACCGGCTGAGCTACCGCCCCGTCACCGCGCCGGATCGTAACCCGCCGGATCGATGAGCGGCCACCACCGAACCGGCGGCAATCCGGTCACGGCGAAACGACATGCAGCGGCTGGGCGAGGACGGGCGACCGACAACGTGCTCACGCCCGCAGGTCGTGCACCACCGCGCCGGCCGTACGCCATCCGCTGGCGAGGGCGCCCTGGATGGACGGGCTGTCCCGGTGGTCGCCGGCCACGTACCGGCCGTCGCCGAGCGCGACGGGCTTGCGCAGCCGGCCCTGCGGTGGCGGGGCGGCCGGTAGCGCGTTCGGCACGGTGACGGTGGTGAGGTGGGTCCAGTCGGCGGTGGAGCGGCCGTAGAGACGGTCCAGTTCGCGCCGGATGACCGGTTCGGCTGGGGCCTGCGGAACGACCACGGAGGTGGCGACCAGGTGCTGGCCGTCCGGCGCGTACGTGGGCGCGGCCCGGCTGATCACCGCCGTGTTGGCGACGAGTTCGCGCCGGTCGCCGTCGAGCAGCAGGATCGGCTCGTCGAGCGGCGCGGTGTCGGTGGCGTGGTAGTAGGTGGTGTACGCGTGCATCCGTACCCGTGGGATGCCGGGCAGCAGCGTGGCCGCGGCCGGCGGGTCGGCGGCGACCACGACGGCGCGGCAGGTGATCTCGCCGGAGGGGGTGCGGACCCGGCCGGGCGCGACCTCGGTGACCGGCGTGTTCAGGTCGATCAGTTCGGCGGGCAGCGGTGCGGCGAGCGCATGGGGCAGCGCCGCCATCCCGGCCGCCGGCAGCCCGATCCGGCCCCGGGCGAAGGAGCGCATGATGACCGCGAGCACGTGGCTGGAGGTGGCCAGCTCGCGGTCGAGCAGCACGCCGGACAGGAACGGCCGGAGCAGTTCCTCGATGATCGCGTCGGAGAGCCCGGCCCGGCGCAGGGCCTTCTCGGCGCTGGTCTCGGTCGTGTCGAGCAGTCGCCCGACGGGCATGGTCGCGTAGCCGGCGGCGATCACCGCGAACCGCAGCCGGTCGGTCAGCGACCCGATGCCGGCGGTGAGCGTGCCGGGTGCGCCGGTGGGTTCGCGCAGCGGGTTGACCAGGCGTGCCAGCCGGTCGCCGCGGCGGACCAGCACGCCGGGGGTGAACCAGCCCAGGTCCAGCGCGGCCAGGTCGACCAGGGCGCCGAGCCGGGGGTACGCGGTGTTGAGCACCTGGAAGCCTCGGTCCAACCGGAACCCGTCGACCCGGTCGGTGGCGACCCGCCCGCCGAGCCGGTCGGCGGCTTCCACCAGTCGCCACGGCACGCCCGCGCGGTGCAGCCGCCGGGCGGCGGCGAGACCGGCCAGGCCGCCGCCGACCACGACCACGTCGGTGTCAGGCATGCTCGGCCCCCGCGCCGGCGCGGTCGCCCTCGCGGTGCGACCGGGACAACCGGCCCGGCCACCACACCTTCGGTCCGATGTCGTACGCCAACGCGGGCACCAGCAGCGAGCGGACCACGATGGTGTCCAGCAGTACCCCGACGGCGACCGCGACGCCCAGCTCGACGAGCACCACGAGCGGCAGGACGGCGAGGGCGGAGAACGTGGCGGCGAGCACGATGCCGGCGGAGGTGATGACGCCACCGGTGACCGCCAGGCCGGCGAGGACGCCGGCCCGGGTGCCCCGGCGTGCCGACTCCTCGCGGACGCGGCTCATCAGGAAGATGTTGTAGTCGATGCCGAGCGCGACGAGGAAGACGAAGGCGAACAGCGGGAACGACTGGTCGACGCCGGGGAAGTCGAAGACGTACCGGAACAGCAGCGCGCACAGGCCGAGGGTGGCCAGGAACGACAGGACCACGGTGGCGATCAGCAGGATCGGGGCGAGCAGGGCGCGCAGCAGCAGGGCCAGGATGAGCGCGATGACCAGCAGCACCACCGGGATGATCACGTTGCGGTCGCGTACCGAGGCGTCGGCGGTGTCCACGTTGATCGCGGTGAAGCCGCCGACCACGGCGTCCGCGCCGGGCACCTGGTGCACCGCCTCGCGCAGGTCGCGGACGGTCCGCTCGGCACCGTTGCTGTCCGGCGGGTCGGCGAGCGTGACGTCGAGCTGCACCCGCCCGTCGACGACCTTCGGCGGGGTGTTCGGTTCGGGTGGCGCGTTCCCGCCCCGCTGGCCCAGCGGCACGACCGAGGCGACACCCGGTACGCCCTGCGCCACCTGGGCGACCCGGCCGGCGGTGGCCTGGGTGGTGAACACGGTGGCCGGGCTGCCGGTGCCGGCCGGGAAGTGCCTGTCGATGACCTCCTGCCCGGTCACCGAGTCGGTGCGCTGGGTGAACAGTTGCGACTGGCCGAGGGTGGTGGCGCCGAGCTGGGTCACCCCGATCGCGAGGACCGCCAGCGCCACGGCGGTGACGACCCAGACGGTACGCGCGCGGCGTGCCACGAACCCGGCGATCCGCCCCCAGAGGCCGTGCTCGGTGCGTGGGTCGGCGTCGTCGTGCCGGGGTCGGCGGGGCCAGAACGCCCACCGGCCGCCGAGCACCAGCAGCGCGGGCAGGAACGTGAGCATGACCAGCAGGGTGGCGGCGATGCCGACGGCGCTGACCGGGCCGAGTGAGCGGTTGGAGTTCAGGCTGGACAGCAACAGGCAGAGCAGGCTGACGATGACGGTGGCGCCGGAGGCGATGATGGCCGGGGCGGCGCCTTTCCACGCGGTCCTCATCGCGTCCCAGGGGCGTTCGTGCCGGTGCAGTTCCTCGCGGTAGCGGGCGATGAGCAGCAGCGCGTAGTCGGTGCCGGCGCCGAAGACGAGCACGGTGAGGATGCCCTGCGCCTGCCCGTTGAGCGTGACCACGTCGTGGTCGGCCAGCAGGTAGACGAACACGGCGGCCAGTGCGTACGACATGCCGGCGGCCAGCAGCGGGAAGATCCAGAGCACCGGGCTGCGGTAGACGACGAGCAGGATGACGAGCACCACGACCAGGGTGACCAGCAGCAGCGGCCCGTCGATCGCGCCGAACACCTCGATCAGGTCGCCGAGCAGCCCGGCCGGGCCGGCCACCGAGACGGTGAGCCCGTCGCGGTCGGGGCCGGCGATGTCGCGCAGCTGCTCCACGACGCCGCGGATGCCTTCGCCGTCGTCGCTGTCGACCGGCACGATCACCTCGGCGGCCTGCCCGTCCCGGCTGACGACGGGTGGGGGCAGTGGCCCGGCCACGCCCGGCACCCGGGCGAACCGCGCTGCGTCGTCCCGGATCCGCTGCTGGTCGGCGGGGGTGATGCCGCCGGGGCGTTCGTAGACGACGAGCGCCGGGGTGGTCTCCCGGTCGACGAATCCGGCGGCCAGGTCCTGTGCCCGGGTCGCTTCGGCGTCGGCGGGCAGGAAGGAGGCGTTGTCGTTGGTGGAGACCTCGCCGAGCTTGCCGGAGTAGGGTCCGGCGATCCCGCCGACGACGAGCCAGCCGAGCACCACGGCCACCGCGATCACCGTCGCGGTCCAGCGGCTGCGTCCTGCGGCCATCTCCACCACCTCGGATCGACGCATCAATCGACGCAGCGCGAGTCTAGGTCGACCCGGACCATCCTGCCGGGCGAAAGGCCGTTCCGGGCGGAAACTGGACGAGCCCTCCAGGCGCGGGGCAGAGCGGACAAGCGGACCGGGCAACGAAAAACGCCCGCCGGCGATGCCGACGGGCGTGACGTGGAGCGAAGCTCCCCCGATTGGACTCGAACCAATAACCTGCCGGTTAACAGCCGGCTGCTCTGCCAATTGAGCTACAGGGGACCGTGCACCGCTCGGTCCGGATCACTCCGCGCCGTGCGACGGAGACAAGCGTACAGGACATCGGGGGGTGATGCGCCAGAGGGTTGGCTGACTCGACCAGGCCGCTCGACGCGCCCCAGTTTCCGGACAAATCGCCATCTCGGCACAGGCAGGTATGAGCGGAGAGCAGGATGGGTAGTTAGTCGTCGACAGAGAACGCAGGCGCGACATGGTCGCTTCCGCCAGCAGGCGGAAATCGGCAGAGCGTCAGGTACGAAAGGAGCCGCCATGCGCGGAAAGATCATGTTCCTTGGCGGGCTGGCTGCGGGATTCGTCCTGGGCGCCCGTGCCGGCCGGGAGAAGTACGAGGAGTTGGTGGTCCGCGGGCGCAAGGTGCTCGACCACCCGACCGTCCAGGAGGCGGCGGGGGTCGCGCAGGCCCAGGCGAACCGGCTCTACTCGGAGGGCAAGGACAAGCTCGGGCAGACCAAGATCGGCGAGAAGCTCGGCAACGGGGACAAGGCGGGCATGACCGACGCCGACAAGCCGTTCGCCGGCACGCCGGCATCCGTCGGCAGCCGCAGCAGCGCCAACGGCACGAGCTCGGCCAGCACGACCGGCTCGGCCACGTCCGGCACGGGCACCACCAAGCCGTCCGGCACGGGCACCACCCTCTGACGTAAGCGCACAACGGGCCGGGCACCTTCGGGTGGCCGGCTCGTTCGCGTACGCCGACGTGGACCGGCCGGGTCACTCGCGGCGGTCGACCGCCTGCTCCACGAGCGAGGCCAGCACCCGCCGTGCCGACGGGTGCGCCAGCGGCAGCGCGTCGAGCGCGCCCAGAGCCGCCTCGGCCCGGGTACGGATCATCCGCTCCACCGCCGACCGGGCGCCGGACTCCTCGATGATGCCGCGCACCTCGGCGGCCCCCGCCTGGTCCAACGCGGGGTCACCGACCAGCGCCCGCAGCCGGGCCGCGGCGGCCGGGGAGGCGGCCTCCCGCGCCAGCGCCAGCAGCACCGTCGGCTTTCCCTCCCGCAGGTCGTCCAGGTTCGACTTACCGGTCACCGCCGGGTCGCCGAAGATGCCGAGCAGGTCGTCGCGGAGCTGGAAGGCGTCCCCGAGCGGGTCGCCATATCCGGCCAGCGCCGCCACCTGCCCCGGTGATGCCCCCGCCAGCGCCGCGCCGATCTGCACCGGACGGGTCACCGTGTAGCGGGCCGTCTTCAGTCGCACCACTGTGAGTGCGCTCGCCACCGAGCCGTCACCGACCGCCGCCATCACGTCCAGGTACTCCCCCGCGATGACCTCGGACCGCATCCGCGCCAGCAGGGTGTGTGCGCGTCGCAGCCGCTCGTCGGGCAGTCCGCAGTCGTGGAACATCTGCGCCGACCAGGCCACGCAGAGGTCACCGCAGAGCAGAGCCGCCTGCCGCCCGTACGCCGCCGGGTCGCCGTGCCATCCGGAACGCGCGTGCAGGTCGGCGAAGTGCCGGTGCAGCGTCGGCTCGCCGCGTCGACGGTCACTGCGGTCCACGATGTCGTCGTGGATCAGCGCGAACGCGTGGAACAGTTCCAACGCCGCCGCGGCGGCCACGATCGGCGCGTCGTCCGGGCCGCCGAAGCCCCGCCAGCCCCAGTAGCAGAACAGCGGTCGCAGCCGTTTGCCCCCGGCCAGGACGAAGCGGCGCAACACGGAGTGGACAACCGCCGTACCGTCGTCCGGCCCGTCCGCTTCCCTCGCGTCCAGGAACGCGGCGAGCGCGGCGTCGAAGCGGCCCCGCAGCAGGGCCGGATCGGTCGGTGCGACGGTCACGGTCATGGTGCCTCCCTGGCCGGTCGACGGGCTGGGGCAGCAGAGATCGTCACGTCGACCGCCACGACCGGGCGCGGAACGCGGCCGCGCCGGAGCCGGTCCGAGCCACGGCAGCGCGGCCGGGCGTCCCGGCGGTGACCGGACGCCGCCGGCCGCCGGCAGCGTCATCCTGCCCCATCCGGATCAGCGGACCGGCCGGCGCCTTTCCCGCGCACACCGGGTGCGGGCAGATCCCGAGCCGGCCGGTATCCATGCTTGAGAATACCGCGTAGGCGTGCGCCGTCGGTTCAGCCGGACAGCCGGGTTCCGGGTGCGGAAACGCGCCGCCCACCCCGGTACCGGGGTGGGCGGCGCGAGCATCAGCGGGACGGCCGCGCCTTCTTCTTCCGCAGCTTGCGGTCGTCGCGCAGTTCGACGTAGGGCTCCTTGTCGGCCGGATGCCCCGCGGCGATCGCGCGGCTGCGCTCCAACTCGGCGTCGAACTCCGCGCCGAGCAGGATGGCGATGTTGCTCAGCCACAACCAGACCAGGAAGATGATCACACCGGCCACGGCCCCGTACGTCTTGTTGTAGGAGCCGAAGTTGCTCACGTAGAGCGCGAAGAGGCCGGAAACCACAAGCCACAGCACGACGGCGAGCACTCCACCGGGGCTGACCCAGCGGAAACCGCCGTGTCGCGCGTTGGGTGAGGCCCAGTAGAGGATCGCGAACATCAGGCTTACCAGCACCAGCAGCACCGGCCACTTGACGATGTTCCACACCGTGACGGCGGTCGAGCCCAACCCGATCGCGTCACCCACCTGCTCGGCCAGGCCGCCGGTGAACACCACGATCACGGCGCTGGCCAGCAGCATCACGCCGACCAGGGCGGTCACGCCGAGGCGGATCGGCAGGGTCTTCCAGATCGGCCGCCCCTCGGGCACGTCGTAGATGCTGTTGGAGGCGCGCATGAAGGCGGCGATGTAGCCGGAGGCGGACCAGAAGGCCGTGACCAGACCGATGATCGCCGCGATGCTGGCCAGGCCGCCGGACTGTCCGGCCTGGTCGATCGCGCTCTCGATGATCTTCCGGATGTTCTCCTCCGGCACCGCCTGTCCGACGGCGTCCCGCACGCCTTCGGTGGCCCGCTCCCCGAGCAGGCCGAGTAGGGAGATCAACACCAGCACACCGGGGAAGATGGACAGCACTCCGTAATAGGTGAGTGCGGCGGCCCAGTCGCTCAGACTGTCTTCCTGGAACTCTCGTACGGTCCGCTTCAGCGCCCCGCCCCAGCCCTTGCCGGACAACTCGGCCGGGCTGTCCGGGCCCTCGTCGGGACCCACCGGTCGGCTGCGGTCACGCCCATCCTCCGCGGAAGCATCGTCAGCGGCCACGGCACCTCCTCCTCGTCGTCGTGTCGTGCCGACGACATGCCCTGTCGGAGTACCCCATAACCGCCCCGCGCCAATCAGTTCGTCTGTCGACGGCGCGCCCCCGGCAAACCGCTTCGCCATCCCCCGCGCGGTGCCGTCCGCCTTCCCGTCGCCTCGACAACCATCGACCCACCTCGTCACGGTGCGTGTCCGCCGCGACGAGGCTGCGGAGCACCCGCAACCGGATCGGGGCACCGGTCCGGCCCGGATGCGGTGGCCGGAGGAGATCGTGCACGATGCCGCCCGGGTCACCGACGACAACTCGCCCGGGTCCGGTTCGGTGGTCACGGCGAGTAGAGCGGCGTGGGTGACAGCTCCGCCGAACGCCTCGGTGGGACGCGACGCGCGACGGCGCACCTGGGCATCGCGGCGAAGCGGCGCTCGACGGCCGCCGGAGGGCCGGCCACGCACCGCGGCGAATGATCATGGATTGGTCGTGCTCGTACCCGTTCACGCGCCGCCACCTGCGGCGGCGGTCTGCGGTGAGGTGGCGCGGACCGTGTCGGTGTCCGAGACGGCGCGACACGGACCCGGCGTGCCGTCGGGCGGGCGCGTGGCGCCGCGGGTCGCGCCCGTCGAGCCGGAGGGCCGGGCCATGGCGTCACGCACGCAGGCGGTGACCCGGGTCGGGCATTCCTCGGGAGGCGGAATAGCTCCACCAATCAACTACCATGAGTAACGGGATCGCGTCCAGCAAACCTTCCGTGCATCGTTGGAATCGTGGCCGGCCCGCTCCCCGCAAGGGGATTGCCGAAGCGCTCTTCGCACGCCGAAGGGGGATTGCGAGAAACTCTCAGGAGAGTGGTCCGACTATCTCTCCGTCACTCATTGCAATCATGATCGGCAATGTTCCCATCGCGCACTCCATTCGCGTATCGTGCCCCCTCGTGCCGTCCGTTCGCCCCCCCGAAGCGACGCCCCCGACGCCCCGGCCACCGGCCGCCGCGCAAGCGGGGTCCGACGCGGGCTCCGATCCGGTCCCCCTCCCCGCGGACGAAGGCAGCGTCAGCAGCGCGGCCTGGGCCGACGACGGTCCGGGCGAACCGCACCTGCACACCCGGCAGGAGGCGCGCCGCCTCGACGCCGCCCACCATCCGGCCGACGGCACCACGGCAGACGGCACGCACCCCGGCAGCGACAACCACCCCCGAGGCGAGCACCACCCCGGGAGCGAGGACCACCCCGGGAGCGAGGACCACCCCGGGACCGCGCACCGCCTCGGCACCGGCGACGACCCGGACACAAAGGAACTGGCCGCGCGGTTCGAGGACGAGAAACCCGGACGGATGCTGGCCGGACCGGTCGGGCTCCTCTTCACCGGGGTCACCGTCGCGGTCGCGCTGCTGACGCTCTGGCAGGTCTTCTTCCCGCTGCCGCAGGGCAGCAAGTACTACCTCATCTTCTTCCTGGCCGGCATCCTGCCGATGGTGTTCCTCGCGTACCCCTCGGGGGTGCGCCTGCGCCGCGAGGGCACCGACCTGGCCGATCAGGCGGAGCCGCGCGGGCCGACGCCCGTCGACTGGCTGCTGGCGGCCCTCGCGCTTGTGGTCTGCCTCTACCCGGTACTGCCGGTCGCGATCGGCGCCGCCGGCGGCGGCTACGACGCCTTCCTCGACCGGCAGGGCCTGCTCGACCCAATGGACGTGGCGTTCGGCACCGGCCTGCTGGTCCTCCTGCTGGAGGCGTGCCGACGCACCACCGGCTGGATCCTGCCGGCGGTCTGCGTGCTGTTCCTGGGATACGGCTACTACGGCGGGCTGCTGCCGCAGGCCTGGCCGGTGGCGCACGCCGGGCTCGACTTCGGACAGATGGTCGACTCGTTCTACAACTCCGACAGCGGCTTCTACGGCACCCCGCTGGACGTGGCCGCGTCGTACATCGTGCTGTTCACCATCTACGGCGCGGTGCTCGACCTGTCCGGGGCGGGCCGGTTCTTCGTGGAGCTGTCCGCCGCCGCGTTCCGCCGTTCCCGTACCGCCGCCGGGCGCACCGCCGTGGCCTCCGGGTTCCTGCTCGGCACGGTTTCCGGCTCCGGCGCCGCGACCACGGTCAGCATCGGAGCGGTGACCTGGCCGATCCTGCGTCGGGCCGGCTACCCGGCCGAGCGGGCCGGCGGCATGCTGGCCGCCGCCGGTGTGGGCGCGATCCTGTCCCCGCCGACGCTCGGCGCGGCCGCCTTCATCATCGCCGAGTACCTGGGCGTGTCCTACCTGCAGGTGCTCGGCTGGGCCACGGTGCCGACGATCCTCTACTACCTGGGCATCCTGCTCTCCGTGGAGATCGACGCCCGGCGCTCCGGCGTACGCCCGGTGGTCATCGCCGCCGGCTCGGCATGGCGGCTGCTGGCGCGCTTCGGCTACCACTTCCTCTCCCTGTTCGTGATCATCGTGGTGCTGGCGCTGGGCTGGTCGGCGACGCGGGCGGTGGTGATCGCCACCGCGCTGGCATTCGTCCTGTCCTTCCTGGACCGGCGGCACCGGCTCACGCCGGGCCGGCTGGTGGCGGCGCTGCGCGACGGCGTGCGCGGGGTACTCGCGGTCAGCGCGGTCTGCGCGGCGGCCGGCATCATCACCGCCACCACCACGAAGACCGGCCTCGGGCCGCAGGCGGCGGCGCTGCTGATCGACGGCGCGCAGGTGGTCAGCTCGGAGCCGGCAGTCGTGCTGGCACTCACCGCCGTGCTCGCCGCGGTCGCGCTCAGCCTGCTCGGCCTCGCCGTGCCGGTCACCGCGTCCTTCGTCATCGGTTGGGTGATCATCGGCCCGGCGCTGCTGAACCTGGGCGTCTCCGCGCCCGCCGCGGCCATGTTCGTCTTCTACTTCGCGGTGCTGTCCGAGGTGTCCCCGCCGACGGCCCTGGCCGCGGTCGCCGCCGCCGCGGTCACCGGCGGTCGGCTGGTGCCGACGATGTGGCAGACCCTGCGGTACGCGCTGCCGGCCTACCTCATCCCGCTGGCCTTCGTGGTCACCCCGACCGGCCTCGGCCTGCTCGGCATCGGTGGGTTCGGGCGGATCCTGACCGCCGGCCTGGTCTCCGCGCTCGGCGTCGCCGTGCTGGCCGTGGCGGCCGGCGGCTGGCTGCCCGGCGTGGGGCGGGCCGGAGCGCCGGAGCGGATCGTCGGCGCGGTCGCCGGGCTGGTGCTGCTCTGGCTGGAACCGCTGCCCATGGCGATCGGCGCGGCGCTCGCCGCGCTGGCCGTCGCGGGCGTGTACGTGCGACGTCGCGCCGGTAGTAACGCCGGCGACCCGTCGGTACGGAAATCGGTGGACCATGGGGAGGAGAGAGAGTGGGACGGATCGACGCGAGGATAGTGGCAGGGGTCGGGGCACTGGTCCTGGTCACCGCTGGCACCGCCGGCTGCGGAGGTCGCCAGGACAGTGCGGCGACGGACGACGCGGCCCGCGACATCAGCTGCAAGGTCACCAAGGACACCCGGGTCGGCATCGCGACCGGCAACGCGACAGGCGTCTACTACGTGGTGGGCAACGCGCTCGCCGGCCAACTCAGCAAGACGACCGACGGCAAGCTCTCCGGCACGGCCGCGGAGACCGGCGCCTCGGTGCAGAACGTGGAGCAGCTCGTCGCCGGGCAGTACGACGTGGCGTTCTCGCTGTTCGACACCGCGGTGAACGCGGTGCAGGGCAAGGGGAACTTCACCGCGCCGCAGCCGGTCAAGGCGCTGGCCCGGATCTACGACAACTACACGCAGGTGGTCGTGCGGGCCGACGCGGGCATCACGTCGGTGGCGGACATGAAGGGCAAGAAGATCTCCACCGGCTCACCCAAGTCCGGTACCGAGGTCATCGCCAACCGGCTGCTCACCGCTGCCGGGCTGGACCCGGCGAAGGACGTCCAGGCACAGCGGCTCGACCTCACCAAGACCGTCGACGGCATGAAGGACGGCAGCATCGACGGCTTCTTCTGGTCCGGCGGCGTGCCGACCGGCGGGGTCACCGACCTGTTCACCACCTCCGGTGACAAGGTGAAATTCGTCGACATCAGCCCGCTGCTGCCGAAGATGGCCGAACTGAACCCTGCGTACCAGGCCGGAACCATCGGCAAGGACATCTACAAGACCCCGGCCGACGTGCCGACCATCGTGGTGCCGAACGTGCTGCTGGTCCGGGACAACCTCGACGCCGACGTGGCTTGCGCGATCACCCGGACGGTCTTCGACAAGAAGGACGTCCTGGCGCAGGCGAACCCGGCGGCGAAGGGCATCGAGCTGGGCAACGCCCGCAAGACCGACCCGGTGCAGCTGCACCGGGGCGCGGAGCGGGCACTGAGCGACCTCGGCGCGAGCTGACCTGATCGGGTCGGGTCCGGACGCATGTCCGGGCCCGACCCGGCCCGACCCTGATCCGGAGACCCACGTGCCGCTGCCCCATCCGGCCCGCGTACGCCGGCACAACCGTTCCGCGGACCGCACCGGACGCCTGCGCTCCGTCCGCGTCCAACTGCTCGCCCCGATCCTGGTGGCCACGGCCGGCCTGGTCGTGCTCGGCGCGGTGCAGACCAGCTCCGCGCTCGACGCGTCCGCCGACGCCGACCGGGCCCGCGTGCTGGCCGGCACCGCCACCGCCACCGTGCGGCTGGTCCACGAACTGGAGCGCGAACTCGCCGAGACCGCCGCGCTGCGCCAGCGTGGCGGCACGGCCGGGCGGCCGCTCGTCGACGCCCAACGGCGTCGGGTGGACGCCGCTGTCGACCGTTACCGCTCGGCCGGCCGGGACGCCCGCCGGGCCGCCCCGAACCTGACCGGGGTGCTCGACGACGCGAACGGACGCCTCAACCAGATGTCGCCCACCCGGGAGCTGGCGTTGGCCGGCGAGCGCGGCGACGTGGCGTACGGGTCGCTGGTCGAGTCGCTGCTCACGGTGGCGGACGCGCTGCCCAGCCAGCTCCGCGACGCGGACCTGGCCAACGAGGCCCGTGAGGTCGCCGCGGTGGCCGCCCAGGAGCACCTGTCCGCGCTGGAGCGTGACCTGCTGCGCGCGGTGTTCGTCCGAGGTGGACTGCAGCGCGGCGAGTTGGGTCGGCTGGGTCGGCTGCGCGGTGCGCGGGAACAACGGCAGGCCGAGTTCCTCCGGATCGCCTCCGGGTCGGCGCGCGCCGACTGGTACCGCCTGGTCGACGGCACGGACGTGACGACCGCCCGGCGCATCCGGGACACGGTGCTGGACTCCGACGGCGCGCCCGGATCGCTTCGGACCGACGGCGACGCATGGTACGTGGCGCAGAGCGGCGCGATCCGCCGCTACAACCTGCTCGGCCGGGAACTGTCCGACGGGCTGGACCGGGACGCGGCCGACCTGGCCGGAACGGCCCGCCTGCGTGCGGTAGTGACCGCCGGCGCGACCAGCACCGTCGCGCTCGCCTCGCTGGCCACCGCCGTGCTGCTGGCGGTGCGTACCAGCCGCCGCCTGCGTCGACTGCGGATCGCCGCGCTCACCATGGCGAACCGGGAACTGCCGGAGCGGATCACCTCGATCGCGTCGGGTGTGGGGGCGCCGGCCGAGGGCCAGGCGACCCGGATGACCGCCGGCATCCGCCAGGGACGCGACGAGGTGGCGCAGGTCGCGGAGGCGTTCGACACGGTGAACCGGGCCGCGCTGCGCCTCGCCGGCCAGCAGGCCGAGCTGCGCCTGGACATGACCCGGATGGCCGAGGCGCTGGCCCGGCGCATCCGTACCCTGATCACCCGGCAGTTGCGGCTGCTCGACGACTTCGAGCGCGAGGAGACCGACCCGGACGCGCTGGCGCGCCTGTTCGCGCTTGACCACCTGGCCGCCCGGTTGCGCCGCAACGGGGAGAACCTGCTGGTCCTCGCGGGCGGGGAGCCCGGCCGGGGGCACGAGGGCGCGTTGCTCCTGGACGATGTGGCGCGGGCGGCGGCCTCCGAGATCGAGGACTACCAGCGGGTGGAGATCGAGGTGCCGACCGCGGCGGTCCACGGCTTGGCGGCCGGCAACCTGGTGCACCTGCTGGCCGAGCTGCTGGAGAACGCGACCGTCTACTCGCCGCCGAACTCGCGGGTGCTGGTCAACGGCCGGCGCACGATCGACGGGCTGGTGCTACGCGTGCACGACCAGGGCATCGGCATCAGCGACAAGCGGCTCGCCGAGATCAACGAACGACTGGCCGCCCCGGCCATGCTGTCCAGCGCCGCCGCCGGCAGCATGGGCCTGCACGTGGTGGCGCACCTGGCCGCCCGACACGGCATCCGGGTGCAGTTGCACAATCCCGGCGCCGGCACGATCGCCCAGATCGACGTACCGGAGTCGGTGTTGACCCGGGTGGAGGCGGCGTCGGTCCGCCCGCCCGCCGAGCGGCGGGCACACGGACGCGGGGCGCCGTGGTTCAAGGGCGTGCCCGGCGCGCCGGCCGCCCCCCGCGAGCTGGTCAGCGCGGTAGCGGCCGGCGGTCCGGTGCGCGGCGTCGCCACGGTGCGACCACAGGCCAACGCGCCCCTGACACCGGGCACGTCGCGGGTCCGGCCGGTGAGCGCGCTGCCGCCCACGACCGGCGCCGGGCTGCCCCGGCGGCCGGTCGGCGAGCACCTGCCCGCGCCGATGCCCCCGGTGGGCGCGCCGCAGCCCGCCACGGACCTACTCGACCCCGAAGTGGTACGTGCAAGGCTGTCCGCCCTCGCCGAGGGTGTGGCCAGCGCGACGCGCCGTGCCCCGAACACCACACCCCCCGGGAGAAGACCATGACCTCACCCGTTTCGACCGGCCTGGATTGGCTGTTGAAGAACTTCGCCGATCAGGTGCCGGATGTCTCACACGCGATCGCGGTGTCCGAGGACGGGCTGCGGCTGGCGTCGTCCCCGGACCTCTCCCACGATCAGGTCGACCAGCTCTCCGCGGTGATCAGCGGCCTGGCCAGCCTGACCGTGGGTGCGGCCCGGTTGATGTCCGCCGGCCGGGTACGCCAGCAGATCGTCGACATGGACGGCGGGGTGTTGCTGGTGATGGCGGTCGGCGAGCGGGCGCTGCTCGGTGTGCTCGCCGCCCCCGGCTGCGACCTGGGGCAGATCGGTTACGAGACGGCGACGCTCGTGCAGCGGGTGGCGGAGGCGCTGGAACCGGCGGTCCGCCGGTGACCGGCCGCGGGCGGCGACTGGTGGCGGCGCTGGTGGGGCTGGCGCTGGTGGCGGGTTGCGGCGCGGAGCGCCCCGACTCGCAGGTGTGGCACGACGGGCGCATCTTCGTGGCTACCGGCAACACCACGGGCGTCTACTACCAGCTCGGCGGCGGGTACGCCGACCTGATCACCCAGCATCTGCCCGGTTACGAGGCGCGGGCAGAGCCGACCGGGGCGTCGGTGGAGAACATCACCCGGGTGGCCAGCGGTGACATGGAGATCGCGTTCAGCCTGGCCGACACGGCGTCGGACGCGGTCCAGGGGCGGGGGACGTTCGACAAGCAGCCCCAGCCGGTACGGGCTCTGGCCCGGGTCTACAGCAACTACACGCATGTGATCGTCCGGACCTCAGGCAAGATCGACAGTTTCGCCGATCTGCGGGGCAAGCGCGTCTCGACCGGCTCGCCGAGGTCCGGTACGGACATCATCGCCGGGCGGCTGCTCACCGCCGCCGGCATGGACCCGACCCGGGACATCCAGCGCTTCAACCTGTCGCTGCCGGAAACGGTCAAGCAGATGCGCACGAACGACCTCGATGCGATGTTCTTCGCCGGCGGCCTGCCCACGCCGGGTGTGAAGGACCTGCTCTCCTCGGCACCGGGAAAGTTCCGGCTGCTGCCCCTCGCCGAGTTGGTCGAACCGCTCGATGCCCGCTACAGCGGGGTCTACACCGCCGCCACGCTGCCGAAGGACGTGTACGGCACCCCCGAGCCGACGCCCACCATCACGGTGGCGAACGTGCTCGTGGTGCCGGTGGACATGCCCGAGCAGCTCGCGTACGACCTGACGCGGGTGCTGTTCACGTGGCAGGGCGACCTGATCCGGGTGCATCCGGAGGCGGCGAACTTCAACCGGGCCAGTGCGGCGGCGACCGGGGCGGTTCCGCTGCACCCTGGTGCGCTCCGCTTCTACCGCACCGGCTGAGGCGAGGTGACGTGCGGTGGGCCGGCCGGGCCGGCCCACCCGCGCGTGCCGCGGAACGTGAGCCCGACCGGGCCGGCCGGCGGCACGGCGCGGACGGGCGTCGCCTCGCCGGCTACGGCGTCCAGTCGCGTCGGAGCAGCCCGTAGACGGCCATGTCGGCGAAGCCGTCGCCGTCGTACTCGCGCTCGCGCTGGATGCCTTCGAGCGTGAAGCCGCACGCCTCGGCGGTACGCCGCATCGCGGTGTTGCCGGCCAGCGTCTCGATCTCCAGACGGCGGAGGTTGCGGCTGCGGAAGCCGTACCGGCAGAGCAGGCGGATCACGTCGGTGCCGTATCCCTGGCCACGTGCCTCCGGGAGCAGCGTGATGCCGAGGTGGGCGAACTGGCTGAACGGGTTGATCCCCCACAGCACGCCGCCGCCCAGGAACGTGCCGTCGGCCACGGTCTCGGCCAGCAGCGACACCGAACTCCGGCCGTCGGGCGGCTCGGTGACCTGTTTCTCCAGCCGGGCCCGGACCTGGCCGACGTGGTGCGGCAGGAACGGCTCGTCGTCGGTGATCAGGTGCAGCTCGGGGTCGCTGTGCAGGCGGAACATGTTCGGCGCGTCGTCGGGCGTGGGGGGCCGCAGCCGGACGCGGTCGGTGGCGAACATTCCGCGACGCTAGCAGCCCGTCCCGAACATTACGATCGGTTATCCGGCGGTCGGGGGCATCCCATACCCCCACCCTACCGACCGGTCGGTAGGGTGGGGGTATGACCCCGCTCGTGCTCGCCACCGCCCTGACCAAGACCTACCGGAACCGGGACGCCCTGTGCGCGCTCGACCTCGCCATCGCGCCGGGCAGCCGCTTTGTCGTGCTCGGCCACAACGGCGCGGGCAAGTCGACCCTGCTGGAGGTCATCGCGACGCTGCGCACCCCGACGTCGGGCTCGGTACGCATCGGCGGGTTCGACACGGTGACGCAGGCGCGGGACGCCCGGCGCCTGCTCGGCCTCGCGCCGCAGTCGAATGCCCTGGACCCACTCGCCTCGCCTGTCGAGGTGCTCGACTTCCACGGCGTGGCGCTCGGGCTGGGCCGCCGGCAGCGAGCCCGCCGCACGCGGGAACTCGTCGACCTGTTCGGTCTGGGTGAGCACCGCTCGTCCCGGGTGGCCACGCTCTCCGGCGGCACCCGGCGGAAACTGGACCTGGCCGTGGCGCTCGTCGCCGAGCCGGCCGTGGTGATCCTGGACGAGCCGACCACCGGCCTGGACCCGCTCGCACGCATCGACTTCTGGACCGAACTGACCCGCCTCAACCAGGGCGGCACCTCGCTGCTCATCTCCACCCAGGACCTCCACGAGGCGGACGTGCTGGCCACGGAGATCGCGGTGCTCCGGGACGGCCGGGTGGTCGCCCAGGGCTCACCGGCGTCGCTCAAGCAGCGCGTGGGCAGCCGCACGCTGACGATCGACCTGTCCGACGACGCCGCCGCGACCGCGCTCGCCGCCGCCTCCGAGGCCGGTTTCCGGGCCGACCCCGACCGTCCGGCCCGGGTCCGCCTCAGCGTCCCGGACGACCCGCGGGCGCTGACGGCAGCCCTGCACGAGACGGGCGCGGCCGCCGCCGACATCACCCGGCTCCAGCTCGCCGAACCGTCCCTCGACGACGTCTTCGTCGCCCTCGCCGCCCGCTGAGGCGTGCCCCACCACACCCGGAAAGGCCCGACACCGTGCTCCCGCTCGCGCTCACCCCGCCCCGCCACTCCCCTGCCCCGGTCGTCCTCGCGGCGATCGGACGCTCGACCCGGGCCGTGCTCCGTACCCCCGCGCTGCTTGTCGCCCCGGTCGCCCAGTCCCTGTTCTTCCTGCTCGTCTACGCCGGGCAGCTCGACGCCGTGGGCAGCACCTACCTGGACGGGACGGGTTTCGTCGCGTTCCTGCTGCCGCTGATCCTGCTCACCGGCGTCGCCACCGGCGCGGGCGCGGCGGGCACCCTGGTGCTGGGCGACATCACCAGCGGATACCTCGACCGCCTGCGGCTCGCCCACGGCACCACGACACCGTTCCTCGTCGGCCCGGTCGTCGCCGCGCTGATCGCTGTCGTACTCCAGATGACGGTCACGGTCGCCGGCGCGTCGCTTATCGGCTACCGGCCCACGAGCTGGTCCGGCGTCGCCGGGATGCTGCTGCTGATGCTGGCCCTGGGTCTCGGCGTGGCGCTGCTGAGCATGGCGCTCGCGATCCGGTCGGCCTCGGCCTCGACCACCAACCTGGTCACGCTCGTCGTGTTCGGCCTGTCGTTCTTCACCGGCGTGTTCGCGCCGGTCGACGAACTCGCCGGCTGGATGCGCCTGATCGCCCGGGTCAACCCGCTCACCTATATCGTCGACACCGCCCGCCAGCTCGGCGACGGCACGGCGCTCACCTCGGCCCCGATCGGCGTCACGGCGATCGTCACCCTCGCCGTCGCCGGAACCGCCGCCTGCGCCCTCGCCCTCCAGCACGTGAGAAAGAACCGATGAACCCCACCGACACCCGCACCCAGATCATGGACGCCTTCGCCGAGCAGCTCGCCGCGACCGGCTACCAGGGCATCTCCCTGGTCGGCGTGGGCCGCAGCGTGGGCATCCAGAAGCCGTCCATCTACCACCACTTCCCCGGCGGGAAGGAGGACCTCTACATCGCGGTGGCGGAACGGTACATCCGGGACGTCGGCGGCCGGATCTCGGCAGCGCTGACCGGACCCGGCGACGTGACGCGACGGCTGCACGCGCTCGCCGCCGTCGCCGCCGGGCAGCACGGCGACGCGATCACCTTCGAGCAGCGCATCTACGACACGCTGCCGCTGGTCTCCGCCGAGACCAGCGAGCACGTCTCGGGCCTCTACGTCGCGCTGATGCTGGCGCCGGTGACCCGGTTCTTCGCCGACGCGCGGGCCGAGGGCGCCGTCACCGGCGACCCCGAGTTCCTGATGAACGCGTTCCTGCACCTGGCCCGCGCGGCCGACCTCACCGACGACACCGGGCCGGACCGGGTTGTCGCGCTCTTCCTCGACGGCGCCCGCCCACGCACCTGAACGGTCCGCGCCGTCGACTCCCCCGGCCGGCGGGGCCTCAGACGTCGGCGGGGGTGGTGGCGGCGCGCGCCTCCGCGACCAGCCGGTCGGTCTCGGCGACCACCGCTTCGTCGTCGGCGGGCGTGCCCGGGTCGTAGCGGACCGTCCAGGTCAGTCCGTCCACCCCGGACACCCGCCGGGCCGCGATCCGGCCGGCACCGCCGGGCACCTCGTGGTGCACGGTGTACGCCACCGAACCGGTGACCCGGGCCCGCACCTGGTGCGGCAGGTCGCCCGGGTCCACCAGCAGGTGGGTTTCGGGCGGGCCGTCGACGACGACCAGGTAGCCGTCGCGCTCGGCGAGCGGCTCCGCCGGGGTGACGGTGAGTTCCCGGCCGGACCAGACCGCCTTGAGGACGTCGTGCCAGCCGAGACGCTCCGCCCGGCCGGGCAGCCAGAGCCCGCGGTTGGTGGCCACCAGCACGCCCTCACCGGCACCGTCACCCTTGCCGGCGGCGGCCCAGGCCAGCACCCGCTCGTCGGCGGTCAGCGGCGGCCGGTCGGCCGACGGCAGCTTCGGGCGGCGTCTGAACAAACCCATCACAAACCTCCGGCGGCCTGCTCGCGCAGCGCCCGCGCGTGTTGTTCCAGCGAGAGCAACTCCCCGAACAGGGCGAAGTATTCGTCCTTGTGACTCACCGGGTTGACCCGCTGGATCTTCGACTTCAGGTCACGAATCCGGCCGGTGACCGAACTCCACTGGAGCCGGGCCATGGTGACCGAGACGTAGCGCGGGTCGGGCTCGCCGTCGATGCGCAACGGGTCCACCGCCAGTTCACCGACCAGCGCCTGGCCGGCCAGGTCGTCGCAGGCGTCGCGGACCTGCTCGATCCATACCGCGCCGCCGGTGGCGCCGGCCGCGCCGCCGGCCGCGGCGATGGCGGTGCGCACCGCCACGTGCACCGGGTGCTGGTAGTCGCCCGCCTCGACCGCATCGAACATCGGCCCGGCGAGCACCGGCTCCTGCAACGCCAGTTTGAGCGCCTCCCGCTCCACCATGGAACGCGGGCTGTCCACCGCCGCCACGGCCGGGCCCGACCGGTTCGGGGCGGGGCGACCGGCGGCCGGCTGGCCGTGCGTGGCGGCCAGCACCGCCCGCTGCACCGGCTCGATCTCCATGCCGAGGTCGGCGGCCAGCTTGCGCACGTACTCCGGGCGCTTCTCCCGATCCTTGATCTTGGCCACCAGCGGGGCCGCGCGGCGCATGGCCTCGACCCGCCCGTCGACGGTGTCCAGGTCGAACCGGCTGATCACGTGCCGCAGCGCGAAGTCGACGAGCGGCTCGCGGCGGGCCACCAGGTCGCGTACGGCCAGGTCGCCCTTGGCCAGCCGCAGCTCGCACGGGTCCATGTTGTCGGGGCTGACCGCGATGAACGTGCGCCCGACGAAGCGCTGGTCGTCCTCGAACGCCCGCAACGCGGCCTTCTGACCGGCCGCGTCACCGTCGAAGGTGAAGATGATCTCGCCGGCCCGTTCGTCGCTGTCGAACAGCACCCGGCGCAGCACCGAGATGTGGTCGCCGCCGAACGCGGTGCCGCACGTCGCCACCGCGGTCGGCACGTCGGCGAGGTGGCAGGCCATCACGTCGGTGTAGCCCTCGACCACCACCACCTTGCCCTGCTTGGCGATCTCCCGCTTGGCCTGGTCGATGCCGTAGAGCACGTGCGACTTCTTGTAGAGCGGCGTCTCGGGGGTGTTGAGGTATTTCGGGCCGTCGTCGTCGTCGAACAGCTTGCGCGCGCCGAAGCCGATCACGTCGCCGGTGATGTCCCGGATGGGCCACATCAGCCGGCGGCGGAACCTGTCGATCAACGACCCGGAGCGGGCCGGACGGGACAGGCCGCCGGTGACCATCTCGTCGTGGCTGAAGCCCTGCTGGCGCAGGTGCTTGGTGAGCAGGTCCCACCCGTCCGGGGCGAACCCGCAGGTGTAGCGCTCGGCGGCGGCCCGGTCGAACCCGCGCGCCGCCAGGAACTCCCGGGCCGGACGGGCACCGGCGGTGGTCAGCTGGGCCCGGTAGAACTCGACGGCGGCGGCGTGCGCGGCCACCAGGCGCTGCCGCTGCCCCTGCTGCGGACGGGTACGCGGCGCGGACCGGTCGTCCTCGACGTATCGCAGCTGGATGCCGGCGCGGGCGGCGAGCCGCTCGACGGACTCGACGAAGCTGAGGTGCTCGGCGTCCATCAGGAACTTGATCGCGTCGCCGCCGACCCCGCAGCCGAAGCAGTAGAACACGTTGCGGGCGGGCGAGACGTTGAACGAAGGGCTCTTCTCGTCGTGGAACGGGCAGAGCCCCTTGAGGTTGCCGCCGCCTGCCGACCTGAGCGTCACCACGTCGGAGATGACATCCGCGATGGAGGTGCGCTCGCGGACCAGCGCGATGTCCTCGTCCCGGATCCGCCCCGCCATGACCGCCACCCCCCTCGGCCTACATCCTGCCCTGCCGGACCGACGTCACGGCGGCCGGGGGACGGGCGGGTGGCCGACCCGCCCGCCCACGGGCTCAGGCCGAGCGGGCGGCGGCGGGGTCGCCGATGCGCGGGAACGGCTCGATGGAGAAGACCACCTCGACCGGCACCTCGAAGTACGCGGCGATGCGCAGCGCCAGGTGCAGGCTGGGCCGGAACTCACCGCGCTCCAGGTAGCCGACGGTCTGGTAGTGCACACCGAGCGCGTCGGCGAGCTGCCGCCGGGAGACGCCCCGTTCGGCGCGCAGCACCGCGATCCGGTTGTGCACGGTCTCGCTCATCGACGCCCTCTCATCCGACCCGCTGCATGGCCCGCTCCCGCCGGGCGGCGACCCGCGAGCCGGACTCCCGGCGGGCCATCCGGCGCAGCACCACCGGGGCCAGCACGAGCCCGAGCACCGCCCAGGCGCCGAGCACGCCGACCGTCTCCAGGTGCCGCCAGGAGCCGCCGAGTTCGACCGCCGCGAGGTCAGCGGGGAGCAGCGCCGAGCGCATGCCCAAGCCTAGCCAGTAGAGCGGGAACACCTGGGCGACGCCCTGGAGCCAGCCGGGCAGGCCGTTGATCGGAGAGAAGATGCCGGACAGGGCGATCAGACCGAAGATCGGCATCACCACCAGGCCCATGTTGCGCGGGTTCTCGATCAGCGAGCCGATCACCGCCCCCAGCGGCAGCGTCGCGACCAGGCCGAGCGGCACCACCCAGGCCAGGGTGAGCCAGGCACCGGGATCGCCGAGCCGCAGCCCGTCGAGGAAGAACAGCCCTGGGGTGAGCTGGATGGCCACGCCGATCAACGCGACCGCCGAGACCAGCACGATCTTGCCGACCAGGTAGCCGAGCATGCCGTCCGGGATCGCCTTGGCGCGCAGCAGCGTGCCGTCCTCCCGGTCGATCACGAGCTGGTTGGCCAGCCCGAGCAGGCCGCCGAAGAGCAGGCCCATGCCGAGCGCGCTGGGCAGCGTACGGGCGCCGAGCGAGAAGTCGGTGCCGGGCACTGTCGAACCGCGCATCCAGAACACGGCGACCAGCAGCACCACGGTGGGGAAGAAGTAGGTCCAGAGATCCTGGCCGTTGGTGAACGTGGCGCGCAGCTCGATCAGGCCACGCCGCAGCCCGGCGCGCAGCGCGTTCGTGGTCGGGTTCATCGGTTCGCCTCCTGCTGCCACACCCGCTCGGCCCGCCCGGTGCGGATGCCGGTCTCCTCCTCGTGCACCAGGGCCAGATAGGCGTCCTCCAGGCTGGCCCGGCGCACCTCCAGCTCCCCCACCCGATCGCCGTGCTCGCGGAGCAGGTCGCGCAGGAACGCGGTGGCATCGGCGGTGCAGTGCACGTACCGCTCGCCGGCGCGGGTCCAGCGGACCTCGGCGTCCCCCGCGACTCGCCGGGCGAGCTGGTCCGGCGAGCCCTCGGCGATGATCCGGCCGCCGGCCAGGATGAGGATGCGGTCGGCCAGCTTCTCCGCCTCGGCCAGGTCGTGGGTGGTCAGCACGATCGTGGTCTCGTCCAGGTCGGCGAGTCGGTGCACCAGCTCGTGGAACTCGCGCCGGGCGGCCGGGTCGAAGCCGACCGTCGGCTCGTCCAGGAAGAGCAGTTCCGGCCGGCCCACGATGCCGACCGCCACGTCGAGGCGGCGACGCTGGCCGCCGGAGAGCCGGGCCACCCGGCTGCCGGCGTGCGCGGTCAGGCCGACGGTGGCCAGCAGGTCGTCGACCGGCCACGGGCGCGGGCTCCGGTCGGTGGCGTACGGCGCGTAGAAGTCGCCGAGGTGGGCGAGCAGCTCACGGACCCGCCACTTGCCGTGGTCGCGCCAGGACTGGAGCACCACGCCCAGCCGGGCACGCCACCGCTCGTCACCGTGGGCGGGATCGACGCCGAGCACCTGGATCGTGCCGGCCGAGGGCAGCCGGAAGCCCTCCAGGATCTCGATGGTGGTCGTCTTGCCCGCGCCGTTGGGTCCGAGCAACGCCACCACCTCGCCCCGCCGGGCGGTGAGGTCGACGCCGTGCAGCACGTCGACGGCGCCGTAGCGCATACGCAGGTCGCGGACGTCGAGGACGAGATCCTCGTCGGGAGGCCGGGAGGACGCGGCGACCCCCGGATGTTCAACCACAGTCATACCTTGGAATGTAGCACTCATACTACAAACCGAGGTACCCCCACTCAGTGGCGCGGACGGTGGAACCAGCGGGTGACGGGCGCCGGGTCCTCCTCCTCGTACGACCGGGCGGCGTTCACCGCGGCGGCCAGGCCCGCGCGGCGGGGTCGGGGCCCGGCGCGCAGCATCGGATCGGCGGCCATCTCCCGGAGCACCGCGACCGCCAGGCCCAGCATCACCACCACGAACGGCAACGCGACCAGGATGGTCGCCTGTTGCAACGCGGCCAGGCCGCCGGCCAGCAGCAACGCCGCCGCCACCGCGCCGATCAGCACGCCCCAGAGCACCACCAGCCCGCGGTGCGGCCGCAGTGCGCCACGCGAGCTGAGCGAGCCGAGCACCAGCGACGCCGAGTCGGCGCTGGTGACGAAGTAGAGGGCGATGAGCACCATGGCGAGCACGCTTGTCAGCGTGGCCAGCGGCAGCGTGTCGAGCAGCCCGAACAACGCCTGCTCGGAGCCGGCTTCCACGTCGGCCACCAGGTCTCGGCTGCCGGTGGTCTGGGCACGCAGGGCGCTGCCGCCCAGCACCGCGAACCAGACCGTGCTCGCGCCGCTGGGCACCAGCAGCACGCCGATCAGGAACTGGCGGACCGTACGCCCGCGCGAGATGCGGGCGATGAACGTGCCCACGAACGGCGCCCAGGAGATCCACCACGCCCAGTAGAAGATGGTCCACGAGCCCAGCCAGGCCGGGTCGGAGAACGCCCCGGTCCGCGTCGACATCCGCACCAGGCCACTCAGGTAGTCACCGATCGAGGCCGGCAGCACCTCAAGCGTGTAGACGGTGGGCCCGACCACGAACACGAACACCATCAACACGACGGCGATCAGCACGTTCGTGGTGGACAACCACTTGACGCCGCGGTGCAGGCCGGAGAAGGCGGAGACGACGAAGGCAAGCGTGAGTGCGGCGATGATCGCCACCTCGACCGCCCGGCTGTCCGGCACGCCGGCCACCAGGTCCAGGCCCGCCGCCACCTGGAGCGCGCCCAGCCCGAGACTGGTCGCGGAGCCGAACACGGTGGCGAAGACGGCCAGCAGGTCGATCGCGCGACCGAGCGCGCCGTCGGTCCGCGCACCGAGCAGCGGCGCGAACGCCGAGGAGATCCGGTTGCCCCGCCCCTTGCGGAAGGTCGAGTACGCCAGCGCCAGCGCCGCGACCGCGTAGATGCCCCACGGGTGCAGGGTCCAGTGGAAGAGCGTGTACTGCATGGCCGTCGCGGCGGCGGCGCCGGTCTGCGGCTCGACGCCGGAGGCAGGCGGCGGCGCGGCGTAGTGCTGGATCGGTTCGGCCACGGCGAAGAACACCAGGCCGATGCCCATGCCGGCGCTGAACATCATGGCGATCCAGGCCAGCGTCTCGAACTCCGGCTCGTCGTCGTCGGCGCCCAGCCGGATCCGGCCGAACCGGGAGGCGGCGATGACCACCGCCAGCACCAGGAAGGCGTCGGCCGCGACCACGAAGAACCAGCCGAACGTGCTGACGGTCCAGGCCAGGCCGGACTCGCCGAACCGGGCCAGCGAGCCCCCGGCGAACCCGCCCCACGCCACCACGGCCAGCACACCGGCGACCCCGACCCCGAACACCACCCGGTCGACCGGCTGGGTCGCGGGCCGCCCCACTTGTCCTGTCATGACCCCATCGTGGGCGGGCTGGCGCACCGCCGGGCCGGAACGCGCAGGAACCCCGTCAGGCCGGGACGGCAGCGGCCTCCTCGGCCTCCACGGCGGCGTTCCAGGCCGGCTTGGAGGAACGCCAGCCCTCGTCGTCCATGCCCTGCCGCCAGTAGCCGGAGATGGACAGGTCACCCCGGGGCACGCCACGCTCCATCCGCAGCAGCCGGCGAAGCTCCTTGACCGCCCCGGCCTCCCCGTGCACGAACGCGTGCACCCGGCCGGGCGGGAACTCCAACGCCCGCACCGCCTCGACAAGCGCCGCGCCGAACGGGCGGCCGGCGCGGTGCAGCCAGCGGAGCTCCACATCGCCGGCGCTGGCCAGCGGCATCTCGTCGGCCGGGCCGTCCACCTCGACGTACGCGACCGCGCGCGCGCCGGCCGGCAGCCGCTCCAGGGCGGCGGCGATCGCCGGCAACGCGCTCTCGTCACCGGCCAGCAGATGCCAGTCGGCGGTCGGGTCCGGCGCGTACGCGCCACCCGGCCCGGCGAACAGCACCCGGTCCCCGGGGCGCAACGCCGCCGCCCACGGGCCAGCCAGCCCCGCGTCGCCGTGGTGCACCACGTCCACGGTCATCTCGCCGGCCGCCGCGTCCCAGGCCCGCACCGTGTACGCCCGCAGTCGCGGCCACTGCCGCGCCGGGTACTCCCGCTTGATGGTGGCCATGTCCACCGGGTGCGGATAGGTCACCCCGTCCGGCGGGAAGACGAACTTCACGTAGTGGTCGGTGTGCGCGCCCACCGGCAGGCCGGCCAGCTCGGGGCCGCCCAGCACGAGCCGGATCAGGTGCGGGGTGGGCCGCGCGGTCCGGACGACCGTGGCGGCGGTGAGCATCTTCGGACGATCCGTCATGCGCTTAGGCTAACCTCACTACTTCCCCGGCTCCGGGGTGGTGCGGTCAGCGTCGTGCGGGCACCAGGCGGTCGTGCCAGGCCAGGGCGGCCGGGTCGGTGAGCGAGGCGACCTGGTCGATCACCACGCGCCGCCGCTGCGCGTCGTCCGCCGCCGCCCGCCACAGCGGCGCGAACACCGGGTCCAACGCGTCCGGCGCCCGGTCCCGCAACGCGCCGACCAGACCGGCGAGAACCTCCTGCTGCCGCGCGTAGCGCTCCGTCGCGCCGGGGCGGCGCATCACGTACCGCAAGGCGATGCCCTTGAGCAGCGCGCACTGCGCCCGGAGCCGACGCGGCACCACCAGGTCGGCGGCGTAGCGACGGTGCGGGCCGGGCCCGTGGCGCCGCACGGTGGCGGACACCACTCCCGAGACGAAACGGCCGGTGAGCACGCTCGTGGTGCCCTTCAACGCGGCGAGGGCGCGATGGCTGCCGTCGTACGCGGCCAGCGGGGCGAGCGCCGGATCGGCGAGCAGGTCGTCAAGCACCTCACCCAGGTCCGCCGGCTCCTCGCCGGAGTAGGTGGTGGCCACGTCGGCGCACAGCGCCCGCCGCTCGTCCGGGTCGGCCAACAGCGGGCCCAAGTCGACGTACCCGCCGTGGATGCCGTCCTCGACATCGTGCACCGAGTACGCCACGTCGTCGGCCCAGTCCATCACCTGGGCCTCCAGGCAGCGCCGGGAACCGGACGGAGCGCCGGCGCGCAGCCAGTCGAAGACCGGGCGGTCGTCGGCGTACACGCCGAACTTGCGCTCGCCGGGTCGGCGCGGCCACGGATACTTGCTGACCGCGTCGAGCGCGGCCCGGGTCAGGTTCAGCCCGGCCGAGCGCCCGTCGTCGGTGAGCACCTTGGCCTCCAGCCGGGTGAGCACCCGCAGGGTCTGCGCGTTGCCCTCGAAACCGCCGCAGCCGGCGGCCAGCTCGTCCAACGCGGCCTCGCCGTTGTGCCCGAACGGCGGGTGGCCCAGGTCGTGGGCCAGCCCGGCGGTGTCCACCACGTCCGGGTCGCAGCCGAGCCGGGCACCCATCTCCCGGGCGATCTGCGCCACCTCCAGCGAGTGGGTCAGCCGGGTACGCAGGAAGTCGTCGGTGCCGGCGACGTGCACCTGGGTCTTCGCGGCGAGCCGGCGGAACGCCGCCGAGTGCAGCACCCGCGCCCGGTCCCGCTCGAACGGCGACCGCCCGTGCCCGGTGTCCTTCGGGGGCTCCGCGACCAACCGGGCCGCGTCGTCAGCGGGCATGCAACACGCAGAACTCGTTGCCCTCCGGGTCGGCGAGCACCGTCCACCCCACGTCCCCCTGGCCGATGTCGACGTGCCGGGCGCCCATGTCGACCAGGCGCTCCACCTCGGCCTCCAGGTCGGTCGGACGCAGGTCGATGTGCAGCCGGTTCTTCCCCTCCTTCAGCCCGGGGACCGGGACGAAGACGAGACCGGGCATCGTGTCGGGGGTCCGGCGGATCTCCACCTCGTCCGGCTTGTCGGAGATCACCTGATAGCCCAGCGCCTCCGCCCACCAGCGGGCGAGCCGGGACGGATCCCGGGCGTCGATGGTCAGGTTCTCCCAGACGGCGGTCATGCGCCCACCCCTCCTGATCGACACGTGGCGGAAGCTCAGGTTACGCCGGGGCGGGCGCAACGGCGCGCCGGGCCGTACGCGGGGCCGCCGGCCTGCGCCGACGGCCCCGCACGGCCACGATCAGCGGGAGTCGGAACCGGCGGTGGTGATCGCCGCGCGGCCGGCCTCCAGCCGGGCCACCGGCACCCGGAACGGCGAGCAGGAGACGTAGTCCAGCCCGACGGAGTGGAAGAAGTGCACCGAGTCCGGGTCGCCGCCGTGCTCACCGCAGATGCCCAGCTTCAGCCCGGGGCGGGCCGCCCGGCCCTCCTCGGCGGCGATGCGGATGAGCCGCCCGACCCCGTCGGCGTCGATCGACTCGAACGGCGAAATGCCGAAGATGCCCAGCTCCAGGTAGCGCCAGAAGAACGCGCCCTCCACGTCGTCGCGGGAGAAACCCCACGCCATCTGGGTCAGGTCGTTGGTGCCGAAGGAGAAGAACTCCGCCGCCTCGGCGATCTGCCCGGCGGTCAGCGCCGCCCGGGGCACCTCGATCATCGTGCCGATCAGCACCTCGACGCCGCTGTCCCCGACCACCTCGGCGATGATCCGCTCGGCCTCGGCGCGTACCGTCTCCAGCTCCTGGACCGCGCCGACCAGCGGCACCATGATCTCCGGGCAGGCCGTGCCGCCGTTGCGGGCGACCTCGACGGCGGCCTCCGCGATCGCGCGCACCTGCATGGCGAACAGGCCCGGGATGACCAGGCCGAGCCGGACCCCGCGCAGGCCCAGCATCGGGTTCTCCTCGTGCATCCGCCGGACGGCGGCGAGCAGCGCCTCCTCCTTGGCCACGTCCTCGCCGCGTTCCTGCGCCACCGCCACGTTGACCGCGAGCTGCTCCAACGGGGGCAGGAACTCGTGCAGCGGCGGGTCGATCAGCCGCACCGTGACCGGCAGGCCGTCCATCTCCCGGAAGATCTGCACGAAGTCGGCCCGCTGCAACGGCAGCAGCGCGGCCAGCGACTCCTCCCGCTCCCGCCCACCTTCGGCCAGGATGAGCCGCTCGACCAGTTCCCGGCGGTCGCCGAGGAACATGTGCTCGGTACGGCACAGGCCGATGCCCTCGGCGCCGAACCGCCGGGCGCGGGCCGAGTCCGCGCCGGTGTCGGCGTTCGTGCGCACGCGCAGCCGCCGCGCCGCGTCCGCGTGCGTCATGATCCGGTGTACGGCGCGGACCAGCGGGTCCTCGGTGGTCTCCGGGTCGATCTCGCCCTCGAAGTACTGCACCACCTCGGACGGCATGACCGGCACCTCGCCGAGGTAGACCTGACCTGTGGTGCCGTCGATCGACACCATGTCGCCCTCGTTGACCACCCGGTCGCCGACGGTGAACCGCTTGGCCGGCACGTTCACCTCCAGCGCGTCGGCGCCGGAGACGCAGGTCTTGCCCATGCCGCGGGCCACCACGGCGGCGTGGCTGGTCTTGCCGCCGCGCGAGGTGAGGATGCCCTGCGCGGCGATCATGCCGTTGAGGTCGTCCGGGTTGGTCTCCCGGCGCACCAGGATCACCGACCTGCCCTGGGCGGCCAGCTCGACCGCGCGCGCCGAGGCGAAGACGACCGTGCCGGACGCCGCGCCCGGGGACGCGCCGATGCCCCTGGCCACCGGCTGGAACTCGTGGTCGACCTGGAAGCGCGGGAACATGAGCTGGGCCAGCTGCGCGCCGTTGACCCGGTGCAGCGCCTCGTCCAGGTCGATCAGCCCTTCGTCGACGAGCTGCCCGGCGATGACGAACGCGGCGGCGGCGGTGCGCTTGCCGACCCGGGTCTGGAGCATCCACAGCTTGCCGCGCTCGATGGTGAACTCGATGTCGCACAGGTCCCGGTAGTGCTCCTCCAGCCGGGCCATGATGCCGAGCAGCTGGTCGTAGGAGGTCTTGTCGAGCCGCTCCAGCTCCTGCAACGGCACGGTGTTGCGGATGCCGGCCACCACGTCCTCGCCCTGCGCGTTGACCAGGTAGTCGCCGTAGATGCCCTGCGCGCCGCTGCCCGGGTCGCGGGTGAACGCGACGCCGGTGCCGGAGTCGGCCCCGAGGTTGCCGAAGACCATCGCCACCACGTTGACCGCGGTGCCCAGGTCGGCCGGGATGCGCTCCTGCCGGCGGTAGAGCACCGCCCGCTCGGCGTTCCACGACTCGAAGACCGCCCGGATGGCCAGGTCGAGCTGCTCGCGCGGCTCCTGCGGGAACTCCCGGCCGGTGTGCTTGGCGAAGATCTTCTTGTACGCGTCGACAAGCCCACGCAGGTCGTCGGCGTCCAGGTCGAGGTCGTCGCTCGTGCCCTTGGCGCGTTTCGCCTCGTCCAACGCGTGCTCGAACTCCTCGCCCGGCACCTCGCAGACGGTCTTGCCGAACATCTGGATCAGCCGCCGGTAGGAGTCCCAGGCGAACCTGTCCGCGTCGCCGGAGGCGGCCCGGTCGGCGCTGCCGCCGGCCTGGCGGGCGAGTCCCACCACGCTGCGGTCGTTGAGGCCGACGTTGAGGACGGTCTCCATCATGCCGGGCATGGAGAACTTGGCGCCGGAGCGTACGGACACCAGCAGCGGGTCGTCCGGATCGCCGAGCCGCCGCCCCATCCCGCGTTCCAGCGACTCCAGGTGCGCCTCGATCTGCGCGGCGAGGCCGTCCGGCTCCCGTCCGGTCGTCAGGTAAGCCCGGCAGGCCTTGGTGGTGATCGTGAAGCCG
This sequence comes from Micromonospora sp. DT31, assembly GCF_049841795.1. Classification (NCBI taxonomy): domain Bacteria; kingdom Bacillati; phylum Actinomycetota; class Actinomycetes; order Micromonosporales; family Micromonosporaceae; genus Micromonospora; species Micromonospora sp. DT31. The sequence continues at coordinate 110,282 of NZ_JBNCKZ010000008.1, read as the reverse complement.
GGCGGAACCGGCAGGCCGAGGTTTGTCATCTCGGCCAGGTTGGCCCCCTTGCCACCGAGCAGGTCCTTGAGTTCCCTGTTGCCCTCGGCGAAGTCGTAGACGTACTTGTGCTCGACCGTTTCCTGCGCTGCCACCTGGAGCCTCCCACGCGCGCCATTGACACTTAACGAAGGTTCAGTTCGGACATACCCCGGGGGCGACCACCGGTAATCCCGGCTCGTCAGCGTCGGTGGCCGAAGGCTAGGCGAACTTCCGGAAACCTGGGAGCGTTCGGTGACTTTCGGCACAACGGTCACCACTATCCGCGTTCGTACCGTTTTCTGGGAACGCTTCCACGAGCACGATCACGCACCTCCCCGCTCCTCGTACCCTTGACGTCACGACGATTCGTCGAACCTGACCTTTGCCATATCGCGCGCGAATACACCCCTTGGAGCGTCGCCGTGCCGATCACCCCCGTCGCCCCCGAAGCCGGGCCGGAGCCGACCCCGCCCGGCGTCCTACCGGGTACGCCGACACCCGCCGCCGAGCTGGCCCGCGTCGCCGCCGGCCGGGCCGCCGCGGTGCTCGCCGGGCCGGCGCCGGTCGGGCTCGGCGACGTGGTGCCGGCCCCCGCGCAGGCGCTCCCGGACCCGGCGGCGGACTTCACGCTGGACGCGGACACGACGCTGCGGGTCAGCCCTGCCGGGCGGGACGTGGCCGAACAGCTCGCCGGCTGGCTGCGCCCGGCCACCGGCCTCCCGCTGCCGGTCACCGACGGCCCCGGCAGCGAGGACGACGTCCTGACGCTCACGCTGGCGCCGGCCGGCGCCAGCGCTCGGACGGCAGGCCCGGCCGGCAGCGACCCTGCCGGTAGCAGCCCGGACCGCAGCGAACCGGCCGGTAGCAGCCCGGCCGGTAGCAGCCCGGCCGGCGGGAACGGCTCGGACGGCACCGTGGCCGGGCCGGAGGGTTACCGCCTCGACGTCACCACCGGCGGCGTGCGGATCACCGCCGCCACCGCCGCAGGGCTGTTCCACGGCGCGCAGACGCTACGTCAGCTCCTACCCGCCGCCATCGAGAGCGCCACGCCGGTCACCGCGCACTGGGTCGTGCCCGGCGGCACCATCGTCGACCGGCCGCGCTTCCCCTACCGGGGCGCCATGCTCGACGTCGCCCGGCACTTCTTCGCCGTCGAGGACGTGCTGCGCGTGGTCGACCACCTGGCCCGCTACAAGCTCAACCACCTGCACCTGCACCTCACCGACGACCAGGGCTGGCGGATCGCCGTCGACTCCTGGCCCCGGCTCGCCGAGGTCGGCGGCGCCACCCAGGTCGGCGGCGGCCCCGGCGGCTGGTACACCAGGGACGACTACCGGCGCATCGTCGCGTACGCCGCCCGCCGGCACGTGACCGTGGTGCCCGAGATCGACCTGCCGGGCCACACCAACGCCGCGCTCGTCGCCTACCCCGAACTGGCGCCCGGCAAGGTCGCGGCGCCGCCGTACACCGGCACCGAGGTCGGGTTCAGCTACGTCGACCCGACCGACGAACGGACGTACGCCTTCGTCGCCGACGTGCTCGGCGAGGTCGCCGCGCTGACCCCCGGGCCGTGGCTGCACCTCGGCGGCGACGAGGCGTTCAAGGTGCCCGCCGAGCAATACCGAGCCTTCGTCGAGCGGGCCCAGGCGGTGGTCGCGGCCAACGGCAAGACCGTCGTCGGATGGCACCAGCTCGCCCCGGCCGGACACGTCGACGGCCGGGTCCTCCAGTGGTGGGGCACCGACGGCGACGACCCGCAGACCGCCGACGCGGTACGTCGGGGCGCCCGCCTGATCCTCTCCCCCGCCAACCACGCGTACCTGGACATGAAGTACGCCCCGGACAGCCCGCTCGGCCTCGACTGGGCCGGACACGTCGACGTGCGCAGGGCGTACGAGTGGGACCCGGCCGCGCACCTGCACGACGTACCAGCCGAGGCGGTGCTGGGCGTGGAGGCGCCGCTCTGGACCGAGACGATCACGACGCCGGCCGAGGTCGAGTACATGCTGTTCCCGCGCCTGCCCGCCCTCGCCGAGCTGGGCTGGTCGCCCCGCGCGACCCACGACTGGTCCCGGTTCCGCGAACGGCTGTCCGGCCACGCCCCGCGCTGGGCGGCCGCCGGCATCACCTTCCACCGCTCCCCCGAGATCCCCTGGCCACCCACCGCCCCGCCGATCCCCGCCCAGCCCACCGCCCACACCGCTCCCACCTTCCCCTCCACCAGCCAGCCCGAGGCAGCCGCCGACCACCCCCGGTGATCCCGGCCGGACGGCCGCCCGAGATCGTGGTACGAAACGGCCCTCCAGGGGGCACGAACTCACCAAGATCTCCTACCCGTCCCGTTGATTCGGCTCTCCGGAGGTCTGTGGTGAGGTGTCCGGTTCGCCGGTGGTGGGCGCCACGGCTGCGGCGGAATCCGGGCGGGGTGCGGGGCGTTGTACATGGCAGACCGCGCCGCACCCGCCGACCTCCCCGCCCCGCTCGCCGGCGGGCAGGGAATGACCCCGGGCAGCCGGTCGTCACATCCCCCGAGCCGCCGGAGCAGGCCATCCCCTGGCCGCCCGCGCAGGCCACCGGCCCGAAGCACGCAAGGGCCCGTTCGACTTCCGCGGCATCCCCCATCGCCGCGTACCCCCGACAGAGAGGCAACTGATCATGGCTACCACTCTGCTGCGCAAGACCGCTCTGACCGTCGCCGGTATCGCCGCCACCGCCGGTGGCATCGCCGGCCCCGCCATCGCCGCCCAGGCCGCTCCCGCCGAGCGCGCCGTCCAGGTCGCCGCCGACCGCAAGCACGGCGAGCGGGAGCTGGACGTGCGCTACGAGGCGCAGCCCAACTTCTACTTCTGCGGCCCCGCCGCGGCCCGCAACGCGCTGAGCGTGCAGGGCAAGGACATCGACGTGCACGCCATGGCCAAGGAGATGGGCACCACCGAGGCCGGCACCAACTCCATCAACGACATCACCCCGGTGCTGAACAAGCAGACCGGCAAGGACGTCTACAAGTCCACCGAGATCCCCGTGGACAAGGCCCGCGACCGTGACCGGGTGGAGAAGCTGCGCGCCGACGTGGTGCGCGCGGTGGACGACGGCCGGGCCGTGGTCGCCAACATCGCCGGCACCGCCACCGACACCGACGGCAACGCCCACTCCTTCGAGGGCGGCCACTACGTCAGCGTGGTGGGTTACCGCGACGGCGGGAAGGTCGTGACGATCGCCGACTCGGCCAACCCGAACCAGGCCTCGTACCGCATGGACGTGGACGCCCTGGCGCACTGGATCGCCAGCCGCGGCTACAGCTCCTGACCGATGTCCGAAGGGCCCGACCCCGCTGGGGTCGGGCCCTTCGGCATATGCCGCCTCAGGAGGCTCGGGGGCACCCCAGCCGGGCTGTGACCTCCTCCCGGACATCCCGCAGGTTGAGCAGGCCCCGCAGCAGCCGGTGCGCGGCACAGTCGTCCACGGCCAGCATCGCCAGCACGAGGTGGCTGGTGCCCACGTCGGACCCGTCGGCGAGATCGTGGGCGCGGGCACTCACCGACGCCGCGTCCGGCCCGAACGGCGGGTCGCCGCGCAGGCTGCGCCACCGGTATGCGCGGTCGGGGGTGGACGAAGCCGGCAACGCCCCGGCCCGGGACAGCACCGTCGACACGTCGATGCCCTTGACGCGCAGCACCTCACCGCCGGCATTGGCCGCCGCCCAGGGCGGTGCGAGCGTCCGCCCCACCGCCGTCAACTGTTCGTCCAGGGCGAGCACCGCAGCCAGCGACGCGACGCTGTCCACCTCGACGGCACCCCGGCGGACGGTCTGACGGATCGCCTCCTGTTCGACGAACGGCAGGACGACGCCGGCCCGGGACCGCAGTACGAGGCGACCGGCGGTGACCCGGAGGCGCCGCGAGAGGGCGCCACCGGAATCCAGCACCCCGACGGCGGACAGGGACAAGGCGGCATCCGCCATCGGGGTCCCCTCCTCCACCACCGAGGAGTCGACGGGCATCCGCCGCGCGACCTCCTTCAGGCCGATGCCGAGGTCTGCCAACGTCTGCGCCGCCCGGCCGGCCGACGCTTCGAGCAGCGCCTGAAACAGGTGCATCCCGTGGGCGTGCCGCAGCCGGTGTGCCTGGGCCAGGGCCAAGGCGTCCCGGACCGCCGCGTGACTGGCCGGACTCCAACGCGGCGCCGTGTCGGTGACCTCCTTGCGCAGGTGTCGCCGGGCGACCCAGGTGGCCTCGCGGAGGACAGCCTGCGCCTCCTGCTCGATCGCGGAGGGCGCGACCGGCAGTTCCCCGTCGGGCGGCTGCTCGGCCCCGGAGACGCCGGCGGCCTCCTTCAGCTTCCCCACGCGCTGGCCGAGCAGGCGGTTGAGCGATGGCAACCGCGACGCCAGTTCGACCAGCACGTCCAGCGTCCCGACCGTGCCGCGCCCCGACCGCCACGCGGTTGCCGCCGCGTCGGACAGCGTCCAGACGAACTCGCGACCCCCCTGAACAAGCACGTCTCTCACCAGTCCTTCGCCCACTTGCGCCAGATTGCCAGCGCCCAGCCGAAAAGCCCACCAAGGATCCTCCCGATCAGCTCTCCCTTGTCACCGCCGATCATCTTGCCGGCCATCCCGCCGTACTTCTGACCGTTGTCGCCCCACTGGCCGTTGCCCTTCTCCACGCCGGGCTGAGCCTTGCGGGCCGTCTCCTTCATCCGGTAGGACCACCTGTCGAGCAGGTTGATCTTCTTGTGGCTCTTGATCATCGACGAGTCGTGTTGCGGCTGGTGCTCGGCCCGGTGCCGCCCGACGTACCCTTCCGGCTCCTCGGACCGGTGCTTGCCCTGGTACCCCCCGCAGTTGTGGACAAGGACCGGGGTGGTGTCGGCGATCACGAAGAAGGTGTGGATGCCGTCGACGGTCAGGTTGTGCACGGTCGCGACGGCACCGTAGGCGACGATCGCCACCACCGTCACCCGGGCGCCGTCGGGGGTCAGCAGGTGGTCACCGGCCCTCAGGCGTTGCGCGGCGACCCAGTCCTTCCTCCCGTCCACCCAGAACGGGTGCCCGTCGGTCGCAGTCAGGGTGTCGTCGGCCCTGCCGTCGCCGTCCGTATCGACGCCGATGTCGATCAGCCGCTTCTCACCGTCGCCGCTGATCACGTCGGTCACCGGGCGTGCGCCCGCTTCACCGGTCTCCGGGTCGACCGCGTGGACCACGTCGTCGAGGGCCACCTCCTCGATCGGCTTGAGGCTGCCGTCGGCCATCAGGACAGCGGTGCCCGGCGTGAAGCTGTTCGGCGTCGTGCACTTGCCCCCCTTCACCGCCTTCTTCGCCGCCCCGACACCACGGGCAGCCGTCTTGGCCTGCCGGACGCCGGGGATCATCCCGGCCACACCCATCGCGCAACCCAGCTTGTCCCCGCCCGCGCAGGTCTTGACCGTGTCGATGGCTCCGGCAACCGCAGCGACCGCGCCGGCTGCGGCCGCGACCACCTGGGCGGGCGGCGGCAGCACCGCGGCGACCAGCGCCACCGTGCCGGCGACCGATGCGATTGTGCCGGCGTTGTTCACCACGGTCGTGACCGCCGACTGGGCGGCACTGGCCACCGCGTTGCCGGCCCGGCTCGCGACGCTCTTGACCTTGCCCCAGAAGAGGCCGTCGGCATCGGCGAACGTGGCGGGGTTGCTGTTGGCGTACGCGTACGGATGCATCCGCTGCGGGTCGTACTCGTCGGTCTGCGGGTCGACCGAGATGAACGCGCCCAGTGCCGCGTCGTAGAACCGGGCACCGAGCAGGGACAGACCCGTCGGGTCCGCGACGCCGTCGACGAAGCCGCGCTGCCCCGGCCACGTCCCACCGGTGCCCCCGGCTCGCGGGCTGCCGAAGGGATCGGAGTACCGGATCGTCTCCACACGGGTGACGGAGTTGACCGCCCAGTGCGTCGAGTCGTGCTGGTCCGCGCCCAGCCACATCACGTCCCCGGCCCCGGTGGCGGTGGACGCCGAGCGGGACGCGACGGTGTCGCCTGCGTGCTCGTAGTAGCGGGTCGCGGTCGTATCCTGGCCGCTGATGCTCAACTCGTGTCCGGCGACGAAGACACTCGCCTGACCGCCCGGATCGATCCGGGCGATCCGGTTGCCGTCGACGTCGTACAGCATCCGGGTCGCGCCACCCGGGCCGGTGATCTTCTCCAGCTTGCCCTGGGGGTCCCACTGCAGGTTCTCGGCGACCCCGTCGATCCGACGGTAGGTGAGATTGCCGGTGGCGTCCCAGTCGTAGTGGTCGACCCGCTCACCTGTGGTGACCGTACGTACCGCGTGCGGCTGGGCGGAACCCGCCGCGGCGTACCCGTAGACGGAGGCGACACCCGAACGGCGGTCCGTCACCGACTTGCGGGAGCCGTCCGCGTGGTAGGCGTACGCCTTCCAGTAGGCCGACACGCCACCGACATCGGCCGCCGCCGGGTCCGCGGCGCAGCCGTTGCTGGACTGGGTCCAGGCCTGGGTCAGCCGGCGCAGGTGGTCGTACTGGAAGCACTGCACGTCGCTGACCCCGGGCCGGGGGTTCCCGTCCCCGTCCAGCGGCCGGTTGGCCACCGACAGGACGTTGCCGGCCTGGTCGTAGCGGTAGTTCAGCGCGGCCACGTTGGGGACCGAGGCGTCCCGATCGAAGTAGAAGTCCGTCAGCCGGCGGGTGACGTCGTCGTACTCGTACGTGTGGTGGCCCTGCGGCTGCTCCTTCATGCCGAGCTTGCGTTTCAACACCTCGCCGTGCGGCGAGTACGACGCGGTGTCCACGTACACCGAGTTCGTGCCCGACGGGTAGGACGTACCGACCAGTCGCGTCACGTGCCCCAGGTCGTCGTACGTGTGGGTCAGCGTCTCGCGTTCCAGCGCACCGATCTTGGGCAGGTTCATCCGTTCCGGCGAACCGTCGACCCGGAAGGTGTACGTGGAGACGTACCTGCCCGCCGCCGCCTCCAGACCGGGCATCGCCGGGATGACCGACTCCTCGTCGGCGACCTGGTACGCGTTGCTGTACGCGAGGATCTTCCGGCTGAACTGGTGCCCGTTGACGAACGAGACCTGCCCGGACAGGTGGCCCCTGGCCACGCTGTCGTAGGTCCACTCGGCGGCGACCTGGCCGTTGACGAGCCGCTTCTTCTGCCGTCCCAGCGCGTCGTACTCGGTGGAGACCACCTCGCCGAGAGCGTTTCTCGACGAGGTCACGTCGTCGTGGTTGTCATAGGTGAGGACCGTCTCGCCCTTGTCCGGGTCGACGGTGCGCACCTCCCGTCCACGCAGGTCGTACTCGTAACGCCAGACCTTGCCGAGAGAACTGGTGACGGTCGCCAGGTCATCGCGGGGGGTGTAGGTGTACTTCGTCGTGTCGTGCTCGCCGGTGGGCGTCCTGCCCTTGTACTGACGCAGCTCGACCGTCCGGTCGTGGACGTCACTGATCCGCACCGTGGGGGTTTCCCCGTGCGGCGGGGTGACGGCGACCTGCCAGCCCTCGGTGTCGCCGCCGTAGCTGGTGATCGTCGCCCACAACTGGCCGTTGGCCGACCAGGTCCCCTCGTTGACCACCCGGCCCAACGCGTCATAGCTGAACACCGTCCGGACCCGGTCCCCACCGGGGGTGCTCTCCAGCAACTCGGTGGCCGGTGCACCCTGTCGGTAGTCCGAGCCCGCGCTGAACGCCTTCAGCCCACGGTCGTTGTAGCCGGTCGTCTCGATCAGACGGTGCCCACCCAGGGAGTCCTCCTGGGTCTGCACCGACCGGTAGAGCGAGTCGAACAGACCCACCTTGGTGATGTAGGTGCCGTTCGGCCCGAGCCGCTTGGTGGTGACGGCCAGCGGTCCGTTGTTGCGGACGAGATAGCTGAACTGGAGGCTCGCCGACTGGGTCGCCTTGGCCCGACCGGGAAGCCACACCTTGGCGAGACGGCCCAGCGGATCGTGCGCCAGGTCGGTGCGCTTGTTGTTGGCGTCGACGATCGCCGTCGGCTCTGCCCAGGCCGGGTGCTGGTAGGTGGTCACCTTGTGCAGCAGCGGGTTGGTGGTGACCGTCTGGGTGACCGGCCCCGGTCCGGTCGGGGTGTAGTCGGTCGCGGTCACGCCACCGCGGGCGTCCGTTTCGCTGGCCAGCCGACCGAGCGCGTCGTACGAGGCACGCTTGGTGGTGCGATAGCTGGGCGAGCCCTGCCAACTGTCCAGCGTGTCCTCACGTGTCACCAGACCCCGGCTCGGCGCGGCGCCGTGGACGTCCGAACCGTCGTGGTAGGTCTTGACGTCGGAGACCACGTCGGCAGGACGCGACGGCGTCTCCCCGCAGGCCTTGGCGACCGTTTCCACCCGTGCCACCACTGCCCGCAACCACTTCTCGTGGTTACCGGTGTAGGTGGTGCGGGTGCAGGTCTCGTCACCCGGCTTGGCGGCGTCGCCGAGGGCGGACACCGCCTCCGGTTGCCCCTCGGAGTTGTAGCTGGTGCGGGTCTCCGTACGCGCCCACACCGTCGGCGTCAGGCGCTTGCGGCTCTGCTGCACCGACGGACCGGTGAGGTACGCGCGGTCGGCGCCCCCGGTGTGGCGGCGCGAGGCGGTCTGCCGCACCCAGTACTGCGTGGTCGACGCCTCCTCGACGGTGGAGCCGTCGAGCTTCGCCTCCTCCAGCGGGGACCCGGCCAGCGCCGGGTGGTCCGGGTACGCCTTGCCCTCGGAGTCACTGACCTTGACGCTGCGCCGCGTGCCGTCCGGCATCGGCTGGTCGTCCAGACCCCTGTGGAACCGCTTGCGAGTGGCCGACGGAACACCCTGTCCGGGCGTACCGACAAGCGTGGTGACCTGCGAGTAGCCCCGCCACTGGCCGTACGTGCGGTGCTTCTTCTTGGTGAACTCGCTGTCGTCGTAGCCCCACAGGACGGCCGTTCCACCGCCGTCGGTCGTGTACTGGTACCGGCTGGTGACCGCCGGCTGGTCAGCGGTGCGGTCGGTCTCGGAGATCTCGGTGACCACGTACTTGTGGAACCAGTCCCGCACCGGCTCGTCGTAGCCGTCCGGCGTCCAGTAGACGGGATAGCAGAGCTTGGCGTTCGCTTCTGGCTTCGCCGGCAGGTTTCCCAGGTCACAGTCGGGTTGGGAGTAGGTGACCTCGATGTCGGCACCCGACTCGGTGCGGATCTGCTGGATGCGCCACCGAGAGAAGATCGGAGCGCCGGGCAGCACGTTGGCCCGGTTTGCCAGCTCGACTCCGGCGAACCGGACCGACGGCTCGGTGACCGTACCGCCGACGTGCCCGGCATGGGTGATCGTGTCCAGCCACAGCGACGCCGATCCCGGCGTCTTCGCGGCCTTGAACTCGTGGCTGAGGCTCCACGACTCGACGTCGTCGAACGAGGTGCCGCTACGCACCTGGGTCATGATCTTCGTGAGTCGCTTGCTGGAGAAGAAGGCCGGGGCCAACTTGTCCGTGCAGGGAGCGGTGGCGCACTCCCGGTCCCACGGAACGTCCGGCCAGCTCCCCTTGACCGGCTTGCCGTCCTGATAGCACTCCGTCACCAGGCACCGGTTGGCGGTGCTGAACAGCACGCGGGCGGCGGCGCTGACGCTGGGGTGGGCGGTGTGCAGTCCGTACTCGATCCGGGTCAGGTGACCGCCGCGGGTGAACGAGACCCGGTTGTCCTTGTCACCGGCCGCCCCGTAGTGACCGTCCTCGGTCGCGTAGTGATAGCGGACCATGTTGCCGTGCACGTCGACGGCCTTGTCCAGCATCCACCGCCAGGCCTGCTCGCACGACGAGCCCTTGAAGTCGGTGACGTGGCAGCCCTCACCGGGGTGGTTGCCGAATACCGGGATGGTCCATCGGGAGCCCGAGGACGCCACCTCGCTGGCGAAGAAGTACCGGGTGCCGTCGGGTGTGGTGACCGTCCACCGCTCGGTCGTGGTGGCGCTGCGTGTCGCCGGGTCACCGATCCGCTCGACCCGCCAGTTGCTGTCGCTCTGGACGCGCCACGCCCCCGTCTCGTCGTCCTTGACCAGGGTCGCGTTGACACCGTTCAGGGACAGGGTGACGTTCGGCGAGTCACCCTTCCAGCAGTGGTCGTAGGTCTTCTTGTCCTTGTTGTTCGGGTCCTTGCCGTCGGCCGCACCGCGGTCGTCGGTGCAGGGCACGTAGGTCCGCTCGATGAAGCCGGGTGCGTACTCCCAGCCGTCGCCGATCCACGACGACTGGTTGTTGGCACCAGCCATCCGCCCGTCCACCACCTGCGACGAGTACTGCAACGCCACCTGGGGCAGCGGCCCCTCCGCCGGAGGCAGCCGGACCGGGTTGGCATAGGTGAAGGCGCCCGAGGGGTCGCCAGCCGTCCACGAGCCCGACGCCTGCAGGTCGGTGGCCTTGTAGTCGCCCTCGGCCGAGGACTCCTCGGCGGTGATGGTGAACACCGACGCCTGTGTGTCGGAGACGGCCACCTTGGTGGACAGGGTCTTGTTCACCCGGTCGTTTGTCGTGTCGACCGGTTCGGCCCGCTGGCACTCCGAACGCTGCGGCGTGGTGGCCGCACAGGCAGGCAGGCGCCGAAGCGTCAGCCGCTCGCCCCAGTTCCCGCCGTACAGGTGCCGTAGGCCGGTGTAGTCGAAGGCCGTCTCGACGGTGCCGCGGTCACCGTCGACGACGACGACCGGGCCGCTCACCCCCAACCGGCGGGAGTGTTCCTCGTCGAGCACCCGCACCCGGGTCTGCTCGGGCGCGGCGGCGCCGTCCGGGGTGGACACCGTGACGGGCAGGCCACCGGCTTTCGCGGCGGCGCGGCGTGCCTGGCTGCCGTCGCGGGGGAATCGGGCCTCACCGGCCTTCGGCCACGCCGACCCGGCGGGTCTGGTCCACCGGCCGCCGTCATCCGGCAGTGGTGTCCGGTCGACCGGCACGCGAACGGCCGGCTTCGCGTTGGTGACCTTGACCGGACGGTCGCCGGTCGGCTTCGGTGCCGCCTGCGCCGGCGGAACCGCGACGAAGCTCGCTGCCGCGAACACGACAATTGTGCTGGCGGCTATTGAGCGCCTCAAACGCCCACGAATGCCACGAGATAAGGACATGACGCACCTTCTACGGAAAGAGTCGAGAAGTACTGGGAGCCTGGGCCGGAGCGTGATGGGGTGTCACGCCCCGGCAGCCGGAAGCGCCGACGGCGGGCAGCCGACGCCAGGCCGGTCCGGTGAAGGAAGCCGGCCCGTCATGGGTAGCGGCGAGAGTGCCGGCCGGCGCCACCGCGCCGGCCGGCGGTCGGACTAGCCGGCGGCCAGAGCCGAGATGCGGTCAGGGCTGAGGGTGGAGGTCCAGAGCCGGACATCGTCGACAACGCCTCCCAGCCGGGAGTTCCGCGTCCCGTTCATGCTGCCGCCACAGCCCACGAGCGTCGGGCCGCCGGCCATCCACGGCGATGACGGGGCCTTCTCCTCAGCCTGCAACTGCCCGCCGACATAGAGGCGGATCTGCCCGGAGCCCATGTCGTAGACACCCGCCAGATGGGTCCACGCACCAGGTTCCGGGGCGTCCTTGGACGCCACGGCGCTCGGTGCGGCGGTGCTGTCGGGTGCCGTCGCCATCTCGAACCGCCAGCGGTTCACGCCTGGGTCGTAGCCGAGGAAGAAACCCGGATTCGGGCCGGAGGAGGCCTGCGTCAGCACCGCGTGCCGGCCGGTCGGGTCGTCCAGGACCACCCACGCCGTCACGGTGAACGAGGCATCCGTGCGTACCGTCGGGCCGGTGGTCTCCGCGCAGGAACCGTCGGTCAGCTCCAGGCCGAGCGCCCCGTCACGCCCGAAACCCCGGTCCCGGGTCCAGGAGTACGGACCCTGGATGGCGAGGTCACGGCGGTTGCCGGAAACATCCGTCAGGTAGGTGGGGGTGTCGCTCTCCGGGCCGTCGAGCGGCCAGAGCGCCTCCGCCTTGACCGGCGGGTTGCCCCCGTGCACGTCACCGACCTCGGCGTCGGTGAGCGCACCGTGCCAGACCCGGACATCGGAGACGGCGCCGTTCAGGTGGTCGCCGCGCGTGCCGGCGAAAAGCGCGCAGCCAACGGTCATCGCGCCGCCGGCGTGCCACGGCGGGTCGGTTCGAGTCACCGACCGTCCCAGGTCGCCGTTGACGTACAGCTTCATCGTCTGCGCACTGGCGTCGTAGACGCCGGTCAGGTGGGTCCATCTGCCGACATCGGCGGTGATCGCCGTCGGCGACCCGACCCAGTGCGACGTCGAACCCTCGTCGTCCGAGCCCTTCGTCATCAGCGACCAGTACGGGGTGGTGCCGGAGTGGCGGGTCCCCAGGTACCAGCCGCTGACCCGGGTCCCGTCCTGGCCGAGGACGGACTGGTTACCGGGGCCGGCGGCGTTCAGCTTGACCCAGGCCGCCACGCTGAACGACTTGTCCGTCCGCAGCACCGGCCCCGTCTGCGTCGCCGCGCACCGGGTGCCGTCGAACGTCGCCGCCGAGTTCTGCCGGCCGTACTGGTCGTCGATCCAGGACACTCCCTCTGGCATCACCAGCCCGGGGGAACGCTCGGTGTCCTCGGCCCCGTCGCCGTGCAGCAGCCACCTTCCGGCCAGCCCTGCCGGCAGCTCGGTGGCCGCTCGGGCGATGAGCTGGCTCGACAGCAGCCCTTGCCAGACACCGACGTGGTCGATGGAGCCGTGCATCGGGTGCGCGGCAGTGGTGGCATCTCCCGTGCAACCCAGCAGGAACCGGCTCTCCGCCTTCCACAGCGGGAAGGGGATCGGCGCCTCGGCGACCAACCGGCCGTCGAGGTACAGCCGCATCAACTTGCCGATCGGGTCCACCGTCGCCGCGACGTGTTGCCAGAGGCCGAGCGGGGTGGACGTGGGAGCGGCGATCGTCGCGAAGGCGGGCGTCGAAACGTCGCCACCGCTCAACACCAGTTCCCACGCGTCCTTGGCGCCGTTGTGCTGGAGCTGGAACGCGGCCTGGGACGAGCCCACCTGGGCGGCGAGGACCCGGTTGACGGACTTGTCGGTCACCTTCACCCAACCGGCGACGGTGTACTCGTCGTCGGTCCGGGCCACCGGCGGCGCCGCCGCGCAGGCGGCCCCGTCGAAGGTCAACGCGGCCCCGGCCCGGCCGTCCCGGTCGGGTCCGTAGCCGAGTCCGGTGGGCACCGTGAGGCTACGGCCCTGGCCCGTGTCGTCATGACCGGTCCCGTCGAGACGCCAGACACCCTGGGGCTGCGCCTCCGTGATGCGCCCGGTGTAGAAATTGAAGTTGGTACGGGTGGAGTAGTTGCCGGCCTTGTCCTGCGCCCACACGAATACGGTGTTGCGCTCCGCCTCGGTCGGCGTAAACGTGATCGTCGTCGTGCCCGTGGAGGCCGTGAAGCTCTGCTTGGCGTCGACCCCGATCCCGTACGCGAACTGCTTCATCCCGGAACGGGCGTCGGATGAGGTGACGACGAGTGTCACCGGCTGGCCGATCACCGGGGCGCCCGACGTCCGGGTCACCACCGGCGCCGTCGGCGGGGTGTGGTCGAGGCTGAAGTAGCAGTTGGCCGTCCACCCGGTCGTGTCGACGGTGTCGGTCCCGCGGACCCGCCAGTTGTAGTTGCCCTCGGTCAGGGTAGGGGCCGTCCACCCCCGCTCCTGGCGGGAGGTCGTCCAGGCCGACGTGTGCTGGGCGGGACTCGTCGGTCCGTTGAGGTCGAACTCGATCTTCACCGAGCCGTCGCCGTCGATGGCCTTGCCGTAGAGCGTCGGGTTGCGCTGGTTGATCCACGGCCCGGGCGACTTCGGGTCACAGTTGCCGCCCGGTGCGGTGCGGATCGCCACCGGGAAGGTCGGTCGGTACGCGTACGTGGCCTTCAGCTTGACGTTGGCCGGGTCGAACTTGGCCCAGTGCCCGCCGCTCTCGGTCGCCATCCGCAGCCCGAACGTGATCGACTCGACGTTCTCGTCCGCGTGCCGCTGCACGTGACGACCAACCCCGGAGGCGTTGAAACTCAGCCAGTTGGGTTTCTGGCCGGTGCACCCCGAGTTGGCCTTGCCGACCTTGGTCTGCAGCGCCCCGCCGTGCAGCCACTTGTCCTTCATCCCGTTCCAGGTCGGGGTATTGCTGGCCACCGAGTTGGTCTGCCAGATGCCGATCGACTCGCCGGCGCACCACCCGGTGTGCACCAGGTAGGCGTCCACGCTCGTCGTGCCGGTGAGCCGTCGCCCGGCCAGCGCCGACGTGTCGAAGTAGAAGTGCGAGCGCCAGATGTCGCCGTAGTCGTCCCAGTTCGACCCCACCCGGGCCACCTCCCGGGGCCACGAGGTGCCGGAGGTCCACTGGGTGTTCGCCCGGGAGTCGTTCACCGGAGCCCAGCGGGCCCACCTCTTGTCGTAGGTGGGGTCGATGAAGATCGGAAAGTGCGGACTCTCCAGGACTTCCGCCGCCGCGCTGACCGTGAGCGAACTGCCGTTGACGTCCACTTCGACCGGAGTCACCGTCGCTGAGTCACCGGGTCCCCGATCCGTGGAGCCGGTCGGGTCGGCGGGTGCTTCGGGGGTGCCGGGTTGCCCGTCACCGCGCCCGCCGTCGGATGGCTGCTCGGAATCCCACGCCTTCGCCGGCGGGGCGGCGGCGAGCAGCCCTTCCGGCCCGGTGATCGTGACACCCCCGTCTGCCTCGGTGACCTCAGCGGAACCACCCAGCACGTAGCGCGTCTCCCGCACCGCGGGAAGCTGCGCGGCGGCGGCGTCGTGGACGACGAGCAGGTGGGAGAAGCCGCCGCTTTCGGCGCGTACGACCAGATCGACGCCCGGGTACACGTTCGGGTAGGTGATGCTGTCCCCGTTGATGACGCCAGTGGGCAGCGCGGTCGGCCAGCCCAGCGAGAAGTCCGCCCCCGCACCTGCCATCCTGGCGAACGGGCCGGTTCCGCCCCGGGAGAAAGCCACGTCCACCGTTGCGGCGACCGGGCGGACCAGGCCGTCGTCACCGACGACGAGCGTCGTGTCGATGTCCCTCCAGGTGCCGTTGCGCTTGGTCCATCGCGGCTCCGACCACGACTCGAACTCGAAGTCGCCGGAGGGTTGGGCGAACACCTTCGTGGTCTCCGACGCCTGCGCCAGGACCTCGACGGGAACGTCACACGCGTCCGCGAGTGACTGGGCTTCCTTCTCTGTCGACGCGGTCGCGGCGCCGCTTGTCGCGATTGCCGGGGAACAGGCGTCGACGGCGCGGGCACCGACTTCGGCTGCTGGCAGGAAGGCCGACGCCGAGGCCGCAAGCACGGCTAAGGCCATTATGGACGGTAAATGGGCACGACGAAGTATGGACACATTACACCCCCGTGAAGCATCCGATCTTGCGGCACACCGTACCGAGGCAGCGCCGAACAAGCCAGAGACGCGAACAAATTTCCGTCTTGGCCGACGTGACGAGACGCGTCAAAGCGACGTGGAAGGAACAAAGTGAACCGTGGGCGCCCCTGTCCGGGACGCGCCCGTCATCCCACGTCCCCCACGGCGGTCGCCCGACCGGCGTCAGCCGCCGGAGTCGGCCAGCTCCGCACCCTCGGGAACGGTGTCGTCGTCGCGGCTGGCCAGCCAGCCGTCGGGCAGGAAGACCTTGCCCGGCGAGTTGGTCCGCCCACGCGGTTGACCGAGGGTCTCCACCGGGAACGGCACCGCCGGGTCGAGCTTGCCGAGCAGGTCGTCCAGCTGGGCCAGGCTCTCGATCATCGCAAGCGACCGACGCAGCTCGCTGCCGACCGGGAAGCCCTTCAGATACCAGGCGACGTGCTTGCGGAAGTCGGTGCAGCCGTCCCGCTCGCCCCGCCCCGGGCTGCGGGCACCTGCGGTGAACTGCTCGACCAGCAGCTCCGCATGCCGGCGCATCGTCGTGGCGACCTCGCCCAACGTCGGCAACCGCCGTTGCGGCGAACCGTTGAACGCGGCCTCCAGGTCGGCGAACAGCCACGGCCGGCCGAGGCAGCCGCGGCCGATCACCACCCCGTCCACGCCGGTGTGGGCGACCATCCGCAACGCGTCGTCGGCCTCCCAGATGTCGCCGTTGCCGAGCACCGGCACGTCGAGCGCCGCCTTGAGGGTGGCGATGGCGTCCCAGTCGGCGGTGCCGGAGTAGCGCTGCGCCGCCGTACGCCCGTGCAGGGCGACCGCCGCGACACCCGCGTCCTGGGCCGCGAGCCCCGCCTCGACGTACGTCAGATGGTCGTCGTCGATGCCCTTACGCATCTTCACGGTGACCGGCACCCCGGCCGGTGACGCGGCGTCCACCGCGGCTTTCACCAGGCGGGCGAAGAGCCGGCGGCGCCACGGCAAGGCCGCACCGCCGCCCCTACGGGTGACCTTGGGGACCGGGCAGCCGAAGTTGAGGTCGATGTGGTCGGCGAGGTCCCGTTCGACGACGATCCGCACCGCCGCGGCGGTGATCTCCGGGTCGGTGCCGTAGAGCTGAAGGCTGCGCGGGCGCTCGTCCGCCCCGAAGGCGATCATCCGCAGCGTCTTGGGGTTGCGCTCGACCAACGCGACCGTCGTGATCATCTCGCAGACGTAGATGCCGCCGCCCTGCTCTCGGCAGAGCTGGCGGAACCCGACGTTGGTGATCCCGGCCATCGGCGCGAGCACCACCGGCGGCCACACCCGGTGCGGCCCGATCCCCAGCGCAACATTCACCGCCCAAGTGTAAGGAAGGGCCCCCTATTAACGTCTCCGGTAGAGCAGGGGCCCCTTCTTAACAGGGCCCATATCACAGCCGACCCACCGCGAGGCGGTTCTCCACAACGACGTCGGCTGTCCACAGGTCGGGGCGCACGGGGAGGAAAAGCAGCGCCGGGTCCTGCAGGCTACGCCGCATGCCCGAACACCCACCCGAACTCACCGACCTGGCGGAGCGCCAGCAGCAGATCGTCACCCGGACCCAGCTCCTCGGCGTCGGATTCGACGACATGTACCTGTACCGACAGACCCGGCGCGGCCTGTGGCAGCGCGTCCTGCCGGCGACGTACGCGCTTGTCACCGGCACCCTCACCGACGAGCAGCGACGCATCTCGGCGGCGCTCTACGCGGGCGCCGACGCGCAGCTCACCGGCCTGGCGGCCCTGACCTGGTACGGCTTCCGGCACAGCCCGCGCACCGCCGACGTACACCTGGTCCTGCCGCACCACGTGCGGCGCCGCTCGGCCGGTCACGCGGTGATCGCGCGCGCCCTGGAGCTTGATCCACGGGCCCGACGGACCGCGCTGTATCCGGTGTGCTCGCCGGCACGCGCGGTGGTGGACGCCGCCCGCGACCTGCGCCACCTGCGGCCGGTACGGGCCACCGTGGCCGAAGCCGTGCAGCGGGGCTTCACCGACCTCGCCGGCCTGGACGCGGAGATCCGCCGGGCCAGGCGCAGCCGCACCGCCCTGATCCGGAAGGCGTTCGCGGAGATCACGACGGGGTCCGCTCGGCGCCGGAGACCGAGCTGCGGGAGTGCCTGGCCGGCAGCGGCGCGATCCTGTGGAACCCGCGACTGTCGGCGGCCGGCGCGCGCCCGCGGCCGCCCCCCGCCCCCGGACCTCGCGACCGCGGGGGGGGGCGGCGGGGGGCTGCCCGCGCCAAGAGGTCAGCCCGGACGACTGGGCGCGGACGCTGGACCGGCACAACGAGCTGAGCCGGCACGGGCTGCTCATTCTGCACTTCACGCCGGCGCAGATCCGGCGCGAGCCGGGCCGGGTGCGGCGAACGGTGGAGGATGCGGTCGCGGCCCGTCGCGGGCTGGGCGCCACGACCGGGGTACGGGCGGAGTCGATCTCGGAGGGCCCACCCGGGATGCCGTGTCAAGAAGGGGCCCCTCCTCTACGCCAGGCGTTAAGAAGGGGCCCTTCCTTACACCGTCAGCAGCCGGGGAGGCGCTCGATCAGGTAGCGCTCCACCTGGTCCAGGGCGACGCGCTCCTGGGCCATGGTGTCCCGGTTCCGGACGGTCACCGCGTTGTCGTCGAGCGTGTCGAAGTCGACCGTGACGCAGAACGGGGTGCCGATCTCGTCCTGGCGCCGGTAGCGGCGACCGATCGCCTGCGAGTCGTCGAACTCGACCACCCAGCGCTTGCGCAGGTCGGTGGCGAGCTGCTTGGCCTTCGGCGAGAGCGCCTCGTTGCGGGACAACGGCAGCACCGCCACCTTGACCGGGGCCAGCCGGGGGTCGAAGCGCATCACCGTGCGCTTGTCCACCCCGCCCTTGGTGTTCGGGGCCTCGTCCTCGTCGTACGCCTCCAGCAGGAACGCCAGCACCGCGCGGGTGAGGCCGGCGGCCGGCTCGATCACGTACGGGATCCAGCGTTCGCTCTTGCCCTGGTCGAAGTACGACAGGTCGACGCCGGAGTGCTTGCTGTGCGTGGACAGGTCGAAGTCGGTGCGGTTGGCGATGCCCTCCAGCTCGGCGAAGTCGGTGCCGCCGAACTGGAACCGGTACTCGATGTCGACGGTGCGCTTGGAGTAGTGGGAGAGCTTCTCCTTGGGGTGCTCGTAGAAGCGCAGGTTCGCCTCGGACAGGCCCAGGTCGAGGTACCAGTTCCAGCGCTCGGAGAGCCAGTACTCGTGCCACTGCTCGTCGGTGCCGGGCTCGACGAAGAACTCCATCTCCATCTGCTCGAACTCGCGGGTCCGGAAGATGAAGTTGCCCGGGGTGATCTCGTTGCGGAACGACTTGCCGGTCTGCGCGATGCCGAACGGCGGCTTCTTGCGGGCGACCGTCTCCACGTTCTTGTAGTTGACGAAGATGCCCTGGGCGGTCTCCGGGCGCAGGTAGTGCATGCCCTCGTCGCTCTCCACCGGGCCCAGGTAGGTCTTCATCAGGCCGTTGAACATCTTCGGCTCGGTGAAGGTGCCCTTGTTGCCGCAGTTGGGGCAGTTCAGCTCGGTCAGCGAGGTCAGCGGCTTGCCGTGCTTGGCCTCGTACGCCTCTTCCAGGTGGTCGGCCCGGAACCGCTTGTGGCAGGACTGGCACTCGGTCAGCGGGTCGACGAACTCGGCGATGTGGCCGCTGGCCTCCCAGACCTTGCGGGCCAGGATGACCGCGGAGTCGAGGCCGACGACGTCGTCGCGCTGCTGCACCATGGTCCGCCACCACTGCCGGCGGACGTTCTCCTTCAGTTCGACGCCGAGCGGGCCGTAGTCCCACGCCGACCGGGTGCCCCCGTAGATCTCGCTGGAGGGGAAGACGAAGCCTCGGCGCTTGGCGAGGCTGGTGACGGCGTCGATACGGTCGGCTGGCATGTTTCCTCCTACGCCGGCTGGCGGTCGGCGCGGTCGAGATGGATGGAACCGGGCTGTTCGGGACAACGGTACGACCGTGTCCGTCCCGAGCCCAGCAGAATACCGGGGGCCGGTCAGCGCACCCCGCAGACCTCCAGGGCGCCCGTCTGCCGGTCCGGCGCGAGCGTGACGGTCTGCGCCTCCTGCCGCCCGCCGGCCAGGGTGACGTCGACCGGCACGGTCAGCGCCGTGGTGTCGACCTCGCCGACCCGGTAGCCGGAGATCGGCGGTTCGGTGGCCACCCGGCGTTCGAACTGCGGCCGGGACTCGCGCCGCCGGGCGTCGTCGCAGAGCTTCGCGTACGCCTTGGACCACTGGCGGGCGACCAGCGCCTGGTAGTAGTCGTTGGTGACGGCGCGGCCCTGTTCGCCGAGGGCCTGCACGTTGCTGACCGCCAGGCCGACCACGGCGGCCCCTCCGCCGCCGCAGCAGATCAGTACGGCGAGCGCGCCCGCGCCGAGGCCGAGCCAGAGCCGGGACCGCCTGCCCTCGGTGGGCGGGGCGGCGAACGGCGGGGCGACGCCGGGGCCGGGCGGCGGCGTGGGCGTTCCCGGGCCCACCGGTGGCGTGCCGGGCGGCACGGGTGGCGGGGGTGGCGCGGCCGGTCCGGGAGCGGTCATACCGGCCAGGGTAGTGCCCCGGGTCTCAGCGGTACTGGCCTGCGGCACGATCGCTGGCGGCGACGACGATCTCGCCGTCGGGCGCGGCGCTGGCGAGCGTCTCGTACGCCGAGGGTTCGTCCACCGATCGGGCGAGCAGCGGCACGGCGCTGACCTTGACGTCGAATCCGCCCAGCGCCCGTCGGTACGCCCCGACCGACTCCCACTCGGTGAGCAGGCACCAGTGGTCCGGGTCATCGAGGGCCCGCAGCAGTTCGCCGCGCAGGTAGCCGGGTCGGGCGGCGAGCGCGGTCAGCGCGGTGTGCGCCTCCCGGGTGAACTCGTCCACCGTTTCGGCTTCCACCACGAAGCGGTTGGTGACCAGCACGGTGCTCCTCCTCGTAGAGTTTGTGGCATGCAGCCTACGCAGAGTCCCGTCCTGTCCCGTCTGGCGCGGCTCAACCCGACGGCGGTGTTCCTGGCCACGCTGTTCCTGGTGCTTGTCGGCCTGTTCGCGCCCGGCCCCGCGGGCGGCGTGCTGCTGCTGGTGCTGGCCGGCGGGTTGGTCTGGCTGATGTCGGTCACCTGGCCGGTGCAGGCGCCGGCGACCCGGATGCTCCGGTTGGTGATGCTCACGCTGCTGGTCGCGGCGGCGCTGGTGAAGCTCGTGGTGGGGTGATCGCGGAGCTGACCTGCGCTGACATGCAATCATGCGTTTTTGACAATAGTTTTCGTTGTCGCGGACAGTTGGGTCATGACCGTCCGCGCACGTTCCCGCACCCTGGCCGCCGCCGTCGCCGCGCTGCTCGCCGCGGGTGGTCTCACCGCCTGCACGGACGCGGAGGGCGCGGAGAACCGGTCCGGCCGGGTCGACGTGGTGGCCGCGTTCTACCCGCTCCAGTTCCTGGCCGAGCGGGTCGGCGGCGACACGGTCGAGGTCAGTAACCTCACCAAGCCCGGCGCGGAGCCGCACGACCTGGAACTCAACCCGCGGCAGGTCGGCCAGATCGTCGACGCCGACCTGATCGTCTACCTCACCGGCTTCCAGCCGGCGGTCGACGAGGCGGTGGAGCAGAACGGCGGCGACCGCGCCTTCGACGTGGCCGGTGTGACGCCGCTGCGCGACGCGGCCGCCGGGGGCCACGACCACGAGCACGAGGGCGAGGCCGAACACCACGACGAGGGCGGCGGCAAGGACCCGCACCTCTGGCTCGACCCGACCCGGCTGGCCACCGTCGGCGACAAGCTCGCCGCGCGGCTCGGCCGGGCGGACCCGGAGCACGCCGCCGACTACACCGCCCGGGCCGGCGCGCTGCGCGCCGAACTGACGAAGCTCGACACCGAGTACGCCGACGGGCTGCGCACCTGCCAGCGCCGGGAGGTGGTGACCAGCCACGCCGCCTTCGGCTACCTGACCGAGCGCTACAAGCTGGAGCAGATCGGCGTCAGCGGGCTGACTCCGGAGTCCGAGCCGTCCCCGCAGCGGCTCGCCCGGGTCGCCAAGGAGGCTCGGGAGCACGGGGCGGGCACGATCTTCTTCGAGACGTTCGTCAGCCCGAAGGTCGCCGAGACCATCGCCCGTGAGGTGGGCGCGAAGACGGCGGTCCTGGATCCGTTGGAGGGCCCGCCCGCCGACGGCGACTACCTGTCCGCCATGCGCGCCAACCTGCAGACCCTGCGTACCGCCCTGGACTGTTCATGACCGCATCCGTGATCGAGATCGCGAACGCCACCGTCGGGTACGACGGCCGGGCGGTGCTGCGCGACGTCTCCCTGACCGTGACCACCGGCGAGGTGGTCGCCGTCCTCGGCGCCAACGGCTCCGGCAAGTCGACCCTGGTCCGCGCCGCGCTGGGCCTGGTGCCGCTGGGCGCCGGGTCGGTCACCCTTTTCGGCACGCCGCAGCGCCGCTTCCGGCAGTGGTACCGCATCGGGTACGTCCCGCAGCGGCTGGGCGCGGGCGGCGGGGTGCCCGCCACCGTGACCGAGGTGGTGGCGTCGGGGCGGCTGGCCCGCCGGGGTGTGCTGCGGCCCGCCGGGCGGGCGGACCGGGCGGCGGTGGCGGCGGCGCTGGACGCGGTCGGGCTGGCCGGCCGCGCCGGCGACCCGGTGGCCACCCTCTCCGGCGGCCAGCAGCAGCGGGTCCTGATCGCCCGGGCGCTGGCCGGGCAGCCGGAACTGCTGGTCCTCGACGAGCCGACCGCCGGCGTGGACGCGGCCAGTCAGGAGGCGTTCGCCGGCGCGCTGCGGTCGTTCCGCGACGGCGGCGGCACGGTGCTGCTCGTCGCCCACGAACTGGGCCCGCTGCGCCCGCTGATCAGCCGGGCCGTCGTGGTGCACCGGGGCGGGATCGCCCACGACGGTGCGGTGCCGGAACCCGCCGGTCACCACGCCGACCCGGATCACGAGCACGTGCACCCGCACTGCGACGAGGAGCCCACCCGGCTCTGGACAGGCATCTGATGGATCTCTTCCAGTACGACTTCATGCTGCGCGCCCTGACCGGCGCGCTGATCATCGGCCTGGCCGCCCCGGCCCTCGGCATCTATCTGGTGCAGCGCCGGCTCGCGCTGATCGGCGACGGGCTGGGGCACGTGGCGCTTACCGGCGTCGGCGCGGGGCTGCTGTTCAACCGCTCCCCCGTGCTGGTGGCGGTGCTCGCCGCGACGCTCGGCGCGGTCGTCATCGAGCTGGTCCGCGCGCGCGGGCGTACCTCCGGCGACCTGGCGTTGGCGCTGCTGTTCTACGGCGGCATCGCCGGTGGCGTGATGCTCGTCGGGCTTTCCGACGCCAGCAGCGGGTCGCTCAACGCGTACCTGTTCGGGTCGCTGACCACCACCCTGCAGTCCGACCTGATCACCATCGGCGTGCTCGGCGCGGTGCTGCTGGTGACCATGCTGGTGTTGCGCCCGGCGCTGTTCGCGGTGTGCCACGACGAGGAGTACGCGCGGGTGTCCGGCCTGCCGGTGCGGGCGCTGAACCTGCTCATCGCGGTGGGCACCGCGGTGACCGTGACCATCGCCATGCGCGCGGTGGGGGTGCTGTTGATCAGCGCGCTGATGGTGGTGCCGGTGGCCGCGGCACAGCAGGTGACCCGGGGTTTCCGGTCGACCATGACGGCGGCCATGGCGCTGGGCCTGTTCTCCGCGGGTGCCGGGGTGTGGGTGGCGGCCACCGCCGACACCGCGCCGGGTGCCTCGGTGGTGCTGGTGGCGATCGGTTCGTTCCTGCTGGTGGCGCTGGTGGCGGCCGGCCTACGGGCGCTGCGGCGACGGGCGCGGGCGGGGCGGGACGCGCCGCCGGCCGAGCCGGCCGAGCACGAGGTGCTGCTCGGATGACGCCCTACCGCGCTCCGCGGCCGAGATTGGTTACCGTTACGGGGTGACCGGCGCAAACGGGTACGACGCCTTCGAGGGTGCGGGTGACCTGCTGCGCGCCCTCTCGGCCCCGATCCGGCTCGCGATCGTGAGCGAACTGGCCGCGGGCGAGCGCTGCGTGCACGAGCTGGTCGAGAAGCTCGGCGCCCCGCAGCCGCTGGTGTCCCAGCACCTTCGGGTGCTGCGCGGCGCCGGGGTGGTGCGTGGGTCGCGGCGCGGCCGGGAGATCGCGTACGCCCTGGTCGACGACCATGTCGCGCACATCGTGGCGGACGCGGTCAGCCACGCCGGCGAAGGAGCGCGCTGAGTCCCGGGGGTCCGCCCCTGTGCCGACGCGCCCCGCCGTGACACGCTGTCCGGCGTGAAGATTTACGCCGACCGTTTCCCGAGCGTCGTCCGCCAGTTCCTCACCGACCTGCTCGTCGTCGTCTGGGTGTACGCGGCGGTCCGCTTCGCGCTCTGGGTGCACGACCTGGTGGAGAAGCTCGCCGTACCGGGGCGGAAGTTGGAGGGTGCCGGCGGCGGGCTCGCCGACAACCTGGCCGAGGCCGGCGGCAAGGTCGGCCGGGTGCCGTTGGTCGGCGACGAGCTGACCGCGCCGTTCAACCGGGCCGCCGACGCCGCCCGGTCGGTCGCCGAGGCGGGGCGGGACCAGCAGGAGTTGGTCGGGCAGTTGGCGCTCGCGCTGGCCGTCGCGGTGCTGGTGTTCCCGCTCGGCCTGGTGCTCTTCGGCTGGCTGCCGCTGCGGGTGCGGTGGATGCGCCGGGCCGGTGCGGCGAAGGCCATGGCCGCCGTACCGGCTGGCCGGGACCTGCTGGCGTTGCGCGCGCTCGCCGGTCAGCCACTGTCGAAGCTCACCCGGATCGGGCCGGACGTGGCCGAGTCGTGGCGGCGCGGCGACGACGCCACCGTCGACGCGCTCGCCGCGCTGGAGCTGCGTGGGCTGGGACTGCGCAGCGGCCGGTAGCGCGGGCAGCGGGTCGGCCCGCGCGCCGGCGCCGTCCCGTGCGGAGCCCGGCGGGACGGCGGGTCAGCCGACGGGTGGGATGCGGCGCCGGACGTCCTCCTCGGTCGACGGGCCGGGCTCCCAGCGGGCCACCCAGGGCAGCTCGGCGGGCGGGGTGATCACGCCGTCCTCCAGCGCGGCGTACCGGCCGGCGACGATGCGTTTCGCGGCCGCCACGTCGACCGAGTCGGTGTTCGACCACAGGCCGGTGAACAACTCGTCCACGCGCAAGGTGGCCTGCCGACAGAACAGGTCGGCCAGTTCCACGTTCTCCGGGTGCTCCGCCCGCTCGGCGTATGCCCGTACGCAGACCGCGGACATCGCGAACAGCTCCGCGCCGATGTCCACCACCCGGCCGAGGAACGCCTGCTTGCGCTCCATCTTTCCCTGCCAGCGGGACATCGCGTAGAACGTGGAGCGGGCCAGCTTGCGGGAGGCCCGCTCGACGTGGCGCAGGTGCCCGGCCAGCGGCCCGAACTCCTGGTAGGCCCCGGGCGTCTGCCCCCTGCCGACGGCCAGCGTGGGCAGCCATTTGGCGTAGAAGGCGCCGGCCCGCGCGCCCGCCTTGGCCTTACGGCCCAACCCGGCGTCGGGGTCGATGATGTCACCGGCGACCGACAGGTGCGCGTCGACCGCCTCGCGGGCGATCAGCAGGTGCATGATCTCGGTCGAGCCCTCGAAGATCCGGTTGATCCGCAGGTCGCGCAGGAGTTGTTCGACGGCGGCCGGCCGTTCGCCACGGGCGGCCAGCGAGTCGGCCGTCTCGAAGCCACGCCCACCCCGGATCTGGATCAGCTCGTCGGCGATACGCCAGGCCATCTCGCTGGCGTAGAGCTTGACCAGCGCCGCCTCGATCCGGATGTCGTTGCGGTCGTCGTCGGCGAGCAGGCAGGACAGGTCGAGCATGGACTCCATGCCGTACGTGGTGGCGGCGATGAACGCGAGCTTCTTCGCCACCGCCTCGTGCTCGCCCACCGGGCGACCCCACTGGACCCGGTCGGCCGACCACTCGCGGGCCACGTTGAGCGCCCACTTGCCCGCGCCCACGCACATCGCCGGCAGCGAGAGCCGGCCGGTGTTCAACGTGGTCAGGGCGATCTTCAGCCCTTTGCCCTCGCCGCCGATCATGTTCTCGCGGGGCACGAACACGTCGTGGAACCGGGTGAGGCTGTTCTCCAGGCCCCGCAGCCCGACGAACTCGTTGCGCCGCTCCACCGTGATGCCCTCGCTGTCACCCTCCACGACGAACGCGGTGATGCCGCCGCGCCGGCCCTCGGCGGCCGGGACCCGGGCCATCACCACCAGCAGGGTGGCGACGGTGCCGTTGGTGGCCCACAACTTCACGCCGTTGAGCCGGTAGCCGGTGCCGTCCTCGGTCGGCTCGGCGGTGGTGGCGAGCCGGGCCGGGTCGGACCCGACGTCCGGCTCGGTGAGCAGGAACGCGGACACCTCGCCGGCGGCCAGGCGGGGCAGGAACCGCTCCTTCTGCTCGGCCGTGCCGAACATCTTCAGCGGCTGCGGCACACCTATGGACTGGTGCGCGGAGAGCAGCGCGCCGATGGCCGGGCTGATCGAGCCGGCGAGCATCAGCGCCCGGCAGTAGTGCAGGTTGCTCAGCCCCAGCCCGCCGTACCGTTTGTCGATCTTCATGCCGAAGGCGCCGAGGCCGGCCATGCCGTGGAACACCTCGTCGGGGATGCGTGCGTCGCGTTCGATCGCCGAACCGTCCACGTCGGACCTGAGGTATGCCCCGAACGCGCCGAGGAACTCGTCGGCGCGGGCCACATCGGCCGGATCGGGCCGGGGCCACGGGTCGATCAGGTCGAGCCGGAACCGGCCGAGGAACAGCTCCTTGCCGAAGCTGGGCCGGTCCCAGGCCGACTCGCGGGCCGCCTCGGCGACCTGACGGGCCTCCTTCTCCGAGACCTGGCCGGCCTCCGTGGGCAGCGGCCCCGCGCCGTCGGGGGACTCGGGCCGGCTGTTCTGCGTGGTGGTCACGGCTGCCTCCTGGTCGGTCCGGCGCACTCGACGAAAACGACGCTACCCCCGGGTGTTACCCAGGGGTAGCGCTGTGTGCACGTCCGATTTGGCGACAGGTCAGTCGCGGCCGAGCGCCTCCGGGTCGTCGTCCTCGTCGTCGACGTCGTCCTCGCCCCAGTTGCGGCGGCCGAACGGCAGGATCGCCCAGAAGGTCAGGAACCAGGCCCCGGTGATCGCGCTGAGCAGGAACGCGATCGGCCGGTCCAGCACGAAGTCGGTGATCAGCAGGACCGCGCTGACCATGGCGACGAGCATGAAGAACAGGCCGCCGGTGGCCATCCGGTGGGAGAAGCGGACCAGTTCCGGCTTGCGTCCCTGCCGGAACAGCGCCCGGTGGAACGCCACCGGAGAAATGATCATGGCGGTGGCCGCCGCGGCGGCCAGCAGCGCCACGATGTAGACGTCGCGCTGGAAGTCGGTGGTCCGGGTGAACCCGTTGCTGAACGGCAACGTCAACAGGAAGGCGAAGAGGATCTGCACGCCGGTCTGCGCCACGCGCAGCTCCTGGAGCAGGTCGGCGAAGTTGCGCTGCCAGCGCTGCTTCTCGGATTCCTTTGACACTCGTGAACCTCCGGGGAAGACGCACAGCCGACGGGTGAACGCCACCGGCAGGACCGCCTGTGCCCGGAACCACTGGTCGCGAAACCGGCTCAGGACCCCCGGCGGATCCGTCCCGCGTACCGGGCCTCCAGTTCGGCGTTGTGCTCGTCGCCGCCGGTGATGTTCGCCGACAGGTAGACCGGCGGCTGCTGTCCCGCCGCCACCAGCCGCGCCACCACCTCGACCACGATCTGCTGGGCCAGCAACGCCGCGGTGATCGAGGAGACCGCGCCGACCGCGCCACCGCCGGGCAGCGGCAGGGTCGCGTCGCCGTACGGGGCGCCGTTGTCCAGCACCACGTCGGCGAAGTCGGCGAGCTTACGCCCGGACGGGTGCCGCGAGGTCATCCGGGCCGAGTGCTGCGCCGAGGTGATCGCCACCAGCCCGTGCCCGCGTTCCTTCACGATGGACGCGAACTCGACCATCGCCCCGTTCACGCCGGAGTTCGAGGCCAGCACGAACACGTCCGGCGGCCGGACCGGCGCCAGCTCGTAGAGGCGGTGCGCCACCGCCGGCTCGCGCTCCAGTCTCGGACCGAGCACATCGGCCGGTTCGCCGCCGATCAACACCAGGTCACGCAGCGCGATCCGGTTGGTGGGCACCAGGCCGCCGGCCCGTCCGGCGATCTCCATGGCGAGCGCCTCGGAGTGGCCGGTGCCGAACGCGTGCACCACGCCGTCGGCGCGTACCGACGCGGCGATCAGGTCGGCCGCGGCGGCCACGTTCGTCCGCTGCGCGGCGGCCACCCGGCCGATCGTCTCGGTCACCACCGCCAGGTACGCCTCGGCGCTCACCGTCATGTCTCCTCCGTCCCCCGGCACCGGGCGAGGATCGCCTCGGCCAGCGGGCCGGGAGCCTCGTCGGCGATCCAGTGACTGACGCCGGGCAGCACCACGAACCGGTAGTCGCCGGTGACGTGCGCGGCGCACGCCCGCGCGGCGGTCCGACCGATCGCCACGTCCTTGTCGCTCCAGACGAACGTGGTCGGCACCGCCACCGGGGCGACGGCCTTCATGTCCGCCCCGGTCATCGCGCGGTACCAGTTGAGCGCGGCGGTCAGCGCGCCCGGCTCGCGCATCGGCTCGGCATAGCGCGCCACCGCCTCGGCGTCGCCCACGCCCCTGAGCAGCCGGCGCAGCGTGGCGCCGTGCCACGCGAGCAGCACCTTCTCCGCGGTGCCCGGCTTGCGGAACAACGTGATGTAGGCGGACTTGACCTTCTGCTTCGGGTCGGTGGCGAGCGCGTGACCCATCGCGGCCGGGTGCGGCACGGACACCGCGGTCAACGTCCGCACCCGGTCCGGGTGTGCCGCCGCCAGGCCCCACGCCACTATCGAACCCCAGTCGTGGCCGGCCACGTGGGCGCGGGTCACCCCGAGCGCGTCCAGCACGGCGGCCGCGTCGGCCACCAACTCCGGAATCCGGTACGCCTCGACGGCGACCGGACGCGCGCCGGGCGAGTAGCCGCGCTGGTCCAGCGCGTAGGTGCGCAGCCCGGCGGCGTGCAGCGCGGGCGTGACCACGTCCCACTCGCCGGAGTGTTGCGGGAAGCCGTGCAGCAGCAGGACGGGATCGCCGTCCTCGGGGCCGTCGACGCGTACCTCGAACGTCAGTCCCCGCGCATCCACCTGCATGATCGCCACCTTACCGACAGTGGTCGTGCTAGGCCGGGGGCGGCGGTCGGTGCTAGCGTCTGCGACGAGACAACTTCATATCCGACAGGGGAGCGCACAGCGCTGAGAGTGCGGGCCGGTGCCCGCAGACCCTCGAACCTGATCTGGGTAATGCCAGCGCAGGGAGTTCGGTCGACCTCCAGCCGCGCCGCCGTCCGGCTTCCCGGGCGCGGCGTGCGTCTTCTCCTGGTTCATCTCGACGAACTGGGAGCACACCGTGAACCACAACGACAGCAACCGCTGGCGTACCGTCGACATCGTCGTCGCCTCGGTCATCGCCGTCGCCTTCGGCGTCGTGTTCTGGGCCTGGGGCCTGCTCTGGGGCGCCACCGACGCGGCGTTCGCGTTCTTCCCACCGGCGCAGGCGGTGCTCTACGGCGTGTGGCTGGTCCCGGCGGTGCTCGCCGGCCTGATCATCCGCAAGCCGGGAGCCGCACTCTACTGCGAGACCGTCGCCGCGATCGTGTCCGCCCTGCTGGGCAGCCAGTGGGCGAGCATCGTGATCCTCCAGGGCCTGATGCAGGGCATCGGCGCCGAGTTGGCGTTCGCCGCGTTCCGGTACCGCTCGTTCAAGCTGCCGGTGGCGGTGCTGGCCGGCGCGATGACCGGCCTCGGCGCGGCGATCTTCGACTTCGTCTACTGGAACAAGGCCTACGACGTGGCCTCCTACCGCCTCCCGTACGCGCTGATCACGATCGTCAGCGCCACGGTCGTGGCCGGTTTCGGCGCGCACGTCCTCACCCGCGCGCTGGCCAACACCGGCGTCCTGGACCGGTTCCCCGCCGGCCGTGACCGAGCCCTGGTCTGACCGGCTGTTCCCCGCCCCGTTGATCGAGGAGTTCGCGTCGGCCGGGCCCGGTTTCCCGGACGCGAACTCCTTGCTCACGCAGGCTGGGGGACGGGAGAGGGGGACGCGGTGAGCGGGGTGGTGCTGCGCGGGTTCGGGTGGCGGCACGGAGGGCGTCGGCGGTGGGCGCTTCGGGGGGTGGACCTGCGGGTTCAGCGCGGGGAGCGGGTGCTGCTGCTCGGCGCGTCGGGAGCCGGCAAGAGCACGCTGCTGGCCGCGCTGGCCGGGCTGCTGCCCGAGGACTCCGGCGAGCGGGAGGGCAGCGTCGAGATCGACGGGCTGGACCCGCACAAGGCGCGCGAGCGCGTCGGCATCGTCTTCCAGGACCCGCAGACCCAGCTCGTGATGGCCCGCTCCGGCGACGACGTCGCGTTCGGGTTGGAGAATCGGGGCGTGCCCGCCGGGGAGATCTGGCCCCGGGTGGACGAGGCGCTGCGCCGGGTCGGCTTCCCGTACCCGCGGGACCGCCCGACCGCCGCGCTCAGCGGCGGCGAACAGCAACGCCTCGCCCTGGCGGGCGCGCTCGCCCTGCGCCCCGGGCTGCTGCTGCTGGACGAGCCCACCGCCAACCTCGACCCGGTCGGGGCCGCGCTGATCCGCCGGGCGGTCGCCGACGCGCTGGACCCGGACACCACACTGATCCTGGTCGAGCACCGGGTCGCCGAGGCGCTGCCGCTCGTCGATCGGGTGGTGGTGCTGGAACCCGGCGGCGGGGTGCGCGCCGACGGGCCACCCGAGGAGGTGTTCGCCGCGCACGGGGACACGCTGGCCGCCGAGGGGGTCTGGGTGCCCGGGCACGCCGTGCCGCCCCGGCACGCCACCACGGCCCCCGGCGAGGTGCTGATCACCGCCGACCGGCTCGGCCTGCCGCCTCGGCTGGACCCCACCGCCCTGCGGGTACGCGCCGGCGAGGCGCTCGCCGTCCTGGGTCCGAACGGCGTCGGCAAGTCCACGCTGGCGCTGCTGCTCGGTGGGCTGCTGCGCCCCGGCACGGGCACCGTCACCGCGTCCGCCGACCTGGCCGGTCCGGACGCGCGCACTCCCCCGCACCGTTGGCGCGCACCGGCGCTGGTACGCCGGATCGGCTCGGTGTTCCAGGACCCGGAGCACCAGTTCGTCACCGGCACCGTCCGTGACGAGTTGGCGTTGGGGCCGCGCCGCACCGGCCAGCCCGAGGCGGCGGTGACCGCCACCGTGGACGCGCTGCTGCACCGGCTGCGGCTGGACCGGCTGGCCGGCGCCAACCCGTACACCCTCTCCGGTGGTGAGGCGCGGCGGCTGAGCGTGGCGACGGCGCTGGCCACCGCGCCCCGGTTGCTGATCTGCGACGAGCCCACGTTCGGGCAGGACCGGCGCACCTGGTCGGAGCTCGTCGACCTGTTCGCCGAGCTGCGCGACGCCGGGCACGGCGTGGTCACCGTGACCCATGACGAGGATTTCGTCGCCGCGCTGGCCGACCGGACGCTCACCCTGGACCGGCCTCTCGACGGGGTGGTCCGGTGATCGACCTCGAACCGGTCGCCGTGCCCGGTGCCGTGCTGGCCCGGCGTAACCCGGTGGCGAAGGTGGCCGCCGCGTTGGTGTTCACGCTGGTGCTGGTGGCGACGCTGGACCCGGTCGCGCCGGCCATCGCGATCGCTGTCGAACTGGCGGTGCTGCCGTTGTTCGGCCTGCGCTACCGGGTGCTCGCCCGGCGGGCCTGGCCGCTGCTGGCCAGCGCCGTCGGCATCCTGGTCGCGTTGGTGCTCTTCGCCGCCGACCGTTCCGGTCCGGTGTTGCTCGACGCCGGTCCGGTGTTGGTCACCCAGGGGGTCCTGGTCACCGCGCTCGGGCTGGTGCTGCGGATGCTCGCGGTGGCACTGCCGGGCATCATCGTCTTCACCACCACCGACCCGACCGAGCTGGCCGACGCGCTGATCCAGAACGCGAGGGCGCCGGCCCGGTTCGCCCTCGGGGCGCTCGCCGCGTTCCGGATGGTGCCGCTGCTCGAACAGGAATGGCGGATGATCAGCATGGCCCGGCGGGCGCGGGGCGTGGACGGCGGCCGCAACCCGGTGGCCAGGCTGCGGCTGTTCGGGTCCACCGCGTTCACGTTGCTCGTCGGGGCGATCCGGCGGGGCACCCGGCTGGCGGTGGCGATGGACGCCCGGGGCTTCGACGCGGGCACCCCGCGTACGGTCGCCCGCCCGCAGCGGTTCGTCCTCGCCGACGGGTTGTTGATCACGGGGGCGGCGCTGGCGGCCGGCGCGGCGCTGACGGTCAGCGTGCTGCTCGGCACCTTCCGGCCGCTGATCGGCTGACCCCTCTCCCGCCCCGCCGATCGGAAGATCGACGATCTCCTTCCATGATCGTGGTCAATGTTGCTAGCCTGGCCCGGTGCTTGAGCACCTGGACATCGCGCTACGTTGCCTGATCGGAGTGGTCTTCCTGGCCGCGACCTTCGGCAAGGTCCGCAGTCGCGCCTCCTGGCGCGAGTTCGTCGCCTCACTCGCCGCCATGCGGGTGGTGCCGACCCGGCTCGTCCCCGCCGTCGCGGCTCTGGTCGGCCTGGCCGAGGCCGCCGTCCCGGTCCTGCTGCTGGTGCCGCCGACCCGTCGGCTCGGCCACGTGCTCGCGGCCCTGCTCCTTCTCGCCTTCAGCAGCGGGATCGTCGTCACGCTGGCCCGCCGGCAACGGGTGGCCTGCCGCTGCTTCGGTGCCACGGGTGCACCGCTCGGGCCGCGGCACCTGGTCCGCAACGGCCTGTTGATCACCGCCGCGCTGGTGGGAGCGGTCGCCGCCGGCGCCACCGGTGACGTCGCCGCCGCGGGAATCGCCGTGGCCGCGGTGGCCGGTGCGGTCGGCGGGCTGCTCTTCGTGCGGTTCGACGACATCACCGACCTCTTCGTCGCCGCGCCGGCTCCGCCCGGCCCGAAGGTCCCCGCCGGTCGCCGCGGTGGACCCGACCGGCGAGGTGCCGGCGGATCGCCGACCCCGAGGTAGTCGAGAACTCCGACAAGCACGAAGGAGCAACCCCCATGCCATATCTCGCCGCTGCCGTCACCGTCGTCGGCATCATCGGCCTGCTGAACCTGATCCTCACCTTCGGGGTGATCAGGCGGCTCCGTGAGCACACCCTACGACTCACCGCTGTCGAGGCCGGGCATGGGCACGGCGACGAGATCATGCTCGGAGCCGGCAACACCGTTCAGCCGTTCCAGGCCCTCGCCGAGGACGGCGCCACCGTCAGCCGGGACGGGCTGACCGGCCCCACCCTCGTCGGCTTCTTCTCGCCGGGCTGCGCCCCCTGCCGGGAACGGATGCCGCAGTTCGTCCGATACGCGGCCGAGCACCCCGGCGGCCGGGACCAGGTCGTCGGGATCGTGGCGAGCGGCAGCCGGGAGGACGCCGACGAGTACGTCGCCGCGCTGGCCCCGGTCGCCCGGGTCGTCGTCGAGCCCGACGGAGGGCCGCTCTACACCGCCTTCGGGGTGCAGGGCTTCCCGGCGATCAGCCTGATCGACGAGTCCGGTGTCGTCGTCGCCAGTGGTTCCCTGATCGAAGACCTCTCGGCACCCGTCGCCGGATGAGTCCACCGCTCGATGCCGGCACCGACGGCCCGACGGCCGAATCGTCCGCGCAGCCACCGGACGGATCACCGCACCCGACCGGTGGCCGGCGCTGGCCCCTGCTGGCCGCCGCCGCCATGGGTGCCCGCCTCGTGCGGCGCGGGGCACCTCTGCCCACGATCGCGTACGGCCTGGTCGCGTTGGCGGGCGGGATCCTGCCGGTCGTCACCGCCTGGCTGCTCAAGGTCGTCCTCGACGCGGTCGGCAGCGGGAAGGACTGGGCCACCGTGCTCGAGGCCGGTGCCGGGTTGGCCGTCGCCGGGCTCGGCACCGCCCTGCTGCCGCACCTCGGGGCCTACCTGACCGGGGAGATCAGCCGGAACGTCGCCCTCGTCGCCGACGACGAGCTCTACCGCTCGGTGGGACGCCAGGTCGGGTTGGCCCGGCTGGAGGACCCGGTCTACCTGGACCGGCTGCGGTTGGCCCAGGACGCCGCGGCCATGCCTGTCCAACTGGTGGAGGCGGCCTTCGGCCTGGTACGCGGGGTGCTGCTGGTCGTCGGCTTCATCGGATCGCTCGCCCTGCTCAGTCCAACCCTCACCGGGCTGGTCCTGTTGGCCGCCGTGCCCGTGTTCCTGGCGGAGCTGGCCCTGGCCCGACGCCGGGCCCGGGTGCAGTGGCAGGTCGGCCCGTGGGAACGCGCCGAGATCATCTACCGGAGCCTGCTCCAGGACGTGCAGGCGGCCAAGGAGATCCGGCTGTTCGGCCTGGCAGGCTTCCTGCGCGGGCGGATGTTGCGTGAGCGACGCCGGGCCAACCAGGCGTTGCGTCGGGTCGACCGGCGGGAGCTGTTCGTCCAGGGCGGGCTGGGGTTCGTCGCGGCGATGGTCGGCGGGGCCGGTCTACTCTGGGCGGTCCGGGCGGCGTACGCGGGCCAGCTGACCGTCGGCGACGTCTCGATCGTGATCGCCGCACTCGCGGGTGTGCAGGCCGGACTCAACGAGCTGGTACGCACCGTCGCCAACGGACACGAGCAACTGCTGCTCTTCGACCACTTCGCGATGATCGCCACCGGGCCGGTGGATCTGCCGCTCGCCGTCGATCCGGCTCCGGTGCCGCCACTGCGACAGGGCGTCGAGCTGCGGGACGTCTGGTTCCGCTACAGCGACGAGCTGCCCTGGGTGCTGCGCGGCGTCGACCTGCACCTGCCGGCGGGGCAGGCGATGGGGCTGGTCGGGCTCAACGGTGCGGGCAAGAGCACCATCGTCAAGCTGCTCTGCCGGTTCTACGATCCGACGCGGGGGGCGATCCTCTGGGACGGCGTCGACCTGCGCGACCTCGACGTGACCGAACTGCGCCGCCGCGTCGGCGCGGTCTTCCAGGACTACATGGCCTACGACCTGAGCGCGGCGGAGAACATCGGGGTCGGCAACCTCCCGGCGTCTGACGACCGGGACCGGCTGGTCCACGCGGCCCGCAAAGCCGGCGTGCACACGGTGGTCGAGGCGCTGCCGCACGGCTACGACACGCTGCTCACGCGGCTCTTCTTCAGTGAGTCGGACCAGGGCGACCTACTGACCGGGGTGCGCCTGTCCGGCGGGCAGTGGCAGCGGATCGCCCTGGCCCGCGCCTACCTGCGGGACGAGCACGACCTGATGATCCTCGACGAGCCCAGCGCCGGCCTCGACCCGGACGCCGAGTACGAGGTGCACCGCGCGCTGCGTGCCCACCGGGCCGGTCGCACCAGTGTCCTGGTCTCGCACCGGCTCGGTTCGCTGCGCGACGCCGACCGGATCGTGGTGCTCGCCGAGGGACGGGTGGTCGAGCAGGGGACGCACGCCGAGCTGCTGGCGGCCGGTGGCGCGTACGCCGAGCTGTTCCGTCGTCAGGCCGACGGCTACCAGCTCGACCCGTTGCCGGAGGAGGCGCGGTGAGCAGGCCGGTCACCGTGGCCGCCGCGCTCGTCACCGCCGTGGCGGTGCCGGTGGCGGTGGCGTGGTGGCTGCGTGGGCGGTACGTGCTGGTCACCGTCCAGGGTGAGAGCATGCTGCCGACGTACCGCCCCGGGGACCGGGTGCTGGTGCGGCGGGTGCCGGCCTCGGCCCTGCGCACCGGGCAGATCGTGGTCGCCGGATGGCCGGGCGAGCGGCAGGTGCCGTCGCGGCGGCCCCGCATCGGCAGGCCGGTCCCGGACGAAGGCTGGTTGATCAAGAGGATCGCGGCCCTGCCGGGCGATCCGGTGCCACCGGACCTGCCCGCCTCGGGCGGGTGGCAGGTCGGCCGGTTGAGCGGGAGCGCGGCGGGCGAGGGGGTTCCGGCGGCGACGGTGCCGCCGGGCCGGCTCGTGCTGCTCGGCGACAACCGGGCGGCAAGTCACGATTCGCGGCAGGTCGGCTACTTTGCCCACGCGGATGTGCTCGGCGTGGTGAAACGCAAGGTCGCCTCGACAGGCCATTGAGTGTCATATACATGCATGATCATCGAAGTTACGTCTGCTGACGGAGCGAACCTCGGCAAAGGAGGAATCAGATGATCCGCCTTATCGAATCACTGGGCGACCGGGTGCTCAGCCTGGTCGTCCCGAAGACCACGGCCACCGCCGCAGCGGCCTGCACGCAAGGCTGGGGTGCGTACTGCTCCTGCCCGAAGACGGGCTCGTACTTGCCCTACTACAAGTGGTGCCGTTGCGTGAACGGCGTCCGCAGCTGCACCTGCCAGCCCCGCTCCGGGCTCGGCACCTGCCGCAACTGATCCTGCCTCCCCGTGAGCCCGCCCCGCCGTCCCCGGCAGGGCGGGCTCACTCCTTTCACCGCCGTGAGCCCGGTCGTCGACCCGCAGGTGAGACCGGCACGTGGCGATCAGCTGCGGCGGAAGGCGTAGAACCGGGTCTGGCCGGCGCGCTGGCTGCGGCCCGTCAGCCGGTCCTGCCGCCGGGCAGGGGGGCCGGACCCGGGCGGCGTGAAGGAGGCACCGGACGGGTCCGGGATCTCCGGGGAAGCCGGACGGGACACCGCCTCCGGGGACACCGCCTCCGGCGACACCGTGGACGGCATCGACTCCGTCGACGGCACCGACGCGGCCGGTGTCACGGTGAGCGCGTCAAGGTCCGGCGCGGTCACGTGCGGCGAGGACGTGCGGGACTTCTTCGGTTTGCGCTTCGCGGGCATTCGCGGGCCTCCTGTCGTACGGGCGCGCCACACGGGACGCGCCGAGCGAGGGCTCCGGCGCGTTCCGATCAGGACAGACACCGCGACCGACGGCAGCGGGGAAAGGATGCGGACGCCCGGAGCAGGACGGGTCCACGGCACTGGCGGCGGTGGACCGGCTCGGAGGTGGGGCGTCAGTTACGCATGCCGTCACGCTATCCCGCCACCGGCACCGTCGCACCCGATTTACCGGACCGACGCGGCGCCATCTCCCCGTCACGCCCTGTCGACGTCCCCGCCCGCTCCCCCGGCGACCGCGATACGGTCGCAGCACGGCACCGGGGGAGCCGCACCACGGCGAGGGCGAGAGGCGGCGGTACGCATGGCAGAGCAGGCGACGGCACAGATCGGGGTCACCGGTCTGGCGGTGATGGGCCGCAACCTGGCCCGGAACCTGGCCCGCAACGGATTCGCCGTGGCGGTGCACAACCGCTCGCCGGAGCGCACCCGCAGCCTGGTCGCCGAGCACGGCGACGAGGGCACGTTCGTGGCGTCGGAGTCGCTGGCGGACTTCGTCGCCTCGCTGGAGCGCCCGCGCGCGGTGATCGTGATGGTGAAGGCCGGCGTGCCCACCGACGCGGTGATCGACGAACTGGTCCCGCTGCTCGACGAGGGCGACATCGTCGTCGACTGCGGCAACGCGCACTTCGCCGACACCCGCCGCCGGGAGGAGGCGCTGCGCGCGCACGGGCTGCACTTCGTCGGCACCGGCGTGTCCGGCGGCGAGGAGGGCGCGCTGCGCGGCCCGAGCATCATGCCGGGCGGCTCGGCGGAGTCCTACCGCACGCTCGGCCCGATCTTCGAGAAGATCGCCGCGCACGTGGAGGGTGAGGCGTGCTGCCGGCACGTCGGGCCGGACGGTGCCGGCCACTTCGTCAAGATGGTGCACAACGGCATCGAGTACGCGGACATGCAGCTCATCGCCGAGGCGTACGACCTGTTGCGGGCCGGGCTGTCGGCGAGCCCGGCGGAGATCGCGGAGATCTTCCGGGGGTGGAACGGCGGCGAGTTGGAGTCGTTCCTCATCGAGATCACCGCCGACGTGCTCGGGCACACCGACGCGGCCACCGGCCAGCCGTTCGTGGACGTCGTGCTCGACCAGGCCGAGCAGAAGGGCACCGGCCGCTGGACCGTGCAGAGCGCGCTGGACCTGGGCATCCCGATCACCGGCATCGCCGAGGCCACGTTCGCCCGCTCGCTGTCCGGCCACGCCGACCAGCGCGAGGCCGCCCGCCGGGTGTTCGCCGACGCGGGCGACAAGTGGCAGGTCGACGACCGGGACGCGTTCGTCGAGGACGTGCGCCGCGCGCTGCTCGCCAGCAAGATCGTCGCGTACGCGCAGGGCTTCGACCACATCCGCGCCGGCAGCCGGGAGTACGACTGGGACATCGACCTGGGCGGCACGGCAACCATCTGGCGGGGCGGCTGCATCATCCGGGCCCGCTTCCTGGACCGGATCCGCCAGGCGTACGACGCCGAGCCGGACCTGGCGACGCTGCTGGTCGCCCCGTGGTTCGCCGACCAGGTCGGCGCCGGGGTGCCGGCGTGGCGTCGGGTGGTGGCCGACGCGGCCCGGGCGGGCGTGCCGGCCCCGGCCTTCGGCTCGTCGCTCGCCTACTTCGACGCGCTGCGCGCGCGGCGGCTGCCGGCCGCGCTGATCCAGGGGTTGCGGGACAACTTCGGCGCGCACACCTACCACCGGGTGGACCGGGACGGATCGTTCCACACCCGGTGGGCGGGCGACCGCGCCGAGGTGCAGGGCTGACCCACCCGGGCGAAGCGCAACGCCCCGCGGTCCGGCCCGGGGGCCGGATGCGGAGCGTTGCGCGGGTGACCGGTGTGACCCGGCCACCGAGGTCAGAAGAACCGACGCCGCTTGGCCTTCTGCGGCCGGACCAGGTCGGCGCCCTTGGTCAGCAGGCGGCTCACCCCGGTCGGGCCACGGCGGGCCTCCATGGTGTGGCTGAGCCGACGTGCGCCGGCCGCCGCCAGCGGCACGGCGACCGCCATGACCGCCCACTGCGCGATCCGCTTCTGAATCATGTGGTTCACCTCCGCGTTCGCTGTCTGTCTGCCGTACCGGTACCCAGCGCGGCGCGTCGGTAAGCCTGGTCAGGCCCCCGGGGCCACCGGGTTGGGCAGCGCCCCGCCGAACCGGCGGTCGCGTCGGGCGTACAGCTCGCAGGCGTACCACAGGTGCCGGCGGTCGAAGTCCGGCCAGAGCGTGTCCAGGTAGACCAGCTCGGCGTACGCGGTCTGCCAGAGCAGGAAGTTGGAGATGCGCTGCTCACCGGAGGGGCGCAGGAACAGGTCGACCTCGGGCACCTCGGGGTGGTAGAGGTAGCGCGCCACCGTCTTCTCGTTCACCTTGTCCGGGTCTAGCCGGCCGGCGGCCACGTCCCGGGCGATCCCCGCGGCGGCGTCGGCGATCTCCGCCTGCCCGCCGTAGTTCACGCAGAACTGCAACGTCAGCGTCGAGTTGCCCCGGGACATCTCCTCGGCGGTCTGCAACTCGGAGATGACGCTCTTCCACAGCCGCCCGGCCCGCCCCGACCAGACCACCCGTACGCCCAGGTCGACGAGCTGGTCGCGGCGCCGCCTGATGACGTCCCGGTTGAAGCCCATCAGGAAGCGGACCTCCTCCGGCGAGCGACGCCAGTTCTCCGTGGAGAACGCGTACGCCGACAGGTAGGGGATGCCCATCTCGATCGCGCCTTCGATGGTGTCGAAGAGGCTGTGCTCGCCCTGCTCGTGCCCCTTGGTGCGGGGCAGCCCGCGCTCCTTGGCCCAGCGGCCGTTGCCGTCCATCACGATGGCGACGTGCTGGGGCAACGCGGCGGCCGGCAGCGCAGGCGGGCGGGCGCCGGACGGGTGCGGGGTCGGCGGCACCGGCTCGCGGCGGGCCGCCCTGCTGGATCGGATCACTCGGTCATCTCCCTGTTCACACCGGCGGCGGTGGGCCCGGCGCCGGCGCGCGGCGGCACCACACCCGGCCCCGCGTCGCCGGGCGGCGGGACCGCGCCGGACGCCGGGGCGCCCCGGTCGACCAGCGGCAGCGAGCGTAGCGCGCGTTCCAGATGCCACTGGAGGTGCGCCGCGACCAGCCCACTGCACTCCCGGCGCACCCCGTTGTCGGCGGCGTCGGCGTAGCCCCAGTCGCCGCTGGTCAGCGCGGACATCAGGGCCAGCGTGGCGGGTGCGGGGTGGGCAGCGCCCGGGGGCCGGCAGTCCGGGCACACCGCGCCACCGGCCGGCACCGAGAACGCCCGGTGCTGCCCCGGCTCGCCGCAGACCGCGCAGGCGACGAGCGCCGGCGCCCACCCGGCGTACGCCATCCCACGCAGCAGGTAGGCGTCGAGCACCAGCGTGGTGGCATGCTCGCCCCGGGCCAGGGACTTCATCGCGCCGAGGGTGAGTTGGAACAGTCGCAGGGAGGGCTCCCGCTCGATCGGGGTCAGTCGCTCGGCGGTCTCGGCGATCGCGCTGGCCGCGGTGTAACGGGGATAGTCGCCGACCAGCCGCTTGCCGTACAACTCGATCGCCTCGACCTGGCTGACGGAGTGCAGCGAGCTGCCCTGGTTGCCCTTCGGGTCACCGGCGAGTTGGAGGTCGACGTGGCCGAACGGCTCCAGCCGGGCCCCGAAGCGGCTTGTGGTGCGCCGGACGCCCCGGGCCACCGCGCGCAGCCGGCCGTGCCGGCGGGTGAACAGCGTGATGATCCGGTCGGACTCGCCCAGCTTCTGCACACGCAGCACCACCGCGTCGTCGCGGTAGAGCTGTCGGCGGTAACCGGCCATCAGGTCATTCTCCCTCCGAGGGCGATCTCAGGGTCGGCTCGGGGTCGACCGTCGGGCGAACCCCGATGTGTCGGCCGTCCACCCGGTTCTAGGGTGCTGACCATGGCTTCGCTCCGAACGGCTCTCCGGCCGCGTACGGCGGTCGCCGCCACCGCCGCCACCGTCCTCATCGTGCTCGCCGGGTGTGACACGCTCGCGTTCCGGCGACTCGACTACGACCACACCGAGCGGGTGAAGATCACCACGGTCACGGTGGCCGACGAGGGGGCCGGGGACGTGGTGCTGCGGGCCAACGGCAGCACGGACCAGGTGCGGATCAAGCGCGTGGTCCGCTACCAGGGCGACGAGCCGAGCAGCCGCTACGAGATCAAGGGCGACGAACTCGTCCTGCCCACCGACTGCGGGCACCGGTGCAGCATCTCCTGGGAGGTGACCGCACCGCCCGGGGTGGCGGTACGCGGCAGCACCGGTTCGGGCAACGTCGACCTCAGCGAGGTCGGGGCGGTCGAGTTCACGCTCAGCTCCGGCAACCTGACCGTCCGGGGCGCGGCCGGTGGGGTCCGCGCCTCGACCACGTCGGGCAACATCCAGGTGGTCGAGGCAGCCGGCCCGGTGCGGCTGCGCGCCCGCTCCGGTGACATCGAGGCCCGCCGCCTCGCCGCCGCCGTGGACGCGGAGGCCACCTCCGGCAACATCCTCGTCGAGCTGGACCGGCCCGCCCCGGTCCGGCTGCACGCCACAAGCGGAAACGTGGGCCTGTCCGTGCCGGTGGGCCGCTACCGGGTGCGGGCTGACGCGACCTCCGGCGACACCGACGTGACCGTGAACGACGACCCGGGCGCGTCGGTGCTGCTCGACGTCTCCGCCACCAGCGGCAACGTCACCGTGTCCAGCCGCTGACCGGCACCGGCCCGGCGCCCCCACCACCGCCTCGCCCGGCGGTCGTTCAGTCGCCGACGGAGACGTCCCGGCGGGACGGCCGGTCGGCCCCGGCGACCCGCCCCGGTTCCGCAGGGCGGTCGGCCGCCCGGCGTGGTCCCGGCACCCGGGCACCGGCACCGACCAGCGGGCCGGCAGCCCCGGCGGGCGCCGGGCTGGCCGGGGCGAGCGCCGCCCGATCCGCCACGGTCCGGCGGGGACCACCGGGAAGCAGTTCCGGCCGCCGTCGGGCGGCCACGTCCTCCACCCAGCCGACCAGCAGGGTGACCACCCCGACCAGGGCGAGGACCAACCCGACACGCAGCCACAGGCCGACCGGGTCGCGCGGCGACCAGCCGACAAGTCCGACGAGCGGGGTGAGCGCCACGACGAACGGCATGTGCCAGAGGTAGACGGTCAGCGCCCGGCGGTTCACCACAGTCACCGCCCGGCCGAACGCCGGCAGCCGGTCCACCCAGGCCGCGGAGTCGGGCGCCCGGCCGATGGCCACCAGGATGAACGCGGCCGACCAGAGCGCGTTGCCCAGCGGAATGTCGTTGATGTCGTATCCCCGCGGCCCGGTGTGGGTGAACAGCCAGGCCAGCCCGGCGACGCCGAGCACGGCGGCCACCGGCAGCAGCACCCGGTTGCGCATCCGGCGCAACAGCCCGTCGTGGTGGGCGAAGCCGAGCAACCAGGCGCCGAAGTAGAGGCCGAACTCGCGCAGCACGGTCGGCGGGTTCGCCAGCACCCCCGCCTCGATGGCGACCAGCAGCGCGTACGGGGCGGCCAGGGTGGGCAGCGGTGCCCGGCGGAACAGCCAGAGCGCCGCCGGCGAGGCGAGCACGAACCAGAGGTAGTCACGCAGGTACCAGATCGGGCTCAGCGCCAGCCCACCCCAGTAGTTGGCCGGCGGGTCGTCGATCGGGAAGAGCCAGAGCAGCACCTCCGGGCTGAATGCCAGGCCGGTGAGCAGCATGGCCGGCACGAACACGGCGGCGAGCACCCACAGCGAGGGCAGCAGACGACGCAGCCGGCGCCCGATCGCGCCGATCCCGCTGCGACCCAGCGACGCGGCCATCAACGACCCGGCCAGGGCGAACATCACCGACATCGCGGGAAACACAAGCGTCAGCGTGGCGTAGCCGGTGACGTGGTAGGTGACGACGCGCAGGATGGCCAGGAAGCGAAGCAGGTCGAGATAGCGGTTTCGCATCAGCTCGCGACAGGGTCCGGGGGCAGAGGCAATCTCCTACCCTGCCCCCGGGAGCGGCGAACCAACCAGGAACGCCGATGGAACGTGAGATGTTCCATAGGTCCGGCCGACCCGGTCCTCGGCGGTCGCGCCGACCCGACCTCAGAAGCCGAGCTTGCGCAACTGCTTCGGATCCCGCTGCCAGTCCTTCGCCACCCGGACGTGCAGATCCAGGTAGACCCGGGTACCCAGCAACTCCTCGATCTGCCGGCGGGCGGTGCTGCCGACGTGCTTGAGCCGACTGCCGCGATGGCCGATGACGATGGCCTTCTGGCTGGACCGCTCCACATACACATCGGCGTAGATCTTGGTGAGGTTGCCCTCCGCGATCATCTCCTCGACCACCACGGCGATCGAGTGCGGCAGCTCGTCGCGTACCCCCTCCAGCGCCGCCTCGCGGACCAGCTCCGCGACGA
Source organism: Micromonospora sp. DT31 (assembly GCF_049841795.1). NCBI lineage: Bacteria > Bacillati > Actinomycetota > Actinomycetes > Micromonosporales > Micromonosporaceae > Micromonospora > Micromonospora sp. DT31. Next base: position 67,691 of record NZ_JBNCKZ010000008.1, on the reverse strand, counting down.
GCACCTGCTGCGGGTCGTCGGTGAGCATGTCGTCCGGATAGAGCTGCGGTGACTCCGGCAGATAGTCGGTCATCACGTCGACGAGCGTGTCCACCTGGTGGCCGGAGACCGCGCTCACCGGCACCACGGCCGCGAACTCACCCAGCTCGCTCACCGCGAGCAACTGCTCCGCCAGCCGCTTCTTGTCCACCAGGTCGGTCTTGGTGACCACCGCCAGCACCGTCGCCTTCAGGCTGGCCAGCTCGCCGGTGATGAACCGGTCGCCCCGACCGACCGGCTCGTTCGCCGGGACGCAGAGACCGATCACGTCGACCTCGCTCCACGTCTCCCGGACCAGGTCGTTGAGCCGCTCGCCGAGCAGCGTACGGGGGCGGTGCAGGCCCGGGGTGTCGACGAGCACGAGCTGCGAGTCCGGCCGGTGCAGCACCGCCCGGATGATGTGCCGGGTGGTCTGCGGCTTGCTCGACGTGATCGCGATCTTCGTGCCGACGATGGCGTTTGTCAACGTCGACTTGCCCGCGTTCGGCCGGCCGACGAAACAGGCGAAACCGGCCCGGTAGGGGCGCTTCTCCGACGCGGTCACTCGACCACCGTGCCGAGGACGACGCCGTCCGGCGCGGCCACGTGGATCGGCGCGTCGGCGGACAGATCCCGGACCGCTGCGTGCCCCGCCCTGTCGAGCGTCGACGCCTCCGTCACCACCACCGCGGCCTCCAACCGGCTCGCGCCGGCCGCTGCCGCCGACGCCACCGCCAACTGCAACGCGGTAAGGGTCAGTGACGGCAGCGCCACGCTCGCCGCCGCGTACGTCCGGCCGTCCTGGTCACGGACCGCCGCGCCCTCCACGGCCCCCACCCGGCCACGCGCACCCCGGGCCAGGACCACGAGCTTGGCATCCTCGGCGCTCAGCTCGGTCGGATCGGCGGGGGTGGGCAGGGCGGCGGGCACAGCGGGTGACTCAGGCATCGGCGGGTTGCCTCTCCTCGGAACGGTGGTGATTGCCACGGGACTCGTTCGGGTCACCCCGGCCCGTGCTGTCCGGCGAACCGCCCGGATCGACCCGGCTCACCAGAACCGTGTCGATCCGGTTGCGCCGGCCGGTGGTGCCCTCGGCGACCAGCCGCAGGCCCGACACCTCGGCCTCGGCACCCGGAATGGGCACCCGGCCGAGCGCCTGGGCGAGCAGACCACCGACCGTCTCCACCTCGTCGGTGGGCAGTGCGGTGGCGAACAACTCGCCCAGATTCTCCACCGGCAGCCGCGCGGTCACCCGCACCGCCCCGTCCGGCAGGTGCTCGACCGGCGGACGTTCGACATCGTACTCGTCGTTGATCTCCCCGACGATCTCCTCCAGGATGTCCTCGATGGTGACCAGCCCACCGGTGCCGCCGTACTCGTCGACCACGATGACCAGGTGGTTGCGGGCCGCCTGCATCTCGGAGAGCAGATCGTCCACCGGCTTGGACTCCGGCACGAAGGTGGCCGGACGCATCAGCTCCGCCACCGGCATCTGCCGCGCCCCCGCGTCGCCCTGCACCCGCCGGATCAGGTCCTTGAGGTAGAGCAGACCGAGCACGTCGTCGACGTTCTCGCCGATCACCGGGATGCGGGAGAACCCGGACCGCAGGAAGAGCGCCAACGCCTGCGCGAGCGTCTTGCGCTCCTCGATCCACACCATCTCGGTACGCGGCACCATCACCTCCCGGGCGATCGTGTCACCGAGGGCGAACACCGAATGGATCATCTGACGCTCGCCGTGTTCCACCACCCCGCGCTGCTCGGCCAGGTCGACCAGTTCACGCAGCTCCACCTGGGTGGCGAACGGCCCCTCCCGGAAACCCTTGCCCGGGGTGACCGCGTTGCCGATCAGGATCAGCAGCGACGCCAACGGGTTGAGCGCCCGGCCCAGCCACCGCACCAGCGGCGCGACCACCCGGCCCACCGCGTACGCGTGCTGCCGGCCCAGCGTGCGTGGCCCCACGCCAACCACCACGAAGCTCACCACGGTCATCGCGCCGGCGGTGACCAGGGCCGCCCGCCACCCCGCGCCGAACGTGTCCACCGCCACCAGGGCGACAAGCGTGGTGGCGGTCAACTCGGCCAGCAGGCGCAACAGGAGCAGCAGGTTGAGGTGGCGGACCACGTCACCGGCGACCGCCTGGAGGGCCCGCGCGCCGCGCGCCCCGTCCCGGACCAACTCCGCAGCCCGGGCCGGGGAGACCGCGGCCAGCGCGGCCTCGGTCATCGCGATCAGACCGGCCAACACCACCAGCCCGGCGGCGAAGACCAGCAGTTGCAGATCGGGCAGGCCGGCGGGAGCGCCGACCGCAGCCAGAATGTCCATCACCGCGACCGGGTCGACCGCCAGCTGGCCAGCAGCCGGGCCTGGAGACCGAACATCTCCCGCTCCTCCTCGGGCTCGGCGTGGTCGTAGCCGAGCAGGTGCAACACGCCGTGCACGGTGAGCAGGTGCAGTTCGTCGGCGGACGAGTGCCCGGCCGTGCTGGCCTGCTTGGCCGCCACCTCCGGGCAGAGCACGATGTCACCGAGCAGGGCCGGCTCACCGCCGGCCGGGGCGCTCTCCCCCGGCCCGTGGTCGACGCTGCCCTCGTCCATGGGGAACGCGAGCACGTCGGTCGGACCGTCGCCACCCATCCAGCGGTGGTTCAGCTCCGACATGTATTCGATGTCGACAAGCAGCACGGACAGCTCGGCGAGGGGGTTGACCCCCATCTCGTCGAGGGCGTGCCGCGCGACGGCGAGCACGGCGTCGGTGTCGACGTCGACACCGGACTCGTTGGCGATCTCGATGGACAACTGTCTTCCTCTGGTGATGTGACGGCTTCCGCAGCGGGTCAGCGGCGTCGGCCGGACCGGCCGCCCTGGGCGGTGCGCCCCGGCACGGCGTGCACGCTCTGCGCCTGCTCGTTCTCCCGCTCGGCGTCCCAACGGGCGTACGCGTCGACGATCTCGCCCACCAGCTTGTGACGGACCACGTCGGAGCTGGAGAGCTGGGCGAAGTGCACGTCCTCGACGTTGCCCAGGATCTCCCGGACCACCCGCAGGCCGCTGGTCGTCCCGCCGGGAAGGTCCACCTGGGTGACATCGCCGGTAACGACGATCTTGGAGCCGAAGCCGAGCCGGGTGAGGAACATCTTCATCTGCTCGGGCGTGGTGTTCTGCGCCTCGTCCAGGATGATGAACGCGTCGTTGAGCGTACGGCCCCGCATGTAGGCCAGCGGCGCCACCTCGATCGTCCCGGCCGCCATCAGCTTGGGGATGGTCTCCGGGTCGAGCATGTCGTGCAGCGCGTCGTAGAGCGGGCGCAGGTAAGGGTCGATCTTCTCGTTCAGGGTGCCGGGCAGGAAGCCGAGCCGCTCCCCCGCCTCGACCGCAGGCCGGGTCAGGATGATCCGGTTGACCTGCTTGCCCTGGAGCGCCTGCACGGCCTTCGCCATGGCCAGGTAGGTCTTGCCGGTGCCGGCCGGACCGATGCCGAAGACGATGGTGTGCGCGTCGATCGCGTCCACGTAGCGCTTCTGTCCGAGCGTCTTGGGACGGATGGTGCGGCCGCGCCGGGAGAGGATGTTGAGCGTCAGGACCTCGGCGGGCCGCTCGGCGCCGCCCTGCTCGAGCATGCCGACGGTACGCCGTACGGCGTCAGTGGTCAGGGTCTCGCCTTTCTCGATCAGTTCGAGCAGCTCACTGAAGAGTCGCTCGGCGCGGGCGTTGTCGGCGGGCGCGCCGGTGATGGTGATCTCGTTGCCGCGCACGTGGACGTCGCTGTTGACCGAGCGTTCGACGAGTCGCAGGATCTCGTCGCCCGCGCCGAGCAGATTCACCATGATCTTCTGGTCGGGGACCGTGATCCTGGTCTGCACGCCGGGCGGGCCGGGAGGTGGGGTGCCGGTCATAGGTCGGGCCGTCGGGCCCTGCGCCACCTGCTCTCCGCTTCTCAGCGCCGGGCCCTGCTGGCGCGGCGTACGGTTACCGCCCATCGTATCCGGTCGACCCGGTCCGCACCGCGCCCATTTCCGGTGCCCCGCCCTCAGCCGCCGGCACGGAAGTCGTACCCGTCGAAGGTCTCCTGACCGCGGGTGAAGCGGTAGGTCGCCCAGTGCAGCCGGACCACGACGCCGTCCGCGTCCCGGGTCAGCCGGAGCAGCTCGCCGACCTCCCGGCCGGACACCGTGCGGAACACGTCCGGCCGGTCCGGCAGCGGCGCGAACACCGCTGGCGGCTTCCCGGGCGGATCGTCCGCGCCCCGGGCCCGCAGCGCCCCGTCGTGCCAGGAGAAGACCGACTCGAAGCCCTCGCCCCACCAGCGGCCCAGCATGGCGCGCAGGTGCGGCGGGGCCGGCGGGCCGGGACGCCACGGCGCGACGTCGGCCGGGTCGTGCTCGGCGGCCGCGGAGAGCAGCCGGTGCGCCAGGTCGAGGACCTCCACGCCGGTGCCGGAGGAGCCGAGCACCGCGCAGCCCATCGCCGGCGGGGTGCCCTCCCCGCCGCGGCGGCCGTAGACGGCGGCCAGGAAGCCGGGCATCGCGCCGTCGTGCCCGACGTGGGTCACCCGCTCCGGCTGCGGCACCAGGATCAGCCCGAGCCCGAAGCCGGCCGCCCAGAGCGACTCGTCGGTGGTGGTCAGCGGCCAGCGCATCTCCTCCACGGTCGCCGGGGCGAGCACCGCGCCGTCCGGGTCCAGCGCCGCCGGGTCGGCCAGGAACGCGGCCCAGCGGGCCATGTCCGGGGCGGTGCTCCAGAGTTGGGCGGCCGGCGCCACCGCGCCGAAGTCCGCCGCCGGCTCCGGGTGGGCCTCGTCGGAGTACGCGTCGACCAGGTAACCGGTGGCGGCACGCTCCCCCGGGCGCGGGCCGGTGGCGGTCAGCCCGAGCGGGGCCAGCACCCGCTCGGCCAGCACACCGGCCCAGGTGCCGCCGCGCAGCCGGGCGACGGTCTCACCGAGCAGCGCCATGCCCAGGTTGGAGTAGTGGAAGCGACGACCGGTGGGCAGCACCCGCTCCACCCGGGCCAAATCGGCCAGCAGCTCGTCGACGCCCGGGGCACGCAGGCTGTCCCACACGTCGCCGTGCGGCTCGCGTTGCAGGCCGGCGGTGTGCGACAGCAACCGGCGTACGGTCAGCTCACCGTGCGCGGGCAGGTCGAGGTGCCGGCCGACCGGGTCGTCCAGGTCGAGCAGACCGTCGTCGCGGCACTGCATCACCAGGACGGCGGTGAAGGTCTTGGTGACCGACCCGATCCGGAACACCGTCTCCGGCCCGAGCGGGGTGTCGGTGCCGGTGTCGCCGACCGTACAGGTCCAGAGCGGCCGGTCGGCCCGGTGCAGGGCCGCCGAGACCGCCGGGACACGCCCGGTGGCCTGGGCCCGCCGCGTCATCCGGTCGAGCCGGTCGGAGACCTCGGTCACCGGCACAGCATCGGGCCGAGCGGCGCGCCACCGAGCAGGTGGGCATGCACGTGGAAGACCTCCTGGCCGCCGTACGGGCCGGTGTTGAACATCAGTCGGAAGCCGTCCACAGTCAGACCCTCCTCCTCGGCCACCAGGGCGGCGGTCTGCAGCACCTCCCCGGCGAGTTCGGGGGTGCCCTGGGCCAACGTGGCCACGTCCACGTAGTGCTCCTTGGGGATCACCAGGATGTGGGTGGGCGCCTTCGGGTCGATGTCCCGGAAGGCCAGGGTGGTGGGGGTTTCGCGGACGATGGTGGCCGGGATCTCCCCGGCGACGATCCGGCAGAACAAGCAGTCGACTCCCATCGCAGCAGTGTAAGGAGGGGCCCCTTCTTAACGCCTCCAGTATGGGAAGGGGCCCTTCTGAACATCCCGGCAGGGTGCGGCAGGATGGCCGGCATGACGGGACGGGCGGTGCTGGTGACGGGGGCCTCGCGGGGCATCGGGCGGGCGGTGGCGCGGGCCTTCGCGGCCGGCGGTGACCGGGTGGCGATCCACCACCGGGACTCGGCCGGGCTGGCCGAGGGGCTGCGCGCCGAACTGCCCGGCCAGGGGCACGTGGTGGTCCGCGCCGACCTGGCCGATCCGGACGCGGTACGCCTCATGGTGGACGAGGCGGCCCGCCTGCTCGACGGGCTGGACGTGCTTGTCAACAACGCGGGCGTGTTCGGGCCGGCGGATCCGCCGCACCCGGTCTTCGACAGCAGCTACGAGCAGTGGCGGGCCCAGTGGCGGGCGGTGCTGGACACCAACCTGGTCGGTGCCGCGAACGCCGCCTGGTGCGCCGCGCAGCACATGCGGCAGCGTGGGGGTCGCATCGTCAACGTCTCCTCCCGGGGCGCGTTCCGCGGCGAGCCGGGCAATCCGGCGTACGGGGCCAGCAAGGCCGGCATGAACGCGATGGCGCAGTCGCTGGCGGTGGCCCTGGCGCCGTACCGGATCGGGGTGGCGTGCGTGGCGCCCGGGTTCGTGGAGACCGACATGACGAACGAGCACCTGAAGAGCGAGCGGGGCGAGGCGGTACGCGCCCAGTCGCCGTTCCACCGGGTGGCCCGGCCGGAGGAGATCGCGGCGGCGGTGCACTGGCTGGCCAGTCCCGAGGCCGAGTGGGCCTCCGGCACGATCGTCGACCTCAACGGCGCCTCCTATCTGCGCACCTGACCCCGGCCTACCCCCCACCTCGTCGATCGTGCAGGTTCCGGCCCGGCAAATCGCGCAAAGGGGACGGTGAAGGGGCGCCAACTGCAAGATCGGCGGGGAGCGCGGGGTGGGGTGGGGCGGGTTACCAATGGGTCAGGCGGGTGGCCAGGACGGTCAGGGCGGCCACGCCCGCGGTGGAGGTGCGCAGCACCGAGGGGCCGAGGCGGACCGTCCGGGCGCCGGCCTCGGCGAAGGCGGCCAGCTCGGCGTCGGCGATGCCGCCCTCCGGGCCGACCACCAGGACGATCTCGCCGACCGACGGCAGCTCGACAGTGGTCAGCCGTTCCCGCGCGCCCTCGTGCAGCACGAACGCGCCGGCCGCGCCGGAGATCCGCCGGGCCACGTCGACCGTGGACTCGGCCGGGGCGCCGGCCACCACCGGCAGCCACGGCCGGCGGGCCTGCTTGGCGGCCTCCCGGGCCGTCGCCACCCACTTCTGGCGGGCCCGTACGCCCCGGTCGCCGCGCCACTGCACCACCGAGCGGGACGCCGCCCACGGCACGATCTCGTCCACGCCGACCTCGGTCATCGCCTGCACGGCCAGTTCACCCCGGTCGCCCTTGGCGATGCCCTGCACCACGACCAGGCGGGGCACCGGCGCGTCGGCGTACCCCCGGGCGGTGACCCGCAGGTCGAGCGTGCCGCGGCCGACGGCGGTGACCGTCGCGGTGGCGGTGCCGCCCCGACCGTCGGCGAGCAGCAGCTCCTCGCCGACGCGCAGCCGCTGCACGGTGGCCGCGTGGTGGCCCTCCGGGCCGTCAAGCGTCAGCGTGTCGCCGGTGGGCAGCGCGTCGACCAGGAACAGCGGCGCCGACACCTCAGGCGTGCCCGTTGAAGGCGTCCCGCATCCGGGAGAAGAAGCCGCCCTGCTTGGTCAGCTCGGCGACCTCCTCGCCACGGGTCTTGGCGAAGTCGCGCAGCATCCGCTCCTGATCGGCGTCGAGCTTGGTCGGGGTACGCACGTCCAGGTGGACGTAGAGGTCCCCGCGCCCGGTGCCGCGCAGGTGCGGTACCCCCCGGGCGCGCAGCCGCAGCGTGCTGCCGGGCTGGGTGCCGGCCTTCACGTCGACGGTCTCCTCGCTGTCCAGCGTCTTGATGGTCAGCCGGGTGCCGAGCGCGGCGGCGGTCATCGGCACGGTGACCCGGCAGTGCAGGTCGTCGCCCTTGCGGGAGTAGACGTCGTGCGGCCGCTCGTGGATCTCGACGTAGAGGTCGCCGGCGGTGCCGCCGCCCGGGCCCACCTCGCCCTGCTGGGCCAGGCGGATCCGCATGCCGTCCTCGACCCCGGCCGGGATCTTGACGGTGAGCGAGCGCCGGGTGCGCACCCGGCCGTCACCGGCGCAGGTCGGGCAGGGGTGCGGAATGGTGGTGCCGTAGCCCTGGCAGACCGTGCAGGGTCGGGCGGAGACCACCTGGCCGAGGAAGGTGCGCTGCACCGACTGGACCTCGCCCCGCCCGCCGCACGCCTCGCAGGTGGCCAGGTGGGTACCGGCGGCGGTGCCGGCGCCGGAGCAGGTGGTGCAGAGCACGGCCGTGTCGACGGTGATCGGGGCTTCGACGCCGAACGCGGTCTCGTGGAGGTCGAGTTCCAGGCGCAGGATCGCGTCGGCGCCGGCCCGGGTGCGGGGCCGGGGACCCCGGCTGCCGCCCGCCGCGCCGCCGAAGAACGCGTCCATGATGTCCTGGAAGCCGACGAACGGGCCGGCGCCACCCGGACCGCCGGGGCCGCCCCCGCCGCCCGGGGCCAACGGATCCCCGCCCAGGTCGACGATCTGCCGTTTCCGGTCGTCCGAGAGGACCTCGTACGCGGCGTTGATGTCCTTGAACTTCTCCTGGGCCTCCGGGTCCGGATTGACGTCCGGGTGGAACTGCCGCGCCAGCTTGCGGTAGGCGCGCTTGATCTCGTCGTCGGAGGCGTCCCGGCTCACGCCGAGAATGCCGTAGTAGTCCCTGGCCACTGCGTTCGGTGTCCTCATGTTCGTCTCGCGTCGCTCCGGTCGTCGGCCGCAGCCGGCCGGCGGCCCTGACTGGTCAGTTCTGGGCCAGCAGTTCGCCCACGTAGCGTGCCACGGCCCGGACCGTGGCGATGTTGCCGGGGTAGTCCATCCGGGTGGGCCCGAGCACGCCGAGCCCGCCGACGATCGTGCTGCCCGGGCCGTAGCCGGTGCTGACCACCGAGGCGGCCCGCAGGTTGTCGAACTCGTTCTCGTCGCCGATGAGCACCCGGGTGGTGCTTGGTTCGGTCTCCCCGATCAGCTTGAGCAGCACGACCTCCTCCTCAAGGGCCTCCAGGATGGGTCGCAGCGAACCCTGGAAGTCGAGCAGGCCACCCCGGGTGAGGTTGGCCTGCCCGGCCAGCGCGAGGCGTTCCTCGTGCCGTTCCACCAGGGTCTCCAGCAGCACGGTGGACAGCGTGGTCATGGCCGGGCGCAGTCGTGCCGACGACTCTTCGACAAGTGCCTGCACCAGCGGCGGGGTCTCGGCGAGCTGGCTGCCCACCAGCTTCTCGTTGGCCAGTCGGCGCAGGTCGGTCACGTCCTCGGCGGAGATCGGGGCGGGCAGCTCGACGAGCCGCTGCTCGACCCGGCCGGTGTCGGCGATCATGACGACCATCAGCCGGGTGGTGGAGATCGGCACCAGTTCCAGGTGGCGCACCTTGGATCGGGCCAGGCTCGGATATTGCACCACGGCCACCTGGCGGGTGAGCTGGGCCAGCAGCCGGACGGTGCGGTGCACCACGTCGTCGAGGTCGACCGCGCCGACCAGGAAACGCTCGATCGCCCGGCGTTCGGCCGGGCTGAGCGGTTTGACCCGGGACAGCCGGTCGACGAAGAGCCGGTAGCCCCGGTCGGTGGGCACCCGGCCGGCGCTGGTGTGCGGCTGCCGGATGTAGCCCTCCTCCTCCAGCACCGCCATGTCGTTGCGCACGGTCGCCGGTGAGACACCGAGCTGGTGCCGCTCGACGAGGGCCTTGCTCCCCACCGGCTCCTGGGTGGCGACGTAGTCCTCGACGATCGCGCGCAGCACGGCGAGCTTGCGGTCGTCGAGACCCATCTCCCCCACCTCCCTGACGCACCTGGACGGCCCGCGCGTGACGTCTGCCGGGTGCCTGGCACTCGACTGTAACGAGTGCCAGTCTACGTCGGCACCCCCTCCAGCGCGATGATCGCCTGAGGGGCCCTCGGGCGGTACGCCGCACGACCGGCCACCACCTGGCCGGACAACTGCTCTTCCTCAGTCTGTGTCGCTCTGGTGCGGGTTGCCCGGTGGACCTACCGTGGCGTCCATGACTGAACCTCCTCGTCCGCCCGGAGCGGGGGACCCGGGCCCTGCGCCCGACCCGACCTCACCGGCGGCGCCGTACGGCTCGTCACCCGTCGACGAGACACCCACCGCACCACTGTCCGGTGCAGCGGACGCGGGCGGCTATCCCCCGCCCGGCGCCTATCCGCCCCCGGGCGGACAGCCTCCCGCGGGCGACTACCCGCCGCCGGGCGGCTATCCCCCGCCGGGCGGCTACCCCCCGCCGGGCGGCTACCCTCCGCCGGGTGGCTACCCTCCGCCGGGCGGTTACCCTCCGCCGGGTTACGGCGCCGGCTACCCCGGCGCGGGACCGGCCGGTTACGCCAACAACGACGAGAAGACCTGGGCCCTGATCGCGCACTTCGGCGGGGCCGCCGGCATCGTCATCGGTGGCGGCCTGCTCGGCTGGGTCGCACCGCTGATCGCGATGATGACCCGCGGGCAACAGTCACCGACGGTGCGCGCGCACGCCGTCGCCGCGCTGAACTTCCAGATCACCTGGGTCATCGCCGGCGCGATCGGCTGGGTGGCCACGCTTGTCACCTGCGGGATCCTGTTCTTCATCCCGATGCTGATCTGGCTCGTGCCGCTGATCTTCGGCATCGTCGGCGGGGTGAAGGCCAACGAGGGTGTGCTCTACCGCTACCCGATGAGCCTGAACCTGGTGAAGTGACGCGGCCGGTCGGCCGATCCGTCGGCCGACCGTCGCCGGTCACGGCAACAGGTCACGCACGACCGCGTCGGCCAGCAGCCGGCCACGCAACGTGAGCGCCACCCGACCGGACGCGTACGCGTCCGCATCGAGCAGCCCACCGGCGAGGGCCCGGCCCGCACCCGCCCGGCCCGCCTCGTCGAGCGCGTCCACAGGCAGCCCGGAAGCGAGCCGCACGCGCAGCATCACGTCCTCCATGTGCTGTTCGCCGGGCGTGAGCTGCTCCCTGGCCAGCGCGGGCGACCCGCCGTCGGCCAGCCGGGCCGCGTACGCGCTCGGGTGCTTGACGTTCCACCAGCGCACGCCGCCGACGTGGCTGTGCGCCCCCGGCCCCAGGCCCCACCAGTCGGCGCCGGTCCAGTACAGCAGGTTGTGCCGGCACCGGGCGGCCGTCGAGCGGGCCCAGTTAGACACCTCGTACCAGGAGAAGCCGGCCGCGCGCAGCGCCGCCTCCGCGGCCAGGTAACGGTCCGCCGCCACGTCGTCGGAGGGGTACGGCAGCTCGCCCCGACGCATCCGCGCGGCCAGCCGGGTGCCGTCCTCCACGATCAGGGCGTACGCGCTGACATGGTCCACCCCGGCCTCGACCACCTGCGCCAGCGAGGCGGCGAAGTCCTCGGCCGTCTCGCCCGGGGTGCCGTAGATCAGGTCCAGGTTCACGTGCGCGAAGCCGGCCTCACGCGCCTCCCGGGCGGCGGCGACGGCCCGGCCGGCGCTGTGCCGCCGGTCGAGCACGGCGAGCACCCCCGGGGCGGCCGACTGCATGCCCAGCGAGATCCGGGTGTAACCGGCCGCGCGCAGGATCCGCAGCGACTCGGGCGTCACCGACTCGGGGTTGGCCTCGGTGGTCACCTCGACGTCGGCGGCCAGCCCCCAGGTGCGGTCGATGCCGTCGAGGATCCGGGCCAGGTCGTCCGCGGGCAGCAGCGTGGGTGTGCCGCCGCCGACGAAGACGGTGTCCACCCGTGGCGGCGGGGCGTCCCCGAGCACCCGGGCGGCGAGCGCCAGCTCGGCCAGCACGGAGTCGGCGTACGTCTCCCGGCTCGCCCCACCGCCCAGCTCGGCGGCGGTGTACGTGTTGAAGTCGCAGTAACCGCACCGGCTGGCGCAGAACGGGACGTGCACGTACACGCCGAAACCGCGCGCGCCGACGGCACGGCGGGCGGCGGTGGGCAGCGATCCGTCGCGGGGAACGGGTTCGCCTTCTGGAAGGACGCCGGGCATGGCCACTAGTGTGCCCGGCATGACCTCTCCGGACGCTCTCGTGCGGGTCGCCACGGCTCGTGGGGTGACCACGCTCACCCTGGACAGCCCGCACAACCGCAACGCGCTCTCCACCCCCCTGATGACCGAGCTGCTGGCCGGGCTGGCCGCCGCGGTCGCCGACGACGCGGTCCGCGCGATCGTGCTCGACCACGCCGGCCCGGTCTTCTGCTCCGGCGCCGACCTGAAGGAGACCGCCGCCGCGTACGCCAGCGGCACGGTCCCGGCCGGGATGCTCGGCGACGTGCTGGTCGCCCTGCGGGACTGCCCGAAGCCGGTGGTGGCGAAGGTCGCCGGGCCGGCCCGGGCCGGTGGGTTGGGCCTGATCGCGGTCGCCGATCTGGCGGTCTGCGCGCAGGAGGCGACGTTCGCGTTCACCGAGGTGCGGATCGGGGTGGTCCCCGCGGTGATCTCGGCGACCGTGCTGCCCCGGTTGACCTCCCGGGCCGCCGCCGAGCTCTACCTGACCGGCGACACGTTCGACGGCCGGCGGGCCGCCGAGGTCGGCCTGGTCACCGCGGCGGTGCCGGCCGACGAGCTGGACGCGGCCGTCGAGCGCTACTGCGCGTCGCTGGTCAGGGGCGCGCCGGCCGCGCTGGCCGGCGTCAAGGAGCTGCTGCGGCGGCCCGCGCCCACCGACCTACGGGCCGAGATCGCCGAGTTGGCGGCGCTCTCCACCGGGTACTTCCTGTCCGACGAGGGACGGGAGGGGATCATGGCGTTCCGGGAGAAGCGTCCCGCCGCCTGGGTGCCCGCCGGAGACTGAGGTGTCGGGTGGGGCCGCGCCTGACGTTCTCGACGGTGGCGGGCCCCACCCCGACCGCTGGGGCGAGGGACGGCGTGGGCGGCGACGTACGCTTGCCGGACTGTGGGGACGGGGGGTGCGAGTGCGCACGCGAACGGCGATCGTGGCATCTGGTGTGGCGGTGTGTGTGCTGGCCCTGCTCGCCGTCTGGTTCGTGAGCAAGCAGTTCGGCAACAAGTTGCGGCTGCCACTGGCCAGCCGGACCTGCACGGTGCAGGCCGACGGCGAGGTGGTGCTCGGCGCCGACCAGATGGCCAACGCGGCCACCATCGCGGCCATCGGCGCGCAGCGGGGGATGCCCGAGCGGGCGGTGGTGGTGGCGCTGGCCACCGCCTACCAGGAGTCGCACCTGCGCAACATCGCGCACGGCGACCGGGACTCCCTCGGCCTGTTCCAGCAGCGCCCGAGCCAGGGCTGGGGCACCCCGGAACAGATCCAGGACCCGCGGTACGCGACGAACAGGTTCTATGCCGCGCTGAAGAAGGTCAAGGGCTGGGAGCGGATGCGGGTCACCGAGGCCGCCCAGCGGGTGCAGCGGTCGGCCTACCCCGAGGCGTACGAGAAGTGGGCGGACGAGTCGGAGGTCCTCACCCGCGCGTTGCTCGGCCACGCGACAGGCGCGGTGGCCTGCACGGTCGGTTCCACGCCGACGATGCGCGGTCCGGCCGCGGCCAGCGCCGTGCTGGAGGGGCTGTCGCTGGACTGGGGGCTGCCCCGGCTGGCGACCGCGACTGACCTGACCGCGCTGACCGTGCCGGCCGGCGGCGACCGCAACGGCTGGCGGTACGCGCACTGGATGGTCTCGCACGCCGACGAACGCGGGGTGAAGCGGGTGCGCTTCGGCAACCTGGAGTGGACCGCCGAGCAGGGCTCGTGGACCCGGGTGAAGGGTGACCCGGCGACGCAGGTGCTGGCCGAGGTGTTCGCGGCCGCCTGAGCCGGGTCAGCCCTTCACCGCGCCGGCGACCAGGCCGGAGACCATCCGGCGCTGCACCAGCAGGAAGAAGACGATCACCGGCAGGGTGAACAGCGTGGACGCGGCCATCACCGATCCCCACGCGGTGTCGTCGCGGCCGAAGAAGAACGTCATCGCCACCGGCAGCGTGTACTTCTGCTGGTCGTTGAGGAACGTCAGCGCGAAGATCAGCTCGTTCCAGGCGGTGATGAAGGAGAAGATGCTGGTGGCCACCAGGCCGGGCGCGACAAGGGGGAAGAGCACCTTGCGGAACGTCTGCGCCCGGGTGGCGCCGTCGATCGCGGCGGCCTCCTCCAGTTCCTTGGGCACCGCGGCGACGAAGCCGCGCAGCATCCACACCGCGAACGGCAGCGAGAAGCCGAGGTACGTGAGGATCAGGCTGGGCAGCGTGTTGTAGAGGCCGAGCCGCTGGATCATCAGGAACAGCGGGATGACAAGCGCCTCCAGCGGGATCATCTGCACCACGAGCAGCAGGATCAGGAACGTGGTGCGCAGCTTGAACCGGAACCGGGCCACCGCGGTCGCGGCGAGCAGCGCGACCAGCCCGCTCAGCAGCACGGTGGCCACCGCGACGAGCACGCTGTTGAGGAAGAAGTCGCCGAACGTCACGCCGGGGATGAGGTTGCCGGTGAGGATCTCCCGGTAGTGCTCCAGTGTCGGTTCCGCCGGCACTGGCCGGGGCGTGGACGAGAAGATCTCCCGGTTGGGCTTGAGCGAGGTCGCCACCATCCAGTAGACCGGGAACGCGGCGAAGAGCGCGACCAGCAGGCCGGCGCCGTTGAGGGCGATCTTCTTCATCATCATTCGTCCTCCTGCCGCAGCACCATGCGGACGTACAGGCCGGTCACCACGAGCAGGATCACGGTGAGGATGACGGCGATGGCGGAGCCGAGGCCGTACTTGGGCGGCGGCGAGAACGCCTCCGCGTACGAGTAGATCGACAGCATGAACGTCGGCCGGTCCTGGGTGCCGCCGGCCAGCACGAACTGCTGGGTGAAGACCTTGAAGTCCCAGATCGTGGAGAGCACCACGAGGATGCCGAAGACCGGCCGCAGGATCGGGAACGTGACCGACCAGAACACCTTCCACGGCCCGGCGCCGTCGACCCGGGCCGCCTCCTGCAACTCGGTCGGCACGCTCTTGAGCCCGGCCAGCACGCTCACCGCGATGAACGGGAACGAGTGCCAGACCACCACGAGCGTGAGGATGGCGAAGAACAGCAGCGGGTCGTTGAACCAGCCGTACCCGGTCCAGTCACTGCGCCCGAACAGGGCCGTGGAGAGCCCGTCGGGAAGCTTGTTGAACAGCCAGGTGACCAGGCCGCTCGTGTCGTCGAAGATCCACTTCCAGACGATGGTGCCGGTCAGCGCCGGGGTGGCCCAGGCGAGCATCACGCAGCTCGCCACGAACGTGGCCATCTTCTTGCCCAGGCGGTTGAGCAGCAGCCCGACGAGCGTGCCGAGGATCATGGTGAGCGCCACGTTGGCGAGCGCGAACAGCACGGTGTTGCGCAGCACGGTGTGGAAGAACGGGTCGCCGAGGATCTGCGTGTAGTTGTCCAGGCCGATCCAGGGCCACTCGCGGTCGCCGCGCAGCTGCCGGACGCTGTCCAGCTTGTGGAAGGACATCCACACGACCTGGCCGAGCGGCCAGAGCAGCAGCACGGCGATGATCGCCAGGCAGGGCAGGAGCAGCAGGTACGGGAGGCGGTCGACCCGGCGGCGACGCCGCCGCACGGGGGTCTCCCGCGCGGCGGCCTCGCCGATGGCCTCGTCGGTCAGCGTGCTCACTTGGCGTTGAGGATGCTTTCCATCTCGGTGGCCGCGTCGGCGGTTGCCTTCTCGACCGTCTTCTGACCCTTGATGACCGAGCTGTTCATCGCCTGGGTCACCGTCTTGGTCCGGCTGACCTCGACCCACTTGGGGGTGAGCGGGGTGAGCTTGGTGTTCTGGATGGTGGTGGCGAACGCCGCCATCACCTTGTCGTTGGCGTAGTTGCCGCCGCTGACCAGGTCCTTGTAGACCGGGAAGAAGCCGAGGCTGCTGGCGAACTCCTGGTCCTTCTGCTTGCTCAGCAGCACGGTCATGTAGTCCCAGGCCAGCGACTGCCGCTCGCTGTCCTTCCAGATGGCGACGTCGGAGCCGCCGGCGAACGCCGGAGCGGGCTTGCCGTCCGGGCCGGGGATCGGGAACGTGCCCCACACCTTCTCGATGTCGGGGTTGTCCTTCTTCATCGCGCCGCCCTGCCAGCTTCCGCCGAATGCCATGGCGGCCTTGCCGGTGGCGAACTGGGTGCGGGCGTCGACCTCGTTCCACCCGGCGGCGGCCGGCGGGGCGACCTTGTGCACGGTCACCAGGTCGGTCCAGAACTTGACCGCCTTCTGTGCCTCGGGCGTGTTGTAGCCGGACTTCCAGCTGTCGCCCTCCTTGGTGGCGATCTCGCCGCCCGCGCCCCAGAGGAAGGAGTAGAACGGCAGCTCGGAGTTGCCGGGCAGGGCGATGCCGTAGGTGCCGGGCTTCTTGGCCTGCACGGCCTTCGCGGCGGACACCATCTCCTCCCAGTTCGTCGGCGGCTTCACGCCGGCCTCGGCGAACCAGTCGGTCCGGTAGTAGACGGCGCGCACCCCGGCGTACCACGGCACGCCGTACTGCTTGCCGTCGAGCTGGGCGTTCTTCACCAGGTCGGGCAGGATGTCCTTGCCCTCGGACCAGCCGTTGAACTTGTCCGTGACGTCGGCGAGGGCTTCCTGCGCGGCCCACCCCTGGGTCTCGGTGTTACCCAGCTCGGTGACGTCGGGGCCCTCCCCGCCGGCGAGGGCGGCCTGGAACTTCTTCGGCGCCTCGAGCCAGGGAATGTACTGCACCACGACGTCGGTCTCGGGGTGCTTCTTCTTGAACTCCGCCTCGACGGTGTCGAGGAACTTGGTCTGGGCGTCGCCGCCCTCGCCCATCATCCAGACCGTGAGCTTGCTGTTGTCGGCGGCCTTGTCGTCGTCGCCGGAGCCACCGCACGCGGTCAGCGCCAACGCGGCCGACGCCACGATGGCGGTGACCGGAGCCAGCCGCTTCCACCTGTTCACGCCATATCTCCCTCAGGACCGTTTGGCACTAACCTTCTCCGCCGCACCTTAGTAGGAAAATTTCCTTTACAACAGGGGGTGCGTGTGACGGCGGGCACAGGGACCGTATCGCAGCCGACAGCCCGGCCGACATCGATGCCGGCCGGGCCGTTCGGGACGTGCGTACGCCGAAGGGCGCCCGGCCTGTCGGCCGGGCGCCCTTCCAGGCGTTGGTGCGGCGGTCAGTAGCGCGAAACGCTGCGCCGACGACCGACACCCGCGACCACGGCCACGGCGATGGCGGCGAAGAGCACCTGCAGCATCAGCTCACGCCAGTCGATGCCCTTGGTGTCGGCGAAACCGGAGGCCCGGGCGACGACCGTGCCCAGCAGCGCGGCACCGACGCCGATCAGCATGTGCAGCCAGATCGGCATGTTCTGCCGGCCCGGCACGAGCAGCCGGCCCAGCGCGCCGATGATCAGACCAACGACCAGCGCCGTGATGATGCCCCAGACGGTGAACTCCATGGTCGCCCTCCTCATTTAGCTCGGTCACACGTTTTTGTGTGGTTACTGTCGTGATCGCTAAGTTCCCGACCGCCCGGAAATCCAAACCGACTCCGGTGACGATTTGTTCAAACCTGCCGTGACCTGCCGCTTCTCCCCGATCCCCGGCGCGGGCAGCCTCCCGCGCGCACCGACGGGGTTCAATGTCGAAACGCCGACGGGCGCCCGGCCTACTCGGCCGGGCGCCCGTCGGCGCGCATGATGCGGGATCAGGAGTGCGAGACGCCGCGCCGACGACCGACGCCGGCCACCACGGCCACGGCGATGGCGGCGAAGAGCACCTGCAGCATCAGCTCACGCCAGTCGATGCCCTTGGTGTCGGCGAAACCGGAGGCCCGGGCGACGACCGTGCCCAGCAGCGCGGCACCGACGCCGATCAGCATGTGCAGCCAGATCGGCATGTTCTGCCGGCCCGGCACGAGCAGCCGGCCCAGCGCGCCGATGATCAGACCCACGACCAGCGCGGTGATGATGCCCCAGACGGTGAACTCCACGGTCGGTCCTCCTAAGTGATTTCGCACGTTTTCCGTGCGGTTGCTGTCGTGCCGACCAAGTGCCCGAGGCATCGAAAATTGAAACCGCCCGTCCCCCCGGGAGCCGGTCCGCACCCGCCGCGACGGGACGGAACCGCAGGTGGGAGCGCTGCCACCGGGCGGGAAAATCTCTGCGGGTACGCGACCGGCCGGCGCCCCCACCAAGGGGATGCCGGCCGGTCGCGTACGCGGAGGGCTACTTCTTGCCGGCGGGCTTGCCGTCGCCGGAGTCCGACGACAGCGCCGCGATGAACGCCTCCTGCGGGACCTCCACCCGGCCCACCATCTTCATCCGCTTCTTGCCCTCCTTCTGCTTCTCCAGCAGCTTGCGCTTACGGCTGATGTCACCGCCGTAGCACTTGGCGAGCACGTCCTTGCGGATGGCGCGGATAGTCTCCCGCGCGATCACCCGACTGCCGATGGCCGCCTGGATCGGCACCTCGAACTGCTGGCGCGGGATCAACGCGCGCAGCTTCGCCGCGATCGACGTGCCGTACGCGTACGCCTTGTCCTTGTGCACGATGGCGCTGAACGCGTCGACGGGCTCACCGTGCAGCAGGATGTCCACCTTGACCAGGTCGGACGCCTGCTCGCCGGAGGTCTCGTAGTCGAGCGAGGCGTAACCCTTGGTCCGGCTCTTGAGCTGGTCGAAGAAGTCGAAGATGATCTCGGCCAGCGGCAGCGAGTACCGCAACTCCACCCGGTCGGCGGAGAGGTAGTCCATGCCGAGCAGGCTGCCCCGGCGGCCCTGGCACAGCTCCATCACCGCACCGACGTAGTCGTTCGGGGTGAGCACGGTGGCCCGCACCGTGGGCTCGTACACCTCGGCGATCTTGCCGGTCGGGTACTCGCTCGGGTTGGTGACCACGATCTCCTCGCCGTCCTCCTGGAGGGCCCGGTAGACCACGTTCGGCGCGGTGGAGATGAGGTCGAGGTTGAACTCCCGCTCCAGCCGCTCCCGGATGATCTCCAGGTGCAGCAGGCCGAGGAAGCCGCAACGGAAGCCGAAGCCGAGCGCGCCCGAGGTCTCCGGCTCGTAGACAAGCGCGGCGTCGTTGAGCTTGAGCTTGTCCAGCGCCTCACGCAGGTTCGGGTAGTCCGAACCGTCGATCGGGTAGAGCCCTGAGTAGACCATCGGCTTCGGGTCCTTGTAGCCGCCCAGGGCCTCCTTGGCCGGGTTGCCGTTGATGGTGACCGTGTCACCCACCCGGGACTGCCGGACGTCCTTCACACCGGTGATCAGGTAGCCCACCTCGCCGACACCGAGCGCGTCGGCCTTCACCATCTCCGGGGAGATGACGCCGATCTCCAGCAGCTCGTGGACCGCGCCGGTGGACATCATCTTGATCCGGTCCCGAGCGCTGATCTTGCCGTCGATCACCCGGACGTACGTGACCACGCCCCGGTAGACGTCGTACACCGAGTCGAAGATCATCGCGCGGGCCGGGGAGTCGGCCGCACCCGTCGGCGGCACGAACTGCCGGACGATCTCGTCGAGCAGGTAGGACACGCCCTCCCCGGTCTTGCCGGAGACCCTGATGCAGTCCGCCGGGTCACCGCCGATCAGGTGGGCCAACTCCTCGGCGTACTTCTCCGGCTGGGCCGCCGGCAGGTCGATCTTGTTGAGCACCGGGATGATGCGCAGGTCGTTCTCGAGCGCCAGGTAGAGGTTCGCCAGCGTCTGCGCCTCGATGCCCTGGGCCGCGTCGACGAGCAGGAGCGCGCCCTCACAGGCGGCCAGCGAGCGGGACACCTCGTAGGTGAAGTCGACGTGACCCGGGGTGTCGATCATGTTGAGCACGGCCGTCTCGCCGGTCCGCTCACCCTCCCGGATCGTCCACGGCATCCGGACGGCCTGGCTCTTGATGGTGATGCCGCGCTCGCGCTCGATGTCCATCCGGTCCAGGTACTGCGCGCGCATCTGCCGGGGATCGACCACGCCGGTGAGCTGCAACATCCGGTCGGCCAGGGTCGACTTCCCGTGGTCGATGTGGGCGATGATGCAGAAGTTCCGGATGCGCGCCGGGTCGGTGGCACCAGGAGCGTTCGCGCCGGGATCGAGCGTCGGTGGCACAGCGGTCCGTTCTGGTCGGCTGACGTGAGCGGGCCGGCGTGTCGCCGGCCACCCCTATGCTCCCACGTCGCCCGGGACACGCCCGGGCTCCCCCGGGACTCCCCCGTCACTCCAGGGGCGGCTCGACGAACAGCGCGGCAAGCCCCGGCAGCCGGCGGCGGGCCTCCTCCTCGTCGTCGAAGTCCCAGAAATCGTTCAGGTCGGGCACCGGCACCGGGTCACGCTCGGCCGGCAGGTCGGCCGCGGTCGCCTTCCGGTAGGCGTCCCACGGCACCGCGAGCATCGACTCGCACTCGAACTCCTCGCCGCTGAGCGCCGCCGCCCGCACCCGGGGCAGCTCGGCCAGCGAGTCCGGCCCCGCCACCGCCCGCGCGAAGACCGCCCGACCCTGGGCCATCAACCAGCCCCGGAAGTATTCGAAGCCGTCGTCCGAGACGCCCCCGTTGATCAGATATGCCGCACCCCACAGGTCGACCCGGTAGGAGGCGGCGAGCACCCGCCGCTGGTGGTGGGCGTACCCGACGATCTCCTGCGGATCGCGCTCGGCGAGCAGCGCCACCGCCCGGGCGGCCACCGCGTCGGCCTCTCCCCCGGCCCCGCTGCGGGCCTGCTCGATCAACTCCCAGAACTCCTCGGTCCTCATGGTCGGGAAGTCTCCCAGCTCTCGGGCCCCCGGGACGGATCGGGGACGAAGCGCACGACCGCAATGCTGCCGGTGAGGTATGACAGCCCCGCCGCCGTCCGGCAGCATGGTGCGGTGCCCGCGATCTCGCTCCCGCCCGTCACGTACGGGGCGACGGCCGTCCGGCCCGGCTGGGCGGACCTGCCCCCGGGGCTGCGGAACGCGTTGGCCGCCCGGGTCGGCGGCCCACCGACGGTCCGCGTCGCCGGCGGCGGGTTCACCGACGGCTTCGCCGCCGTCCTGACCGGCCCGGCCGGTGACCGGGTGTTCGTCAAGGCCGCCGCGCTTCACCGGCAGCGCCACCTCGTCGACTGGTACGCCCGCGAAGCCGTCGTCCTGGCCCGGCTCCCGGCCCACCTGCCGGTGCCCCGCCCACGCTGGGCGCTCACCGACTCCGGCTGGTACGCGCTCGCGCTGGACGCCATCGACGGGCACACGCCCCGACTGCCCTGGAACCCGACCGAGCTGGCAGCCGCCCTCGCCACGTACGCCGACGTGGCCGCCGCGCTCGCCGACCCGCCCGCCGAGCTGGTCGCGCTCGGCCTGCCCCGCCTCGCCGACCTGGCCCGCGACGACATCCTCTGGTGGGGCGAGGTGGCCGCCGGCCGGGAACCGCTGCCCGCCGCGGCGGCCGACGCCCCGCTCGCGGAGCTGGTCGCGCTGGAGTCGCGCCTGCCCGGGTACGCCGACGCCGCCTCCGGGCTGGCCCACGGCGACCTGCGGGTGGACAACCTCCTGCTGGACGCGGACGGCCGGGCCTGGCTGTGCGACTGGCCCTGGCTCTGCCACGGGCCGGCCTGGTTCGACCTGGCCGGACTGCTGCTCACCGCGTACGCCAGTGGTCTGGACGCGGACGCCGCCTTCGGCGGCCACCCGGCCGCCGCCGGCGCGCCCGCCGACGCGCTGGACGTGACGCTCGCCGCGCTCGCCGGCTACTTCCTCACCGGCGCCGCCGCCGGGCCGTCGAACGCCTCGCCGCACCTGCGGTCGCACCAACGCTGGAGCGGCGGGCAGGCGCTCGGCTGGCTGGCCGCCCGCCGGGGCTGGCCCGCACCGGCCCCCGACGACCCCGGACCGACACCGTCCGGGACGGTGGCGGCAGCGGACGGCCGGACACCCCCACCTCGGTGAAGACCAGGCCGCACCGCCGGGCCCGGACCGGCCGGCGCCTGCCGGTCGAGGCCCGACCGAGAGGCGTTTTGGCTCGTCGGGGGCCGACCTGGTAGCCTGGCTTTTCGCGCGGCGATGACGCATGACTCGTCGTGCGCGGAAGCTGACCAACCCGAGCTATCAAGACGAGGCTGTCGCGTGGCGAACATCAAGTCCCAGATCAAGCGCAACCGGCAGAACGAGAAGCGCCGGCTGCGTAACAAGTCGGTCAAGTCGTCGCTGAAGACCGCCATCCGGAAGTTCCACGAGGCTGCCGAGGCGGGCGACACCGAGAAGGCCACCGTGCTCATGCGCGAGGCCACCCGCAAGCTGGACAAGGCTGCCAGCAAGGGTGTCATCCACTCCAACCAGGCGGCCAACCGGAAGTCTGCGATCGCCAAGCGCGTCGCGTCGTTCTCCGCCTGACCAGCGCCACAGATGTGATCGGAAGCCCCGGGGCGGTCGCCTCGGGGCTTCCGCCCGTCCCCTGACCCGGCACGGTCCCGACCTGCGGCCGGACCGTCAGTGCGAGGGCCGCCCGGAGGGCGGGGCGGTGGGCACCCGCGCCCGCCCGACGACCGGCTCCATCTGCCGTCGGAAGCGGTCGCGCTCCTGCTCGGGCACCTGCGCGGCGGTGCGGATGACCATCTCGGCCACCACGTCGTTGAGCTTGACCATGGCAGCCACCACGGTCGGCAGCACCAGCACCGCCCACCAGCTCACCAGTTCGGCGAGCGCGAGCAGCACGGCCAGCGCCACCGCTCCCTCGAAGAAGAGGAAGCAGAGCACCCCGCCCGGGTTGACGAAGCGCAGGCCGAGCACCCGGGCGTAGAGCGGCCGGTACCGCTGTTCGTCCGTCGGCACGGTCGGCCACGGCCGGGTCACCGGGCGCTGCCCTGCCGTGCCGCGGCCACCGAGAAGACAGCCCGCTCCAACGCGTACGCCCGGTCGTCGGCACCGCCCTTGACGGCCGCGTTGCACTCGGCGGCCACCCGCATCGCCTCGACCAGGCCCTCCGGGGTCCAGCCCCGGGCCCGCACCTGCGCCTTCTCGATCTTCCAGGCCGGCATGCCGAGCGTCTTGGCCAGTTGGAAGGCCGAGCCCCGCCCGGCGGCTGCCACCCGGGCCACGGTGCGTACGCCGTCGGCCAGCGCGTCGGCGATCGGCACCGGGTCGACCCCGACGTGCAGCGCCCAGCGCAGCGCCTCCAGCGCGCCCGGCACGTCGCCGACCATCGTCGCGTCGGCGACCGTGAAGCCGGTCACCTCGGCCCGCCCCCGGTAATAGCGGGCCACCGTGTCCGCGCCGATCCGCCCGTCGGTGTCGGCGAGGAGCTGCGAACACGCCGCGGCCAGCTCACGCATGTCGTTGCCGACCGCCGCGACCAGGGCGTCGGCCGCGTCCGGGGTGCACTTGCCACCGTTGCGGCGGATCTCGTCCCGGACGAACGCGGCCCGTTCCCGGTCCCCCTTGAGCTTCGCGGCCGGCACCACGGTGGCGCCCGCCGCCCGCAGCCCGTCGGCGAACGCCTTGCCCTTCGCGCCGCCCAGGTGCAGCACCACGAGCTGCACGTCCGGGTCGGGGTTCTTCGCGTACGCCAGCAGCGCGGCGGACAGGTCCTTGCGGGCGTCCTGGCCGGAGCGCAGCACCAGCACCCGGCGGCCGCCGAACAGCGACGGGCTGAGCATCTCGGCGATCTCGCCGACGGTGAGCGAGCCGGCCTGGTACTCCCGGACGTCGACGTCGGGGTCCACCTCGCGGGTCCGGGCGACGGCTTCGGTGACCGCTCGCGTGGCGAGCAGCTCCTCGTCGCCGAGGACGAGCACAATGGGGGGCAGGCCGGCGGGGGTCACGCCGCCCATACTCGCACGCCTCCGGGGGCAATCGTGCCTGCTCATCGGGGACTGTGACGGCACAGCCCGCACTCAACGCAAATCCTGACATTTACCCTCATCTGCCGCCTACCTCGACAAGCTCCACCCCGCCCGGGCTCCGCTCAGCGGCGCGGCCCGGCGTCCGCACCGCGCGCCACCACCGCCAGGCCCGCGTCGACGCGGACCGCGGCCACGTCCCCGTCGGTGTCGGTGCGGAACACCCGGGCCCCGCCCCGGGTCAGCCGGCCCAGCAACCCCGGGTGGGGATGCCCGTAGTCGTTGTCGGCACCCACACAGACCAGCGCGACCGCCGGGCGCACCGCGGCGAGGAACTCGCCGTCCTGGTACGCCGAACCATGGTGGGCCACCTTCAGCACGTCGGCCCGGATCGCGCCGGCCGGCATCGTCTCCCGCATCGCCCGCTGCTCCTCGGCCTCGGCGTCACCGGACAGCAGGATCCGCACCCCGGCCACGGAGGCGGCCACCACAAGCGAGTTGTTGTTCGGATCGGACCGGCTGCCACGCAGCGGGTACGGCGGCCCCACCACGGCCAGTTCCACCGCACCGGCCCGCCACCGCCAGCCGGCCTGCGCCGGGGTGAGCGCGGTACCACCCCGACGGGCCGCCTCGCGTACCTGCGACACGCCGTAGGCCGGCTCGGACCAGGACGGACCCACCACCGCGCCCACCTGCCGGCCCCGGAACACCCCGGCCACCCCGCCCACGTGATCCACGTGGAAGTGGCTGACCACCAGCAGCGGCACCTCGCGTACGCCGAGGCGCCGCAGGCAGCCGTCCACACCGGACGGCTCCGGGCCGGCGTCGACCACCACCGCGCGACCGGCGGCCACCGGCAGCACCACCGCGTCCCCCTGCCCCACCGCGCACGCCACGACCACCCAGCCGGGCGGCGGCCAGCCCGAGGCCAACAGCCGGATCGGCAGCGCGCCCAGCAGCGCCGCCGTCAACACGGCAGCGACCAGCCGCCGACCCCGACGCCGGCGAACGGCGAACAGCAGCGCCACGCTCAGCACGGCCAGCAGCAGGGCGCCGGTGACGCCGCCGGCCCAGGGCACGTTCCCGGCCGGCAGCCCGGCACCGTGCGCCGCCACCGCCACCAGCCAGCGCGCCGGCCAACTCGCCAGCCAGGCCAGGAACTCCGCCCCCGCAGGCCAGACCGGCGAAAGCACCGCCGCGAGCACGCCCAGGACGGTGGCCGGGGCGACGGCGGGCACGGCCAGCAGGTTCGCCGGCACCGCCACCAGGCTCACGGTCGCGGAGAGCCCGGCGACCACCGGGCCGCAGGCGAGCTGCGCGGCGGCCGGCACCGCGAGCGCCTCGGCCAGCCCGGTCGGCACGCCCCGTCGACGCAACGCGTCCCGCCACCCGGGGGCGAGCAGCAACAGCCCACCGGTGGCGCACACCGACAACGCGAAGCCCGGGTCGCCGGCCAGGTCCGGGTCCAGCAGCACCAGCGCGGCGACGGCGGCGGCAAGTGCGGGCAGCGCCGCCCGGGATCGGCCGGTGGCCAGCGCGGCGAGGCCGATCGCGCCCATCGCGGCGGCCCGCACCACGCTCGGCGAGGGACGCACCAGGATGACGAACCCCACGAGGGCGAGCACGCACAGCGCGGCGGCGGTACGCGGACCGGCCCGCGCCCAGCGGGCCAGCAGCAGCACGGCCCCGACGACAATAGCGACGTTCGACCCGGAAACCGCGTTGAGGTGTGTCATGCCGGTGGCGCGGAAGTCCTCCTCCACCTCCGGCAGCAGCCGACTGGTGTCGCCCACCACCAGGCCGGGCAGCAACCCGCCCGGCGCGTCCGGAAGCGGCCCGCAGGCCCGCTGCAGCCCGGACCGCAGGACGCCGGCCGCCCGTTGCGGCCACGACGCGCTGCCGCGCAGCGTGGGCGAGCCGGTGGTCGAGAGCACCGCGGCGGTCAGGTCGCCGCCGCGCGGCGCGGACAGCCGGCCCCGGGTGGTGACCCGCTGCCCGGGCAGCAGCGGGCGCCACGCCGGATCGGTCGCCAGCACCAGGCCGCGTACCGGCCCGGTCACCCGAGGACCGTCCGGACCGGTCAGGCGGATCAGGTCGACCCGGACCAACAGCATGCTCGGACGGCCGGGCGCGCCGCGGACCGGACGTGGATCGTCGCGGACCACGAGGTCGGCGGTGACCAGGGCGCGTTCGGTGACGAGCGCGCGTACCGGCGCGGCGTCGCGGACCGCGAGCCGGGCGCCGGTGGCGGCAGCCCCGCAGAGCACACCGAGCAGGACCGCGACCGCGATCCAGCCGTACCGGCGCACCGGCGCGGACGGGCGGCCCACCGCGCCCCGCAGGTGCAGGCCGGCGGCGAGGGCGAGCACACCGGCCACGGCGCCCAGCCACACGGTCGCCGTGACGGTGAGGTGCAACCCGGCCAGCGCGGCGAGCCAGGTGGCCACCGCCAGCCCGGCCAGCCGCAGATCCGGCGCGGTCGCCCGGTCGGCCGGCTCCGGATCACGGGTGCCTGTCACACCGTCACCAGTTCCTTGAGCTGCTCGTACCGGGCGTCGCCGATGCCGTCGACCTGGCGCAGGTCGGCGACGGACCGGAAGCCGCCCTGCCGGTCACGGTGGTCGAGGATCCGCTGGGCCAGCACCGGCCCGACACCCGGCAACGCGTCGAGCTGTGCCAGCGTGGCGGTGTTGAGGTTGACCGGCCCGGCCGGCGCCGACGGGCCACCCGGCTGACCGGCGCCGGCCGCCGCACCCGGCCCGTTCTGGCCCGGTGCGGCGGTGACACCGACCAGGATCAACTCGCCGTCGGTGACCTTGCGCGCGGGATTGAGCAACGCCACGTCCACGCCGGGCAGCGCGCCGCCGGCCGCCTCGACGGCATCCGCCAGCCGGGCGCCGGCCGGCAGCCGGACCAACCCCGGCCGGCGGACCTTGCCGGCCACCGCGACCACCACCTGCCCGGACGAGCCGGACGGCGCGGGTGCGACCGGCACCCCGCCGGTCGCCGCCTCGATGCCCGACGCCACCGGGCCGACCGGCTCGGCACGCGGGCGGGAGCGCCACGCCCAGACGGCGGCCACCAGCACCACGACGAGCGCTACCGCCGCGAGCGCGCGGACACCCCGCCGGCCCGGATCGAACGCGCCCGGGCCGGGCAGCCGGGAGGCCGGCCCGCGCGCCACCTCGACGTCGTCGGGCGGATCCACCTCGGCCACCTCGCCCGGGTACGCCGCGAACACCCGGTCGGTCGCCCACGGATCGTCCGGGTCCGGCCAGGGCACGGAAGCGCCTGCTCGCGGCTCCGGCTCGGCGAGACCGGACGGCAGCCCCGGCCCGGGTGCGGGGAACCCGGACCGCAACTCCGGCGCCGGCTCCGACAGGTCGTGCCGAGGCTGCGGCAGCGGGAACGCCGGACCGGGTCGAACCCGGGCGGCTCGGTCGGCCTGCGGCTCGGCGGCGACCTGTCCCGCCGGTAGGAACAACCGGGCGAGCCGCCGCCGCACCATCGTCTCCCTGTCGTCTGGCACGGCCGGGACGCTACGGCGGCGGCGGTCGTCCGGGCGGGTCGTCGACGCTCACCTGTGGACAGCGGACGGGTTGTGGACGGCCACCCGATCATGTCCCCGGTGTGCTGTCGGAGTCGGCCCCGGGACCCGGACGCCGGTCAGCGGGCCTCCGGGTCCAGGCCGAGCGCGGCCCGTCCCCCGTCCACCGGGACCGTCGCGCCGTTGACGAACGAGGCCCGGCCCGAGAGCAGGAACGCGACCACCTCGGCCACCTCGTCGGTACGCCCGATCCGGCCGAGCGGGTGCAGCCGAGCCAGTTCCGCCTCGACGTGCTCCACGCCGCCCGCGTCGAGCCCGGCGAGGTACGCGGCGTGGCGCTCGGTGTGGATCGATCCGAGCGCGACCGCGTTGACCCGGATTCCCCGTGGGCCGTAGTCGACGGCGAGCGCCCGGGTCAGCCCTTCCACGGCCGCCTTGGCGGTGGCGTACGGCAGGGCGCCCGGCACCGCCCGGCGGGCCTGGTGGGAGGAGACGTTGACGATCGCGCCACCGGTGCCGGCGGCCAGGAACCGGCGTACGGCGGTGCCGGCGCCCACCACGGCGGGGCGCACGTTGGCCGCGATCAGGTCGAACACCTCGGTCGGTGGCGTGTGGTGCAGCGCGGCGTCGCGGAAGACGGCGGCGTTGTTCACCCACCCGGTCAGCGGGGCGGCGGCCTCGGCGCGGTCGGCGGCGCGCCCGGTGACCGCCTCGTCGCCGGCGTCGCCGGTGACCGCGTGCAGCCGGTCGGCGGCCGGGTGCCCGGCCAGCCAGCCCAGCGCGTTCCCGTCCCGCTCGACGACGACCACCGTGCCACCGTCGGCGGCCAGCCGTTCGACGACGGCCCGGCCGATCCCCCGGCCGCCCCCGGTGACGACGTAGGACCCGGCACTCATCCGGCCACCCCCGCCACGGAGATCCACCCCGGAGTCCTGCCCCCCACCGACCGGCACCCGGGAGCCGACCGGGTGGTCATGGGCGGCGGTGGACCACCACGCAGGCCAGTCCGGGGCCCGCGTGGGCGGCGACCACCGCGCCGGCCTCGGTGACGTACGTGTCGTGCAGCCGCTCACCCAGCCGTTCGGTCAGCGCCGCCAGCAACTGTTCGGCGCGCTGCGGGGCGGCGAGGTGGTGCACCGCCAGATCCACCTCCGCGTCGCCGGCTGCCTCGGCGGCCAGGTCGACCAGGCGGGCCACCCCTCGACTGGCGGTGCGAACCTTGTCCTTGACGACGATCGCGCCGTCCGGCATGTGCATGATCGGCTTGACCGACAGTGCGGTGCCGAACAGCGCCTCGGCCGCGTTGATCCGGCCTCCCCGGCGCAGGAACTCCAGCGTGTCCACGTAGAAGAAGATGGTGGTGCGGGCGACCGCGTCGAGCGCCGCGTCGCGTACCCCGGGAAGGTCGGCCCCACCGGCGGCGGCAGCGGCGGCGGCGAGCGCGGGGAAGCCCAGGCCCATGCCTGTGGATCGGCTGTCCACGACGGTGACCCGGTCGCCGGTCTCGGCGGCGGCCAGGCGGGCGGCCTCGACCGTGCCGGACAGCTCGGCGGACAGGTGCACCGACACCACGCCGTCGGCGCCCTCGGCCAGCAGGGTGCGGTAAACCTGCGCGAACTGTTCCGGCGCGGGGCGTGAGGTGCTCACCGAGACGCGCCGGCCGCCCAGCACGCGGGTGGCGTCGGCCGGGGACGTCTCGATGCCCTCCAGCCCTTCGGCGCCGTTGAGCACGACGGTCAGCGGGACGACGGTGAGTCCGCGCGCACGGGCCAGGTCGGGGGGCAGGTAGGCGGTGGAGTCGGTGACGACCGCGACGGGCATGACCGGCACGCTAGCCGATGTGGCGGTGACGTGCCGGGGCCGGAGGTCTCAGACCGCGTCGGTGAGCGCCGGCTGGGTGATCAGACCGACGTTGTGCGCGCGCAGGTGCCAGCCCGGTCGGGTGCGCCGCTGCACCCCGTCGTCGCGGCGCAGTTCGGTCCAGTGGCAGTTGGCCAGCGATCCGAGGCTGCGCAGCACCGTGTGGTCCCAGCCGAGCAGGTGGCCGACGCCCTGCCGGGCGCCGCCGCCGTGCGTGGTCACCACGACGGTGCCGTCGGCGGCCAGGTCGGCTGCGTCCCGGAACGCGGCGCCGAGCCGTGCGCCCAGGTCGTCCAGGCTCTCGATGTCGGCGCCCGGGTCGGGGTCACCGGCCCGCCAGCGGGCGTACTCGTCGGGGAACCGCTCGGCCGCCTCGGTGAGGACGAGGCCCTGCCAGCGGCCGAAGTGCCGCTCACGCAGCCGGGCGTCGGTGCGGACGGGCAGCCCGGTCAGCGCCGCCAGCGCGGCGGCGGTGTCGGCGGCCCGGCGCAGGTCGCTGGCGACGATCGCGTCCGGGCGCAGCGCGGCCAGCACCGGGGCGGCGGCGCGGGCCTGCTCCCGGCCGAGGTCGTTGAGCGGCACGTCGGTCTGGCCCTGGACGCGGTTCGCCGCGTTCCAGTCGGTGTTGCCGTGCCGCCAGATGATCAGGCGGGTCATTCGGCGGTGGCGGTGCCGGCGGCCGAGTCGGCCAGGTCGCGATCCACGAACGGGATCTGCGGGCAGTCCTTCCACAGCCGGTCGAGGGCGTAGAACTCGCGCTCCTCGGTGTGCTGGACGTGCACCACGATGTCGACGTAGTCGAGCAGCACCCAGCGGCCGCCGCGCTCGCCCTCGCGGCGCACCGGCTTGGCCTTCTCCGGCAGTTCCAGCAGGCGTTCCTCGATGGCGTCGACGATGGCGAGCACCTGACGCTCGTTGGGAGCGGCGGCCAGCAGGAACGCGTCGGTGATCGCGAGCTGGTCGCCCACGTCGATGATGACGATGTCCTGTGCCTTCTTGTCGGCCGCGGCCTGGGCCGCGGCGATCGCCAGCTCGTGCGCGCGCTCGGAAACTGTCACCGTTCTCCTTCGATCAACCGTGCGACTCTCCAAGCCTCTCACACCCGGCGGGGTGACGACTTGTCAGTTCTGGTGGATTTCAGGGACGGAACGGGACAAGGCGGACGAGATCATCGGCGGTAGAGCCGCCGTTTCGCGATGTACTGCACCACACCGTCGGGCACCAGATACCAGACCGGCTCGCCTCGGCTGACCCGGGCCCGGCAGTCGGTCGACGAGATCGCCATCGCGGGCACCTGCACCAGGCTGACCGTGTCGGCCGGCAGATGCTGGTCGGTGAGGTCGAAGCCGGGCCGGGTCACCCCGATGAAGTGCGCCAGTTCGAGCACCTCGTCCAGGTCCTTCCAGGACAGGATGCGCTCCAGGGCGTCCGCGCCGGTGATGAAGAACAGGTGCGCCTTCGGGCCGTACTCGGCGTGCAGGTCGCGCAACGTGTCGACGGTGTAGGTGGGGCCGCCCCGGTCGATGTCGACCCGACTCACCTGGAAGCGCGGGTTGGAGGCGGTGGCGATCACCGTCATGAGGTAGCGGTCCTCGGCCGGACTGACCGTTTCGTCCGCCTTCTGCCACGGCTGCCCGGTCGGCACGAAGACCACCTCGTCCAGCCCGAACCGGTCGGCCACCTCGCTCGCCGCCACCAGGTGGCCGTGGTGGATCGGGTCGAACGTGCCGCCCATGATGCCGATCCGCCGGATGTCTTCCTCCACCCCGCGATCCTAGGCCGCGCGCCGGAGCGACCCGGGTGGGGTCCGCGGCGCACGCCGGGCGGCCGATACCGCCCGGCGTGCCGCCGGCCGGTCAGGCGCCGGCGGCGGCCACCGCCGTGCGGGCCACCAGCGCCCGGCGCATGTCGTCGTCCAGGTCGGTGACCCACCGACGCAGGCCGGGCGTCAGGTCGTCGCGGGCCAGCAGCGCCGCGGCCAACTCCCGGGTGGGTTGCGCCACCGCGTAGCGGGGGAACGCGGCCACCGCGACCGAGTCGGCCACCCACGCGGTACGCAGGCGTGCCACCGCCGGCATGTCGGCGAAGTAGCGTTCCACGTACCCGGCGGTCACCTCGGACTGCTCGGGCTGCCAGAAGCCCTCCGCGGTCGCCTCGACCAGCCGGTTGGACAGCTCGGTGTTGCGGGCGATGATCTCCCACGCGGCACGCTTCGCGTCCGCGTCGGGAAGTGCGGCACGGCATGCGGCGGCCCGCTCGGCACCGGTGGCGCTGCGATCGGCGGTCGCCTCGGCGTCGATCTCCGGCGCGCCGGCCGCCCCGAGGACCACCAGCCGGTACAGCACCGCCCACCGCAGTTCGGGATCGACCGCGAGCCCTGACGGGACACCCTCGCCGGCCAGCCAGCCGGCAAGCAACCCGGTGTCCGTGGTCGCCCCGATCAGCCCGCGCGCGGCCGCGAGCTGCAACGAACTACCCGGGCGGGCTCCGCCGAGCAGCGTCGCGCAGGCAGCGGCCACCCGCGCCAACGCGGCGTCGCGGGCGAGCGGGTCGAGGTAGCGGTCGATCAGGCGTCGACTCAGCGTCAGCACCTCCTCGACGATCGTCACCTCGGGCTCCGCCGGCAACGCCACCGCGATCAGCTCGACCAGAGCGGCCGCGGGCCGCTCCCCGTCGGTCACCGCGTCCAGCGCCTCGCTCCACAGCAACACCCGCGCCAGCGGGTCGTCGAGGTCGGGCAGCAGCCTCGGCACGGCGTCCACCGAGGCCGGGTCGAGCCGGATCTTGGCGAACGTCAGGTCGCCGGCGTTGGGCAGCAGCAGGCCGGTGGCGGGTTGCCCGGCCAACTCCGGCAGCGGCGTACGGCCGCCGTCGGAGTCCGGGTCGAGGTCGACGTCGAACCGGCGGGTCGGGCCGTCGGCGACGTGGTGGGCCACCGCGATGCGGTGCGGGCGCCGGACCGGGTGGCTCGGCGGTGCGGTCTGGACCACCGCCACCTCGGCCCACCGGCCGTCCGCGTCCACCGTGGTCTCCACCCGCAGCGTGTTCACCTGGGCGCGGCGCAGCCAGCGTTCCGCCCACCCGGTCAGGTCGCGGCCACTCGCCGCACCCAGGCTGGACAGCAGGTCGGCGAGCGTGGCGTTGCCGAACCGGTGCGCGGCGAAGTGCGCGTTCAGCCCGGCGACGAAGGCGTCGTCGCCGAGCCACGCGACGAGCTGGCGCAGCACGCTGGCGCCCTTGGCGTACGAGATGCCGTCGAAGTTGAGCAGGGCCTGCGCGGCGTCGGCCACCTCCGGCGGCGCCACCGGGTGGGTGGAGGGACGCTGGTCGGCCGTGTAGCCCCAGCTCTTGCGGCGGATGGCGAACGTGGTCCAGGCCTGGTCGAACCGGGTCGCCTCGGCGGTGACCCGGGTGCCCAGGTACTCCGCGAAGGACTCGTTGAGCCAGAGGTCGTCCCACCAGCGCATGGTGACCAGGTCACCGAACCACATGTGCGCCATCTCGTGGGCGATGGTGGTGGCCCGCCGCTCGCGCTGGGTGTCGGTGACCGCGGACCGGAAGATGTAGTCGTCGCGCAGCGTGACCAGGCCCGGGTTCTCCATCGCGCCGGCGTTGAACTCGGGCACGAACGCCTGGTCGTACTTGCCGAAGGGGTAACGCTCGGCGAAGAGCTGGTGGAACCGGTCGAGGCACTGCCGGGTGACGGTGAAGATCTCCTCGGCGTCGGCGTCCAGGTGCTCGGCGAGCGAGCCTCGACAGTAGAGGCCGAGCGGGATGCCGTCGTGCTCGGCGCGCAACTCGTGCCACGGCCCGGCGATCAGCGTGAGGAAGTAGGTGGCCAGTGGCGCCGTGGGGGCGAACTCCCAGCGCCCCGGCGCCGGCCGGTCGGCCACCGCGCCGTTGGCCGCGACCGTCCACCGCGGCGGCGCGGTGACCGCGAGCGTCACCGGCGCCTTCAGGTCGGGCTGGTCGAACGCGGCGAAGATGCGGGGGGCGTCGTCCAGGAAGGACATCGCGTAGAGGTAGGTCTCGCCGTCGGCCGGGTCGACGAACCGGTGCAGCCCTTCGCCGGTGTTGGAGTAGGCCATCTCGGCCTCGACGGTGAGCGTGTTGGACTCGGCCAGCCCGGCCAGCGGCAACCGCCCGTCGTCCAGCAGGGCCAGGTCGAGGTCACGGTCGTTGAGGCGGACGCGCAGGAGCCGGTGGGGCTTGGCATCGACGAACGTGTCGGCGCCGGGGGTCGCCCGGAACCGGATGGTGACGGCGGAGCGGAACCACTCGGCGTCGCCGGTCAGGTCGAGGTCCACCGCATAGGACTCGACCGTGATCGACGCGCGACGCGCGGTCGCCTCTGCACGGGTCAGGCTCGGCATCCGCTTATCCTGCCCGATGAGGTCCGCCCGGGCCTCGTCGTTACGCAAGGCGATGGAGGAACAACGATGGGCCAGCACCCCAAGGGCGATTTCGACCTCTCTCGGGCGGTATGGCAGCGAGCGGAGGGCGACACGTCCGAGGGAGCGGTCGAAGTGGCCTTCGTCGACGACCTGATCGGCATGCGCAACTCGGCCGAGCCGGGCGGCCCCGTGCTGGTCTTCACCCAGTCCGAGTGGGACGCGTTCGTCGCGGGCGCCCAGGACGGCGAGTTCGACCTGGACTGAACGGGCCGGCTCAGTCACCGTCGCCCCAGCCCAGCCCGCCCGGGCCGGGCGCATGGTGGAAGCCGGGATGGCCGGCCACGTCGGCACACCGCTCGCCGTCGGGGCCCACCGCGCCGCAGAACAGCCGCTCGGCGCGGTGCCAGGCGTCGGCCGGGGACAGGGCAGCCGCACCGAGGGCCAGCTCCGGGCGGAGCAGCCCGAGCGCTTCGGCGTACGCCACGGCCAGTTCGCGGGCGACGGCGGTGTCGGTGGCCGCGAAGCCGAGGTGCACGGTGAAGTGCCGCGGCGGGCGGCCCCCGGGGCGGCGCGGGCCGCCGATCAGCGGCTCCGGCCGCCCGCCCGGGGCGGCCGGGGCCGGGCCCCGGCCCAGCCGGCCGTCCGCCGTCTCGCGCCACCGGGCCACCTTCTCGTTACGCATCCGTGCCCTCCCCGTCGTCCCTGGTCATCGCCGGCCCCGTGCTGGCGGGCGGCGGTCCGCGTCCCTCCGAGACAACCAGCTTTTCCGCCTGCCGGGAGGGGCCAGCCCGGCATCGCGCTGGCCCCTCCCGGGCCGGGGTGAAGCTGCTGGAATAGGGGATTCGGCCGCGTCGCCGCGGGTAGACAACGCACGTCGTGCCGGAGCAAACGTCGTGCCGGAGCAAACCGCATCAGGAGCTGTCCCGATGAGCACCATGCCGAGCGATCGGAGCCCGGACAGCACCCTGGCCTTCCTGCGCGAGGGCTACCGCTTCGTCGGCACCCGCTGCGACCGTCTCGGCACCGACATCTTCCAGACCCGACTGCTGCTGGAGCCGACGATCTGCCTACGCGGTCGGGAGGCCGCCGAGCTGTTCTACGACGAGGAACGGTTCGTCCGGCGCGGCGCGATGCCGACACGCGGACAACGCACCCTCACCGGAGTCGGTGGCGTGCAGGGCCTCGACGGCGCGGATCACCACGACCGCAAGGCAATGCTCATGTCCGTCATGACGCCGGACGCGGTCCGACGCCTCGGGCAGATCTTCGACGACCGGTGGCGGGCACGCCTCCCGGACTGGGCCGGCAGTGGCCCGGTGGTGCTCTACGACGAGGTGGGCAAGCTGCTCACCGAGGCCGTCTGGGCCTGGGCCGGGGTGCCGCTGGCCGACGCCGACGTACCCGCCCGGACCGCCGAGATGCACGCCATGATCGAGGCACCGGCCGCGCTGGGTCCCCGGCACTGGCGCGGACGGCTGGCCCGCCGCCGTGCCGAACGCTGGGCCGGTGCGCTCGTCGACCGGGTCCGCGCGGGCGCGGCGCCGAGCCCCGAGAGCAGCGTGCTGCGCGTCGTCGCCGGACACCGGGACGGCACAGGTCAGCTCCTGCCCCGCCGGATCGCCGCCGTGGAACTGCTCAACGGGCTGCGCCCGACGGTCGCGGTGGACCGGTACGTGGTCTTCGCCGCGCTGGCCCTGCACGACCACCCGCAGTGGCGGGACCGGGTGCGCGGTGACGACGCCGCGACCGAGCAGTTCGTGCAGGAGGTACGCCGCCACTACCCGTTCTTCCCGGTCGCCGCGGCCCGGGTACGCCGCTCGTTCCAGTGGCAGGGCCACACGTTCCCGCAGGGCCGTCGGGTGCTGCTCGACCTGTACGGCACCAACCACCACCCCGGGCTGTGGCCGGAGCCGGAACAGTTCCGCCCGGAGCGCTTCGCCGGTTGGCGCGACGACCCGTACGGCCTCGTCCCGCAGGGCGGCGGGGACCACCTGACCGGCCACCGCTGCGCCGGTGAGTGGATCACGATCGAGCTGATGAAGCGGGCGGTGGCCAACCTGACCGGCGCGATGAGCTACCGGGTGCCGCCGCAGGACCTCGCGCTCGACCTGGGCACCATGCCGGCGCTGCCGGCCGGCGGGCTGGTGGTCGACGGGGTACGCCCGCTCCCCTGAGCGGACGCACCCCGGTCGACTGTCACGCCGCCTGCGGGTGCAGCACGCTGCGCAGGCAGCCGTCCTGCTTCTTCTCGAAGATCTCGTAGCCCCGGGCGCCGTCCTCCAGCGACATCGGGTGGGTTGCCAGATAGCCGGGGTCGATCTCGCCGGTCGCGATCCGGTCCAACAGCATCGGGATGTAGCGCTGGGCGTGCATCTGCCCCATCCGCAGCACGAGCGCCTTGTTCATGGCCGCGCCGAGCGGGAACTTGTCCACCAGCCCGCCGTACACGCCGACGATGCTGACCGTGCCGCCCTTGCGACACGCCATGATCGCCTGCCGGACCGAGGTGGGTCGATCGGTCTGTGCCCGGACGGCCTGCTTCGCCCTGTCGTACGCGTACGTCGGCCCGACGTCGTGCGACTCCATCCCGACCGCCTCGATGCAGGCGTCCGGCCCTCGACCGGCGGTCAACTCCCGCAGCGCCTCCAGCACGTCGGTCTCCGCGTAGTTGATCGTCTCCACGCCCAACCGGTCCGCGGCCGTGGCGAGCCGCTCCGGCAGCCGGTCGATGACCACGACCCGCTCGGCGCCGAGGATCTGCGCGGACCGGGCGGCCATCTGGCCGACGCCGCCGGCGCCCCAGACCGCCACCACCTCGCCGCCCTTGAGGCCGCAGAAGTCGGCCGCCATCCAGCCGGTCGGCATGGCGTCGGAGGCGAACACCACCGAGTCGTCCGGCACCCCGTCGGGCACGGTGAACGCGCCGACGTCTCCGAACGGCACCCGGATGTACTCGGCGTGGCTGCCCGAGTAACCGCCGGCCGCGTGCGAGTAGCCGAGAATGCCGGCGGGCGAGTGGCCCCACAGCTTCTCGGTGAAGACCGGCTGCGGATTCGAGTTGTCACACAGCGAGTACTGCTCGGTGCGGCAGTACCAGCAGCCGCCGCAGGCCACCACCGAACCGACGACCACCCGGTCGCCGACGGAGATCCGCCGTACGTCGGGACCGGTCTCCACCACCTCGCCCATGAACTCGTGGCCGAGTACGTCCCCCTCGCGCATCGCCGGCAGGTAACCGTTGATCAGGTGCAGGTCGGAGCCGCAGACGCTGCTGGCCCGCACCTTGACGATGATGTCGCCGGCCGAGCGGATGGTCGGCTCCGGCACGTCGCGTACGGCGAGCTTGCCGACGCCCTCCCAGCACAACGCCCTCACGGTCGACCTCCCACCATCAGCTTCTCGCGTACCTTGTCCGTTGCCCGCTCCTGGCGCGGGCTGCGCCCGGACGGGTCGTGCCGGGTGTCCATCACCTGGCCCGTCTCGATCAGCGACTTGATCCTGCGCAGCGTGGTGCGCAGCGCCAGGTCCGGGTCGTCCCCGCCGACCAGCCCGACCGCGCGCCGCAGCGGGCCGGAACGCCAGCGCAGCTCGGCGCGGATCTCGGTGCCCCGGTCCTGCGGCGCGGCGACCAGCTCGACCCGGCCCCGCTGGGCGACCGGCCCGTCGATGACCCGCCAGCTCAACTGCCCGGGGCCGTCGACGGTGATCTCGGCCCGCCACTGGGTGCCGTCGCCGGCCGGATCGGCCGCCACGCAGCGCCACCGGTTCGCGTCGAGCTGCTCCAGCGTGGCCCACTCGGCCAGGCTCCGGTCGAGCCGCTCCCGATCCGTCCAGAAGCCGATCACGGCGTCCACCGGCCGGTCGACGGTGATCCCGCGGTGCACCACGTACCAGCCGTCCTCGCGGTCGGGTTGGTGCCGGCGCCGACGTCGGGCCACTGTCCGGGTGACCCCGAGCGCCGTCGCGGCGGCGGCGCCGGCCAGCGCCCATCTCGTTGCGTTGCTGCTCATCACTCCTCCATTCCATACCGCCCCGGGTACGCCGCGGGGGCCCTTCCTACCGCCAGGCGATAGAAAGGGCCCCCGCCGGACACCTCAGGAGCGCGTCTGCTCGACGCTGTGCCGCACGTCCTGCGCGGCGGCGCGGCCGTCGTCCTTGACCGCGTGCGCGGCCTGCTGCGCCGTGGTCCGCACTGAATCGGCGGCGTGCTGCGCCGGCTCACGCAGTTCGTCCTTCAGCTCACCGGCGACCTCGCCGAGCTTGTCCTTGACCACCCCGCCGTGCTCGGTCGCCTTCTCCTTGACCTGGGCGGCGACCTGCTGCTCGCGCCGGGTCGCCGGGATCAGCGAGGAGACCAGCATGCCGACGCCGAAGGCGATCAACCCGGCGGCGATCGGGTTGCCCTCGGACTTCTGGCGCAGCACCTGCGGTGCCCGCTGGGCGGCGTCGCCCACCGTGGAGGCGGCGGAGTGGGCCTTCTCGCCCACGGTGGACGCCATCGAGGAGGCGTGGTCGCCCACCGAGTGGGCGGCGTGGCCGGTGCTGTGGCCGAGGTCGGATGCGGTTCCCATCACCTTGTCCTTCACGTTCGTCAGCGCGCTGCGTGCACGCTGCTTGCGGTCGTCGACGATGCGGCTCGGGCTGACCTTGTACGCCAGGGCGTCCACGTCCGAGCTGAGGTTGTTGCGGGTCGCTTCGATCTCGCGTCGGATCTGCTCGGGATCGGTGCTCATCGGATGACTCCCTCCGGGTGCGGCTTGAGCGCGTCGGGAATGCGCTGCACGCTGTCGTTGGTCTGCTTCAGGCCACGGACCCGCTCGGCGTTCTTCTTGCCCATCGAGTAGAGGACCGCGGCGACCACGGCCCAGAGCACCGCCACGATCAGCGCGGCCAGCCCGGAGTCCATGACGTTGTCGAGGAACTGCCACAGGGCGATCGACACGAACAGCGCCACCATGTAGCCGCCGAAACCGGCGCCGCCGAACAAGCCGGCGGCCTTGCCCGCCTTCTTGCCCTCCTGGCGGATCTCGGCCTTGGCCAGCTCGACCTCCTGCCGCATCAGCGTCGACAGGTCGGTCGTGACCTGGCGCATCAGCTCACCGAGGGAGCTTCCGCGCACCTCGTCGGCCTGGTGCGGCGCACCCGCCGCCTGGTAACCGGGGTCCTGCGTCGGCACGGTCATGCCGTCGCCTCCCTTCTGCCTGCGCGGCGGGTCACGGGCGGGGAGCGCCGGTGGACGGGACGCCCGGCAGCGGGTCGGTGCGCTCCGGCGGGGGCAGCGGCTGACCGGTGCCGCCCACCGGGTC
Source organism: Micromonospora sp. DT31 (assembly GCF_049841795.1). Classification (NCBI taxonomy): domain Bacteria; kingdom Bacillati; phylum Actinomycetota; class Actinomycetes; order Micromonosporales; family Micromonosporaceae; genus Micromonospora; species Micromonospora sp. DT31. Next base: position 28,926 of record NZ_JBNCKZ010000008.1, on the reverse strand, counting down.
GGCCCAGGTGTTCGGCGCGCCGCCGCCCGGGTAGGTCGCGCCCGGCGCGGAGTAGCCCGGGTCCGGCTCGGCGTAGGTGCCCGGCGTCGGGTCGAGGTAGCCACCCGGCGGCGTCGTCTGCGCCGGCACGGCGGGCGTGGTCGGGATGACGGCGGTGCGGTCCGGGTCGTACGCCGGACGGACGCCGTTGTCGTCGCCGACCGCGGCGATGTTGCGGGTGAGCCGGCCGGCGACCACACCGAGCAGCGCGGCGCCGACGAGGAACGTGCCGGGGTTGCGGCGGGCGTAGCCCTTCACCTCGTTGAGCAGGTCGCCCGGCTCACGCTGCTCCAGCCAGCCGGCCACGCCCTGCACCCGCTCGGCGGCCTGCTGGGCAAGTCCGGTCACCGGGCCGGAGCCGCCGCCCTGCTGCGCCATCGTGCGCATCTCGTCGGCCAGCGACCGCAGGCCACTCGCGGCGCGCTGCTGCTGCTGGCCAGCCTGCGTGGTGACCTGGCTGCGGGCCTCGCCGTAGAGGTCGCGGGCCTGCCGCTTGGCCTCGCCCACCACCTCCTGGCCCTGCTCCTTGGCGGTCTGGGCGACCGCGCCGCCCGCGCTTGCGGCATCCGAACCGACCTGGCGCGCCTGGTCGCGTACGCCGCCGTTCGTCGACTCGTACGTGGCGGACGTGGGGGAGAAATCCTGAGTCATGGTGTCCCTTCCGCTCGTGTGTTCCCAGCGGGTGATCTCCGAGGGGTGTACGCGATGTTTTCCGCGTGACAACTGCCCTACCCCAGGTCGGCGGGTCCATGCCTGATTCGTAAATTCTCTGCGGAAGCGGCCCGGTCGCGTCACAGAATGGGATGCCTGCCCACCGGGGCGGGGGGGTTCACGGGGGTGACAGGGATGACACGTGACGCGCGCGACCACGCGCCGGCCCGGCTTGCGGTGCAGAAGGTCGCCCTCGCGGCGGCCGCCGTCTTCGCGCTGATCGGCATCCTGGGCTTCGTGCCCGGCGTCACCACCCACTACGGCGAGATGACGTTCGCCGGTCACCACTCCGGCGCGGAACTGTTCGGGGTGTTCCAGGTGTCGGTGCTGCACAACCTGGTGCACCTGCTGTTCGGTCTGGTGGGGCTGGTGATGGCCCGTCGGCTGGCCGGGGCGCGGGTGTTCCTGGCCGGCGGCGGCGCACTCTACCTGGTGCTGTGGCTGTACGGCTTCGCCATCGACCGGGACACCCCGGTGAACTTCGTGCCGGTGAACGACGCCGACAACTGGCTGCACCTGTTCCTCGGCTTCGGGATGCTCGCCACCGGCCTGCTGCTCAACGACGACGCCGGCACCGGGGGCCGACTGGACACCCCCTTCGACCGCCCCTGACCAGGCACGACACGCCGGGCCGGCGTTTGCCCCGGTCGATCCGGGGGCAGGAGCGCCCACACGGGCGGTAGATGCGGCGCGGGCGAGGAGGTCCGGTGATGCCACGGTGGTTGCGCGACAACCTGCTCTCGGTGGCCATGCTCGGCGCGTTCCTGGTCTTCCCGGTGTTGCAGAGCGTCTTCGGCTGGCAGGTGCACAACGAGGAACTGACCCGGTACGGCGCCGAGCCGCTGAGCTGGTGGGCCTACCTGGGCACCGGGCACTTCGCCGAGGCGGTGTTCGAGAACTGGGAGTCGGAGTTCCTCCAGATGGGCGGCTACGTGCTGCTCACCGCGTACCTGGTGCAGAAGGGCTCGGCCGAGTCGAAGCCGCCGGATGAGACGGACCGGCCGGAGGACAACCGTGACCACGCCGCCCCGGACTCGCCGTGGCCGGTACGGGTCGGCGGGCTGCCCCTGGTGGTCTACCGCAACAGTCTCGCCATCGCCCTGCTGATGATCTTCGGCGGCGCGTTCCTCGGTCACCTCTTCGGCGGCGTAACCGCCTACAACCAGGAGGAGGCGTTGGCGAGCGGGGCGGCCCCGATCAGCGCCTGGCAGTTCCTCGGCACCAGTGACTTCTGGTTCCAGTCGATGCAGAACTGGCAGAGCGAGTTCCTCGCCGTCGGCGCGCTGATCCTGCTCAGCATCGTGCTGCGCCAGCACGCCAGCCCGGGAGTCCAAGCCGGTCACCGCGCCGCACGCGCAGACGAACGCCTGAGCGGTCAGGCGGCCACCGGCAGCCGCTTTGCGAAGCACACGCTGTACGGGTTGTCGACGTACTCGCCGTAGACCGGGACGGGCTCGTAGCCGCTGGACCGGTAGAGCCCGATCGCGGCCGGCAGGTAGGTGCCGGTCTCCAGGCACACCGTGCGGTGCCCCTGCCGGAAGGCCAACTCCTCCAACGCCACCAGCAACTGCCGGGCGATGCCCCGTCCGCGGTACGCGGGCAGCACGTACATCCGCTTCAGCTCGCCGGTGTCGGCGTCGAGCGCCTGCAGGCCACCGCAGCCGACCGCCCGACCGCCGACCACGGCCGCCAGGTAGCGGATGTCGGTGTGCACGACGGTGACCTGCCCGTCCAACCCGCCGTCCGCGTCCCGCAACTCGCGTTGCTGGGCGACCACCAGCGCGGCGATCTCCGGGTCGGTGGGGGGACGGGACTCGATCAGCATCCTCGTACGGTAGGGCCGCCAGATGTCGCGGAGGTTTCCGGCGTCGGCCGCCGAAACGGCTACTCGACGCGAAACGGCTACTCGACGTCCGGGGCCGCCGCGGGCCCCGCCTCGACCTCGGTCCCGTCCTCCTGCACCCGGCGGGCCTTACGGGCGGCCAGTCGGTCGGACGCGGACGGGCGGTTCGACTTCTCCTCCAGCCGCACGTCGGTGCCCCGGTTGCCGGGCACGAAGTCGGTGCCCGCGTAGAGGGTGGGCTGCCAGTCGAACTCCCGGTCGCCGATGCGCACCAGGTCGCCGGCCTGCGCGCCGGCCTTGGCCAGCTTCTCCTCCACGCCCAGGCGGGCCAGCCGGTCGGCCAGGAAGCCGACGGCCTCGTCGTTGTCGAAGTTGGTCTGCTTGACCCAGCGCTCCGGGCGGCTGCCGCGCACCGTGTACGAACCGTCCGGCTCGGCCTCGACGGTGAAACCGGCGTCGTCGACCGCCTTCGGGCGGATCACCAGCCGGGTCGGTTCGGCCGGCGGGGCCGCACGGCGGCCCTGGTCGACCAGCTCGGCCATCGCGTACGTCAGCTCCCGCAGGCCCTCGCGGGTGGCGGCGGAGACGTCGAAGACGCGCAGTCCGCGCGCCTCCAGGTCGGGGCGGACGATGTCGGCGAGGTCCTGACCGTCCGGCACGTCGACCTTGTTCAGGGCGACCAGTCGGGGCCGGTCGGCGAGCCCGCCGTACTGGGACAGCTCCGCCTCGATGGCATCGATGTCGGCGACCGGGTCCCGGCCGGGTTCCAACGTCGCGGTGTCGATCACGTGCACCAGGACGGCGCAGCGTTCGACGTGGCGGAGGAACTCCAGGCCCAGGCCCTTGCCGCTGGCCGCGCCCGGAATCAGGCCGGGCACGTCGGCGACGGTGAAGGTGTGGTTGTCCACCCGGACCACGCCCAGGTTGGGCACCAGCGTGGTGAACGGGTAGTCGGCGATCTTCGGCTTGGCCGCGGAGATCACCGAGATCAGCGACGACTTGCCGGCGGACGGGAAACCGACCAGCCCGACGTCGGCGACGCTCTTGAGCTCCAGCACCACGTCAAGCCGGTCACCGGGCTCCCCCAGTTCGGCGAAGCCGGGCGCCTTGCGGCGGGCGTTGGCCAGTGAGGCGTTGCCCCGCCCGCCCCGGCCGCCCCGGGCCGCCTCGAAGGTGGTGCCCACCCCGACCAGGTCGGCCAGGACCTCGCCGTCGAGGGTCTGCACCACGGTGCCGTTCGGCACCTTGATCAGCAGGTCGCGGCCGTTGGCGCCGTCCCGGTTCGAACCGGCCCCACCCTTGCCGTTGTCCGCTTTCAGGTGCGGCCGGAAGTGGAAGTCGAGCAGCGTGGTCACCTGCGGGTCGACCACCAGCGACACACTGCCACCGTGGCCGCCGTTACCGCCGTCGGGGCCGCCGAACGGCTTGAACTTCTCCCGGTGGATCGAGACACAGCCGTGCCCGCCGTCGCCGGCCTGCATGTGCAGGACGACCCGGTCAACGAACGTCGTCACGACGCCAATCCTTCCAGCGGGGTGCGCCCCGCACGTGAAAAAGCGAAGCGGGCCGGGACCCGAGGTCCGCGGCCCGCCACGCCTTCAGAACTACTGCTGCGGCACGATGCTGACGGTCTTGCGACCGCGCTTGGTGCCGAACTGCACCGAACCGGCGGACAGCGCGAACAGCGTGTCGTCGCCGCCACGGCCGACCAGGTCACCGGGGTGGAACTTGGTGCCACGCTGCCGGATGAGGATCTCACCCGCGCTGACGACCTGACCACCGAAGCGCTTCACGCCGAGCCGCTGGGCCGCGGAGTCACGACCGTTACGCGAGCTGGACGCACCCTTTTTGTGAGCCATTGGAGGACGACCTACTTCCCGCTGGAGATGCCGGTCACCTTGACCTGGGTCAACGGCTGGCGGTGACCCTGGCGCTTGTGGTAGCCGGTCTTGTTCTTGAACTTGTGGATCCGGATCTTCGGGCCCTTGGTGTGCGCGGCGATCTCGCCGGACACCGCGACCTTGGCAAGCTTCGCCGCGTCGGTCACCAGGTCGTCACCGTCGACGAGGAGCACCGCGGTGAGCTTCACCGCGTCGCCGGGCGCGCCGGCGAGCTTCTCGACCTCGATCACGTCGCCCTCGGCGACCTTGTACTGCTTGCCGCCGGTCTTGACGATCGCGTACATCGGAGGCGGACTCCCTGTCGTTGAGGCTGCTGGCGTTCACTTCCACCGCTACCGGCTCTTGCACCGTCACCGGCGCTCGAACCGTTACCGGCCGTTCCCACGGCGTCTCGCCGGGAGCCGTGACACCGGCGGAGCGGGCACGTGGGAACTCAGGCACACAAAGGTGCGCCGCAGGCCAGCGTACGCCATACCCTGCCCGCCCCCCAAACCGGGCCGCCGCCCGCACTCGCCACGGGCGCCACCGGGGCCGGCCGGGCTGCCGACGCGACCCGTCGCGGCCCGCCCGGGGTACGCGTGGAAAGGCCCCCGCGCCGGGCTCGGGCGGGGGCCTTTCCACCATCACGCGGCTGGACGCCTCACGGCCGGGTACGCCGCCGGGCGCCACCGCGCCGGGTCCGCCGCCGCGGCGAACCGCTGTCGTCGTCGGTGTCCCCGTCGCCGATCGCATCCGGGTCGTCCGCGGCGGCCAGCCGGGCCGATTCGCCCTCCCGGCTGTCCGCGGCCGCCGGAGCGGCCGACGTGTCCGCCCCGTACCGGGACAGGTCGTAGCCCTGCGTGTCGTAGTAGTCGTCGGAGGTCTTGGCCACCTCGGCCACCGTCCGGTCCGGCCCGGCGGCCGGCGGCTCGGCCGACAACGACGGCTCGACGGTGGCCGGCTCCGGCGCGGCCTCGGCGGCGGGCTTCTCCGCGGCGGCCTTGCGACCCCGGCGGCGGCCCTTCTCCTCGGCCGGCGCGACGACCGCGGACGCGACCGCCTTGACCTTCTCCGCCGCGCCGGCGCGCGGCTTCTCCGACACCGGCTCGGTGTGGATGACCACCCCCCGGCCCTTGCAGCACTCGCAGGTCTCGCTGAACGCCTCCAGCAGGCCCGCCCCGATCCGCTTGCGGGTCATCTGCACCAGGCCGAGCGAGGTGATCTCGGTCACCTGGTGCTTCGTGCGGTCCCGACCGAGGCACTCGGTGAGCCGGCGCAGCACCAGCTCCCGGTTCGACTCCAGCACCATGTCGATGAAGTCGATCACCACGATGCCACCGAGGTCGCGCAGCCGCAGCTGGCGCACGATCTCCTCGGCCGCCTCCAGGTTGTTGCGGGTGACCGTCTCCTCCAGGTTGCCGCCGGAACCGGTGTACTTGCCGGTGTTGACGTCGACAACGGTCATCGCCTCGGTGCGGTCGATCACCAGCGAACCGCCGGAGGGGAGGAAGACCTTGCGGTCCAGCCCCTTGAGGATCTGCTCGTCGATCCGGTACTCGGCGAACACGTCCTGCACACCGGCGTACCGGCGCAGCCGCGCGACCAGGTCGGGCGAGACGTGCGACAGGTACGACTCGACCAGGTCGTACGCGGTCTCGCCCTCGATGACCAGTTCGCGGAAGTCCTCGTTGAACAGGTCCCGGACCACGCGGATGACCAGGTCCGGCTCCTCGTAGAGCAGCACCGGGGCCCCGCCCTCGGTCGACTTGGCCTGGATGTCCTCCCACTGCGCCTGGAGCCGCTTGACGTCCCGGGCCAGTTCGTCCTCGCTGGCCCCCTCGGCCGCGGTCCGGACGATCACGCCGGCACCGTCGGGCACCAGCTTCTTGAGGACGTCCCGCAGCCGCTTGCGCTCGGTGTCGGGCAGCTTGCGGCTGATCCCGGAGGCGTTGCCGTTGGGCACGTAGACCAGGTGTCGACCGGAGAGCGCGATGTGACTGGTCAACCGGGCGCCCTTGTGCCCGATCGGGTCCTTCGTCACCTGCACCAGCACCGAGTCGCCCGAGCGCAGCGCCTGCTCGATCGAACGGGCCCGCCCCTCCAGGCCGGTGGTGTCCCAGTTGACCTCACCGGCGTACAGCACCGCGTTGCGTCCGCGCCCGATGTCGACGAAGGCCGCCTCCATGCTGGGCAGCACGTTCTGGACCTTGCCCAGGTAGACGTTGCCGGCCATGGTCCCGGAGGAGTTGCGGGTCACGTAGTGCTCGACCAGCACACCGTCCTCGAGCACCGCGATCTGGGTGCGGTCGCCGCGCTGGCGGACCACCATCACCCGGTCCACCGCCTCCCGGCGGGCCAGGAACTCCGACTCGCTCAGGATCGGCGGGCGGGTGCGGCGCTGCTCGCGACCGTCCCGGCGGCGCTGCCGCTTCGCCTCCAGCCGGGTCGAGCCGGAGACGCCCTGCACCTCGTCGACCGGCTTGCGCGGCTCCCGGATCTTGACGACGGTGGGCACGCCGTCCTCGGCGGTGGTCTCCGCGTCGCCCGAGCCCCGGCGACGACGACGGCGACGGCGACGGGTCATCCCCTCGCCGTCCGGCTCCTCGTCCTCGCCCGACTCGTCGGACTCGTCCTCGGCGGTCTCCGCCGTGCCGGACTCCTCGTCCTCGTCGTCGGCCTCGTCGGCGCCACCCTTGCCCCGGCCGCGACCCCGACGGCCCCGGCGACGACGGCGGCGAGCCGCGGCGGTCTCGTCGTCCTCGTCGTCCTCGTCGATCTCCTCGGCCTCGTCGACCGACGTCTCCTCGACCGCCTCCGGCTCGGCCTCCGCCTCGACCGGCTCGGCCTCCCGGCGGCCCCGGCGACGACGCCGCCCGGTCTCCGCCGGCTCCTCGACGGGCTCCTCCGCGGCCGGGTACGTGACCTGGACAGCGGGGGCCTCGTCGGGCTGTGGGGCCATGAACAGGACGGTCGGCGCGGACAGCGCGGCGCGGCGCCGACGCCCGGCGGGCCGCACCTCCTCGGCCGGCTCGTCGGCGAGGCCCGGAACCGCGGCGCCGGTCGACACCACGCCTGTGGTGTCCGCCGGCCCGCCCGCGCGGGCCACGGTGGCCTCGTCGGCACGTGTCGACGCGCCGGCCGCACCCACGACCGGCTCGTCCTCCTCGGCGTCCGGTTCCCCGGTGCCGACGGTGGCGCCCGGGGCGGTCACCTCGGCGGCGGCCGGTCCGGTGGGAGCCGTTCCCCCGCCGATCTCCGCGCGGCCCTCGGCGACCACGTCCCCGACCCCGGGGGTCGAGACCGGGCCGTCGATCACGGCATCGACCGCGGCGGTAGGCGACTCGACAGCCTCGGTGGGCGGTGTGGCCTTACGGCGACGGGTCCGGGTCACCTTGACCGGGGGCACCACCTCGTCCGAGGTGACCTCCGCCCCGGCGGCGGTCACCGGCTCCTCGACCGCCTTCGCCGGGGTTGCCTTGCGGCGACGGCGGGTGGTCTTCGGCGCCGGATCCAACTCCCCCGCCACCGGTGCGAGCACCTCGGCCTGCGGCGACTCGCCGCTGCCGGTCGCCGTCGCGGGAGCCTCGACCGGCGCGTCGGTCTGCTCCGGCTGGTTCAGCGGGGCGGCCTTGCGGCGGCTGGCCCGCTTACGCGCCGGCGGCTTCGTCTCGGCGGCGCCCTCGGCGTTGCCGGAGGCGGTGACTCCCTCGGCGTTGCCGGGAGCAGTCACTCCCTCGGCGTTGCCGGACGTGGTGGCGGCACGGTCGGCGGTCGTCCCGGCCGGCTGCTCGCCGGTCCGTTCGCCGCCCTCGGGCTCGTTCTCGAGCATGGACGTTCTCCAGTTCTGGCCGCCCCGGGCGCGGGTGAGCGCTGCCACGCAGGGTTGCCGCAAAGGTGTTTCCGCCGGGCACGCGGGCGCGCGTCCGCCGAAGTCTGCCTGCCAGAGCGTTGACCGACGGTCAGCGCTCTCCGATGGTTGCCCCGTCGCGGTCCGCGTCCAACGGATCGACGATCTCGCCCTGCGCGGTCAGCGTGCCCTGCGCCAGCCGGATCACCTTGGGGGTCACCGGCGGCTCCAGGGCGGCCACCGCACGGAGGCCGGACAGGACGTCATCGGGCCGTACGGACGGGGTGACCTGCCGCACGACCAGTTCGAGTATCGCACACGGTACGGTCGCCGCCCCGGAAGGCGTCTCAGTCGACGGCAGCACATCGATGCGGATCACGGCGCCACGCGCGTCGAAGGTGCGCCGCCCCTGCTTGGTCATCCGCTCGACCTGGATCTCCTCGGCGGCGGTGAAGGCGGCCACCGCCGCACCGAGCACCTGTGGATCCACCTCGGGCAGCTCGATGCGCCAGTGCGACGCCTCGATCCGGTCGGCGAGGCTTCCCCCGGCGGCCTCGACCGCGTCGAGCACGTCCAGCCCGGGCGAGAGCGCCGCGTCCAGCGCCGCGCACAGCCGCGCCGGGTCGACCCGCTCGCGCAGCCCGATCTCCAGGTATTCCGCCTCGCTGGCCACGCCCGTGGGCGCCGCCGAGGCGTACGAGATCTTGGGGTGCGGGGTGAAGCCCTGGGAGAAGGCGATCGGCACACCGGCGCGGCGCAACGCGCGCTCGAAGGCCCGGGCGAAGTCCCGGTGCGAGGTGAACCGCAGCGGCCCACGCTTGGCGTACCGGATACGGATCCGCTGGACGACGGGTGCCTGGCCGCCCTCGGGTTGAGGCTTTCTGGCGATCGTGACTCCTCGGGCTGTGCCTGCGTATCCGCACCATCCTGGCGCAGGGCCCGACGCGCGCCACAGGCGGGGCCACCGCACGCCACCCCAAACCACCACGTACCCCACCACGGCCCCGCCCCGATCAGGGGTCGGCGGCAGAGGCGGCCTCCGCCGCGGCCGGCGGCGGAGGCCGCGGGGTCAGGTGCGCGGCGGCGGCGGGGGCGGGGCGTACGGGCTGCGGCCGGGCGGCGTGGGCTGCCCCTGGCCCGCGGGCGGGTAGGCGCCCGGGCCCGGCGCGGGGTAGCCGCCCGGCTGGGGGTAGGCGCCCGGCTGGGGATATCCGCCCGGCTGGGCGTAGCCATGGGGTGGCACCGGCTGGACCGGCGCACCCTGCCCACCGTTGTCCATCCGGTCCAACACCTCGTCCGGGACCGCGGAGGCCCGGGCCAGCTCCCGCCGGTGCCGACGGCGGTTCCAGATCAGGAACACCACCAACGCCAGCAGCACCACGAGCACCACGGCGATCCCGATGCCGATCACCATGACCTGCTGGTCGGTGGGGCCGCCACGGTCGCCGTAGTCGGTCACGTCGAAGTCTTCGTCCTCGGCGGCGGCCGGCGGCGCGGAGGCGCCGGGCGGGGCGGCGCCGAGCAGCGGGTTCGCCGCCACCGACGGCACGTCGGCGGTCAGCGCCGCCACCGGGTCGACCCGGCCGAAGCCGAACCGGGGGTCACGGCCGGGCGGGCCGGCGTCCCGGGCCGTGCGGATGATCCGATTGATCACGTCGGGCGCGGAGAGGTTCGGGTACTTCGACCGGATCAACGCCGCGACCCCGGCGACGATGGCGCTGGAGTCGGAGGTGCCGTCACCCCAGCCGTAGCCCCGGTCGGGGCCGATGTTGTAGACCTCGTCCCCCGGCGCGGCGATGACCGCCTCCGGGCCCTGCGCCGACCCGGACCAGAAGCCGCCGCCCCGCGTCGTGCCGGTCACCGCGATCACGCCGGGGATCTTGGCGGGCGCGGCGATGTCCGGGCCGAGTTTGCGGACGTTGCCGGCGGCGGCCACCACGACCACGTCGCGCTCCAGCGCGTACCGGACCGCGGCCTGCTCGCCGGCGTCGATGTCTCCGGCGTGCCCGTAGGACAGGTTGAGCACCTTCGCGCCGCCGTCGACGGCCATCCGGATGCCGACCGCGGAGTGGCCCGGGTCGCCGAGTTCGTCCGCCGGTTTACGGATGGGTAGGATCCGGGCGTCCGGCGCGACACCGGTGACCCCGGCTCCGTTCGCCGCGATGATGCCGGCCATGTGGGTGCCGTGGCCCTCCGGGTCGCGCCGGCCGTCGCCGGAGCCGAAGGTGGTGCCGCCGGCCAGGAGTTGACCACGCAGGTCCGGGTGGTTGGTGTCGGCGCCGGAGTCGACCACGCCGACCACGACGCCCCGTCCGGTGGAGATCTGGTGTGCCCGGTCGATCCGCAACTCGTCGAGATACCACTGCTCGGACCGGCGCGGGGCGCCGACCGCGGGCTGCGCGGCCCCCAGCACCATCAGCCCGGCCGCCAGCCCGGCCACCACCGGCCGGAGCGCGCCGACGTGCACCCTCATCCGTCCGTCCTTATCGCAGGATGCCCGGGGACCCACCGTCACCGGCACCCCACGGATCGTCATCCTCAGTCAACCACGACGAGTGTCCCGCCGCGCCGCCGCCGTGACCGGCGCCGCCCGCACCACCCATCATTCCGCCGCCCATCATGCCCGCGCCGGCCGTCCCGCCACGCATCCCGCCCGCGCCCGCGGCGCCCGGGCCCGCGGCGGCTGCGGCCTTCAGCGCGCTGGCCGCACTGGTCAGCGGCGGGACCTTGCCGTTACCGCCGCCGACCATGCCGGGCAGGCCGCCCATCGCCATTCCGCCGGCCGCGCCGATCCCTCCGGCCGAACCCAGACCAGCACCGCCGCCGAAGCCACCACCACCGGCGCTCAGCCCGCCGCCGAGGGTGGCCGGCGCGCCCACCGAGGCCGTGCCGGGCGAGCCCGCGGTGATCGTGCCGGGCGAACCCACGCCGGCCAGGCCGCTGCCGTACTCGGGAGCACCGGAACCGGGGCGGCCGCCGAGCTCGGGAATCGTGCCGGTGTTCGGTGGGGTGTAGGAGCCACCGCCGGGGCCGCCGCCGGGCACGCCGGTGCTCGGCGGCGTGAACGAACCGCCACCGGGCATGCCACCACCGACGCCGGTGCTGCCCAGGGACGGCATCCCGCCGCCCGGCGCACCGCCACCGCCACCCGGCACGCCACCGCCCGGCAGCCCACCGCCGGGCAGCCCCGAGGGGGGAACCCTGGTGTCCGCGCGGTAGCCGTCGTCCAGCCCGCCGTGCGGCGTCGGCACGACCAGCTTGGGGCGCTCGGCCTGCACCGCCTCCGGCAACGGTGACATGGCCTTGAGGGCCGCCTGCTGGTTGTCGCTGTACCAGTTGTCGAGGTGCGACTTGGTGTCCCACCAGCCGCCGCGCTTCTGGTCGTTGGCCTGGCCGTCGATCTTCATGGTGGCTTCGAGGTCGTCGGCCTTGTCGCGGAACGCCCCGTCGGCGTACAACCCCTGGTTGGCCTGGTAGTCGCTGCGCAGGGCGGTGAGGAAGCCGGACTCGCTCTCGCCGTCGCGGGCGTCGTCCAGCTGGGTGCCGCCGGGCAGGCTCCACTCGTTCCAGCCGAAGTTGTCCATCAGCGGAACCGGGATGCTGGCGACCGCCTTACGGATGTCGCACTCGATGCGCGACAGCGCGCCACTGACGCCACTGGCGTGGGTGATCAGCTCCTCGATGTCCTTGCCGATCTCACCCAGGTGCTCACGGTAGGCGTCGCCGCCGCCACCCTTCCAGCCGCCGAGCATGCCCGTGAGGCCGCCGGCCAGCGGGCGCTCCTGCCCGGACGCGACCGGGCCGACGAACGCGCGGCCGGCCAGGGAGTCGCGCAGGTGGGCGAGGGCGGTGGTCAGGTTGCTCCACCGCGAGCCGACCTCACCGACGGTGTACGGATCCGCCGACAGCGTCACCTCGCGGACGCAGCGTTCCCAGGTGGCTCCAGCCATGGCCGTTTCCTCTCTCAGGCCGAGTACGGGTAGGTGGGCATCTCCGGACCGCCCGGCGGCACAGCAGCGGACTCCAACAGCCGTTCGATGTCCTTGCCGTTGGCGGCGTTGCGTTCCTCGGCGTCGCGGAACGCCTTGGCGATGTCCTCGGTGCCCTTCTTCAGGCCGGCCAGCTTGGCGGAGAGGCTCTTCAGGTGGAACTCCATGTTGGCCGTGGAGCGCTCCAACGCCTGCCACTGCAACTGGGCTTCCCCGTACGCGCCGAAGGGGGTGCCCCCGGCCACGATCTGCGGGCTGTTGTTGTCGCCCTTCATCTTGAGCTTGATCTGCTCCATCTCCCAGGAGATGGTGTCCTCGACGTACTGCTTGAGGCGCTCGATGTACTCGGCGGCCGCGTCCAGGTCCTCGACGCTGACCTGCAGATCGCCGGTGTCCGGCGGATTGATGCCCATGCTGCTCGTCCTCCCCGCTACCGACCCTGCGGGCCGGTCCAATACGGACGCAGCGTATCGAGGATGCGCCAGCGAAGGCACCCCGCCCCGGGACCGGCCACCAGGTGGGCCGGTGTGCGGCCTCAGCCCTGGGCGGCGGCGGGCAGCGTCAGCCCGTTGACCGGCGTGAGCGGCAGCAGCTTCCGGCCGGTCGGTCCGATCTGGATCTCGGTGTCCATGGACGGGCAGACGCCGCAGTCGAAGCAGGGCGTCCACCGGCAGTCGTCCTGCTCGTACTGGGACAGCGAGTCCTGCCAGTCCTGCCACAGCCAGTCCTTGTCCAGGCCGGAGTCGAGGTGGTCCCAGGGCAGGACCTCCAGCTCCTCGCGCTGGCGGGTGGTGTACCAGTCGAGGTCGACCCCGTAGGCCGGCAGCACCTCGGCCGCGGCCTCCACCCAGCGCTGGTAGGAGAAGTGCTCGCTCCAGCCGTCGAACCGGCCGCCGTTCTCCCACACCTTGCGGATCACCGCGCCGACCCGGCGGTCACCGCGGGACAGCAGGCCCTCGATCAGCGACGGCTCGCCGTCGTGGTAGCGGAAGCCGATCGCCCGACCCAGCGAGCGGTCACTGTTGATGGCCTGCTTGAGCAGCTTGAGCCGGCCGTCGATGACCTCCGGGCGCTCCATCGACGCCCACTGGAACGGGGTGTGCGGCTTGGGCACGAAACCGCCGATGGACACCGTGCAGCGGATGTCCTTCGACCCGGTCGCCGCGCGGCCGGCCCGGATGACCTCGTGCGCCATGTCGGCGATCTCCAGGACGTCCGCGTCGGTCTCGGTGGGCAGGCCGCACATGAAGTAGAGCTTCACCTGCCGCCAGCCGTTGGTGTAGGCGGTGACCACGGTGCGGATGAGGTCGTCCTTCGACACCATCTTGTTGATCACCTTGCGGATCCGCTCCGACCCGCCCTCCGGGGCGAAGGTCAGGCCGGTCCGCCGCCCGTTGCGGGACAGCTCCTGCGCGAGGTCGATGTTGAACGCGTCCACCCGGGTCGACGGCAGCGACAGCGACACGTTGGTGCCGGCGTACTGCTCGGCCAGGCCGGAGCACATGTCGCCGATCTCGGAGTGGTCGGCCGACGACAGCGACAGCAGGCCCACCTCGTGGAAGCCGGAGAACTCCAGCCCCTGCTGCACCATCTGGCCGACCGTGGTGATCGAGCGCTCCCGCACCGGACGGGTGATCATGCCGGCCTGGCAGAACCGGCAGCCCCGGGTGCAGCCGCGGAAGATCTCCACCGCGTACCGCTCGTGCACCGTCTCGGCCAGCGGGACCAGAGGCTTCTTCGGGTACGGCCAGGCGTCCAGGTCCATCGTCGTGCGCTTGTGCACCCGGAACGGCACGTCCGCGCGGTTCGGCACGACCCGCTGGATCCGGCCGTCGGGCAGGTAGTCGACGTCGTAGAAGCGCGGCACGTAGACGCTCTCCGTGCGGGCCAGCCGCAGCAGCAGCTCGTCGCGGCCGCCGGGCGAGCCCTCGGCCTTCCACTCCCGCACGATGGCGGTGATCTCCAGCACCGCCTCCTCGCCGTCGCCGAGCACCGCGGCGTCGACGAAGTCGGCGATCGGCTCCGGGTTGAACGCGGCGTGCCCGCCGGCCAGGATCACCGGGTCGGCGTCGGTGCGGTCGGCGGCGAGCAGCGGGATGCCGGCCAGGTCGATCGCGGTGAGCAGGTTCGTGTAGCCCAGCTCGGTGGAGAACGAGACGCCGAACACGTCGAAGTCGCGCACCGGACGGTGGGCGTCGACGGTGAACTGCGGCACCCCGTGGGCGCGCATGAGCGCCTCCAGGTCCGGCCAGACCGCGTACGTGCGCTCGGCCAGGGTGTCGGGCAGCTCGTTGAGCACCTCGTAGAGGATCTGTACGCCCTGGTTGGGCAGGCCCACCTCGTACGCGTCCGGGTACATCAGCGCCCACCGGACGGTCGCCGCGTCCCAGTCCTTGACCACCGCGCCGAGTTCCCCACCCACGTACTGGATGGGCTTGGTCACCTGCGGCAGCAACGGCTCCAACCGCGGCCAGACCGAGTTGGCGGCGGCGGGGCGCGGGGTCGTGGACGGGGCACTCATGATGGCCAAGCGTACGCGCTGCCGGCCCCGGCCTCCCGCGCACCGGCACCCCGGCCGTGCCGGCGCCGGTGACCGGGGAGTCCGCGAGCGCCGGGAGCCGCTCGCCGACGCGAGTTCCGTGCTCACGGCGAGCGGGTCGGGCGACGTGTGATTCGTGCGGAGTGGCGGTGCGGTACTAACCTCGCAATCGGTGCGAGAGGAGAGAGCCGCGATGCCGCAGCCGCAGCCGGGGGCGGGCGAGCCGGCCGACGGGGGCGAGAAGCCACCCGCTGGGCCGCCGACCGCCGTCGACTCCGCAGGTGCCACCGGCGCCTCCGCCTCGGCGTCCGCGCCCGACGCCGGGGCACCCGACGTCACCGTGCCCGACGCGGGCTCGCCCGCGCCGGCCGACGCCCCCGGGGGCGACACCCGGGAGCGCGAGGCCGCGCCGGACGACACGGCCGAGCCCGCGGGCCCAGGCGCCGCGCCCGGCACCACGTCGCCGAACCCCGACGCGTCGACAGGCGCCGCCGAGACCGGCGATGCCGAGACCGGTGACGCTGGAGCCGGCGATGCCGAGAACAGTGACGCTGGAGCCGATGACGCCGAGACCGGCGACACCGATGCCACCCCACCCGTACCGCTCGGGCGGGCCCGCGGATCGGCACCGGTCCCGGGCCGCACCACCCCGGTACCGACTCCCGGGTCCGGGAAGCGGCCGGACCCGACCCGGGTCGACGAGGCGCTCCCGGCGGCGAGCACCCCGGACCGCACGCGGGTGGACACGCAGGTGCCCCGCTGGAGCGGTTCGGCCGCCGTCCCGCCGCCGCCGGCGCGCCGGCCCGGCTGGGGTCAGTCGGCCGAGCCGACCCCGCCGCCGATCGCGTCGCCCGAGCACGCCACCCCGGTCGACCCGTGGGCGGGGGTGGACACCACCGGGTGGGACCTGCCGTCGGCCGAGCTGCCGCCGATGCCGTCCCCCACCACCCCCTGGCCGACCTCGGCACATCCGGCCCCGCAGCCGCCCCCGCCGGCCGCCCCACAGGCGTACATCCCGCACCCCGGCCCGCCGGCCGCCCGGCCCCCCGCGCCGGCCGGGCACGCTCCGAAGGCCGCACCCCACATGCCCGCCCGTCAGGCGCCCGCGCCCCACGTGCCCGCGCCGCCGTACCCCGCTCCCCCGCCCCCGCCGGCGCAACCGGCCAGGCCGCCGAAGCAGGCCCGGCCGCCGAAGCAGCGCCGCGGCGGCAACACCGCCCCCGGCGGGCAGGCACCCCCCGGGTACGCCCCGAGGAAGCCGGCGCGTCGTCGACGCCGCTGGCCCTGGATGCTGCTGCTCTCGGTGGCGTGCTGCTGCGGCGTCCCGCTCTGGTGGGTCCAGCCGCTGTCCAGCCAGTACCCGGCCGGCGCCGACCTGCCGGACGATCTCGGCTCGATGCGGTTGCTGCAGGACGAGCGCAGCCGGGTCGCCGCGGAGAAGCTGAAGAACGAGGTACGCCAGACGAACCTGCTCGCCGAGGACACCTTCGCCGGCATCTACGCCACCGGCGACGGCAAGCAGGTGATCCTGTTCGGCAGCACCGGTTTCCGGCTCACGCCGGAGTCCGACGCGGAGTCCGAGATGGACCGCCTCACCGGTGACTACGCGCTCAAGCCCTCGACCGTGGTGGACACCGGCGTGCGGGGCCGGCACGAGCGGTGCGCGGTGGGCCGGGCGGACGGCGACACGGTGGTGGTCTGCACCTCGGTCGACCACGGCAGCCTCACCACGGGCGTGTTCACCCGGTTGTCCGTGGACGACAGCGGACGGATGCTCAACGACCTGCGCCAGCGGATCGTGTTCCCCAAGTCCTGAAGGGGCGCCGGACGGCTCAGGCCGTGGGCTCCTCGGGCGTCTGGTCGGCGCGCTTCGGGGCGTAGCGGGGAACGTACTCCTGGCCGGTGAGCTTCTGGATCTCGGCCATCATCTCGTCGGTCATGGCGCGCAGGGACGTCCGGTCGTCGGGGCGGCCGGTGAAGTCCAGCGGCCTGCCGAACGTCATGGTGATCTTGGCGCGGCCCGGTCGCGGGATCCGCGTCCCGATCGGCTGGGCCTTGTCGGTGCCGGTCACCCCGACCGGGATGATCGGGACACCTGCGGCGATCGCGAGCCGGACGGTGCCGGTACGCCCCCGGTAGAGCCGTCCGTCTGGCGAGCGGGTGCCCTCCGGGTAGACGGCGACCAGGTCACCGGCCTTGAGCACCGGGATCGCCGCGTCGAACGCGGTGAGCGCGGCCCGGCCGCCGGCCCGCTCGACCGGGATCGCGCCCAGCCCGGTGAGCACGAACTTGGAGAGGCCCCCCTTGAGCCCGGTGCCGGTGAAATACTCCGACTTGGCCCAGAACGCCAGGTGCCGGGGCACCACGGTGCCGAGCAGCAGCTCGTCGGCGACCGAGAGGTGGTTGCCCGCGAAGATCGCGCCACCGGTCGCCGGGATGTGCTCCAACCCCTCCACGTGCGGCCGGAAGGCCAACCGGAGCGTGGGCGCCACGGTGAGCTTGCCGATGGTGTAGAGCAGGGGCACGGGTCCTCCGGCGGTCGTACGTGAGACAGGCGCTGTCACGGTAGCCGACGCCACCGTCAACCACCGAGCGGGTAGGCCGCAGTCCACTCGTGGGGCGGGGTGTCACGCGAGGGCCCCGGTCGACACCGTAGGCGTCGACCGGGCCCCCGCGCCACATGCTCACACCCGGCGGACGGTCACCGTCACCCGCTCGCCGTCGCCGACCTCACCGGCGAAGCCGTCGAGGCCCTCGGCGAAGTCGACGCTGTCGGCCAGCACCTCCCGGGTCACGAAGTCGGTGTACGCGGCGACCGCCGCGCGCACCTCCTCGGAGGCCGAGACGGCCACCGTGATCCGGTCCGACACGTCCAGGTCGGCGTCGCGGCGGGCCTGCTGCACCACCCGCACCACGTCCCGGGCCAATCCCTCGGCGGCCAACTCCGGCGTGACCTCGGTGTCCAGCACCACCACGCCGTCGGCGCCGGGCAGCGGCGCGGAGTGCTCCGCGTCCGCGGCGACCAGCCGCAGCTCGTACTCGCCCTCGGCGAGGGTGACCCCGGCGGCGACCGGTGCGCCGTCACGCAGCTCCCACTGGCCGGCCTTGACCGCCTTGATGACCTGCTGGACCGCCTTGCCCACCCGGGGGCCGAGCGCCCGCGGCACCACGGTCAACACCTGCTGGCAGTACGCGGACACCTCGTCGGTGAGCACGACCTCCTTCACGTTCACCTCGTCGGCGACCAGGTCGGTGAAGGGGCGCAACTGGTCGGCCACCGGCGACGCCACGGTCAGCTTGGCCAGCGGCAGCCGCACCCGTAGACCCTTGGCCTTGCGCAGCGACAGCGCCGCCGAGGCGACCGCCCGGACGTTGTCCATCGCGGAGACCAGCTCGTGGTCGGCCGGGAACTCCTGCGCCGACGGCCAGTCGGTCAGGTGCACCGACCGCTCGCCGGTCAGCCCGCGCCAGATCTCCTCGGCGGTCAGCGGCGCCAGCGGCGCCACCACCCGGCACAGCGTCTCCAGCACGGTCCACAGCGTGTCGAACGCCTCCGCGTCGCCGGCCCAGAACCGGTCCCGGGAGCGGCGCACGTACCAGTTGGTCAGCGCGTCGAGGTAGGACCGGACGGTGCCGCACGCGCCGGAGATGTCGTACGCGTCCATCTGCGCGCCGACGGTCGCCACCAGCTCGTTCGTCTTCGCCAGCACGTACCGGTCGAGCACGTTCGCCGAGTCGGTGCGACGACGCGCGGTGTGGTCGTCGGCGTTGGCGTAGAGCGTGAAGAAGTACCAGACGTTCCACAGCGGCAGCAGCACCTGGCGCACCGCGTCCCGGATGCCCGACTCGGTCACCGCCATGTCGCCGCCGCGCAGCACCGGCGAGGACATCAGCATCCACCGCATCGCGTCCGACCCGTGCGAGTCGAACACGTGGTAGACGTCCGGGTAGTTGCGCAGGCTCTTGGACATCTTGCGCCCGTCCGAGCCGAGCAGGATGCCGTGGCTGAGGCAGTTGCGGAACGCCGGCCGGTCGAACAGCGCGGTGGCCAGCACGTGCATGGTGTAGAACCAGCCGCGGGTCTGCCCGATGTACTCCACGATGAAGTCGCCCGGGTAGTGGTGCTCGAACCACTCCCGGTTCTCGAACGGGTAGTGCACCTGGGCGAACGGCATCGAGCCGGACTCGAACCAGCAGTCCAGCACCTCCGGCACCCGGCGCATCATCGACGTGCCAGTCGGGTCGTCCGGGTTGGGGCGGACCAGGTCGTCCACCGCCGGCCGGTGCAGGTCGGTCAGCCGTACGCCGAAGTCACGCTCGATCTCGGCAAGCGACCCGTACACGTCGATCCGCGGGTAGTTCGGGTCGTCGGAGCGCCAGACCGGGATCGGCGAGCCCCAGAACCGGTTCCGGCTGATCGACCAGTCCCGGGCGTTGGCCAGCCACTTGCCGAACGAGCCGTCCTTGATGTGCCCAGGCGTCCAGTTGATCTCCTGGTTCAGCTCGACCATGCGGTCCCGGAACCTGGTCACGGCCACGAACCACGACGACACCGCCTTGTAGACCAGCGGGGTGTCGCAGCGCCAGCAGTGCGGGTAGGAGTGGGTGTACGTGTCCTGCCGCAGCACCACCCCCCGCTCCTTCAGGTCCCGGATCACCGGCTTGTTCACGTCGAAGACCTGCTCGCCCTGGTACGGCGGCACAAGCGCGGTGAAGCGGGTGTGGTCGTCGACGGTGACGATGGTGGGGATGCCGGCGGCGTTGCAGACGTTCTGGTCGTCCTCGCCGAAGGCCGGCGCCAGGTGCACGATCCCGGTGCCGTCCTCGGTGGTGACGAAGTCCGCCCCGAGCACCTGGAACGCGTTCTGTCCGGCCGGCTCGACCAGGAAGTCGAACAACGGCGTGTAGCGGCGGCCGACCAGGTCCGCGCCGCGCACGGTGCCGACCTGCTCGTACCCCTCCAGTTCCTTGGCGTACGCGGCGAGCCGGGCGGCGCCGACCACGTGGCGCCGGCCGTCGCGCTCCAGCACCGCGTACTCGATGTCGGGGCCGACGGCGAGCGCCAGGTTCGACGGCAGCGTCCACGGCGTGGTAGTCCAGACGCCCAGCCGGACCGGCCCGCGCAGCAGCTCTGGCGCGTCGTCGTCGGCGGTCAACTCGAACCACACGGTCAGCGACGGGTCGTGCCGGTCCCGGTAGACGTCGTCCATCCGGGTCTCGGTGTTCGACAGCGGCGTCTCGCACCGCCAGCAGTACGCCAGCACCCGGAAGCCCTCGTAGACCAGACCCTTGTCGTGCAGGGTCTTGAAGGCCCACATGACGCTTTCCATGTAGTCCAGGTCGAGGGTCTTGTAGTCGTTGGCGAAGTCCACCCAGCGGGCCTGCCGGGTGACGTAGCGTTCCCAGTCCTGGGTGAACTCCAGCACGCTGCTGCGGCAGGCCTCGTTGAACCGGGCCACGCCCAGGTCGAGGATCTCCGCCTTGGTGGTGATGCCGAGCTGCTTCTCCGCCACCACCTCGGCGGGCAGGCCGTGGCAGTCCCAGCCGAACCGGCGTTCGACGTGCCGGCCACGCATGGTCTGGTAGCGCGGCACCACGTCCTTGACGTAGCCGGTGAACAGGTGGCCGTAGTGCGGCAGGCCGTTGGCGAACGGCGGGCCGTCGTAGAAGACGTACTCGTTGTCCCCGTCCCGGCCGGTGGCGCGGGCCTCGACGGACGCCTCGAAGGTCTTGTCGGCCGTCCAGTGCTCCAGCACCCGGCGCTCGACCGCGGGCAGGTCCGGGCTCGCCGGGACCCCGGCGCCGGTCGGGTCGTGCAACGGATAGGCCATCGCCTGTCGCTCCCTCAGCAGCTCACTCATCTGTGGTCTGCGAGGACGAGCCTCCGTCCGGTACGTCGTGACCGACGCCCCGGGCCGGGCCCGCGGTACCACCCCGCTTGGCGGCCGAGGTGCGACCGCCCGCTCGTTGGCCGGCTGTGACGGGCCGGTCCCGTCCGGTTCTACTGGGCCGGTCACCCGGCTGTTCTTCCGGAGGCTCACCGGTGATGGCCGGATCGTCGCCTGTGTGCCCAAGCGTACTCGACCCCACACCCTCGCCGCCTCCGACTATCCGCACCTCGCACCCGGTCGGCGGTGCGGGTGAGGGCCGGCATGCTGTCCGGCCACGTATGACGACCGTCACACCCCCGTCGCGTCACCCATGCCCGCCGTGGCCCGTCCTGTCCGTGTACCCGAGTTCCCAAGGAGGCGGCGATGAGCCGGATGGACATGGCGGCGGTGGCTCCGGAGGCGGTGCAGGCCGTGCTGGGCCTGGAGAAGTACGTCCGGGCGAACGTGGACCACACCGTGCTGGAACTGGTCAAGCTGCGCGCGTCGATGCGCAACGGCTGCGCGTTCTGCGTGGACCTGCACAGCCGCGACGCGCTGGCGGCCGGGGAGGACAGCCGGCGGCTGTTCGCGGTCGCGGCGTGGCACGAGACGCCGTTCTTCGACGAGCGGGAGCGGGCCGCCCTGGCCCTCACCGACGCGGTGACCCGGCTCGGCGAGCACGGCGTGCCGGACGACGTCTGGGGCGCCGCCGCGAAGGTCTGGTCGGAGAAGGAGCTGGCGGACCTGCTGATGGCGATCGCCACCATCAACGTGTGGAACCGGATCGCGGTGACCTGCCAGACGCAGCCGCCGACCTGATGACGCGGGCCCCCGGGTGCCGGCCGTTCCTCTACAGCCGCCGGTGACACGCCGACGGGGGAGGAAACACGTGCGTGCTCGACTGATCCCTGCTGCCCTGGTGGCGGTCGCCCTGCTCGCCGGCTGCGCCGGAGATGCTCAGGCCAGCTCGGGGAACCAGAGCGCGATCTCGCGCTTGGCGCTGTCGGCCGAGTCGGAGGCGTGCACCAGGTTCTCCCGGTTCGACAGCGACAGGTCGCCGCGGATGGTGCCGGCGGCGGCCTTGCGGCCGTCGGTGCTGCCGATCATCGCGCGGACCACCTCGACCACCTGGTCGCCGGAGAGCACCAGGGCCACCAGCGGGCCACTGGTCATGAACGTCTTCAGCGGCGGATAGAACGGCTTGTCGACGTGCTCGGCGTAGTGCTTGTCGGCGAAGTCGCCGTCCATGCTCCGGCTCACCATCGCGTCGATCCGCAGGCCCTTGCGCTCGAACCGGGACAGGATCTCGCCGACCAGACCACGGCTGACCGCGTCGGGCTTGATCAGTACGAGCGTCCGCTCGTCCGGGTTGCTGCTGGACACGCTGGTTTCCTCCTGTGCGCAGGACGGGGCCGGGCTGGGTACGGTCAGCGTAGCGACCCGGCCCCGGCGCCGACGCGGCGGCTACGCCTTCCCTGGCCCGCCGCGGCGGCCTAGCCTGGCCATGGAACCCCTGGGAGGTCCACTGTGGCGAATGGCGGGAACCGCACGATCGCGCCGGTGCGCAAGTTGGTCGGCGTGGTGCTGGGCACCCTGGCCACCTTCGTGGCCGTGTTCGGGCTGGGCATGACGAGCTGGGCCATCGTGGCCCTGGGCGTCGCGCTGCTGGTGCTGGCGATCGCCCTGGCCACGGTGCGCGGTGGCGGGCGCACCTGGGTGATCGGCCTGGGACACGTGCACAGCGCCTCCGAACCGCCCACCCAGTACGCGTTCGGTCGCTGCGAGCTGCAACTGGTGATCGACGCGCCAGGCCTGCCGCCGAGGTCCAAGAAGATCATCGAGCCTCGGGTGCCGGTCTCCAAGTGGCCCTCGCTGGGCCAGGCGCTGCCCGTCCGGGTGGCCCTCGACGACCAGCGCCACGTGCGGGTGCTCTGGGACGAGGTGCCCACGCACGCCGAGAGCGCCGCCTCGGTCGCCGACCTGCCGCCCGAGTACGCCGATCCGGAACCGCTCGACGAGCCCCTCATCGCGCACGAGGCGCCGCCCTGGGCGGGCCGCGCCCCGGAGGAGGACTTCCGCGACGACTACCCGCCCACCCCCGGGCAGTTCCGGGACGACCTCCTCCTCGACGACGTCCTGGACGACGTCACGCCGGCCGAGGAACGCGAACCGGTGGTGGTGCACCAGCGACCCGGCGGTCCGCTGGTGCTGGAGGGGCAACTGGTCGAGCCGGCTGCCGCCGGCGGCCTCCCCCGCCGCGCCAGCGCTCCCCGCCCGCCGGCCGGGGAGCGGCTCGACGACACGGTGCGGGTGGACCCGATCGACGTCCCCCTGGACGGGCCCTGGCCGTCCGAGGTGGCCCCGGGACCGGACCTGGCACCGGGACCGGACCTGCCACGGCAGTCGCCTGCGGGCCGGGAACCCGACGCGGCCCGGTCGGGCGCGGCGCGGGAGTCGGCGGCGACGCCGACGGCGCAGGAACTGGACGAGGCCATCTTCGGCCCGGCCGGCGACGGGGAGACCGACGGGACGACCAGCCCGATCAGCGGCGTCGGCCTCACCCTGCTGGTCGCCGACCTGGACCGGTCCCTCGACTTCTACCGCGAACTCGGCTTCGCCGACCTCGACCGGGGTGAGAGCAACGCGGTGCTCGGCTCGGGGCCGACCCGGCTGGTGCTGCGCCGGGTGACCGGGGCCGCGCCGATCAGCCGCCGGCTGGTGCACGTCAACCTGGAGGTCGACGACATCCAGGCCGCGTACGAGCGGCTGCGCGACTCCGGTGTCCGGTTCACGTACGCCCCCCGGGTGGTCAACCGGGGCACCAAGCTTGAGGTGTGGGCGGCGGCGTTCCGCGACCCCGACGGCCACGGCGTGGCCCTGACCCAGTGGCGCACCCTCGCCGACGCCTGAGCGTCCAGGCCGGTCCCGCCCACCACCGCGTGCGTGCGGCGTTCAGCCGAGGATGACCCGCCGCACGTGCAGCGCGTACGCCCACACCAGCCCGAACATCACGCCGAGCCCGAACAGCGACCAGTGCAGCAGGCCGGAGAGCAGCAGCAGACCCTGGAGCACGGTGCCGGCGTTCCACGCCCACGGCCGGCCCATCATCCCGGCCAGCACCACGCACGCCACCGCCAGCGCGACGATCGCCCCGATCGCGGCCCCGCCCAGGTCGCCGCCGACGACCCGGATCGGCTGGATCGCCAGCAGCAGCACCAGCGCCTCCAGCGCCAGGGTGCCGGCGCCGAGCCCGCGTACCGCCTTGGCCGGGTTGCGCAGCCCGGACCGGCGCACACCGTCCGGCCCCGGCTCCCCCGGCCCACCGGGCCGGTCCGCGCCGGCGGGGGGCCGCTGCGGGCCGGTCATCGCTTGAGCAGCCGGCGGGCGTCGGCCACGGTCACCACCGATCCGGTGATCAGCACGCCCACCCCGGACAGTTCACCCGGCACGTCCGACTCGGCCTCGGCCACCGCGGCCTCGATGGCGTCCGGCATGTCCCGGGTGGCCTGCACCCGGTCCGGTCCGAACACCTCCCGCGCCAGCGCGGCCAACTCGTCGACGGGCAGCGCCCGGGGCGAGCTGTTCTCCGCCACCACGATCGAGTCCACCACCGGTTCGAGCAGTTCGAGCAGGCTCGCCGCGTCCTTGTCGCCGAGCACCGCCAGCACACCGACGAGCTTGCTGAACGCGAACTCCTCCTGCACCGCGGCGACCGTGGCGGCCATCCCGTGCGGGTTGTGCGCGCCGTCGAGCAGCACCGTCGGCGCGGTACGCACCCGCTCCAGCCGACCCGGCGAACTGGTCGCGGCGAAGCCCTCGCGGACCGCCTCGATGTCCAACTGCCGCCGGGCGCCTGCGCCGAGGAACGCCTCCACCGCGGCCAGCGCCACGGCTGCGTTCTGCGCCTGGTGTGCGCCGTGCAGCGGGATGAAGATCTCCTCGTACACCCCGCCCAGCCCTTGGATGGTGAGCACCTGGCCGCCGACCGCGATGGCCCGGCGCAGCACGCCGAACTCGGCGCCCTCCCGGGCGACGGTGGCGTTGACCTCGGCGCAGCGTGCCAGGATCGGGCGGGCCGCCTCGTCCTCCTGCGCCGCCGCGACCACGGTGGCGCCGGGGTGGATGATGCCGGCCTTGTGCAGCGCGATGTCCTCGATCGTGTCGCCCAGCCACTCGGTGTGGTCCAGGCCGATCGGGGTGATCACGGCGACGCCGGCCTGGAGCACGTTCGTCGCGTCCTCCGCCCCGCCGAGCCCCACCTCCACCACCGCGACGTCGACAGGCGCGTCGGCGAACGTGGCGAACGCCAGCGCGGTGGTCATGTCGAAGTACGTGAGCGGCTCGGCGAACCGCTGGTCGACCAGCTCCGCCAGCGGCGCGATGTCCTGGTACATCGCCACGAACCGCTCCTCGCTCACCGACTCGCCGTCCAGGCTGATCCGTTCCCGGACGGTGTCCAGGTGCGGGCTGGTGTAGCGGCCGGTGTGCAACCCGAACGCCCGCAGCAGCGAGTCGATCATCCGGGCGGTCGAGGTCTTGCCGTTGGTGCCGGTCAGGTGGATCGACGGGTACGCCCGTTGCGGGCTGCCCAGCAGGTCGAGCAGGGTTTCGATCTTCTCCAGCTCGAAGTGCATGCGGGTGAAGCCGCGCGCGTTGAGCGCGGCGTCCACCTCGGCGAACGCGGTACGGTCACTCATGAGGGCAGCGCCTCCAGTGCGGCGTCGATCCGGATCAGGTCCGCTTCGGCCACCGCCAGCCGCTCGCGGATCTTCGCCACCACCGGCTCGGGCGCCTTGCCCACGAACGCCGGATTGTCCAGCTTGGCCCGCGCCTGGGTGGCCTCCTTCTCGGCCGCCGCCCGGTCCTTGGTGAGCCGGGCACGCTCGGCGGCCACGTCGATGGAGCCGCGGGTGTCCAGGGCGACGCTCACCGCGCCGGGCATCGCCAGCGTGGCGCTGGCCTGGAAGTCGTCCCCGGCCGCGTCGAGCCGGGCCAGCGCGCGGACCAGCGGCTCGTGCGCCGCGATGCCCGCGCCGGCCAGGCCGTCGAGCCGGGCCACCACCCGCTGCGTGGGCCGCAGCCCCTGGTCGGAGCGGAACCGCCGGACCTCGGTCACCACCCGCTGGAGGGCGCCGACCTCGCCTTCCGCGGCGTCGTCGACCAGAGTACGGTCGGCGGCCGGCCACCCGGCCGTCAGGACCGTCTCCCCGCCGGTCAGCGCGCTCCACAGCTCGTCGGTGACGAACGGGATGACCGGGTGCAGCAGCCGCAGGAGCTGGTCCAGCACGTGGCCGAGCACCCGGCGGGTGGCGTCCGCGCCCGCACCGCCCTCGGCAAGCACAGGCTTGCTCAACTCCACGTACCAGTCGCACACGTCGTCCCAGGCGAAGTGGTAGAGCAGGTCGCAGACCTTCGCGAACTCGTACGCCTCGAACTGCTCGTCCACCTCGGCGGTGACGTGCGCCAGCCGGGACAGGATCCACCTGTCGACGGTGGACAGGCTCCCCGCCTCCGGCAGCGGGCCGGTCGTGTGCGCGCCGTTGAGCAGCGCGAACCGGGTCGCGTTCCAGAGCTTGTTGCAGAAGTTGCGCGAGCCCTGGCACCACTCCTCGCTGACCGGCACGTCCTGACCGGGGTTGGCGCCACGGGCCAGCGTGAACCGGGTGGCGTCGGCACCGAACCGGTCGATCCAGTCCAACGGGTCCACCACGTTGCCGAACGACTTCGACATCTTCTTGCCGTGCTCGTCACGCACCATGCCGTGCAACGCCACCACGTCGAACGGTGGCACGCCGTCCATCGCGTACAGGCCGAACATCATCATCCGGGCGACCCAGAAGAACAGGATGTCGTAGCCGGTGACCAGCACGCTCGTCGGATAGAACTTCGCCAGGTCGGCGGTCCGCTCGGGCCAGCCGAGCGTGGAGAACGGCCACAGGCCGCTGGAGAACCAGGTGTCGAGGACGTCGTCGTCCTGCCGCCAGCCCTCGCCGGTCGGCGGCTCCTCGTCCGGGCCGACGCAGACGATCTCGCCCGCCGGGCCGTACCACACCGGGATGCGGTGGCCCCACCAGAGCTGGCGGGAGATGCACCAGTCGTGCATGTTGTCGACCCAGGCGAAGTACCGCTTGGCCAGCTCGGCCGGCTCGATCGTCACCCGCCCGTCGCGCACCGCGTCACCGGCCGCCTTGGCCAGCGGCCCGGTGTTGACGAACCACTGCAACGACAGCCGCGGCTCGACAGTCGTCTTGCACCGCGAGCAGTGCCCCACGGCGTGCACGTACGGCCGCTTCTCGGCCACGATCCGGCCCTGCTCGCGCAGCGCCGCGACGATCGCCGGGCGGGCCTCGTACCGGTCCAGGCCCTGGAACGGACCCGGCGCGGTGATGACGCCCCGCTCATCCATGATCGTCAGCGAGGGCAGGTCGTGCCGCTGGCCGATCTCGAAGTCGTTCGGGTCGTGCGCCGGCGTCACCTTGACCATGCCGGTGCCGAAACTCGGGTCGACATGCTCGTCGGCGACGATCGGGATCCGCCTGTCGGTCAGCGGGAGCGCCACCTCCGTGCCGATCAGATGCTGGTAGCGCTCGTCGTCCGGGTGGACCGCCACCGCCGTGTCACCGAGCATCGTCTCGGCCCGGGTGGTGGCCACCACGACCTCGTCGCCGTAGCGGATCGAGACCAGTTCACCCTCGTCGTCGGTGTGCTCCACCTCGATGTCGGACAGCGCGGTGAGGCAGCGCGGGCACCAGTTGATGATCCGGTTGGCCCGGTAGATGAGGCCGTCGTCGAAGAGCTTCTTGAACATGGTCTGCACGGCCTTGGACAGGCCCTCGTCCATGGTGAAGCGTTCCCGGTCCCAGTCGACCGCGTCGCCGAGGCGACGCATCTGGCCGAGGATCGCGCCGCCGGACTCGGCCTTCCACCGCCAGACCCGCTCGACGAACTTCTCCCGCCCGAGGTCGTGCCGGGACAGCCCTTCACCGGCGAGCTGCCGCTCGACCAGGTTCTGGGTGGCGATGCCGGCGTGGTCCATGCCCGGCAGCCACAGCGTCTCGTACCCCTGCATCTTCTTGCGCCGGGTGAGCGCGTCCATGAGCGTGTGCTCGAACGCGTGGCCCATGTGCAGCGACCCGGTCACGTTCGGCGGCGGGATGACGATGGTGAACGGCGGCTTGTCGCTGCCCGCCGAGGCCCGGAAGTGTCCGCCGGCTACCCACTGCTCGTACCGTCGCTGCTCCACCTCGCCGGGCTGGTACTGGCCGGCGAGGGTCGGGGCGTCGGGGCGTCGGGCATCCAGTCTCTCGGTCACCCTGAAAGTCTACGGAGCGCTTTCGGGGAGCTGACGTGCGCCACCTGTGATTCGCGTACGGTGGCGGACATGTCCGACGCGCACCTCACCGAGCGCCCGGTCGACGGGGGTCCCGATCCGGTCGAGCTGACCGACGAACCGATCGAGCTGAGCCGCCGCGATCCCGCGCAGGAGCCCGACCGACCCGCCGTCCCGCGACACCGCAGGGTCATCCTTTCCGCCCTGCTCGCGGTCGGCGTGGCCGGTGCCGGCGCGCTCGGGCTGGGTGGCTGGCGGGTGTGGCAGCAGAAGGACGCCACCCTCGACAAGCCTGCCGAGGTTGCCGGGCTGGACCGCGACGACCGGGAGAATGCCCGCAGCACCGCGGAATACCTGCGCGACGGGCTGTCCGCCGACATCGAACTGGACAGCAGCTTCGGCGCCGTCTACTCCGACCGGCAGGGCGCGAAGCAGTCGGTGCTGCTGTTCGGCGGCACCACGCTGCTCTGGCGGCCCGAACGCGACCTGGACACGCTGTTCGACCTGATGGCCGACGAGACCGGCCAGGTGTCCGGGCTACGTGAGGTGGACGCCGGCCGGCTCGGCGGTGTGATGAAGTGCGGCACCACCACCGGCGAGGGCGGTGACTTCGCGGTCTGTGGCTGGGCCGACCACGGCAGTGTCGTGCTGGGCATGTTCCCGGGACGATCGCCCGACAGCGCGGCGGTGCTGTTCCGCAAGATCCGTGAGGGCATCCAGCGCCGCTGACGGCGCGGGTGCCCGTGCCGGGGCCGGAAAATGGTTCAGGGCCGCCCCTGTTGGGGCGGCCCTTGACCGAAAGTTTGTCCGGCGGTGTCCTACTCTCCCACACCCTCCCGGGTGCAGTACCATCGGCGCTGGAGGGCTTAGCTTCCGGG
>NZ_JBNCKZ010000007.1:0-339506 GCF_049841795.1 Micromonospora sp. DT31 | reverse complement strand
CCCGGAAGCTAAGCCCTCCAGCGCCGATGGTACTGCACCCGGGAGGGTGTGGGAGAGTAGGACACCGCCGGACAAACGTCAGTTCAGGGCCACCCCTATCGGGGTGGCCCTGAACCATTTTCCGGCCCCGGCACGGAGCCAGCACCACCGGCCCACCGGAATCACCTCTACCGGCTGCCGTCTTCTCGTACCGTCGAGCCGGGGCCGTCGGCCGTCGGCCCGAAAACGTGACGTGGCGTACGTCGAGCCCGTGGTCGAGGCGGGCGGTACGGGGTACAGGAGTGGTCATGGAGATCGGAATCATCGGGTCGGGGCACATCGGCGGCACCCTCACCCGTCGTCTGCGTTCACTCGGTCACGACGTCGCGGTGGCCAACTCCCGCGGGCCGCAGAGCCTGACCGACCTTGCCAGCTCCACCGGCGCCCGGGCGGCGACGGTCGAGGAGGCCGTGCAGGGCGCCCAGCTGGTGGTGGTGGCCATCCCGCTGAAGGCGGTGCCGGAACTGCCCGCGGCCCTCTTCGAGGGCAAGGTGGTGGTCGACGCCAACAACTACTACCCCCAGCGCGACGGCGACATCCCCGAACTGCTCGACCTCAGCCTCACGTCCAGCCGGTGGACCGCCGACCGACTCAAGGGCGCCCGGCTGGTGAAGGCCTTCAACAACATCCAGGCCACGCACCTCATGGACGAGGGCAAGCCGGAGGGCACCGCGGGCCGGATCGCGCTGCCGGTCGCCGGTGACGACGCGGACGCCAAGGGCATCGTGATGGGGCTGGTGAACGACCTGGGCTTCGACCCGGTCGACGCGGGCACCCTGGACGAGAGCTGGCGGCAGCAGCCGGACACCGCGGTCTACGGCACCGACCTGGACGCCGATGGTGTGCGGGAGGGCTTGGCCGCAGCGCGGCCCTGACCACCCGGGACAGCGCAATGCCCCACCCGGAACAGCACGATGCCCCGCCGGCGCGGTCAGCCGGCGGGGCATCGTCGTGCCCGGGGTCAGGTGCCGGGCTCCGGGGCGCAGATGAAGCGGGGCTCGGCGTCGTAGCGCCAGCTGAACTTCTCCCGCTTGATCACCTTGCCGTCCTTCTTGATGACCCGGTACGCGTCCTGCGCGAAACCGATGGCGCCGACCGCGGAGATGCAG
Source organism: Micromonospora sp. DT31 (assembly GCF_049841795.1). Classification (NCBI taxonomy): domain Bacteria; kingdom Bacillati; phylum Actinomycetota; class Actinomycetes; order Micromonosporales; family Micromonosporaceae; genus Micromonospora; species Micromonospora sp. DT31. Next base: position 338,358 of record NZ_JBNCKZ010000007.1, on the reverse strand, counting down.
TTCGGCCCTGGCTCCAGATAGACGGTCTTCGGCTGGGTGATGTTGCGTCGGGGGCCGTACTCGGTCTTCACGCTGTCGTAGATCTTGGTGCTCCAGATCGACACGGTGATCGTGCTGGACGTGTACGACGTGTCGATGAGGACGCCGTGCGGGGTGTTGTTGCGGAACTTGAAGTCGAGGTGCGGCCAGTAGATGGTCGACTCGATCACGGCCGGATAGCGGCTGAAGTAGAACGAGTGCGGCTTGTGCTCGACATCCTCCAGCCCGGCGTAGTAGCTGGCGTTGAAGAGGGTGGTGGTGAACTGGGAGACCCCGCCACCGACCCCCGGGACCAGCTTGCCGTTCACGATCGTCGGCGCGTCCTTGTAGCCCTGGTCGTATCCGCGTTCGCCGGTGTGCCCGTTGAGCGAGAAGGTCTGCCCCGGCTTCACCAGTGCGCCGTCCACGGCCTTGGCCGCCTGGACGATGTTCTGGCTGCGGGGGGAGGAGAGCCCGCCGGTGAACCGGGTGGTGAACGTCGACACCCGCTCCTTGATGCCCAGCTTCGCCAGTTCGGCCTCGGTCAGCTCCGGGGCGGCGGGCTTGAGCTCGGCGGTCACCGTCCGGCCGGTCGACTTGGGCAGCACCGCGAGCAGGGCCGGGCCGAGCGCGGCGGCGTCCACCTGGCGGCCGGCCTTGCTTGGCAGCACCTTCGGCTTGCCGCCGCTGATGGTCAGTCCGGCGTCGCGCGGCTCGACCTCCAGCTTCGCAAGTCGGCCGCCGAGCGCGGTGCGCAGCCGCTTCATGTCGACCTTCGGGGTCAGCGTGCCGGCGTCGTCGACGGCGAAGCGCAGCGACCCGGCGATGGCCGCCGGCGGAATGGTGATCGAACCGCCGTCGGTGGTGAGCGTCACCGGCGCGGCCACGGCCGGGCGGGCCACTTCGGCGATGAGGCGGTCCACATCCTCCCGGCTGGTCGCCGGCCACTTCTCGACGAGCGGCACGGTGACCGGCCGGGCGGCCAGCCAACCGGATTTGACCGCGTCGGTGGCGGCGGCCGTGTCGACGGTCAGCGCCGGCTTGGGGTAGACGGGCTTCGGGGTGGTGCCGGTCCAGATGATCGCCGGCATGGTCATCTCCCGCCCCTGGGAGCCCATCGCCTTGCGCAACGCGGCTGCCAGCCGGGCCGGGTCGACGGTGACGACCGGTTCGACGGTCCGGGAACCGACGAGCCGGCTCACCGCGTGCGCGTCGGCCCGTGCGGCGGCCGCCACGGTGGCTTCCACGTCGATGGCGAGCCCCACGTCGGACGGGTTCAGCTCGGCCTTCTTCTCACCCACGGTGACGGGAAGCGGGGCGTTGAGCGTGTCGCCCCGGCGGGCCAGCTCGGCGCGGAGCGCCTCGGCCGCCTCCGCGCGGCTCCGGCCGCCCACCTCGGCGCCGAGGACGGTGGTGCCGCGGGGCACGTCACCGGCGTACGCGTAGGCGCCCAGGCCGATTCCGGCGGCGAGCACCGCCGCGGTGACCGCACCGGCCAGCAGCAGCCGCGCCGGCCGGACCCGGCGCGGCGGCCGGCCCGTCGCGTCGCCTCCTGGGGGTGTGGCGACCGGCTCCATCTCGACGCCCGGCCAGCTCACCGCGGCCACCTTGATGGTGGGTCGGTCGTCGGCCGCCGGCATCTTCTCGCCGTACATCGTCACTCAACCTCGATCGGGAAATACCACACGGGGACCGCTTCCCCCGGGGGAGACACCTACGGTAACCAACGCTCGAGCCCACCGGGAGTCTCCGGCCGGCCGGTCGTGTCCGGTGGCCGGTGGTGTCGCACCGATCAACCGTTTCCGGGCCGCATCGGGTGTGGATCGTCATCGGGTGCGGTGCGACGTGCGGTCGGAGAGCCAGCCGGACGTCCGCGGGCCGGCAGGAACATCAGCAGCGTCGTGATCACGGCCGTGGCCAGGGACGCGACGACGAGGCCGCCGACGGTACGCGGGCGCACGATCGCGGCGACCGTCAGCAGCCCGGCGGTACCGCACCACAGCGGCGCCGCCGCCCACCTGACGCCCGCCGCGAGCCGGTCGTTGAGCAGCACGAACGTCACCGCGTAGAGCGCGCCGACCGCCGCGAACAGCGGTGCGTACCGGCCGAGAGCGGTGTAGTCGGGCCCGCCGACGAGGCGGAAGGCCAAGCCTCCGGCGACAGCCGACGCGCCCACCAGGACCACACCGCATCCACCGGTCACCGCGAGCGCCACCGTCCGGCTGCGGCGGTCGCCGCGGGCCAGACGGGGCAGGGCCAGGACGGCGGCGACCTGCGGCGCCCAGAGCGCCCCCTTCGTCAGGACCGTCCCGACCGAGTACGCCCCGGAACCCGCCGGTGGCAGGAGTTGCCGGGCCAGGAGCAGGTCGGCGTAGGAGACGACCAGCATCGCCAGGGTCGCGCCACATCCGGCGGTCACCTGCGAGACGGTCAGGCGTGGGGCGGCCGACGGACGCCGGGGCGAGCCGGTGAGCCAGGCCAGCGCCGGGGGCGCCAGTGCGGCGGTCAGCGCCCCGACTCCGAGCGCCCCGGTCAGGCCCGCGCCGAGCAGCAGTCCCACGATCACCCCGCCGTAGCGGGCGGCGGCGAGCAACGCCATCGCGGTGGCCAGCCGCACGAAGCGCTGGCCGCCCTGCAGTTCGCCGAGCGAGCGGGAGGAGAGCACCACGGACGCGGTGGTGACGGCCAGCAGCGCGGGCACCACGGCCGGCAGGTCCAGCGCGGCCACCAGCAACGGGGTGGCCGCCACCAGCGCCCCCGCGCACAGGGCGGCGGTCACCACGGTGAGCCGCCGCGTGTCGGACGGGCCGTGCCGGGCGTGGTGCACGGCGACGGCCAGTTGCAGACCGAGCCCCGGCACCCCGGCGATGGCCACCAGGCCGAGAGCGGTGGCGAGCGCGCCGAGGTCGTCCGCGTCGAGCCGCCGGGCAGCCAGCACCGGAACCAGGTAGGCCAGGGCGTTGACCAGGACGCCGGCCAGCGTCACGGCGACGCCCGCCGCGCCCAGGCCGGTGCTCCGGCCGCCCGCCGGAGCACCGGGCGCGGGGCCGGGTCGGCGCGCGCTCACGTGATCTCGGAGATGCGGGACGCCGGGCCCTCGGCCGGTCCTTGCGCGGTGTCCGGTTTCGGCTGCCCGTCCGGTCTCGGCTGCCCGTCCGGCTCCGGTGCCCGGGGAGCCGGGACAGCGGTGGCCGGGACGGGGCGGATCCGGCGTACCGGCCGTCGGCGGGCGGTGGTGGAGAGCCAGAGGGCACCGAGCGCGGCGACGGCCACGAGTTGCGGCAACACCGCGGTGTGGCGCTCGGTCGACTCGATGTAGACCCATCCGGCAAGCACGACGAGGGCGCCGGGCAGCCACGTCTCGGCGGCCCGGACGATCCTCCTGGCCCGCCGCGGATCCGTGGTCCAGGGCAGGCGACGCGGGCCCGGAACGGCGAGCATGAAGCCCACCGCGACCAGCAGACCGCCGATGAGGCCGCTCCACAGCACCAGCGCGGCGGCGCCGACGGCCAGCAGCGGCAGAGAGCGGGTGAGCCGGCGGCGGACCGCCGGTGCGGGGGCGACCGGGCGCTCCCCGGCCGGCCGGCGGTCCGGGAGCACCGCGAGCAGGACCACCACCGCCAGCAGGACGCCACCGAGGAGCAGACCCACCCGGTACGGCGTGTCCGGCGTGAACCGCAGCACCACGTCCCCGGAGACACCGGCGGGCAGGATCCAGCCCTGCTGCCAGCCGTCCACCACCAGCGGGGTGAGCGTCCGCCCGCCGGCGGTCGCCTGCCACCCGGTGTTGGTGTTCTCCCGCACCGCGAGCACCCGGTCGACCGGATGCCCGGCCACCCGTACCCGCCGTTCGGTGGCCGACCACGAACTCACCTCGATGTCGCTGGCGGTGACCGGCGCGGCGGGCGTGGCGGTCTGCGGCACCAGGGCCACCCGGGTGGCGGCGGCGAGCGTGCTCGCGGTGGTGACGAGCCGGTGCTCACCGGCGGCCAGCTCGAGCCGGCGGAGGACTTCCCGTCCGCAGGGGGTGGCCGGCATCTCGCGCAGTTCCAGCAGGTCGCGCAGCGTGCCGGTGAGCGTGGTGGTGACCCGGGACGAGCCGATCCGCAGCGTCGGCCCCGATCCGCAGGCCAGCTTCAGCGGGGTGTCCGGGCGGGGCGCGACCGTGTTCCCGCCGGGCAGCACGGTCACCTCGCCGACCGCGACGGGCAGCGGCTCCGGCAGCCGCAGACCGTACGGGTCGACGCTGGTGGCGGACGGCTTGTCGAGGAACTGGATGGTGATCTCGTCGGTCCGCATGGGCGGGTCCAGGGTGAGCAGACCGTCGTCGCTGAGCAGGTTGCTGCGGAAGCCGTCGTCGCCGACCACCCGCACGCTGCCGAGTCGGGTGGCCGCGGTTCCCTTGTCCACGGTGAAGCGGAGCCCGCTGATGGTCTGCGGTTCGAGCCAGGTCAGGCGCAGGATCGGCGCCTCGTCGTCGGGCGCCGGTGACCAGGTGGTGGCGGGATTGCCGTCGAGCACCGCGCCCGGTCGACCGACCGGGTCGGGCACGGCCGTCGAGGACGAGGTGACCTGCGGGGCGAGGCGCAACGGCTGGGCGTTGGCGACCAGCTTGTCGAGGGCGGCGTCCAGTGCCGGGCCGGGGGTGGGCCGTGCCCACAGCTTCGCCCCGTAGCCGCCGGCGGTCGGCAGGGTCAGGGTGCGGTCGATGGTGGCCCCGTCCTCCGAGCCGCGTGCGGCGTCGGTGGAGCAGCGGGGCCGCCCGTCGACGGAGAAGCAGGCCGGTGTGCTCGGGGCCGCCGACACGACGACGCTCGCCGGCCGGTCGGTGGCGGGTGCGACCGGCAGTTGGAGGGTGCGGCCGGTCCGCACGCCGGGGATCTTGATCTCGGCGATACCGACGGTCCGGTCGCCGAACGGCCGCAGGTCGAAGGCGCCGTCGACGGAGATCTCGACCTGGCGGGTGGCGTGCACGCCGGGCAGCTCGAAGACCATGTGGTCGCCGAACCCCTCGACGGTGCGGCTCTCGTATCCGGCGCTGACGGTGACGGTCGTCGGCAGGGCGTCCGCCTTCAGGTCGAACCACACCTCCACCCGGGTGACCCGGGTCGGGTTGGCCAGGCCCACCTCGATCCACTGCCTGTCGCTGGGGGAGTGCGGCGCCGACCGCCACGAGGTGGCCGAGTTGCCGTCCATCGCCGCGTACGGCTGGTGCTCGGGGCGGGCGCCGCCGGTCGCGTCGACCTGAGAGGCCGCCGTCGAGGCGCGGATCGCGCTGATGCCGTCGAAGCGAGCCACGGTCGACCACTGCGCCCCCCACTCCGGGAGGTAGTCGTGGGCGGGCGCTGACACCTCGAACGTGTCGCCGGCGGTGAGGGTCTGCGAGGAGTTGTCGCGCAGCCGGCCGAACGAGACGTCCCGCCGGCGCAGGCCGTCGGTCAACGCGACCTGGCCGGTGACGTCGCCGGTCGCGTCGCCGGCCAGGACCGTGGGCGCGGCACCCAGCTGGCCGGACGCGGCCAGGTCGAGCAGCGACTCGGGCCCACCGACCACGGTGGTCACGTCGTCGCGGTCGTAGGCGACCACCGGTTGGACGTCGCGGCCCACCTGGTAGACCTCCAACGCCCGGCCGGGCACGTCCAGCCCCTGGTCGCGGAACTCGTCGGCGGAGTCGGAGCCGCCGCGTACCGGGCCGAAGGAGGCCACCCGGGTCAGGCCGGGTGAGCGTTCCAGCGCCTGACGGACGACCGCGGGGCGGGCCGTGTCGGAGCGGCCGTGGTCGAGGTCGGCGCGGAACAGGACGTGGCTGATCCCGGAGCGGGCGAGCAGGTCGGCGAGGCCGGCCGAGCCGGCGCCGGTGGCCAGCGTCGACTCGATCGCGTCGAGCAGTCGGATCGTGGTCGGCGGGGTGAACGGGATGGCGTTGCGGACCGCCCACCGGCTGTCGAGCAGCGGCTGGGTGATCTCGTCGGTGGTGCTGCCCCAGTCGTAGGCGGGGAAACGCGCGCCGGGGACGACGAGCACGCGTCCGCGGCCGGTGTTCGCGTCGAGCCAGTCGGTGGCCTCGTGCCAGTAGCCGGGCACATCCTTGACCGCGCCCGGCGTGGTGAGTCCGCCGGCGAGCGCCGGCGAGGCGACCCCGGCGACCGCGAGCATGGCCGTGCCGGCGGTGAGCCAGGCCCGCGCCACGGTCCGGGTACGGTGCCGTTCGGGCGCGGTCCGGGCGGCGCGTACGGCGAGGCTGACCAGGTGCGCCAGGCCGAGCGCCAGCGGAAGGCGGAGCAGGACGTCGAACTTGTGCACGTTGCGCAGCGGGGCGCCGACGCCGTCGAGGAACTGCTGCTGCGGGCCGGCGAGGATGTTCGGCAGGTCGCCGGTGTGTCCGAGCCCGACGAGCGCGACACCGAGCAGCAGGCCGGTGATGAGGAACCTGCGGTGCGGCATCCCGCGCCGGGACAGGCCGAGCACCCCGAGCGCGGCGACGACCAGGGTGGCGACCACCAGCAGGGTCTCGTTGGCCAGCCGCGCGCCGGCCGGGATCGTCGCGCCGAACGGGGAGGCCAGGTAGGCGACCCAGTAGGAGGCGCCGCGCAGGGTGGTCACCCCGTCGGTGACGCTTGTGGTGTTGCGGGCGGTTTCGATGTAGTCGAGGAACGGCGGGCTGTACCTCCCGAGGATCAGCAGCGGGATCAGCCACCATGCGGTGGCCAGGGCGACCGCGCCGCACCAGGCCGCCATCGCGGTGACGCGCCGGCGCAGGGGCGTGAGCGTGGCGAGCCAGAGCAGGGCGAGCGGCACCACCGCGGCCACGGCGGTGGCGTTCACCCCACCGGCGCAGGCGACGGCGACCGCCGATCCGGCGACCGCGCGGCGCAGCCGGGCGCCCCGGGCGAGGCCGACGAGCGGGATGAGCACCCACGGGGCGACCGCGCTGGGCCAGGACTCCACCGAGGACCAGCCGAGCTGGGTGAGGATGCGGGGGGACAACGCGAAAGCGACGCCGGCGATCATGCGGCCGGCGGGGCTGCCGATGCCGAGGCGGCCGGCCAGCCGCACCACGCCCAGGTACGCGACGCAGAACAGCAGGGCCCACCACAGGCGCTGCACGACCCACGGCGCGATGCCGAGTTCCGAACCGATCAGGAAGAACGGTCCCATCGGCCAGAGATATCCGTACGCCTGGTTCTGGAGCTGCCCGAATGTGCCGGTGGGGTCCCACAGGTGCAGCGAGCGGAGCAACCAGCCGGCGGGGTTGACGTTCAGGTCGACCTTGGTGTCGGGCACGATCTGGCCGGGCGCCTGCTGGAAGGCGAGCGCGGTGAGCGCGAGACAGATCGCCAGGTGCCGGAAGCGGCGAGCCGTCCGCCGGGTGCGGTCGACGTGACGAGCGGGGCTTTCCGCCCGCTCTGCCGGCATTGTCGTTCCGGCTGCACGCATTTTCGGCTCCTGTCTCCGCCGGCCGTACGCGCACCTGCACATGACGCGTGTCGCGCGACGGTATCCGGACCGGCGGCGGGTCGGCGACCTGGGGCCACTGCGAGGTCATCGGGAGAACGGCCGTCCCCACGGCGGGTAAGCGTGTGGCAGGCTGCCGGGCATGTCAATGCCACAAGCTGCGGCCGAGGCGCCTCCGGCGGCCGACGGTCGGGCGGACGACGGGCCGGGGCCGGTCGGCCGCTGGGTGCGCGCCGACCGGGTCCGCGCGGTAGCGGTCGCCCTCATCGTCGTGTCCGTCGCCGTACGGGCGGCGCTCGCCACCCGTGGTTGGTTCTCCCAGGACGAGTTCGTCATCGCCGCGCAGGTTCTCGACACCAAGCCGGACGTCGACTACCTGCTGGGCACGTTCAACAACCACCTCATGCCGGGTGGCCTGCTGGTGGCGTGGGCGATGGTCCGGGCGGCGGCGTTCACCGGGTGGCCGTGGGTGCTGTTGCTGGCGGTCGGGCAGGCGGCGGTCGGTGTCGCCCTCTACCGGTTGCTGCGTGACCTGCTGCGGCCCGGATGGGGCCTGCTCGTCCCACTGAGCCTGTTCCTGTTCAGCCCGTTGACGCTTGAGGTGTCCTCGTTGTGGCTGGTCGGCCTGCTGGTGCTGCCGCCCCAACTGGCGTTGGTCCTGGCGGTGGCGGCCCAGGTGCGGTACGTGCGTACCGGCCGGCGCCGGCATCTGGCCGTGGTGGCGTTCTGGGTGGTGTTCGGTCTGCTCTTCGACACCAAGGCCCTGCTGATCGTGCCGCTGCTGTTCCTGCTGACCGCGTTCCTGTTCACGAAGGGCCGTGCCTGGCGCAGCCTGGTGACGACCGTCCGCCGGTACTGGCCGGCGTGGCTGACGCTGACCGTGCTGTCCGGGGCGTACCTGGCGTACTACCTGACCCGACCCGCGCGGGAGTTGGACAATCCCACCTCGGTCGGGCAGGTTCTCACCTTCCTCGGTGACCTGGTGGGCGACACGGTGGTGCCGGGCCTGCTCGGCGGGCCGTGGCGCTGGATCTACGCGGGCGACGGGCCGCCGCTGGCCGACCCGTACGACATCGCCAAGTGGCTGTCCTGGGCGGTGCTCGCGGCGCTCATCGTGGTCACCGTGCGTCGCCGTCGATCCGCCGGCCGCGCCTGGCTGCTGCTCGGCTGCTACCTCGGGCTGGTCGCCGCGCTCTTCGCGGTGACCCGGCTCGGCGGGCCGCTCGGCCCGCTGGTGGGGATCGTGCCCCGGTACGTCGCCGACGTGGTGCTGGTCGCCGCGATCTGCGTCGGGGTGGCGCTGCTCGGCACCAGGGACGACGAGGACGCCGCCTCGGCGTGGCCGGTGCCGCCGACCCTGCGGGAGCCGGGCGCGTTCGCGGTGGGCCTCGTGTCGATGGTCGTCCTGCTGGCCACCATCGGGGTGGGCACGCTGTGGAGCACCGCGCGGTTCGGGGACAACTGGAGCACCAAGCACGGTCGGGACTACCTCGCCACGACGCAGGCCGAGCTGGCCGCCGCGCCGCCGGGCACCGTCTTCTTCGACGTCGCCGTCCCGGACCGGGTCGTCGCCGGGTATTTCTGGCCGGACAACCTCCAGTCGCACTTCTTCCGCCCGGCGCAGCGCCGTCCCACGTTCGTGACGATGAGCGAGGAACCGTCGACGTTCGACGAGGACGGCCGGATCCGCCAGGTCGCGGTCGAGGGACGCAAGGTCGCGCCCGGCCCGGTGCCGGACTGCGGGCACCTTGCCCAGGGCGGCCGGACCACCCGGATCCCCATGGACGGCTACCTGGACGAGTGGCCGTACGCGGTGCACTTCGGCTACCTCGCCTCGGGCGACGGGAAGGCCACCTTCCGGCTCGGCGAGGCCACCCGCGAACTCACCCTGCGACGCGGCTTGAACGAGGTGTTCTTCCTGATGGAGGGCGCCGGCTCCGCCGTCGAGCTGACCGTGGAGACGCCGGGCGTGGGGTTGTGCACCAACCTGGTCACCATCGGCCGGGTGGTGCCGGCGCCGTAGATGGCCGAACGATCCCCCGGCGTGGACGCCCCACCGACCCGGCGGTGGCGGGAGACGCTGCCGCTGTACGTCGTGGCGGCGGCCGTCACCGTGTTGATCCTGGCCCCGCTCGCGGCGCCGGGCTACGCGTTGCGCTACGACATGGTTTTCGTGCCGCACCAGCCGTTGAGCTGGGATCTCGTCGCCCCGGCGGAGAGCCTGCCCCGGGCGGTGCCGATGGACGCGCTGGTCTCGCTGGTCACCCAACTGGTGCCGGGCTGGCTGGTGCAGCGGGTGGCGTTGGGCGGGGCGGTCCTGGCCGCCGCCGTCGGCGCGGGCCGCCTGGTGCCGACCGGGCGGCACGGGGTGCGGTTGGTCGCCGCCGTCGGGTACGCCTGGACGCCGTACCTCGCCGAGCGGCTGCTGATCGGGCAGTGGGGGTTGCTGCTGGCGTACGCCGCGTTGCCGTGGCTGGTGCGGGCGGTGCTGGACCTTCGGGCGGGCCGCGACGGTGCGTTGGCCCGGGTGCTGCTGGCCGCCGCGCCCGCCGCGATCACCCCGACCGGCGGGCTGATCGCCCTGGGCACGGTGCTGGTGCTGGCCCCGGGATGGGGCCGGCGTCGCCCGGTCGTGTCCGCGGTGGCGGGTGTGGCGCTGCTCAACGCCCCGTGGGTCGCGGCCGCGCTGGTAACCGGCGCCGGGGGGTCGTCCGATCCGGCGGGCGTGGCGTCGTTCGCGGCGCGTGCGGAGAACTGGGCCGGCCCGCTGGTGGCGTTGGCGGGCACCGGTGGCATCTGGAACGCCCAGGCCACCCCGTCCAGTCGTGCGGGCGCGCTGGTGCCGCTGGCGACGCTGCTGCTCGTGGTCCTCGCCGCGGTCGGCGGTGGTCTGCTGCGGCGGCGTCTGCCGGCGGGTACGGCGGTGCGGCTGGGTGTGCTCGCCGCCGGCGCCTACCTCCTGTCCGCCCTCGCGCTGCTGCCGGGCGGGCGTGGCCTGCTGGGCTGGGCGGTGGTGCACGTGCCCGGGGCGGGGCTGCTCCGCGACGGGCAGAAGTTCCTGGCCCCGTACGCGTTGCTGCTGGTGGTGTGCGCGGCGTTGGGGGCGGAGCGGCTGGTGTCCCGGATCGACCGGGAGGTGGCGGGTGTGGTCCTGGCCGGTGTACTGCTCCTGCCGGTGGCGGTGCTGCCGGATCTGGCGTTCGGCGGTGTCGGGCGGATTCGTCCGGTGAGCTATCCGGCGGACTGGCAGGCGGTCGCCGACCGGTTGCGCGACGACCCGGGTGAGGTTCTCTCCCTGCCGTTGACCGCCTACCGGACCTACCCGTGGAATCCGGCCGGGGCCGTGCTCGATCCGGCGCCCCGCTACCTGCCGGGCACGGTGCTCACCGACGACACGCTTGTGGTCGGTGGCGTCGCGGTGGCCGGCGAGAACCCCCGGCTGCGCGAGGTGCGTCGGGTCCTGGCCGACGGGCTGCCCGCCTCGGCCACCGGTGTGCGCTGGGTGCTGGTGCAGCACCGGTTGCCCACCGCGGTGGATCCGGCTGCCCTGGCCGGGCTGGACCTGCGTTACGAGGGGTCGTCCCTGAGTCTGTACCGGAACCCGGCGGCCATCGCGGCACCCCGGGACGCCGGATCGGGGCGGTGGGTCGTCGTGTCGGCGTCGGGCGCTGCCGTTCTTGTGTTCATGGCTGCCGGCTTTTCGACCCTTCGCCGGCGAGCTACTGCGTGGTAACGTCCGCTCGCACGCTTCACCACTGGAGGATGGCATGCGCAGAGCGTTGACCCTTGTCGTGTCCGGCCTGGTGGCGGCGTTGCTGGGGGTCCTGGCCCTCGGCGGGATCTCGGCCGCCGCCTCGGCCACGGCAGAAGAGGCCGCGGCCGAGGCGCGTAAGGCCTCGGAGGCGGCCAAGCGGGACGGTAAGCCGGACCCGTACGCCCCCGAGGTCTACGGCACCAGGTAGGAAGGTTCGCCCCGCCGCTGCACCCGGCGGGGCGAATCCGCCGTCTCCAGCAGCGAGGCGAAGTTCTTCCCGGCCACCTGCCAGGTGAAGCTGCCCGCGTGCCGCCGCGCCTGCGCGCCCATCTCCTGCCGCAGTTCGTGGTCGTGCAGCAGCGTGCGAACGTTTTTCAGATAGTCGTCGAGGTCGTCGGCCAGCAGTCCGGTACGTCCGTCGACGACGGCTTCGGCGACGCCACCGGCCTCCCGGAACGCCACCGTCGGCGTGCCCGCCGCGCCGGCTTCCACGATGGTCAGTCCCCAACCCTCCTTGAGCGAGGGGGTCAGGGCGACCCAGGCCGAGGCCAGCAGGGCGGCCTTCTCCTCCTCGGTCACGAAGCCCCGGAAGTCGACCCGGTCGGCGATGCCCAGCTCGGTCGCGACCTCGCGCAGGTGCGACTCCCACCAGCCCTGGCCGGCGACCACGAGCCGCAGTTGGGGCAGCTCGTCGGCGAGCGCCGCGACGGCCTGCAACGCCACCTCGACCCGCTTGTGCGGCACCAGGCGGTTCAGCGTCACCAGCAGCGGGAACGGCGCCCGTTCGGCGTCGGTGCGGGGCAGCTCCGGCGTGCCGTTGTGCACGACGGCGACCTGCTCCGGTGGCACCCCGAGGGTGGCCAGTTCGCGTCGGGTCGCCTCGGAGACGGTGACGTACCGGCAGCGCCGGTAGATGCGCACGGCGACCGACGACTCGATCCACCAGCCGAATCGCGCGGCCCACGGCGGCAGGACCACCGGCCACTGCTCGCGGTGCACGTGGTGGATCAGCTTGACCACCGGACGGCGGGCCCACAGCGGGGCGAGGAACGGCAGGCCGTTGCAGACGTCCACCAGGATGTCCGGCCGACCGCCCCGGCGTGCCGCGAGCGGGCCGACGCCCAGCGCACCGGCCAGGTAGCAGAGCGCCGCCCAGAGGTAGACGGTGTGCCGGCCGCCGCGTCGGACGATCCGGACGCCGGCCGGGTTGGTCTCCTCGGCGGGCGCGTCGCGGTGCGCGGCGCAGAACAGGGTGGCGTGGAATCCCTGGGTCACCAGTTCGGCGGCGATCCGTTCCACGTACACCTCGGAACCGCCGCCCTCCCGGTTACTGGTGTCTCGCCAGTTGAGGAACAGCACGTGTCCGGGCATGCCGAAGCGACGCTCCACGCGAACCCTACTCTCAAGTAATTTAGCGGTGCGCGTCACATTAAGGGCTGGGCCCGCGTCGGGCAATGTCTGGTCGGGTCGCTCCCACCGGTTCGGCGCCGGTGGCCGGTCGCTTCGTACGGACGCGCCGGCCACTACGCCGGTGCGGCCACCTCCGGTGCGGGCACCTCGGCCGCGGGTGTCGGGGAGGTCCGGTCGGGCCGGGTCGGGCGTCGGCGCTTCTGCGAGCCGAGCATCTGCAGCGGCCGTTCGACGCCGTAGTAGCTGACGGCCGCGTACACCAGGCCGAAGGCCATGGTCAGCGCGAAGGTGTTGAGGAAGCCGCCGGTGAACAGCGGCCGGTCGTCGAGCAGGTAGATGAGTTCGATGACCATCGGGTGCCACAGGAAGAGGCCGTAGGACACGTGCCCCAGCCATCGGGACGGGCCGCTGGAGAAGACCTCCTTGGCCCGCGAGGGCCCACCGAAGGCCACCGGGATCATGATCATTACTGCGATCAGCAGGTAGAGGGTCAGCTTGACCCCGAACTGGATCGCGGTCGGACCGGTCAGGTCCCGCGGGCCGGCGATGGGCGTCGTGGCGATCGCCATCAGGGCGACCGCGGTGGCCCAGCAGGCGATCGGCGCGGAAGCGAGGTCGTCGAGCACCCGGAACGCGGCGGGCGCGGTTCCGGTGCGCAGCGCCACGTGCGCCGCCGCCAGCGCCATGCCGCCGCCGAACCAGGCGCCGTACGAGGGGAACCACATGGTGTGCAGGGCGTTGTCGAGCACGCCGAGCCCCATCAGGAGCAGCCATCCGGCGGTGACCAGCACCCCGACCCCGGTGATCAGCACGGTGCGGACGGGACGCCACGTCCGGCCCACGGCGGCCACCGCGATCAACGGCAGGATCAGGTAGAACACGACCTCGGTGGCGAGACTCCAGGTCTGGCTGAGCCCTTGGCGCAACTGGCCGTAGCTGTAGATCTGGGTCAGCGTGAGGTGGCGGAACCAGTCGCCGGCGGACGGATTGTTACCGGGCAGGACCACGAAACAGACCACCACCGCCAGCCAGTAGGCGGGCAGGATCCGCAGGGCACGGCGCCAGAAGTAGCGCTGGGCGCGTGGTCGGGGGTGACCCGTCGCGACACCGAGCGCCCACGGACGGAACAGCAGGAAACCGGAGAGGACGAAGAAGATGGCCACGCCCACGTCGAGGCGCGCCAACCAGCCGCCCCAGGTGGTGTTCATGGTGACGGCGGTCTGGAAGCCCACGTGGTGACCGACGACCGCCACGGCGCCGATCGCACGCAACGCGTCGAGGGCGGGGAGACGACCGGCTGGCGAGGGCTTCGGGATTGTTGACGCGGCGGCTGTGGACATCTGGACATCCAGGGGGTCGCTTTGAAGTTGACTGGGGAGTAACCTCCCGCCATGTTAAGGATCGGGTGCCCCGGACGACAGGCCGTAGGGCGGCGGGTTACAGGAGGATGAGTGAAGCTTCGCTTGGGCGCCGCGCTGTTTGGGCTGGGTGTCTTGTTACTGGTCTTTGCGGCCGGTTTGCCGTTCTATGTGGCCCCAGCAGTGAAAAAGCTGCCATACGACCTTGAGCCGACGACGTCGGTCGCGGAGGCGAAAGGCGCGAAATTCCTGAAGATCACCGCCGACGGAAGTTCGGTGAGTATCGAAGTCCCGCAGGCTGATCTGGTGTCCAGCATCGAGGTCATCCCGCAGCCGGACGACACGAAGGACCGGTTGCCGAAGGAACTCGACGGCAACGCGATGATCTGGGACGTCTACCAGACGGTCAAGCGGGGTGACACCCAGGACGTCATCAGCCAGTACAGCACCGAGCTGGCGCTGTACCGGATCTCCGGCGCGGCGGCGCCGTGGGACGAGCAGTGGCTCAACGAGTCCGGCGCGGACCAGGTCCCGGTGGGCAACGTGCGCTACTCAGGCCAGGTCTACAAGTTCCCGTTCGACACCAGCAAGCGGGATTACGACGTGTTCGACCGCGACCTGAAGAAGCCGTTCTCGGCGCGGTACACCGGTACGGAGAAGATCAAGGGAATCGAGACGTACCGGTTCGAGCAGCGGATCCAGAACGAGGTGCTGAACACCCCGCAGGACAGCATCCAGACGCTGATCGGCAAGTTCGCCCCCGGCGCCACCAGCGGCCAGGTCGTCTACAGCAACACGCGGACGCTCTGGGTCGACCCCGTGACGGGCGCCTACGTGAAGGTCCGGGAGCAGCAGTACAAGGAGCTGCGTCCCGACACGGGCAGCCCGACGGTGCTGCTGGACGCGGACTTCGTCTACAACGAGGACACGATCAGCCGTAGCGTCGAGACGGTCAAGGAGAACCGCTTCAAGATCGGCATGGTCAGCCTGTGGGGTCCGATCATCGCCGGTGTGCTCGGCCTGATCGCCCTGGTGGCAGGGGTGTGGCTGGTGACCCGGCCCAACGGCAACAATGCCAGGCACCGGGCTGACCCGCCGGCGACCGACCCGACGTCGACCCGCGTGGACCAGGAGCCGGTGGGTGGCCCACTGGACGACGAGATCCCGCCGGCGTCGACGAACTGGCGGTCGGGCGACGCATCGGTGCCGGAGCGCCGCTGACCGGTACGCCGGAAGCACGACGAAGGGGTGGACCGCGCCGCGGTCCACCCCTTCGTCGTGGTGGTTTGCCATGACGGCACGCTACGTCGCATTTGTTACCCGAACGTAACTACCGCATCTCGGATAACTTTCCGTTGCGCTGACGAGCATCTATGTCACGTTTGCCGCTGTTTGTCCGCCCGCTCGGGCAGTCTGGCCAGGCCTTTCGTGACGCGGGGTCACCGTGCCGGCCGGGCTGATGTTGCCGGCCGGTAATTGGGGGGTTGTGAGCTGCGCCTCATCGGGTGCACGATCAGGCTCGATCGTTACCCGCCGGTAACACCGGACGGGATCGTCGCAGGTCGCCCGGCTCGGACCGGCCGCCGCGCACATCCGCTCAAGGAGGAACCCGTGCAGAATCGGTTCGAGGACCAGGGCCGCACCCGGTGGCGGCGCTTCGCCGCCATGATGGTGCCCGCCACGGCAGCCGCCGGGGCCATCCTGTTCGGCATGTCGAGCGGCGCCATCGCCTCCGACATCACCGTGTCCGGGCAGACGTTCAAAATCGGCGCCGACCGCCTCGAGGGTGACGGCTTCAAGCAGTACGGCGGCATCGTCCGCGAGAAGGGCGAGAACGGCAAGGCCGGCGCGACGCGCCCGATCGCCATGGCCGAGATCAGCAGCGCCGAGCTGTACCGCCTCTGCCAGTCCGTCCGCGCCGACCTGCCCGGCCTGCCGGTGGTGCTGACCATCAACGCCGGCGAGGGCAAGGAGCCCGCCCGCGCCAAGGACCTGGTGATCGCGATGGACTCGCTGGAGGGCAACGCGACCTTCACCAACATCAAGATCGGTCGGGACGCCAGCGACCTGAACCCGACGGCGCAGAAGGGCTCGTTCGGCCAGAACTCCGACCGCGTCACCATCCGCGACCTCAAGCAGGTGTCCCGGTACACCACGGCAGCCACCTTCAACCTGGTCGGCCTCCGACTCAAGGTCAACGTGGGTGACGACGCCAAGGGCAAGGAGTGCTTCTGAGGTGAACGCGGCCCGCGGTGACCATCACCGCGGGTCGCACCCCGTCCCCGTCCCCGCTCCGCCAGGAGGAGTACGTGAGCACCGTCAACCCGTCCCGCGCCCGGCCCGGCACCGCGGCCCAGGCATGGCGGACCTTCCGTCTCTGGCGGCGGAGCAGGCCGTTCTGGGGCGGCCTCCTCATCATCCTGGCCGGGGTGGAGATGTTCGCCTCCACCCACCTGACCCTCAACGGCCTGAGCTTCCACAGCGGCGCCACCGGCCTGCTCTCCCTGCTGATCCCGGCCATCCTGGCGACCTGCGGGGTACTGCTCTGGTTCAGCCCGGCGCAGCAGTTGTTCTACGCGATCGTCGCCGCGATCACCTCGGTCTACTCGCTGATCGGGCTCAATCTCGGCGGCTTCTTCCTCGGCCTGCTGCTCGGGATCACCGGTAGCGCCCTCGCCTTCGGCTGGGCGCCCACCCGGGCGGCGGGCCCGGCGGACGACGAGTCCGCAGCCGGCGACGTGGCAGCCACCGACACCGCGGACGCCACCGAGGACCCCGGCGCCGCCGCGCCGGCCGGCGAGCGGGTGACCGTGGACGAGCTGTTCACCGACCGGTCGGACGCCGGGCAGCCGACCACCGAGCAGCCGACTGTCGAAGGGCCGGGCGGGGAGCGGCCGGCCCCTCGACAGTCGGCACCCGGGCAGCGGGTGGAGGAACCGCAGGGAGTGGGCCGCTCCGTCGACCCGCGCGCCCTCGGCGTCGTGCTCGTGGTGCTCGGCCTGGCCACCGCCGGCCTGGCCGCCCAGCCCCGGGCCGTCCAGGCGGCCCCGAGCCGGCCCGCCGCGAACGCCTGCCCCACGCCGTCCCGACCGGCCACGCCGAAGCCGAGCGCTCCCGCCGCGACGCCCACGCCGAGCGCCAGCCCGACGCGGGACGGGAACATCATCACCGACATCCTGGACGGGATCGGCAACCTGTTCACCGGTGGCAAGAACAAGGAGACCGCAACGCCGTCGGCCACCCCCGCACCCGGTGCGTCGACGACGCCGACGGCCAAGCCGACCACCCGCCCCGGCTCACCGGACTGCCCGTCGCCGGGCAGGCCGGCCCCCAGGCCGACCAAGCCGGGCAAGGTGGAGCCGGGCAAGCCGCTGCCGCGTATCGCCGCCGACCCGAGCCTGCCCAGGGTGGCCCGGGCGCCGTCCAAACTCACCGGATCCAAGGTCACCATGACCGGGCTGCGGTTCGAGGGGATCACCGACCTGCAGACCGATTCCGGTGCCCTGAAGGTGTTGAAGTTCAGCATGAAGGAGGCCGTCACCGACGACTTCCTGCTGGAGGCGGACGGCCCGGCCGGGCGCACCCAGCGATACCGGACCGACCGCCTGACCGTACGCGACGACGTCGCCTTCTACTGCACCCGGTTCGTCGGCAGGCTCGCCGGCATCAAGATCACGTTGACGCCGGAACTGCCGTTCCCGGACGGCCTGCCCGTCACCGTGCCCATTCCGGTGACGTTCACCGACCCGGTCATCGACCTGGCGTACGTCACCAGCGACACCCTCACCGGCCGGCCCTCGCTGCGCCTGACGCTCGGCTGAAACGCGACGCGGGTCCTGCCCATCGGCGCCGGAACCCGCGTCGCTCAACGCCTCAGAGCCGCGCCAGCGCCCGGCGCAGCGGATCCAACCCCAGGGAGCCCAGGTCGAGCGCCTGCCGGTGGAACTCCTTCAGGTCGAAGTCTGGGCCCTTGCGAGCCTTCGCGTCGTCGCGGGCCTGCAACCAGATCCGCTCGCCGATCTTGTACGAGGGGGCCTGTCCGGGCCAGCCCAGATAGCGGTTCAGCTCGAAACGCAGGTTCTCGTCCGGCACCCGGCAGTGCGCCCGCATGAACTCCCAGCCCAGCTGCGGCGTCCACCGCTGACCCGGGTGGAAACCGAACGGGTTGTCCTTCGGGATCTCCAACTCCAGGTGCATCCCGATGTCGACGATCACCCGGGCCGCCCGCAGCGCCTGCCCGTCGAGCATGCCCAGGCGGTCCCCGGGGTCCGCGAGATAGCCCAGCTCGTCCATCAGCCGCTCCGAGTAGAGCGCCCACCCCTCGCCGTGCCCGGAAACCCAGCAGAGCAGCCGCTGCCACCGGTTGAGCAGGTCGGCCCGGACGGCGGTCTGGGCGACCTGGAGGTGATGGCCCGGCACGCCCTCGTGGTAGACGGTGGTCACCTCCCGCCAGGTGGAGAAGTCGGTGATGCCCTGCGGCACCGCCCACCACATCCGCCCCGGCCGGGAGAAGTCCTCGCTCGGACCGGTGTAGTAGATCGCGCCGTCACTCGTCGGCGCGAGGCAGCACTCGATCCGGCGCACCTGCTCGGGGATGTCGAAGTGGGTGCCGTCCAACTCGGTCACGGCCCGGTCGGCGAGCTCCTGCATCCAGTCGCGGAATGCCTCCTTGCCGCGTACCGTCCGCGCCGGGTCGGCGTCGAGCATGCGTACCGCGTCGTCGACCGAGGCGCCGGGCCCGGCGATGCGCGCGGAGACCGACCGCATCTCGGCCTCCAACCGGGCCAGTTCCGCGAAACCCCAGGCGTACGTCTCGTCCAGGTCGACCTTCGCACCGAGGAAGTACTGCGACGCCAGTTCGTAGCGCTCCCGCCCGGCGGCCTGCTTCTGTCGGCCCGTCGGCGCGAGTTCGGTGCGCAGGAACTGGCCGAACTCGGCGGTGGCCGCGGTCGCCGCGGCGGCACCCTTGCGCAGCTCGGCGCCGAGGGTGCCGTCCGCGTCGAGCCGCTCCGCCAGCCCGTGGAAGAAGTTGTCGCCCTCCGGGTCGACCCAGATGTCGCACTGCTTGGCGACCTCGACGAGCTGGACCTGGGAGCTGACCCGCCCGGCGGCCGCCGCCTCACGCAGCGTGCGCTTGTAGCCGTCCAACGCCGACGCGAAGCGGTTCAGGCGGGCGGCCACGTTGGCCTTGGCCTCCTCACCGTCGGTCGGCATCAGGTCGAAGGCCATCCGGATCTCGTGCAGCCCGCTCGTGATGACGTTCACCTCGCTGGCGGTCTCACCGGCCTCGTGGCGGGCCAGTTCCAGGCCGAGGCGCTCCTGCATCGCCTCCTTGGCGGTCCGCTCCGCCTCGGTCTGCGGCTCGGTCACGTCGAGTTGCCCCAGCGTGCGTCGGGTCAGCTCGGCGCGGGCCTGGTAGCCGTCGGGCGACAGGTCGTCGAGCTGGTCGTCGTAGCCGGCGATGCCGACGTAGGTGGCGCCCGTCGGGCTCAGCGGCGCCCACTCGGCCACGTACCGGTTGGCGAGGTCATCGATGTGTCCCACCAGGCGACCCTACGTGACACCGTCGGCCGTCCACTTCAGCAGGCGGTCCGCCGTCCAGGTGTTGACCACCCGCTTCGCCGGCACCCCGCACAGCGCCGCCCGCTCGCAGCCGAAACGCTGCCAGTCGAGCTGGCCGGGGGCGTGCGCGTCGGTGTCGATCGCGAACCGGCACCCGGCTTCCAGTGCGACGCGAATCAGCCGCTTCGGCGGGTCCTGCCGCTCCGGCCGAGAGTTGATCTCGACGGCCACGTCGTGCTCCGCGCAGGCGGCGAAGACCGCGTCCGCGTCGAAGTCACTCTCCTTGCGGGTCCGCGCGCGGTGCCCCCGGTCGCCTGGCCCGGTCACCCCGGCGGGCCGGGAGGAGACCATCCGGCCGGTGCAGTGACCAAGGATGTCCAGGTGCGGGTTGGCGATCGCGGCAAGCATCCGCCGAGTCATCTTCGCCCGTTCGTCGTTCAGCCCGCTGTGCACCGAGCCGACCACCACGTCCAGCCGGGCCAGCAGATCCTCGTCCTGGTCGAGCGAGCCGTCGGCGAGGATGTCCACCTCGATGCCGGTGAGGATGCGGAAACCCGCCGGCAGGGCCTCGTTGACGGCGGCGACGTGGTCGAGCTGCCGGCGCAGCCGCTCCGCGGTGAGGCCCCGGGCCACCGTCAGCCGCGGCGAGTGGTCGGTCAGCACCATGTACTCGTGGCCCAGCTCGACCGCGGCCAGCGCCATCTCCTCGATCGGCGAGCCGCCGTCGGACCAGTCGGAATGGGTATGGCAGTCGCCGCGCAGCGCGTCCCGCAACGTCGCCGCCGCCTCGTCCAGGTCGGTGCCCTCGGTGGCGAGCAACCGGCGCAGGTAGACCGGCTCCTCGCCGGCCAGCGACTCGGCCACGCAGCGGGCGGTGACATCACCGACGCCGGACAGCTCGGTCAGCGTGCCGGTGCGGGCCCGCTCCGCCACCTCGGCGGCGGGCAGCGCGCCGAGTGTCTTCGCCGCCGAGCGGAACGCCCGCACCCGGTAGGTGGCCTCGTTCGCCCGTTCCAACAGGAACGCGATCCGGCGCAGGTCGGCGATGGGATCCCGGGCACTCATGCCCTGGAACCTACGCGCTCGCGCCGCACGTCGCGTGCCGCGCGCCGGGTCAGCCGCCGGCGGCGGCCGACCCCGGAGACGTCGGGCAGCCGTGCGCGCGCTGCCACGCGCTGACCTCGGTGACCGGCGAACGGTTACCGCCCTTGCGCCACGAGGTCAGGTAGGGCGCCGGCCAGACCACACCCCGACGGATCCACCAGTCGTTCTTGCCCGTGCACTGCGGGGAGAGCCCGAAGTGCAGGTGGCACACATTGTTGGCGTTGCCGGTGCGGCCCACCTTGCCCAGTTGCTGGCCGGCGCGTACCCGCACACCCGCGTCGACACCGGCGGAGACGGCACTCAGGTGCGAGCCGTAGTAGCGCACCCCGTCGTCGCCGAGCAGCGAGACGGAGAGCCCGCCGTTGTTCGGACCGCGCGGGCCGCGCCTGTCGAACCGGTCCACCCGGCTCACCTCCAGCACCACGCCGTCGGTGACCGCCACCACCGGCTCGCCGCAGTCGGCGAACACGTCGGTGCCCGGGTAGCCGCCGTGCGTCGGGTGGTAGTCGACGTCGGTGGCCCGCACCGGGAACACCCGCCGCACCTTCGCGCCCGTCGACGCCGGGGCGGAGACCGCGCCCGGCGAGGTCGGGGCCGCGCCCGGCGTCGCCGGTGCGGCGGGCTGCGCGGCCGTCCCCCTCGGGCTCGGGTCCTGCCACGTGTCGACCGGTGCGGGGGGACGACCGCACCCGGCGGCCAGCGCCGCGACGAGCAGCAGGACCGGGTACGCCGGACGGGCGCGACGTCCGATCGATGGCGAGCGCATCCGGTCATCCTGGCAGACCACTACCGTAGGGACGAACGCCGAGAGCCGGGCCAGCGTCCGGTGACGGTGCGTGATGAGCGGGCGGATGGTCCGGGAAGGGGCAGCGGTGACCTACGGATGGCGGGGCGAGCCCGGGGGAGCCGACCCGGGGGCGGCGCACCTGCCGCCGCGTACCCCCTCGGGGCTGTTTCCGTCCGGCGGGTCCATGCGGCCCAGCTACCGCGAGCCGCACCCGATCACCGGCGGCGGCGTGGCCATCGGCGCGACCGTCACGTTCGCCTGGTTACTGCTGTTCGGGCTGCTCGGCGGCGATGTGCCCAGATACGCCTGGTGGACGCTGCTGGCCGGCGCGCTGGCCTGGACGGTCGCCGCGGTGCTGATCCGGCACGGTGACCGGGGGGTGGCGACTGGCGTCGCGATCGTCACCGCGGGTGGCTGGAGCATCGCCGCTGCGATCGTCGCCCTCCGCTGGGCGCAGACCGGCGACTGGCCGCTCTGGTGACCTTCGGTGCCGGTTTCGCTGCGTAGCGAAGACGGTCTTGACGTACGCGAGCAGACGGTCCACCCTCGCCGTATGGCCTGGACCACACCGCCGCAGCTCGACCCCGAGCGGAGCCGGCGTCGCCTGCAGCTCCTTGCCGAGTTGGCCGGTGCCCGTGCGGTGCAGCAGCGCCAACGGCCGAGGCGGGCGCGCGGCGAACACCTCCGCCAGCTCATCGCCACCCGCCGCCGGGTCGCCGGCTGACGGACTTTTCTCCAGGAACGGCCGGCCCGTTACGGGGCGTTGACCCGTCGACCGCCGACCCGACCGGTTAACGTGCATCGCGTGACGAGTCGGCGTGCTGCCGAGGCCGAATTGGGGGGACCGTGTCGTACTTCGCTGCTGCTGCGGCGCGCATCGACGGCGGCTGGACCGCCGCCGCGGTGAGCCTCCGGGGCGTCACCGACATCGAGGAGGTCGCCGACCGGCTTCGCGACGTCGAGCCGGACGCCGAGCTCTCCCTGCTGTTCGTCGAGGCGGACGACACGTACCTGGTGATCCTGCGCCTCGACGAGGGGGAGGACCTGCGGGTCTTCGGTTCCGACTCGGCGTACGCCGAGGAGTCCCGGTTGGGCGCGCTGCTGGTCGGCGACCTGAAGACCTCGGTGACCGGGCTGGAGGACGTCGACGAGCCGCCGGTGTCCGTCGACGACGACAGCGAACAGCCGGCCGTGGACCCGGAAGCCGACCCGGTGGGCGACGCCGACCTCCTCGCCGACCTGGGCATCCCGGCGCAGAAGCTGCTCGCGCTCTGCTCCCACGAAGGATCCATGCCGGGCGACGTGACCGCCGAGGTCTGCCAGGTGCTCGGCTGTGCCGACGAGGTCGAGGAGCTGCGTGAGGTCTGAGCCCGGTGGGTTCGTGGCACCGGGCGCGGACGAGGCGCCGGCCGACCCGGGCACGGTGGGCCGTCGGCAGCGGCACGAGCTGTGGATGCGCCGCGCCCTGGAGGTCGCGGTGACCGGCCCGGACGGCCCGACCGCCGACCGGGACGCCGACGACGTGCCGGTCGGCGCGGTGCTCTACGGTCCCGACGGCACCGAGCTGGCGATCGGGCGCAACGAGCGGGAACTGACCGGCGACCCGACCGCGCACGCCGAGGTGCTGGCGCTGCGCCGGGGGGCGCAGCGGCTGGGCCGGTGGCGGCTTGACGACTGCACGCTCGTCGTGACGTTGGAGCCGTGCACGATGTGCGCCGGGGCGATCGGGTTGGCCCGCGTCCGTACCGTGGTGTTCGGCGCGTGGGAACCGAAGACGGGTGCGGTCGGCTCCCTGTGGGACGTGCTGCGCGACCGCCGCGTCACGCACCGGCCCGAGGTGTACGGCGGCGTGCTGGAACGCGAGAGCGCGGCGCTGCTGCGGGCGTTCTTCCGCTGACCGCGGTGCGGTGCGCGGCGGTGCGCTGCGGCTTGGTGCGGCCGGCTCGGCCGCCGCACCGGAGAAGGCATCGGTTCGGAGTGATATGACTCAGAGGCATAATTATGCCTCTGAGTCATATCGTCCACCGGCGGATCCTGCCTGCCTTGACAGGCGGGGCAGCCCGGGCCGGAGGGCACGGCATTGGGCGCGGACGCGACGACCCGGCCATGGCGCCGCACGGACCGGACGGGCGCGGAACGGCGACCGCCCCGGCACCGGGCGGCGGCGGGGCGGTCGGGGAACGACGGGGTGATCAGGCGATGATGGTGTCGAGGGCGATCTCGACCATCTGGCCGAAGGTCTGCTCACGCTCCTGCGACGTGGTCTTCTCGCCGGTCTTGATGTGGTCGCTGACGGTCAGGATGGTCAACGCGCGGGCCTTGAAGCGGGCCGCGATCGTGTAGAGCGCCGCCGACTCCATCTCCACCGCCAGCACGCCGTAGTCGGCAAGCGTGTCGTACAGGTCCGGTCGGTCGGTGTAGAAGGCGTCCGCCGCCAGGATCGGGCCGACCCGCATGCTGATGCCGCGCCGCTCGGCCACCTCCACCGAGGTACGCAGCAGCCCGAAGTCGGCCACCGGGGCGTAGTCGATCAGCCCGTCGAAGCGGACCCGGTTCATGTTCGAGTCGGTGGACGAGCCGATCGCCGCCACCACGTCCCGCAGTTGCAGGTCCTCGGCCAGCGCGCCGCACGAGCCGACCCGGATCAGCGACTTCACGCCGTACTCGTTGACCAGCTCATGGGCGTAGATGGAGGCGGACGGCATACCCATGCCGGAGCCCTGGACGGACACGTCGACACCGTTCCACCGGCCGGTGAAGCCCAGCATGCCGCGCACCGTCGTGTAGCAGCGGGCCCCCTCCAGGTAGGTCTCCGCGATCCACTTGGCCCGCAGCGGGTCGCCCGGCATCAGGACCCGCTCGGCGATCTCTCCCGGCTCAGCGCCGATGTGCGTACTCATGGCAAAGATCCTGCCAGGTCGGCGGCGGGGATACCGGTTCGGCGTCCAGTCCGGTGGTCCTGTACCCTCGTCGGCGGTGGCGTGTCCGAGTGGCCTAAGGAGCACGCCTCGAAAGCGTGTGAGGGTTAACGCCCTCCGCGGGTTCAAATCCCGCCGCCACCGCCAAACCGAAGCGCCCGGGACGTCCCCGGGCGCTTCGTCGTCAGCAGGGGCCGTAGCCCTCGTCGAAGAGGCGGCGGGCCCAGTCCGCGTACCCGGCGATGATCTTGCGGACGGTGACGCCGTCGTGCAGGAACAGGTAGGCGCGGTCGCCGTCGCGGGCGAGCAGCCCGGCGAAACGGTGACTGTCGGGCGGCGCCGGCAGGCCGACGGCGCCGGGGTACGCGGCGCGCACCCTGTCGGTGGGCGCGCCGGCGGTGATGCCCTCCGGCGTGCTCGCCGGGTCGTCGAGCCAGAGCAGGACCAGCCGGTCGTCGACGAAGATCGGGCTGACCGAGCCGGGGCCGGTCAGCGTGGGTCCGCACGCCTGATCTTCGGTGCGTAGCAGGCCGCGCCGGGTCAGCTCCGCCTCGGTGTCGCCGAACTCCGCGTCGCGCAGGCCGTCGAGACTGACCACCTCGGCGGCGCCGGCCGGGCGGAACGGCCACTGTGGATCGACGCCGCTGCCGGCGGCGGACGCAGCCGCCAGCATGGCGGCAATAAAGCCAAATTGTCGTATTTTCATGCAATCCCCCAGTCCCCAACGGGACCGGGGCGCTGAGGTTGCTGGTGCTGCTCGGATTGGCGCAACTCTCACTCTTCGGCCAGCTCGTCCCAGTAGTCGGCGGACAGTCCACGCCTGCCGTGCGCCAGCCAACCGTCCGTGTCCCGCTCCAGGTGCAGGCCCAACTCCGCGAAGGGGTCGATCCAGGCCCCCGGCTCCACGCCCAGGCGGGCCAGCGCCGTGTTGATCGGCCACTGGGCGCGCGGCCGGTCGAGCGCGTCGTCGTAGCGCGGCCCCCAGCTCACCTCGCCGGCCAGCCAGACCACCGCCGACTGGTACCCCTCACCGCCGAAGAACTCCGCCTCC
Source organism: Micromonospora sp. DT31 (assembly GCF_049841795.1). Classification (NCBI taxonomy): domain Bacteria; kingdom Bacillati; phylum Actinomycetota; class Actinomycetes; order Micromonosporales; family Micromonosporaceae; genus Micromonospora; species Micromonospora sp. DT31. The sequence goes on along the minus strand of NZ_JBNCKZ010000007.1, from coordinate 312,941 downwards.
AGGTATGCCACCGGCCCGCTTCGCGACCAGCGGGCCAGCACCTCCGCCAGCGGCGGTGACAGCACTAGCCGGAACGGGCGCTCCGCGTGCGGCTCGTCCTCGGCGAAATCCGGAAGCCCGCCGGTCAGCTCCTGCACCAGCTGCGGGGTGACCGGCAGCAGCGCGAAGTCCTGACGGAGCGCGGCCAGCACCGCGTGGTCCAGGCCGGCGGTGTGCTCGCGGAGCAACTCCACGTCGGCGACCACGGCGCTGAGGTCGTAACTCATCCGGCCTCTCCTGGCTCCATAGGCTGTGGATAGAACGTGTGCACGACGCTGGTCGGGTGTCCCGACGCGCGCGACGCGACCGCTGTCCCAACGTACGGGCGAGGCGGTGCCCGCGCATCACCGAGCCCGATACTCGCACCGCACGGCTGTCCGACCGGGGCGGCGACGTTCGTAGCCGGGGTGACGGCGGCCCGCGCGGGCCCCATGACGTTGGGAGAGGAACCGATGGCGCAGTACCTGATCTCTGTCCTCGACGACAGGACCGGCTCGGCCACTGAGGCGGAGATGAACGCGATCGGTGAGTTCAACGAGCGACTGCGAGCCGACGGCCACTGGGTCTTCGCAGGTGGTCTCGCGGCACCGGAAACGGCGACCGTCGTGGACGGCCGGGCCGGGAGCCCGGTGTTCACCGACGGGCCCTACCTGGAGACGAAGGAGTACGTCGGTGGATTCTGGATCATCGAGGCGCCGGACTTCGACGTGGCGCTCCCGCTCGCCGCGCAGGCCTCCCAACGGTGCAACCGCCGCGTCGAGCTGCGGCCCTTCCTGAGCTGATGACCGACGTCGGCGAGGTGCTCGCCCGGGTCCACCGCGAGGAGTGGGCCCGGGTGGTCGCCACGCTCGCCCGGCGCATCGGGGACCTCGACGTGGCCGAGGAGATGACCGCCGAGGCGTTCGCCGCCGCCGTCGAACGCTGGACGGTGGACGGCGCACCGCCCAACCCCGGCGCGTGGCTCACCACCACCGCGTACCGCAGGGCCGTCGACCGGATCCGGCGCGAGAGCCGGCGGGAGGACAAACACCGGGAGGCGCTGATGCTGACCGGCGCCCCGGAACCGCTGGGCGTCATCGACGACGACCGGCTCCGCCTGATCTTCACCTGCTGCCACCCCGCGCTGGCCATGGAGGCGCGGGTGGCGCTGACGTTGCGCCTGGTCGGCGGGCTCACCGTGCCGGAGATCGCCCGGGCGTACCTGGTCCAGGAAGCCGCGATGGGCCGGCGGATCACCCGGGCCAAGACGAAGATCAAGGCGGCCGGCATCCCGTACCGGGTGCCGTCCCGCGAGGACCTGCCGGCCCGGGTCACCGGCGTGCTCGCCGTCCTCTACCTGATCTTCAACGAGGGCTACCTCGCCTCGGACCCCGGCAGGGAGGCGGTCCGCGCCGACCTCACCGGCGAGGCGATCCGGCTCACCCGGCTGGTCCGTACGCTGCTGCCCGACGACGGCGAGACCGCCGGACTGCTGGCGCTGATGCTGCTCACCGAGGCCCGCCGACCCGCCCGGGTGTCCGCGACCGGCGAACTCGTCGTCCTCGCCGAACAGGACCGGGGCGCCTGGGACCGCGACCTCATCGCCGAGGGGCACGAACTGGTCCGTGCGTGCATCGCCACCGGTCGCGCGCCGGGCCGCTACCAGATCCTCGCCGCGATCAACGCCGTCCACACCGACGCCCGCGACACGCGGGACACCGACTGGGCGCAGATCGCCGCGCTCTACGACCACCTGGTACGCGTCGACCCGTCACCGATCGTGCGACTCAACCGGGCGGTCGCGCTCGCCGAACTGGACGGGCCGCAGGTCGCGCTCGCCGAGGTGGACGGGCTGCCGCTGGAGGGCTACCACCCATACCACGCCACCCGGGCCGAGCTGTTGCGCCGGATGGGCCGGGGCCGGGAGGCGCGGGCGGCGTACGACCGGGCGATCGAGTTGGCCGGGAACCGCGCGCAGACCGCGTACCTGAGGCGGCGGCGGGACCAGTTGGCCGGCGGGTGAGTCGTGCCGGCTATCCGGATGGCGCGAACAGCCACGCCTTGCTCCTGCCGTCCCGGTCCGGCAGGTACGCCAGCATCCGGTCGCCCATGATCACCGGTTCTTGCCCTGTGCGCGCCTGGTACCGCAGTTCACCGCTGCGGGCGTCGAAGGCGCGCAGCGCCCACCTTTTCTCCTCCTCGGGTGCGAACAGTCCGTCCAGGAGCAACCTCCGTGGCCGGTGCGTGACGACCACCAGCCGGCCGTCGGCGACGATGGTGGGCACCTCGGCGGCTGGCAGGTCCAGCCGCCAGAGGGTTTTCCCCGTCACGGCATCCCGGGTGACCACCGCGTCCCTGGTCGACTCCACCTGCACCCCGGCGCCGAGAACCGACACATCCCCCTTCGTGTTTGCCGGAGAGGCCACGCGTGACCAGTAGGGGGGCACCTTTCGTGTCGTCCCGGTGTTGAGGTCCACGGCATAGGCCGAGCCGTCCTTGGTCGTCTCGGACCAGAGTGCGTCACCGGTGCGCATCCCGGCGCGGTTGTCCAAACGCGTCTTCCCGAACGACTCCATGAGTGAGCAGTCGACAGGTACCGACGGCGGCGAGGCCCGTCCGGTCCGGGCGATCTCCAGGACACATCCGGAAGGGCCGGGCCCGATGATCAGCGCGACGTCGCCGGCTTCCCACACCCTGTGCCCCTCGGGGTAGGAACGGACCACCTCGCCGGTGTCGGCCGACCGAAGCTGACCGGCGCCGCTGGTGTCTGCCGAGGCGAACCAGTCGGTGCCGAACGACAGGCCGAGGTCGGGGTCGCTGATCGGCGGCCGGGAGAGGTCGAGCGCCGACTCCACGCGACCCACGTGCGCGGTGAGCGTCCAGGTGATCGAGCCGTCGGTGACATCGTGACCGACGTGGCGACAGCCAGACGGCGAACACATCCGTGTGACGAGCGTCCGGTCGCTGATCGCAATGATTTTGGCGTAATCCTCAGCCGTGATGGACCAGCGGGGCTTTCCGTCCGGGCCGAGCGCCACCACGGGCAGCCGATCGGACTCGCGCTCGCCCGCCACCACCAGGCTGTCGCCCGGCAACGCATGGGCCACCTCGAAATGGTGGAAGCCGGACCCCCAGCGCCATCGGGTCTTGCCGTCGGGTCCAAGCGCGGTGATGTCTCCCCCGCCCAGGATGCGCAGCCCACCATCGGAGGACGGCAGGGCGAAGTGAGGGAAGGGCGGAATGTAGGGCGGAATATCCGAGCTCAGCCGACTCCCCTCATGTCGATAGGCCAGGCGCACCGCCAGCCACGGTGCGGTGAAACCGGTCACTACGATCGTGACCGCGGTCAGCACCGCCACGACGGGACGGCTTCGCCACACGGCCACCGCCAAGCCGGCGAGGAAGGCCACCCCGAGCAGGTAGGGGAGCGCCGAAACCCACCACCAGCCGGCCGCCACCCCGGCAGCGCCGGCGATGCCGGTGAACGAACGCCACGGATAGTCCAATGCCACGTCGATCGGTGAGCGGCGGGCGGTGGCTGGGGCAGGCGTGATCGTCTGTGCCTTCGACATGACCGCGACCATACTGATGATCGTCAAAACCCGGAGGTGGGTGAGAGGGCGCAGGGCCGGCGCCGCGATCGGTGCACCCGTACCTCGCGAGACGGTCTGGGTGCGCGCGACAAGCTGGACCGCGGATGAGAGGTGTCGGCTATCCGGACGGCGTGAACAGCCACCGGCGGGTTCGGCCGTCCCGGTCCACCAACTCCGTCATCATCCGGTCGCCGACGATTATCGGCGCCTCCAGCGTTGACGGGCCGCGCGCCTGGTAGCGCAGTTCACCGCTGCGGGCGTCGAAGGCGCGCACGGCCAGGCCTGCGTATCCCGGTACGAACAGTCCCTCCAGGAACAATTCCGGTTGCTTCTGCACGACGACCACCAGCCGGCCTTCCGCGGCGAGTGTGTACACCTGGTCGGCCGGGACGTCGAGCCGCCAGAGGGATTTCCCGGTCGCGGCATCCCGGGTGACCACCGCGTCCCTGGTCGCCACCACCCGCACTCCGTCGCCCAGAATCGATACCTCACCCTTCGTGTCTGCCGGGCGTCCCGAGCGTGGCCAGTAGGCGGCCACCGTTAGTACCGCGCCGGTGTTGAGGTCCACGGCGTAGGCCGACCCGCTCTTGGTCGTCTCGGACCAGAGCATGTCGCCGCTGAACATCCCGTATCCCCGCTTCCCGTGCCCTGGCGTCCCGTATCCCGTCCTCCCGGATCCCTCATTCACGAACGTTCCGCTGATCGAATCGTGGAGTGCGCAGTCGACAGGTGCCGGTGGCGGTGAGGTCCGTCCGGTTCGGACGATCTCCAGGCTGCATCCGGAGGTGCCCGGTCCGATGATCAACGCGGCATCGCCGGCCCTCCACACGTAATGGCCTTTGAGGTAGGAGCGGAGCACCGCGCCGGTGTCGGCCGACCGAAGCTGACCGGCGCCGCTGGCATCTTTCGTGGCGAACCAGGCGGTGTTGAACGACGGGCCACTTTCGCGGCTGATCCACGCCGTCTTGGTGAGGTTGGTCGCCGCGTGTTCGGGGCCCAAGCCAGCGGTGACCGTCCAGATGATCGTGCCGTCGGCCAGGTTGCGGCCGACGTAGCGACAGCCAGACTTCGAACAATCGTTTACTGTGACAAGCGTGCGGTCACTGATCGCAATGATGTCAAAACCGTCGCCGGGCAGAATGGACCAGCGGGGCTTCCCGTCCGGACCGAGCACCACCCCGGGCAGATCATCGGGTTCGCCGCGTCCGGCCACCACCAGGCTGTCGTCCGGCAACGCGTGGGCCACCGTGAAAAATCTGTAGTCGGAATGCCAGCGCCATCGGGTCCTGCCGTCGGGCCCGACCGCGGTGATTCCTTTCTCGCCCAGGATGCGCAGCCCGCCGTCGGAGGACGGTAGGACGAACCGCGGGTAGGGCGGGATATTCGGGGCCCAACGGTATTCCGTCTCGCTGGTAGGCCTGGCGCACCGCCAGCCACGGGGCGGTGAATCCGGTCGCGGCGATCGTGACCGCGACCAGCCCTGCCACGAGGGGGCGGCTTCGCCACACGGTCACCGCCAGGCCGACCAGGCAGGCCAACCCGAGCATGTAGGGATACGCCCAGCCCGACCACCAGCGACCACGATCCCGGCGACCCCGGCGATGCCGGTGAACGAACGCCACGGATAGTCCAACGCCACATCGATCGGCGACCGGCGGACAGCGGATGGGGCAGGCGTGATCGTCTGTGCCTCCGACATGACGGACACCATACTGATCAACGTCAAAGCGCAGGGTGGTGAGACGGTTCAGGGCCGGCCCCCGGGGACCGGCCCTGTCGTTTCACCTGCTCAAGCGAGCGGAGGATACGAGATTCGAACTCGTGAGGGTGTAAACCCAACACGCTTTCCAAGCGTGCGCCCTAGGCCTCTAGGCGAATCCTCCGCGAGCCAGGATACAGGTCCCGTGACGGCGGGCCACCCCACCCTCCCGGATGATCCACAACCCTTCGGGTAGGCTTGGCGTCACCTCCCGTGCGGCGGTACCTCGTGAACCTCCCCAGGGCCGGAAGGCAGCAAGGATAAGCGAGCTCTGCCGGGTGCACGGGAGGCCTTTCTGTCTCCGGGGCCGGGTAACGTCGCTGCGGGTCGGGTCACGGGGTGGTGGGTGGTCACCCGGGGCCGACCGGCGCAGAATGGCTCTCCTCGAGAGGAGGCGGGACGGGTGGCACTGGCCCTTTACCGCAAGTACCGGCCGCGTACGTTCGCCGAGATCATCGGCCAGGAACACGTGACCGAGCCGTTGTCGCAGGCGCTGCGCAGCGGCCGGCTGAACCACGCGTACCTCTTCTCCGGCCCCCGTGGCTGCGGCAAGACCTCCAGCGCGCGGATCCTGGCCCGTTCGCTCAACTGTGAGCAGGGCCCCACCCCGGAGCCGTGCGGGCACTGTGACTCGTGCCGCGAACTGGCCCCCGACGGTGGCGGTTCGATCGACGTCATCGAGATCGACGCGGCCAGCCACGGTGGTGTCGACGACGCGCGTGATCTGCGCGAGAAGGCGTTCTTCGCGCCCGCCCGCAGCCGCTTCAAGATCTATATCATCGACGAGGCGCACATGGTCTCGTCGGCCGGCTTCAACGCCCTGCTCAAGCTGGTCGAGGAGCCTCCGGAGTACGTCAAGTTCATCTTCGCCACCACCGAGCCGGAGAAGGTCCTCGGCACGATCAAGTCGCGGACCCACCACTACCCGTTCCGGCTGTTCCCGCCGAAGGTGCTCCGGCCCTACCTGGAGCAGCTCTGCGAGGCCGAGGGCGTCAAGGTCGACCCGGCGGTGTTCCCGCTCGTGGTGCGCGCCGGCGGGGGCAGCGCCCGGGACAGCCTCTCCGTGCTCGACCAGCTCATCGCCGGCGCCGGCCCGGAGGGCGTCGGCTACGCCCGGGCCGCCGCGCTGCTCGGCGTCACCGACTCCGCGCTGATCGACGAGATGTGCGACGCGCTCGCCGCCGGTGACGGCGCCGCCGCGTACGCCACCGTCGACCGGGTCGCCGAGGCCGGCCACGACCCCCGCCGCTTCGCCTCCGATCTGCTGGAGCGACTGCGCGACCTGATCGTGCTCCAGCAGGTGCCGGACGCCGCGGCCAAGGGGCTCATCGACGGCCCGGCCGACCAGATCGAGCGGATGGCCGCCCAGGCGCAGCGCCTCGGCCCGGCCACCCTGTCCCGTTGCGCGGACATCGTGCACAACGGCCTGGTCGAGATGCGCGGCACCACCGCGCCCCGGCTGCTGCTGGAGCTGGTCTGCGCCCGCATGCTCCTGCCCGGCGCGGACGACTCGTCCGGCGGCCTGCTGCAACGCCTGGAGCGGATGGAGCGCCGGCTGACGCTCGGTGGCGTCGAGCCGTCGCCGGCCGCCGCCGGCTCCGCGCACCCCACCCCGACCCCTGAGGTACGCCCGGCGGCTCCCGCCCCGGGCGCGGCTGCCGCCGCGATCGGCCCGGAGACCGCCGGCACGCCGGCGGCTGCCGGTGCCCCGACCGTGGCCTCCGCCGCGCGTGGCCCGGTGCCGCCGACAGCGGTGCTGCCCGATCCGGTCACGCCCGAGCCGCCGCGCCCGGGTGCGGCCGATCCGGGCGCGCTGGACGCGGTCGCGGTGCGCCGGGTCTGGCCGGAGGTGGTCGGCAAGGTGAACCGCAGCAACAAGCGGATCGCCGCGCTGATGCGGGACGCCGTGGTGCGGGACCTGGACGGCGACACGCTCGTGCTGACCGTGAAGTCGACGGTGCTGGCGAAGATGATGGCCGACCACGCCGCCGTGCTTACCGACGCGCTCTACGAGGAACTGGGTGGTCGCTGGCAGATCCGCTGCGAGGTGGCCGGCGAGCGCGGCGCGGCCTCGCTCGGTGGCCCGTCCCGCCCGTCCGGCGCCGGCCCGGCCCCGGGCGGCGCGGCGAACCAGCCCGACGCCGCCGTCAACCGCCCCGACGCCGCAGTGAGCCAGCCTGACGCCGCAGTGAACCAGCCCGACGTCGCCGTCAGCAGGCCCGACGCCGCACCGGCGGCCGGCTCCAGTGCGGCGGCGGGTTCCCATGCGGCGGCCGGCTCCGACCCGGCGGTGCGTCCGGAGCACGCGCCGGTCCGGTCGACGCCCTCCGCCGACCCGGCGTCCGCCGGTCGACCCGTGCCCGGCTCGATCGATGCCACCCACGCCCCCGGCGGACGTCCGGCGTCTGCCTTGCCCGCCGTCACCGGTCACGGGCCGGCGGGCGGCGGCCAGGCCGTAAACGGGGGCGGTCCGGGCATCGCCACCTCGCCGAACGCCTCGACGGCGGCAACGAGACCTACGGCATCGACGGGATCGACGGCATCGGCGGCCCCGACGGTCCGGCAGGACGATGGGGAGGACTGGCCGGAGCCGGTCCGTCCCGGTGGCGCTGCGGCGTCGGCGCGTACCGGACCGGGAGCGCCCGCCGTCGACGGGGAGGACTGGCCGGCGGCGGCCCGTCCGGGTGGGGGCACGGCGACCGCGACCGCCGCTCCGGTCGTACCCAAGCCGGCGGCACCCCCGCCGGCGGGTGGGCCGAGGGCGGCGGCGGGTGGTGGGCCGAGGAACAGCGCGATCGCGGCGGCCCGCGCGGCTGCGGCGGCGGCCGCGGCGGGTGGTGGCCCCGGCAAGGGGCCGCGTACGGCGCAGCCGGCGCGGAAGACGGCGGACACCGAGTGGGCCGGCGAGCCGCCCTACGATCCGGAGTTCGACGGCCCGGTCCGCGGCGGCCAGGCAGCGGTCGCGGCGCCCGCCTACGACGGCTTCGACCCGGGTGACGAGCCGTTGGACGACGTGATCGACGAGCGGACCGCCCGGCAGTCAAGCGAGGAGCAGGCGATGCAGCTGCTGCGCGAGACGTTCGGGGCGGAGAAGATCGACGAGGTGGACGCGCGCTGAGCGCGCGTCGGCCGTGCGGGAGTGACGCCGGGGCCCGACTAGGCTGGGGCCGGCCGAGCAGACGAGTGGACGAAGGAGCGGTCCGTGCGCCCAGGTGGACAGCCGAACATGCAGCAGATGCTGAAGCAGGCGCAGAAGATGCAGCAGCAGATCGCCAGTGCCCAGGCCGAGCTGGCCGAGGCGGAGTTGACCGGCACCGCGGGCGGCGGCCTGGTCACCGCCACCGTCGCCGGCACCGGTGAGCTGAAGGCGATCAGGATCGACCCGAAGGCGGTCGACCCGGAGGACGTGGAGACGCTTGAGGATCTCGTCGTCGCGGCCGTGCGCAACGCCGCCGAGGCGGCCCGGGAGCTGACCGAGAAGAAGATGGGCCCGGTCGCGGGCGGCATGGGCGGCCTCGGCCTGCCCGGGTTCTGAGCCGGCAGATGTACGAGGGTGCCATCCAGGATCTGATCGACGAGCTGGGCCGGCTGCCGGGTGTGGGCCCGAAGAGCGCCCAGCGGATCGCGTTCCACGTCCTGTCGGCTGATCCGGCCGACGTCAACCGGCTGGCCGGCGCGCTGCGCAAGGTCAAGGACCTGGTCCGGTTCTGCACGACCTGTTACAACGTGGCGGAGTCGGAGCAGTGCCGGATCTGCCGCGACCCACGGCGTACCGACGAGGTCCTCTGTGTGGTGGAGGAGCCCAAGGACGTGGTGGCGGTCGAGCGGACCGGCGAGTTCCGCGGGCGCTACCACGTGCTCGGCGGCGCGATCAACCCGCTGGAGGGCATCGGTCCGGACAACCTACGGATCCGGGAACTGATGACCCGTCTCGGCAGCGGTGCGATCCGGGAGCTGATCCTCGCCACCGACCCGAACACCGAGGGTGAGGCCACCGCGACGTACCTGGCGCTCATGGTCAAGCCGATGGGGATCGCGGTGACCCGGCTGGCCAGCGGACTGCCGGTCGGCGGCGACCTGGAGTACGCCGACGAGATCACGTTGGGTCGGGCCTTCGAGGGCCGTCGGGCCGTCTGACTGTTCGATCATCTCCGGCGGGCGCCCTGCGGGGTGCCCGCCGGAGGTGTTTCCGAAAGTGGACCGAGGTGGCAATCGATCTGACAGGAACGTCCGTCCGGGACCGGATCGACGTAACAAATTAGGCCCTCAGGCCGACGAAAATTCGGCGAAGCGAAGGCTTTCCCTTCGAATCGAATGTCTCATTGCGGAAAAGACACGATCCGATACCAACCCGCACCCCGCCGGTTTCGGTGCCGTCCGCCCGGAGGCTAAGGTCACCGCACATCGGTGACCCTGTCACCACGTTGTCCGTACCCCCAAGGACGAGGTGAAGCACCATGCGTGCACCCAGGCCGAAGGCCGCACTCGCGGCCATCGCGGTCGCGGCCCTCGCGGTTGCAGGCTGCGCCGAGAGCGACCGTGAGAGTGGCTCCGGAGATAGCAACAAGAAGGACACCCTCGTCTTCGGCGTCGCCGGAGACCCGAAGGTGCTCGACCCCAGCTTCGCCAGCGACGGTGAGTCGCTGCGCGTGGCCCGCCAGGTCTTCGAGACCCTGGTCCGCCCCGAGGAGGGTGGCACCAAGGTGACGCCGGGCCTCGCCGAGTCCTGGACTCCCGACGCGGCCGGTACCACCTGGACCTTCAAGCTCCGCACCGGAGTGAAGTTCCACGACGGCAGCGAGTTCAACGCCGAGGCGGTCTGCGCCAACTTCGACCGCTGGTACAACGCCAAGGGCCTCATGCAGAGCCCGGACGTGACCGCGTACTGGCAGGACGTCATGGGCGGGTTCGCCAAGAACGAGGACGCGGAGCTGCCGCAGAGCCTGTTCAAGTCGTGCACCGCCAAGGACGCGGCCACCGTCGACCTGGCCTTCACCCGCGTCTCCAGCAAGATCCCGGCCGCGCTGATGCTGCCCTCGTTCTCCATCCACAGCCCCAAGGCGCTCCAGCAGTACGACGCCAGCAACGTGACGGGCACCGCCGAGGACATCAAGTACCCGGCGTACGCGATGGAGCACCCGACCGGCACCGGCCCGTTCAAGTTCAAGGCGTGGGACGTCGCGAACAAGTCGCTCACCATCGAGCGCAACGACGACTACTACGGCGACAAGGCCAAGCTGAAGACCATCATCTTCAAGACCATCTCCGACGAGAACGCCCGCAAGCAGGCGCTCAGCTCGGGTGACATCCAGGGCTACGACCTGGTCGGTCCGGCGGACGTGGAGACGCTGAAGAAGGACGGCTTCAACGTCCTCACCCGGCCCGCCTTCAACGTCCTCTACCTGGCGATCAACCAGAAGGGGAACCCGAAGCTGGCCGACCTCAAGGTCCGGCAGGCCATCGCCTACGCGCTGAACCGGCAGGCCCTGGTCGACTCGAAGCTGCCCCCGGGCGCCAAGGTCGCGATGAACTTCATGCCGGACACCGTCGAGGGCTGGAACGGCGAGGCCACCAAGTACGACTACGACCCGGCCAAGGCCAAGGCCCTGCTGGCCGAGGCGGGCGCGTCGAACCTGACGCTGAAGTTCCACTACCCGACCGAGGTCACCCGGCCGTACATGCCGAACCCGAAGGACATCTTCGAGCTGCTGTCCGCGGACCTCAAGGCGGTCGGCATCAAGGTCCAGGCCATCCCGCTCAAGTGGAGCCCGGACTACCTGAACGCGACCACCTCCGGCAGCAAGCACGACCTGCACTTCCTCGGCTGGACCGGTGACTACGGCGACGCGTACAACTTCATCGGCACCTTCTTCGACCGGCCGAAGGACGAGTGGGGCTTCTCCAACACCCAGCTCTTCGACCAGTTCAAGGACGCCGACACCACCGCCGACCAGGCGGCCCGGGTGGAGAAGTACAAGGCCCTCAACAAGTCGATCATGGACTTCCTGCCGGGTGTGCCGATCTCGCACTCCCCGCCGGCGATCGTGTTCGGCAAGGACGTGACCGGGATCAAGGCGAGCCCGCTCACCGACGAGCGATACGCGACCGCAGAGTTCAAGTGATCTGAAGGCACCGTACGCGGGCGGGCGCTGTGACCACAGCGCCCGCCCGCACCCCTCCGCACCCCCACCGAGGCGCCCGTGTTCCGGTTCATCGTCAGACGCCTGCTACAGCTGATACCCACGCTGTTCGGGCTCTCCGTCCTGCTGTTCATCTGGCTGCACCGGCTTCCCGGCGGGCCCGAGACAGCGATCCTCGGTGAGCGGGGCACCCCCGAGACGCGCGCGGCGATCCGGCGCAACCTCGGCCTCGACGAGCCGATCATGGTCCAGTACGCCCGCTTCCTGAAGCGGATGGGCCGGCTCGACCTGGGCACCTCGACCGGCACGAAGCGGGCCGTCACCACCGAGTTCCTGGAACGCTTCCCCGGCACCGTCGAACTGACCGTCGTGGCCATGCTGCTCGCGGTCGGCCTCGGCATTCCGCTGGGCTACCTGGCCGCCCGCCGACGGGGCCGGTTCCTCGACCACGCCTCGGTCGGCGGGTCCCTGATCGGCATCTGCATCCCGGTCTTCTTCCTGGCGTACGTGCTCAAGGCGATCTTCGCCGAGAACCTGGGCTGGTTCCCGTCCAGCGGTCGGCAGGACCCGACCATCGGGGCGACCCGGGTCACCAACTTCTTCGTCATCGACGGGATCATGACCCGCGAGTGGGACGCCGCCGCCGACGCGCTCTGGCACCTCGTGCTGCCGGGCATCGCGTTGGCCAGCATCCCGTTGGCGATCATCGTCCGGATCACCCGGGCCAGCGTGCTCGAGGTGCTCAACGAGGACTTCGTGCGGACCGCCGAGGCCAAGGGCCTGACCGAACGGACCGTCCGCCGCCGGCACGTGCTGCGCAACGCCATGCTGCCGGTGGCCACCTCGATCGGTCTGCAGACCGGTCTCCTGCTCTCCGGCGCGGTGCTCACCGAGACCGTGTTCGCGTTCAGCGGCATCGGCGCGTTCGTCGCGGAATCGATCAGCCAACGCGACTACCCGGTGCTGATGGGCTTCATCATGATCATTGCGGTGGTGTACGTGCTGGTGAATCTCCTGGTCGACCTCTCCTACAGCGTGATCGACCCGAGGGTGAGGGTGCGATGACCATCACCGGAGGCAAGAAGCGCGAGAAGCTGGACCGGCTCGCCGAACTGGCCGCCCCCCAGGACGAGCAGGGGGTGAGCCTCTGGAAGGAGGCGTTCCGCCGGCTCCGGCGCAACCCGGCGGCCATCATCGGCACGGTCATCCTGGCGATCTTCGTCCTGGTCGCCGTCGTCGGCCCGTTCTTCGTCCCGTACAGCCCGACGGACACCGTCGGAATCCGGGAAGGGCTGGTCAAGTCCGGCCAGGGCATCATCCCGGGGGTGTCCGGCGACCACTGGCTGGGCTTCGACCACCAGGGCCGCGACGAGTTCAGCCGACTGATCGTCGGGGCCCGGCAGACGCTGCTCGTCGGCGTGGTCTCCACCCTGCTCGGCCTCGCGCTCGGCGCGCTGATCGGCGGCGTCGCCGGTGCCGCGGCCGGCCTCGGTGGGCGTTGGGGCCGCTGGATCGACACCGTCCTGATGCGTTTCGTCGACATGCTGCTGGCCATGCCGAGCCTGCTCCTCGCGGTGAGCATCGCCGCGCTGCTCGGCGCCAGCCTGACCACCGTGATGATCGCGGTCGGCGTGGTCTCCGTGCCGATCTTCGCCCGCCTGCTGCGCGGGTCGATGATCTCCCAGGCGAACAGCGACTACGTGCTCGCGGCCACCTCGCTGGGCGTGCGCAAGTCGAAGATCGCGATGACCCACGTGCTGCCGAACTCGCTGGCCCCGGTCATCGTGCAGGCCACGCTGACGCTGGCCACGGCCATCATCGAGGCGGCCGCGCTGTCCTTCCTCGGCCTGGGCAACCCCGACTCGGCCACCCCCGAGTGGGGTGTGATGCTCGCCGACGCGCAGCCCTACCTGGGCATCCGGCCGGGTCTGGCGATCTATCCGGCGCTCGGCATCATCATCACCGCGCTCGGCTTCACCCTGCTCGGCGAGGCCATGCGCGAGGCCCTCGACCCGAAGTTGCGGAAGTAGGTCCAGTAATGGCACTGCTCGATGTCAACGACCTCTCGGTCACGTTCGCTCGGCGTGGGCAGCGCACCGTGCACGCGGTGGACGGGGTGTCCTTCTCGGTGGACGCGGGTGAGGTGGTCGGCCTGGTCGGCGAGTCCGGCTGCGGCAAGAGCGTCACCTCGCTGGCCATCATGGGTCTGCTGCCCAAGCAGCCCGGCCTGCGGGTCGGCGGCAAGGCGGTCTTCGACGGCACCGACCTGCTGCAGCTCGACGGCCGGTCTCGCCGCGACATTCGCGGCCGGGAGATCGCGATGATCTTCCAGGATCCGCTGTCCTCCCTGAACCCGGTCATCCCGATCGGCCTGCAGGTGACCGAGGTGCTCACCCGGCACCGGGGGATGAAGGGTGCGGCCGCCACCAAGGAGGCCGCCGCGCTGCTCGACCGGGTCGGCATCCCGGACCCGCGGCGGCGGCTCAAGGAGTATCCGCACCAGCTCTCCGGCGGCATGCGGCAGCGGGCGCTGATCGCCATGGCGGTCGCCTGCCAGCCGCGGTTGCTGATCGCCGACGAGCCGACCACCGCGCTGGACGTCACCATCCAGGCGCAGATCCTGGAACTGCTCAAGGACCTGGTCCGCGACTCCGGCACCGCACTGGTGATGATCACGCACGACCTCGGTGTGGTGGCCGGCTTGTGCGACACCGTCAACGTGCTCTACGCCGGCCGGGTGGTGGAGACGGCCACCCGCCGTCCGCTGTTCCGCCAGCCGCGGCACCCGTACACCGAGGGTCTGCTCGGTTCGGTGCCCCGCCTGGACGTCGGCCGCGGCGAGCGCCTCAACCCCATCCCCGGGTCGGTGCGCGACGTGCTGGCCTGGCCGGACGGTTGCGCGTTCGCCCCGCGATGCGCCCGGCGCGTCGACGAGTGCGTGGGGGAGCCGCCGGAGTTGGTGCTCGCCCACGACGGGCGCAGCTACCGCTGCGTCAACCCGGTACCGGTGCCGGGCCTGTCCGCGCAGGCCGACGTGCGGGCGACGACGCCCACGACGACCGCGCCGGACGCGGTCCCGGCGCAGGCCGAGCCCGCCGACCCGCCCGCCGTGCCGGGATTCGGGCCGGCTCCCCGCGAGGAGGAGACCCTGTGAGCGACAACGACATCCTCGTCGAGGTCCGCGACCTGAAGGTGCACTTCCCGATCCGGCGGGGCGTGTTCTTCGACCGGACCGTCGGGCACGTCAAGGCGGTCGACGGGGTGGACCTGGCCATCCCGCGCGGCAAGACGTACGGGCTGGTGGGCGAATCGGGCTGCGGCAAGTCCACGCTCGGCCGGGCGCTGCTCCAGCTCACCCCGCCGACGAGCGGTGAGGTGCGGTTCGACGGCGTCGACCTGGTCGCGTTGCCCGCCGGGAAGCTGCGGTCCATGCGCCGCCGGATGCAGATGATCTTCCAGGATCCGATGTCGAGCCTGGACCCTCGGCAGAACGTCGAGTCGATCCTCACCGAGGGGTTGCAGGCGCACGGCATCGGCGGCGACCGCGGCGAGCGCCGCCGGATCATCGGCGAGACCCT
This sequence comes from Micromonospora sp. DT31, assembly GCF_049841795.1. Classification (NCBI taxonomy): domain Bacteria; kingdom Bacillati; phylum Actinomycetota; class Actinomycetes; order Micromonosporales; family Micromonosporaceae; genus Micromonospora; species Micromonospora sp. DT31. The sequence goes on along the minus strand of NZ_JBNCKZ010000007.1, from coordinate 297,853 downwards.
CGACGCGGTGGGACTGCCGAAGTGGGCGCTGTCGCGGTACCCGCACGAGTTCTCCGGCGGGCAGCGGCAACGCATCGGCATCGCCCGCGCGCTGGTCCTCGGCCCGGAGCTGATCGTCGCCGACGAGCCGGTCTCCGCGCTCGACGTGTCGATCCAGGCGCAGGTGGTCAACCTGCTCGACGAACTCCAGGAAAGCCTCGGCCTGACCTATCTGGTCATCGCGCACGACCTGGCGGTGGTGCGGCACATCTCCGACATGGTCGGCGTGATGTACCTGGGTGCGCTGGTCGAGGAGGCGCCGAGCGACCGGCTCTACACCGAGCCGCTGCACCCGTACACCCGGGCGCTGATGTCGGCGGTGCCGGTCCCGGACCCGGACGTGGAGGACCGACGTGAGCGGATCCTGCTCGCCGGGGACCTGCCGTCGCCGGCCAACCCGCCGTCCGGATGCCGCTTCCACACCCGGTGCCCGTGGGCCCAGCCGACCCGCTGCGCGGACGAGCGACCGGAACTGCGCGTGATCGGCGCCAGCCGGGTGGCCTGCCACTGGGCCGAGCCGATCGCCGCCGGGGAGCTTCGCCCGCACGAGGTCGTCGCGACGGTCACCCGCCCGGAGGGCGAAGGCGAGGAACCGGCCGTGGTCTCCGCCCCCAGCGAACCCGGCTCGTACGTCTGACCGACATCGGCGGGTCCCCGCCCACCCGGGCGGGGACCCGCCGAAAGCCTCACCCCTCGGGGCGGTTGAGCAGGCCCACCGCGATCGTGTGCACGGCGTCCACCGCGGCCGGATCGGCCAGTGGGGCGGAGCCGCCGGTGACCGCGTACCACTCGTCGGCGTCCTTGTACTGCACCCGCAGGGTCACCGTGCCGCCGGTGTGCTCGGTGCGCAGGGTCAGTTCGCCGGTCACCACGCCCACCTCGTCGGTCATCACCCCGCCCGGCCCGGCGGTGACATCCGTGCTGCGGGCCACCGGCCCGTCAGGCGTCGCGCCGGCCGGGGTCGGGCCGCCCGGGGTGGTCTGCGGCGCGGGCGTGTCGCCCGCCCCGGTCACGGCTTGCTCGCCCATGTGCAACCCTCCAGCATGTCCGTGAGGGCGGCCTTCTCGGCACTTGTCACCGTCAGCCGCCAGTGGTGCTTGACCGCCACCCAGTCCGCCGCGTACTGACACCAGTACGACCGGTTCGCCGGCTTCCACTGCGACGGGTCCTGGTCACCCTTTGCCCGGTTGGAGCGCGCGGAAACCGCGATCAACTGCGGCCGGGTCAGGTCGTTGGCGAAGTCACCGCGCTTCGAGTCGTCCCACTCGGCCGCACCGGTACGCCACGCGGCGGCCAACGGCACGGTGTGGTCGATGTCCACGTCCGACGGGTCGGTGAGCGTCACCCCGTCGTAGACGCTCTCCCACCGCCCGCCGACCACGTTGCAGCCGGAGAGCTTGATGCCCTCCCCGTCCTTCTGCAACACGCTGTCGCGTACGTCGCAGTTCTTTCCGGTTCCCCGCCAGTGCGGGAAACGCGACCGGCTGTAGCCCTTCATCGACCCGGCTGCCGCCACGGTCAACTGGCCGAGCTGCTGGTTGACGTTCCCCGACGCGCTCGGCGGCGCCTCCGGCTCGGTGACTGAGCCGTCACATCCGGCCGCGCCGAGGGCGAGCACCGCGGTCAGCGCGGCGGCCAGCCCGGCTCGGACTCCTGATCTCGTACGCACAGACGACACCTCTCCAGCTTGCGGGCTCCGGGCGAGTCCGCACAGTACCCGGCGGCGCTTTTCGCGATTCGTGCCGTCAGGCACGAGGTACGGGCAGAGTGGTGAACCGTGAGCACACCCGCCTCCCCACTGCGCACCGGGACCGCCGCCGGGCGCGGCACGCTGCTCGCCGCGGTCCTCGCCTCCGGCATGGTGTTCCTGGACAGCACCGTGGTCAACGTGGCGCTGCCCCGCCTCGGCGCTGAACTCGACGCCACCGTCGCCGGACTACAGTGGACGGTGAACGGCTACCTGCTCATGCTGGCCGCGTTCGTGCTGCTCGGCGGCGCGCTCGGCGACCGGTTCGGCAGGCGGCGGGTCTTCCTGCTCGGTGTGGTCTGGTTCGCGGCGGCGTCGATGCTCTGCGGGCTGGCCCAGGGCACCGGCTGGCTCGTCGCCGCCCGGTTCCTCCAGGGGGCGGGTGGGGCGCTGCTCACCCCCGGCTCGCTCGCCGTGCTCCAGGCCAGCTTCCACCCCGACGACCGGGGCCGGGCGATCGGCACCTGGTCCGGGCTGTCCGGGGTGGCGACCACGCTCGGGCCGCTGCTCGGCGGCTGGCTGATCGACGCGCTGTCCTGGCGGTGGATCTTCTTCGTGAATCTGCCGTTCGCCGTCGCGGTGGTGCTCGCCGCGCTGCGCTGGGTGCCGGAGAGCCGGGACGAGAGCGTCTCGCGTACCGGTGAGGGCCGGCGGTTCGATATGGCCGGCGCGCTGCTCGGCGCGCTGGCGCTCGGCGGTGTCACGTACGCGCTCATCGACGCCCCGGCGCGTGGCGACGGCTCACCGGCGGTGTTGGCCGCGGCGGTGCTCGGGGTGGTGGCCGTGGTGGTGTTCGTGCTTGTCGAGCGGCGGCGCGGCGACACCGCGATGCTGCCCACCGGCCTGTTCGGCAGCCGACTGTTCTCCGTGCTGAACGTCTTCACCGTGGTGGTGTACGCGGCGCTCGGCGGGTTCACCTTCTTCCTCGCCGTCTACCTGCAGAACGTGGTCGGCTGGTCGGCGCTGCTCACCGGTCTGTCCACCGTGCCGATGACGCTCCTCCTGCTTGTCGGCTCGCCGCGCGCCGGCGCGCTCGCCGCCCGGATCGGCCCCCGGCTGCCGCTGGCCGTCGGCCCGGTCGTCGCCGCCGGCGGCCTGCTGCTGCTGCGCCGGGTCGGGCCGGGCGCGTCGTACTGGGTGGACGTGCTGCCGGGCGTGGCGTTGTTCGGCATCGGGCTCACGCTCGTCGTCGCGCCACTGACCACGTCGGTGCTCGGCGCGGTGTCGGACCGGTTCGCCGGGGTGGCGAGCGGCTTCAACAACGCCGCCTCCCGGGCCGGTGGGCTGCTCGCGGTGGCCGCGCTGCCGCTGCTGGTCGGGCTCTCCGGCACCGGGTACGAGCAGCAGGGTGCGCTGGCCGACGCGTACCGGGGGGCATTGGCGTGGTGCGCCGGCCTGCTGCTGGTCGGCGCCGCCCTCGCCACCGTGCTCATCCACCGCCCCCGGGGGGAAGGAAGGGCCCCCTCTTAACGCCTCCGGTAGAGGAAGGGACCCTTGTTAACAGTCGGGCCATTCGGGCGCGGATGTTAAGAAGGGCCCCCTCCTATGCAGAATGCGTTAAGAGGGGGCCCTTCCTTGCACCTCAGGTGCGGGTGCGGTTGACCGCGCTCGTGACCGCCTTGATCGAGGCGGTCACGATGTTGGCGTCCACCCCGACGCCCCACACCGTCCGGCCGTCCACCTCGCACTCCACATACGCGGCGGCCTGCGCGTCCTCACCTGAGGACAGCGCGTGCTCGTGGTAGTCGAGCACCCGTACCGCCACGCCCAGGGACTGCAGCGCGTTGACGTACGCGTCGATCGGGCCGTTGCCGACCGCGGTGAGCGACCGGGGTTCGCCGGCGAAGTCGATCCGGGTGTCGATCTCGACCTTCCCGTCGACGGTGCCGATGGTGTAGCCGGTCAGCGTGACCGCCGGGTCGACCTGGTGGCCGACCAGGTAGTTGCGGGCGAAGATCTCCCACATGGCACCCGGCTCGACCTCGCCGCCGTCGTGGTCGGTGACCTGCTGCACCACGCCGGAGAACTCGATCTGGAGGCGGCGCGGCAGGTCGAGCTGGTGCTCGGTCTTCATGATGTACGCGACGCCGCCCTTGCCGGACTGCGAGTTGACCCGGATGACCGCCTCGTAGGTGCGGCCCAGGTCCTTCGGGTCGATCGGCAGGTAGGGCACGGCCCAGGTGAAGTCGTCGACCGGCACCCCGGCGGCCTCGGCGTCGAGGTGCAGCGCGGCGAAACCCTTGTTGATCGCGTCCTGGTGGGAGCCGGAGAACGCGGTGTAGACCAGGTCACCGGCGTACGGGTGGCGTTCGTGCACCGGGAGTTGGTTGCAGTACTCGACCGCGCGCTTCACCTCGTCGATGTTCGAGAAGTCGATCATCGGGTCAATGCCCTGGGAGAACAGGTTCAGCCCCAGCGTGACCAGGTCGACGTTGCCGGTGCGCTCGCCGTTGCCGAACAGGCAGCCCTCGATCCGGTCGGCGCCGGCCAGCAGGCCCAGTTCGGCGGCGGCCACGCCGGTTCCCCGGTCGTTGTGCGGGTGCAGGCTCAGCACCAGGCTGTCCCGCCGGGGCAGCCGCCGGTGCATCCACTCGATCGAGTCGGCGTAGACGTTCGGCATCGCCATCTCGACCGTCGCCGGCAGGTTGATGATCAGCTTCCGGTCCGGCGTCGGGTCGATCACGTCGATGACCGCCGAGCAGACCTCCAGCGCGTACTCCAGCTCGGTGCCGGTGTAGGACTCCGGCGAGTACTCGTAGTGGATGTCGGTGTCCGGGGTGTGGATCTCCGCGTACTTCTGGCACAGTCGCGCGCCCTGGGTGGCGATGTCGGTGATGCCGTCGCGGTCCAGGCCGAAGACGACCCGCCGTTGCAGCGTCGAGGTCGAGTTGTAGAAGTGCACGATGGCCCGGTGTGCGCCGCGCAGGGACTCGAAGGTCCGCTCGATCAGGTGCTCCCGACACTGGGTGAGCACCTGGATGGTGACGTCGGAGGGGATCAGGTCCTGCTCGATCAGCTGCCGGACGAAGTCGTAGTCGGTCTGGCTGGCGGACGGGAATCCGACCTCGATTTCCTTGTAGCCCATCTGTACCAGGAGCTGGAACATCCGGCGCTTACGCTCCGGCGACATCGGGTCGATCAGCGCCTGGTTGCCGTCGCGGAGGTCGACGGCGCACCAGCGGGGCGCGGCCTCGACGCGGCGGGTCGGCCAGGCGCGGGCGGGCAGGTCGACGCGGAACTGCCCGTCGTACGGCACGTAGCGGTGGACCGGCATCCGGCTGGGGCGCTGGCGGGCGAACGGATCGGTCTCGGTGACAGGTTGAGCCATCTCGGAGTGCTCCCTGGAACATGTGGCGTCAGCAGATCGGACGGTGTCGGCGCGCTGCCGGGCGACGGTGCGCGGCGGTGCCGAGGAGAAAGATCGGATGTGCTGGACGGCGCGTTTCCACCCCGCGACGAGGTGCCGGCCGGTCAGGCCTCGTCGCGGCGGCCAAGGAGAAGGTACGCGCGCCACATGACAGGGTCACCCTACGTGGTGGGACGGGTGGTGGGAAGGATGGTCCGGACTATGGGATCGGCGTCACCACGTCGACGGACTCCGGCGCGACGCCCAGCCGGGGCGTGCGCTCCGCCCGGGCCACCACCGGCACGATCGCCAGCCCGACCAGGGCGAAGACGGCCGCCGCCGGGTACCAGCCCCAACCGCCGGTGCTCACGCCGAGGGCGGTCAGCGCCGCCGGGGCGATCAGGTACTGCAGCTGCGAGCCGAGCCCGAACGCGCCGACGTACGCGCCCCGCTGGGCGGCGGGTGGCAGCGTGGCGGTGAGCCCCCAGGCGCCCGCCGACTCGATCAGCTCCGCCAGGATGAGCAGGGTCGCGGCGGTCACCAGCACGATCACCGTGAGCAGCCCTCGGGTCGCGGCGGAGATCGGCAGGGCCACGCAGAACAGGGCGATCAGCAGCGCCCCCCGGCGGGACGCCCGCGCCGCGCCCGGCGCCGTGTCCGCGCCCCGGCTGGCCCGAACCTGGAACAACACGATCAGTACGGTGTTGAGCAGCACCAGCGCGGCGATGATCGTTTTCGGCGCGTCGGTGTGGGTGAGGATCCACAGCGGCAACACGGTCAGGTAGAGCGTCTGGTGCGCGGTGAGCAGCCCGGACAGCAGCGCGACGCTCATGAAGGGCCGGTCCCGCAGCACTGCCAGCCGGCTCATCGGTTCGGTCGGCCGGGCCACCCGCGGCAGTCGCGGCAGCCGGCCGACGAAGACGGCGGTCACCAGGTAGACCACGGCGATGAACCAGACCATCACGTGGTACGCCCAGATCGTGTCGACCGCGAGCACCAGGCCGCTGATCATCGCGCCCAGCCCGAAGCCGACGTTCAGCGAGGACCGTTGGTAGGCGAGCGCCGTCACCCGTTCCTCCGGGCGCAACACGTTGATCGAGTAGACCTGGCGGGCGGTTCTGGTCGCGGCGTTCACCCCGGCCAGCGCGAGCACCACCGCGAGGAAACCGGCGAAGCCGCCGACGAACGGGTACGCCGCGAACAGCAGGGCATCGAGCAGCATGCCGACGATCCACACCGGCTGCGGGCCGTACCGGTCGGTCAGCCCGCCCAACGGCACGGTGCCGAGCAGGGACGCCCCGGCGGCCAGGGACAGGCCGAGCCCCACCTGGGCCGGGTTGAGTCCCAGCGCCCGGGTGAAGAAGACCGCGCTGCCCGCCTGGAACAGGCCGTTGCCCACGGCGTACACCATGGCCTGCACGGCCAGGGCGCGGGTCAGCCCGGCCGGCGGTACCACGTCTCGGACGGCGGTGCGGATGTGTTCTCTGGCCCCCATGACCGGTGAGCAAAGCGTGCCCCCCACGCGCCGGTCGAGCCATTTAGTCTGAGCCGAATCCGCCGTCCGGGGGTGCGCGTCTGCGGGGCGGCGACCCCCGGGTCGTGTGCGCGGCCTACGACGTTTCCGGGCTCGGGGTGTCCTGTCCCACCGGCTCGCCCTCGGTCACCGCGCCGGCCAGCTCGACCGTGGCCGGCGCCGCGCCCGGCTCGCCGGCGAGCGTCAGGGTGCCGAATGCGGCCCGCACCCCGGCCGGCGTGCCGTCCTCCCGGAAGCAGTAGATGCCCACGTCCAGCGGCGCGTTCAGCGAGGCCGAGGTGGAGTCGACCGCGTAGCACCTGCCGGTGACCCCACGCAGCGGCGTGGCCGGTGCGACCGCGAGCGGCGCGCGTCGGTCGGTGAGCACCTCCAGCCAGTCGGTGAACGGGTGCTGCACCCGGGGATCGAGCCGGCGGGGCACCGCGTCGTCGGGGTCGCCGAGGCGTACGCAGGCGGCCGCCCGCGCCCAGCCGGCCGAGGGCAGCGCGCACTGGAACAGCCCGTCGGAGGTGCCGGCGAGGGAGACGTCCACCGTGCCGCGGTGCGCCCAGCCGGGCACGTCGACCCGCCAGCTGCCGTCGTTCGCGCTCGTCACCGTGACGGTGCGCGGGGCGCCGTCGGCCGGCGCGAAGGTGTACGTGGCGGTGAGGTGGCGGTCCTGCGCCGCGGCGGCCAGCCCGGCCAGCTCGTCCCGGGCGGCGTCGACCTGCACCGGCACCGGGTCGGCGGTGCCGGTGGGCGCGGGCTCCGGGTGGTCGTTGACGCAGGCGGCCAGCAGCGCCGGCAGGGTGAGGGCGAGCGCGCCGGTCAGTCGGCGGGCCGCGCGTCGATGAGCGTGCACCCGGCCATTCTGCGCCGTGTCGGCGGCCGGGGCAGCCCACCGTGCGGGTGTACCGCTTGGCGTGTCGCGTGGTCGGCGGGCCCGGGTGAGCCGGCCCACGCCGGGGCCGGATGGTGGGATCACCCGACCCGAGGCCGTGGCCCGACCGATAGGCTGAGGGGGTCTGACACGCGCGCCGCCGGACCGAGAAACCCGGCGGCGTCGGCACGCTCAGGGTCGTCGCTGGGAGGGAGTGCGCCGTCGTGGCACTCGTGGTGCAGAAGTACGGCGGGTCCTCCGTCGCGAACGCCGAGCGGATCAAGCGGGTGGCCGAGCGTATCGTCGCGGCGCGCAAGGCCGGTGACGACGTGGTCGTGGTGGTCTCCGCCATGGGCGACACCACCGACGAGCTGCTCGACCTGGCCAACCAGGTCAGCCCGCTGCCGCCCGGCCGCGAGCTGGACATGCTGCTCACCGCGGGGGAGCGGATCTCCATGGCGTTGCTCGCCATGGCCATCCACAACCTGGGCTACGAGGCCCGCTCGTTCACCGGTTCCCAGGCGGGCGTGATCACCACGTCGGTGCACGGCCGGGCCCGGATCATCGACGTGACCCCGGGGCGGCTCAAGGGCGCGCTGGACGAGGGCGCGGTGGTCATCGTCGCCGGCTTCCAGGGCGTGTCTCAGGACACCAAGGACGTCACCACGCTCGGCCGGGGCGGCTCGGACACCACCGCGGTGGCGTTGGCCGCCGCGTTGCGGGCGGACGTCTGCGAGATCTACACCGACGTGGACGGCATCTTCACCGCCGATCCGCGGATCGTGCCGAACGCCCGGCACATCACACTGATCACTTACGAGGAGATGTTGGAGCTGGCGGCCTGCGGCGCGAAAGTGCTGCACCTGCGCAGCGTCGAGTACGCCCGGCGCGCGGGCTTGCCGATCCACGTCCGTTCGTCATACTCGACCAACACCGGCACGATGGTCACCGGATCGATGGAGGACCTTCCCGTGGAACAGGCACTGATCACCGGGGTCGCCCACGACCGCAGCGAAGCGAAGATCACGATCGTCGGGGTGCCCGACGAGCCGGGCGCCGCCGCGAGCATCTTCGACACCGTGGCGGGCGCCGAGATCAACATCGACATGATCGTGCAGAACGTGTCCACCGAGGGCACCGGGCGCACCGACATCTCGTTCACGCTGCCCAAGGCCGACGGCCCGACCGCGATGACCGCGCTCAGCAAGATCCAGGAGGCGGTCAAGTTCAAGGGTCTGCTCTACGACGACCACGTCGGCAAGGTCTCGCTGATCGGTGCCGGGATGCGCTCGCACCCGGGCGTGGCCGCCGGCTTCTTCGCCGCACTCGGGGCGGCCGGGGTGAACATCGAAATGATCTCCACCTCGGAGATCCGGGTTTCCGTGGTCTGCCGGGACACCGACCTCGACAAGGCGGTCCGGGCCATCCACGACGCCTTCGAGCTGGGTGGTGACACCGAAGCCGTCGTCTACGCCGGGACCGGGCGGTAGCGGCGGATGGCGTCGTTGCCCACCCTCGCCGTGGTCGGGGCGACAGGTGCCGTCGGCACCGTGATGTGCCAGATCCTCTCCTCCCGCCGCAACGTGTGGGGTGAGATCCGCCTGCTCGCCTCCGAGCGCTCGGCCGGCCGGCAGGTGTCCTGCCGTGGCGAGGAGCTGACCGTCCAGGCCCTCACCGCCGATGCCTTCGACGGTGTCGACGTGGCGATGTTCGACGTGCCGGACGACGTCTCGGCCGAGTGGGCGCCGATCGCCGTGGCCCGGGGCGCGGTGGTGGTGGACAACTCCGGCGCGTTCCGGATGGACCCGGACGTGCCGCTCGTGGTCCCCGAGATCAACCCCGAGCAGGTGCGCCGGCGCCCCAGGGGGATCATCGCCAACGCCAACTGCACCACGCTGGCGATGATCATGGCGGTCGCTCCGCTGCACCGCGAGTACGGCCTGCGTGAACTGGTGCTCGCGTCGTACCAGGCGGTCTCCGGCGCCGGGCGGGCCGGGGTGGACGCCCTGCACCTGCAACTCGCCAAGATCGCCGGGGATCGGGTGCTCGGCTCGCGCGCCGGGGACGTCCGCCAGGCGGTCGGCGACGAGCTGGGCCCGTTCCCCGCGCCGGTGGCGCTCAACGTGGTGCCCTGGACGGGTTCGCTGGCCGACGACGGCTGGTCCTCCGAGGAACTCAAGTTGCGCAACGAGTCCCGCAAGATCCTCGGCCTGCGCGACCTCAAGGTCTCCGCCACCTGCGTACGGGTGCCGGTGGTGACCGGCCACTCGGTCGCCGTGCACGCGGTCTTCGCCACCGAGGTCGACGCCGAGAGCGCCCGTGAGGTGCTGCGCAACGCGCCCGGTGTGATCCTGGTCGATGACCCGGCGGCCGGGGAGTTCCCGATGCCCATCGACGTGGTCGGCACCGACCCGTCCTGGGTGGGCCGGATCCGCCGTTCGGTGGACGACCCCCGCGCGCTCGACCTCTTCGTCACCGGCGACAACCTCCGCAAGGGCGCCGCCCTCAACACCGCCCAGATCGCCGAACTCCTGGCCAAGGAACTGTCCCGCCCCTGACCACCCCGGCACGCGATCGTGCACCTGCCGCCCGGGTCGGGGTCAGGCGGCGGAGAGGTGGACGCCGTCCCGGCCGTGGCGTTTCACCCGGTAGAGAGCCTGGTCGGCGCGGTGCAGGGTGCGCTCAGGGCTCTCGCCGGGGCGGGGCAGGGCGATGCCGACGCTTATCGTCCGGCCGGTCTGGCGGGCCGCCGCCGTGAGCCGCTCGGCGATCCGTACCGCCTCCTCCGGGCGACTCACCTCGATCACGGCCACGAACTCGTCCCCGCCGGTGCGGTACAACTCGTCGCCGTGGCGCAGCGCCCCCTCCAGCGCCCGGGCCAGCCCCACGAGCAGCCGGTCCCCGGCCTGGTGGCCGTACGTGTCGTTGACGTCCTTGAACCCGTCCACGTCGATCGCCAGCAGGGCGGTACGCCCCGGTGTGGCGGTGGCGATGCGCTGCCCGAACGGACCGGTGTGCCGCAGCCCGGTGAGCGGGTCGGAGCTGGCCTGCTCGCGCAGCCGGGCGAGCGTACGCAGCCGGTCCAGGCAGGTCCACGCCTGCCCGGCGAGCAACTCGATCAGGTTGACCGTGGTCGGGTCGGGGCGCAGCAGCCGCTCGTCGGCGACCAGCAGGACGCCCCCACTCGACGGTGCGCCGACCGGCACCGCCACCAGCGTGTGCGCGCCGGCCCGGGTCAACGGCAGGTACTCCCCGGTGGGCGGGTGCCCCGCCTCACCCAGCGTGTACGCCGAGCCGTACCGGTGCGCCCGGTCGATCATCCGCTCCAGCGCGGCCGGCCCGGCGGCGGTCAGCTCGTCCCGGATGCGCGCCTCCAACTCGCCAGGGGTGTCGGTGGGCGCGCCGAGTCGGGGCCGGCGCCGGCCGGTGAGCACCAGCACGGCGGCGGACAGCCCGGACACGTCCCGGGCGGCGGACAGCGCGGCGACCATCAGGTCCCAGCCCGTGGGGGCGGCGGTGAACGCGGCGGCGTGCCGGAGCAGCTTCTCGCTGCGGCTCTCGGCAGGTGGCCCGCCGAGCGCGGCGATCCGTGCCCCGAGCCGGTCGGCCAGCCGTTCCGCGGTGTCCTGCCACGGCGCGAGCGTCACCGGTTCACTCCACTGGAGGTCGAGCACGCCGATCGGCCGGCCGTCCGGGTCGCGTACCGGCACGCAGATCTCGACTGTGACGTCCGGGCGTACCGGCAGGTAGTCGGGGTCGGCGCTGACGTCGGGGACGGCGGCGGCCTGGCCGGAGGCGTACACCCGCCGCACCACCGACGGTTCGGGGCGGGCCGGGCCGGCGACGGTCGCCGGCACGTGGGAGAAGACCTGCCAGGCGCCGGTGGCGGCGACGCATCGCAGCCGGTCGTGGACCCGCAGCAGGACGGTGGCGGTGGCCGGGGTGTGCCGGGCCAGCGCGGCGACGGTCCACTGGCATGCTTCGGCGACGGTGGACGCCGTGGGAAGGCGCACCGTGACATCGCGGAGGACTCGCTCGTGATCCACGTTGTTCCTGGTGGGAGAGGTGGTTTCGCGATCAAGAGTACTCAGCGCAGGGCCCGGCGACCCTCGTACACATGTGCTATCCACAGGTTGTGGACGCGGCCTGTGGACAGGATCGGGCCTGCGCGGCGAGGGCTCCCGGCGATAGCGTGAGGGCCCGGGCACCCGAGGAGGCCGCGATGCTCATCGCCCAGCTCAGCGACCCGCACGTGACCACCGGACCGCTCGCCGCCGAGCCGGCGTCCGGGCTGCACCGCGCGCTCGGTACGGCGCTGGCCGTGCGCCCCCGGCCCGAGTGCGTGGTGATCACCGGTGACCTCACCGCCAACGGCCGACCGGACGAATACCTCGCCCTGCGGGAGATCGTCGGCGCGTTCCCGCTGCCGGTCCACCTGGCCATCGGCAACCACGACGACCGTGAGTCGCTGCTCGACACGTTCGGCGGCACCCCCTACCTCGCCGGAGGGTTCTCGGCGCACTACCACGTCGACCTTCCGGACGCCACGCTCGTGGTGCTCGACTCCCTCACCCCCGGCGACGTCGGCGGGCGGCTCGGCGACGAGCAGCTCGCCTGGCTCGACGGGGTGCTCGCCGGCCGGCCGGAGGCGCCCGCCGTCGTGTGCCTGCACCACCCGCCGGTCGCCGTGGGCATCCCGGGCAGCGACGCGGTCGGGCTGGCCGACGCCGACGCCCTCGCCGCCGTGCTCGGCCGGCACCCCCATGTGGTACGCGTCGCCGCCGGTCACCTGCACCGTCCGGTGACCAGCGCGTTCGCCGGCACGGTGCTGACCACCGCGCCGAGCACCTGGATCCAGGCGAGCCTGACCATGACCGACGAGGAGGAGATCGGCCTGGTCGCCGAACCGACCGCGTTCCTGCTGCACCGGATCGTCGACGGCGGCTGTGTCACGCACACCGTCCAGGTCAGCCACGCCGCCGGGCGGATTTGCTGGTTCTGACCCCGATGCTGCTCTGGTACGTCGCGTACGGGTCGAACCTGCACGCCGCCCGGCTCGACTGGTACCTGCGGGGCGGACGGCCGCCGGGCGGACTGCGCGCGTACCCCGGTTGTCGGGATTGCCGACCGCCGCGCCGGACGGTCCCGGCGCTGATCCCCGGCGGGGTCTACTTCGCGGGCGAGTCGCGGGCCTGGACCGGCGGCATGGCGTTCTACGACCCGACGCTGCCCGGTCGGGCGGCGGCGCGCGGCTACCTGGTGACCGTGGAGCAGTTCGCCGACATCGCCGCCCAGGAGATGTACCGCCCACCCGGTGCCGACCTGGCCGGGATCCTCGCGGCGGTGCGGACCGGCCGGGCGACGCTCGGGCCGGGACGCGGCGCGGACCGTCACCTACCTGGCGGGTCGGCCGGGGGTCGCCGGGCGGTGGACCGGGGCGGCGCTGCGGGCACTCGTCGGCGCCGGCCACACCGGACCGGCGGACCAGCCCTCCGGCGGCACAGTCGAAATCGGACAGTCGGCAGGTGTTGCCGGGCCGTCGGACATTAACGTCCGTTCGGTTCGCGATGCTGGCCGGCAGGGGGTAATTCCGGCGAGGACGGTTGCCAGCGCAACGAATTGCGCGTGACATGAGAGCGGCGGTGCCGGTTCCCTGGTCCCTGGGAGCCGGCACCCTTTCGCGCTGGTACCGCCGACGGCGTGAAGCGTGCGGGAATTCACCTGCCGGTCATGTCGGACTCATCGGGCGGGTTGACGCCCGCCGCCCGACACATAGACGATCCCGCAGGCGGCTCCGGTCGCCCCGAGGGCCGCTGGATGAGAAGCTACCCCGGGTCGGGCGACGTTCCCCGAGTGCCGCCCGCCGGGATCGACCCCTGTCACGGCACGGATCAGGATCACCGGGTGAACCATGGCCCGGACACCACACGCCGTCATCTCACGAGGAGTTCCATGTCCGTCACCGGGATGCGACGCCGGGCCGCCATCGGCCTGGCCGCACTCGCCGCGACCGCGTTCACCACGGTCGCCGTCACACCCGACCGGGCCGAGGCCAGCCCGACGCCGGTCGACGTCCAACTGCTCGCGATCAACGACTTCCACGGCAACCTGGAACCGCCCACCGGGTCCAGCGGCACCATCGAGGGCCAGCCGGCAGGTGGCGCGGAATACCTGGCCAGCCACCTCAAGGCGATGCGCGCGAAGGCCCAGCAGCAGGGCAAGGGCACGGTCACCGTCGCCGCCGGCGACCTGATCGGTGCCTCGCCGCTGCTCTCCGCCGCGTTCCACGACGAGCCCACCATCGAGCAGATGAACCTCGCCGGGCTGGAGTTCTCCAGCGTCGGCAACCACGAGTTCGACGAGGGTGCGGCCGAGCTGCTGCGGATGCAGCGCGGCGGCTGCCACCCGGTGGACGGCTGCGCCGACGGCACCCCGTTCGAGGGCGCGAAGTTCAGGTACCTCTCGGCGAACGCGTTCAAGACCTCCACCGGCCTGCCGCTGACGCAGCCGTTCGGCATCAAGATCGTCAAGGGTGTGCCGATCGGCTTCATCGGCATGACCCTGGAAGGCACCCCGAACATCGTCAGCCAGCAGGGCGTCGCCGGGCTGCGCTTCGCCGACGAGGCGGACACCGCCAACAAGTACGCCAAGGCCCTGCGCCTGCTCGGCGTCAAGAGCATCGTCGTGCTGCTGCACGAGGGTGGCGTGCAGAACGGCGGCGGCATCAACGACTGCACCGGGTTCAGCGGCCCGATCGTCGACATCGCCAACCGGATGGACCCGGCGATCGACGTGATCGTCAGTGGGCACACCCACGCCGCGTACAACTGCAACGTCAACGGCAAGCTGGTCACCAGCGCCAGCTCGTTCGGCCGACTGGTCACCGACATCAACCTGAAAATCGACCCGCGTACCAAGGATGTGGTCAGCGCGTCCGCGAACAACGTCGTGGTCACCCGGGACGTCGCCAAGGACCCGGCCTCGACCGAGCTGATCAACCGCTACAAGACCGCGCTCGGCCCGGTGGCCGACCGGGTGGTCGGCCAGACCACCAGCGCGATCACCAAGACGCAGGAGAACCTGTACCAGACCGGGGTCGACGCCAACGGCAACCCGACCTACCAGGCCGGTGAGTCGCCGCTGGGCAACCTGATCGCCGACGCCCAACTCGCGGCCACCGACACCGAGCAGAACGCGGTGGCCGCGTTCATGAACCCCGGTGGTGTCCGCGCCGACCTCGACGCCGGCCCGGTCACCTACGCCGAGGCGTTCACCGTGCAGCCGTTCGCCAACAACCTGGTGACGCTGGACCTGACCGGCGCGCAGCTCTACTGCATGCTGGAGCAGCAGTTCACCGTGGCGCGGGTGCTCTACGCGTCCTCCACGGTGAACTACGTCGTCGACGTCAACGGCACCACCGCACCCGCCGGCACGCCGTGCGCCGGCACCCGGGTGGTCCGGGGCAGCCTCACCATCAACGGCACCCCGGTGACGGACACCGCGACCTACCGCGTCACGGTGAACAACTTCCTCGCCGGCGGCGGTGACGGCTTCAGCGTCCTCACCGGCGGCACCAACCCGGTGACCGGCCAGATCGACCTGGACGCCTTCACCGCGTACCTGGCCGCGAACTCGCCGGTGTCCGCGCCGGCGCTGGACCGGATCAGGACCACCACGGAGGTCCCCGCCTCCTGACGGGCGACCGCATCGTCGACGGGCCCCGGAGCGACGCTCCGGGGCCCGTTCGTTCCGGTCAGACCACCGGAGCGGGCTGGGGCTCCGGGGTCGGTGCCAGGCGACCGTCCTGGGTGGCGGTGAGCAGCGGGCGCAGTGTCAACGCGAGCACCGAGGCGGCCAGGCAGCCGCCCACCACGACCGCCACCCACACCCGGCCGTTCGCCGCGCCGATCAGCGGCCCGGCGGTCACCGGGCCGACCACCCCGCTGATCCCGAAGATCATCGAACTCATCGCGTTGTAACGACCGCGCAGCTCGTCGGTGGCCAACGCGTTGGTCAGGGCCGGCATGACCGGCGACAGCATCGTCTCGCCGAACCCGAAGATCGCCGAACAGGCCACCACGCCGAGCGCCGCGAGCAGCGCGCTCCCGCCACCCACCACACCGGCCGCGCCGAGCACCAGCCAGGCACACGCGAACACCGCGCCGACCACCGCCAGCGCCCCGGTACGGCTGCGCCCCTCCAACCGCCGGATCACCAGCAGTTGCGACAGCACGATCATCACGGTGTTCGCGGCCAGCGCCCAGGCCACCACCCGGGGCGTCACCTCCACCACCCGCACCGAGTACGCGGCGAAGCCCACCTCGATCTGCGCGTAACCGCAGGTGGTGAGCACCAGGCCGAAGATGACGAGACGACGGAACGGCCGATCCCGCAGCACCGTCAGATAGCCACCGGCCCGGCGTTCCACATCGGCCGTCCCGACCGACAGCACGGCCGGCCGGTGGCCCACGTGCGGCAGGGTGAGCAGGATCAGGGCGGGAATCAGGTAACTCACCGCGTCCAGCAGATAGACCGCCTGGAAGGTGGTCGGGCGGGCCACGTCCACCACCGCCCCGGAGATCAGGCCACCCGTGCCGATGCCCAGATTGAGCAGCGCGAAGTTCAACCCGAAGACCCGCTGCCGCTCGCCGTCGCCGGTCAGCGAGGCCAGGATGGTGTTCTGCCCGGCCCAGATCGCCGAACTGCCCACCCCGACCAGCGTCATCACCGCGAACGCCGAGGCGGTCGAGTCGACCAGTGCCAGCGAACCGGTCCCGATCGCCTCGACCACCAGGGAGGGCACCACCACCCGGCGCGCGCCGAACCGGTCGATGAGCGTGCCGGCCAGCGGCGAGAGGACCAGCGTGACCGCGCCGAACCAGCCGATCACCAGCCCCGCCCGGGTGTCGGTCAGGCCGCGCACGTCGGTCAGGTAGATGAACAGGAACGGCAGGGTGAGACCGCGACCGACCGCGGAGAACAGCGTGCCGATCAGGAGCCGGCGGGCTTCGGGACGGGCGGGCAGGGCGCGGCGCAGCATGCGCTGGATTCTCTGCGGCGGGTACGACAGCCGCGACCCGTTTACCCCTTACCGGTGCGGGCGGCGGGCCGGAAGGTGAGCAACGACACGGGTCTGCCATGCTGGCCCGGTGACGACGACCTGGCGGCACCTGCCCGCGTCGGCCCGCGAGATCGCCGAGGCCGCGTCGGACGCGGTCGCCGCCGCCCAGGCACGGGACGCCGAGGCGTACCCGCCGGCCGTGACACGGCTGGCCGCCGCGGACCGGGCGGGGCTGGTGCTCGGCGGCGTGGTCCGGCTGCTGCTGGAGGAGGCACACCCGGACGGGTTGGACGGCGACGACGTACGGCAGGCGTTGGAACACTGTGTCCGCTCCGCCGCGCCCTGGTGGCCCGAGGTCGACCCGCACGTGCTGCTGGTGCTGCTGGCCGGTGCGCTCGGCGTCTACGACCCGGGCGACGACGACAACCCGCCCGACCCGGCGGCGGTCGCCCGGCACGCGCCGCTGCTCGTCGCCGACCTGCTCGCGATCACCGGGCGTCCGTTCGCCGGGTACCTGAACGTGGCGTTCGCCGAGGTGGCCCGCACCGAGCTGCACGACTGACCGGCGGGCCGCTCAGGGGCTGGCGGCGAGGAAGACGAACGCGGCGAGCAGCACCAGATGTACCCCGCCCTGGAGCACTGTCGCCCGGCCGGGCACGACGGTCAGCACGCTGGCCACGGCGGTCAACGCCAGCAGCGTCATCTGGGTGCCGCCCAGGCCCAGCAGCAGCGGTCCGTCCAACCAGATCGAGGCGATCGCGATGGCCGGAATGGTCAGGCCGATGCTGGCCATCGCCGAACCGAGTGCGAGATTGAGGCTGATCTGCACCCGGTCGCGCCGGGCCGCCCGCGCGGCGGCGAGCGTCTCCGGTGCCAGCACCAGCAGGGCGATGATCACGCCGACGAACGCCTGCGGCAGGTTGGCCCCCTCGACCGCCGTCTCGATCGCCGGGGAGACCGTCTTGGCGTCGCCGACCACCGCGACCAGCGCGACCACAAGCAGCGCCAGGCTGGCCAGGGCGGTGCGGGTGGACGGCGGATCGGCGTGCCCGTCGCCGTCCTTGTCCTGGGCGAGGGGACTCCCCTCCTGCGTCACCGGGAGGAAGTAGTCGCGGTGACGGCCGGTCTGCACCATCACGAACAGCAGGTAGAGGGCGAGGGAGGCGACCGCCGCGAAGGCGAGCTGGCCGGGGGAGAACTCCGGACCCGGCCGGCTGGTGGTGAACGTCGGCACCACCATGCTGAGCGTGGCGAGCGTCGCCACCGTCGCCAGCGCCCCACCGGTGCCCTCCGGGTTGAACACCGCCACCCCCCGGCGCAGCGCGCCGAGCAGCAGCGACAGGCCGAAGATGCCGTTGCAGGTGATCATCACGGCAGCGAAGACGGTGTCCCGGGCCAGCGCCTGCGTCTTGTCCCCGCCGCCGATCATCAGCGTGACGATCAGACCGACTTCGATCACGGTCACCGCGACCGCCAGCACCAGCGAACCGAACGGCTCACCGACCTTGTGCGCCACTACCTCGGCATGGTGCACGGCCGCCAGTACGGCTGCCGCGAGCAGGATCGCCACGGCGAAGATGAGCGGACCGGGCAGCTGCCGTCCCCAGGTCATCACGAGCACGAGCACGGCGACCAGGGGAGCGACGGTGGTCCAATCGTTCAGGCGGGATCGGATCATCGCTGGCATGCGGTCAACCATGCCAGGAGGCGACCTCAGCCGCGGGTGGCGGGTCACTCCGGGCAGTCGTGTCGCCCCTGTCGGTCACGTCGTCACGCCGTACCGGGGATCGGGGTCGGCTCCCGAGCCGGGCCGGCAGATCGCGGAGAGTGGCGATCACGGGCCCGTCCCAACCGGGATCGGTGTCCTGGTGCTCCGTGGTCCGCAACACCATCATGCCGACCGCCGCCGCGCCGGCCAGTTCGCCGTCCGCGCCGTCGCCCACGTAGAAGCAGTCGACCGGCGCGACGCCCAACCGCTTGGCGGTGGTGCGGTAGATCGCCGGGTCGGGCTTGGCCAGCCCCACCTCGCAGGAGAAGACCGCGACGTCGAAACGACGGGCCAGTGGACCGTCCGCCCACGCCTCGGCGGTCTCGGACGTGGCGTTGCTGATCAGGGCCAGCGGGTGTCCCCGCTCGCGCAGCGCGTCGAGCACGTCCAGGGTTCCGGTCGAGACACCGCCGAGCACCCGGCGGGCGAGCGCGCGCCGGTGCGCCGCGGCCCGCGCCACCTGCTCGTCGGTCGGCGAGCCGCCGAGCCGGCCGGTCAGGATGCGGACCGTCTCCGCCACGTCCCACCCGACCAGCCGGTCCCGCCAACTCCCGTGGTACGCGGCGACCAGCTCCGCCGGGGCGACCCCGACGATGAGCGCCATCTCGCCGACCACCCGGTCCCGCTCCTCGTCGGCGCCGTGCACCAGGGTGTGGAACAGATCGAAGACGATCGGTCGCGGCATGGCGGAATCCTACTGCGACGGTGGCCACCGTCAGCAGGAGTTCCCAGGCCACCCGGAGTGTTAGGGTCTCGTTCTCTGGACGGAGGCGGACGGAGGTCGTCATGCACAAGTTGGTGGTCCTGTATTCCACGCCCGCCGACCCCGACCACTTCCGCGACTACTACGTGGCCAACCACCTTCCACTGGTCATGAATCTGCCCGGCCTGCTTGCGTGCCGCTACAGCTTCGACGTGGCGGCGACCGACGGAGAAGCGCCGTACTTCGCGGTCTTCGAAGGCGACTTCGCTGACGCCGCCGCCATGGCCGCGGCGCGGGCGTCGCCGCAAGGGCAGCGGGTGGCCGCCGATGTCGCCAACTACGCCACCGGCGGTGCGGTCGTCATCCACTATCCGGTGCGGGACGGCTCGGGCTGACGCAGGCCGGTCCGCTCGGGACGCGTTCGATCGGTCGTCGCGGCCAGGTCCGGATGTCGGCAGACGCCGCTTGCGGTTGCCGGTTCGTCGAGCGTCAGAGGTGGGCCTGTGTCCTGGCCAAATGTCACGGTGGTTGATGCGTGTGTGCGGCGCGACGGCCGGGGCGGCAGCCCCACGTCCGTCACCG
This sequence comes from Micromonospora sp. DT31, assembly GCF_049841795.1. Classification (NCBI taxonomy): domain Bacteria; kingdom Bacillati; phylum Actinomycetota; class Actinomycetes; order Micromonosporales; family Micromonosporaceae; genus Micromonospora; species Micromonospora sp. DT31. The sequence goes on along the minus strand of NZ_JBNCKZ010000007.1, from coordinate 278,214 downwards.
ACGACGACCCGGCGGCGACGGACGCGGACCGGCGTGCGGTCGCTGCTGCGGCCGGTACCTCGCACGCGGCGTTCCTCGGGCCGGGGCGGACGCCGGACGGTGGCTGGCCGGTCCGGTTCTTCACCGCCACCGCCGAACTGTTCGGCTGCGGCCACGGCACCGTTGGCGCGCAGGCCGTCCGGTTGACCCGCAGCGCGTTGGACGAGCTGAACGACCGCCAACACACCGGCGGGCGCACGTTCGACACCGTCGCGATTCGCCGGCCCGTCGGCATCGAGGTGTGGTTCGACCAGGGCCTTGTCGCGCTGCGTCACCCGGCACCGGACGAGCGCGCCGCGATCGTCGCCGCGCTCGGGCTCACCGCGGATGACCCGCATCCGACCGACGCGCCACGGATCGCCGCGCCGGGCGCACCACGCATGCTGGTTCCGGTCCGAGACCGGTCGGCGCTGCTCCGAGTTCACCCACACCTCGGCAGGCTGACCGCGGCATGCCGGCGGTACGGGCTCCTCGGCTGCTTCGTGTACGTGCCGCCGGTGGGCGACCGACCGGGTGCGGCGCGGATGTTCGCGCCGGCGATCGGTGTCGACGAGGACGTCGCCAACGCCAACAGCACCGGCTGCCTGGCCGCCCACCTGCTCGACACGACAGGGGCACAGACGATCGCGATCGAGGTGGAGCAGGGTGACACGCTCGGTCGACCGGCCAGCGTGCTCGCTTCGGCGCGACGCGGGCCGGCGGGCATCACGACCCGGGTCGGCGGGTTGGCGGTGGTCCGCGACGGACACCGAGGCGACAACCAGCCGTCCGCTTCTGCCACATAGTGCCCGGCGCGGCTCACGCGCTATGCGTCCCGGAACCACCCGATCGCTGGAGCGTTCATGTAGTCGTCCTCCTGCTCATGCTCCGGCCAACGATCGCGTAGAGCAGCCAACGTCTCGGCGCCGGCACCAACGACAGTGCACGGCGGCGAGTGCAGGCATCCCGGCGAACCCGCAGCCGCGAAGCTGCGATGCATGTTCCATGCTTGCGCCAACTGCTCGCCAGACAGGCGGTGCAGAACGTAGACGCGAGGGTCGAAGTCCCAGGACCCGCCGTCCTCGTCATTGAGGACCATGACGAACCAGTATTCGCGACCGCCATAAAGGGCAACGCCCGTGAGGGGACCGTCATACCAGTCGCTGAACCACTCTTTCCGGACCCCGACCAGCTCAGGCAGACCCGTAAGGCGCGAAGCGGAATGCAAATCCAACACATCGACGACCATCCTGCAGCCTGACTGCGATGATCGGCGCATGACGTACATCCCGGACCTGGCGCCCTATGACTACTACCCGGGCGCCCCGGACGCCGTTGCCATTGGTTGGCTGGATTCGAGCATGCCCTTCACTGCAGGAGCCTGCCCGCGAGACGTTCGAGATCGCTTGGTGAGCCTCGGCGCCGAACCGGTACGGCTCATGCGTGGGTACCACTACTGCCAGTTCTGCCAGGAGGCGGTCGAGCCTCGGCGCGTGACTCGGGCCGACATTCGGCCCTACGAAGCTCCCGATGTCGCGCACGGGAACGGCGAGATCTGGCTCACCGGAGTGGACGGGACGAAGTTCGCCGCACCGGTGCTGATCGGCCACTACGTTGAAGAACATCATTACCTGCCACCCGATGGCTTCATCGAGGCGGTTCGGACCGGTGTGCCCACCCCCGGCGTCGAATAGTCCGTCCTGTCCCGCTCAGTGCGGTCAGTTGAGCGGGACATGGCTGCTACAACCTCTGGTCGGGGTGGCCGGATTCGAACCGACGATTTCTTCGTCCCGAACGTGCATCTGCGTCCCCACCCGCTGTCGGGGCGTCTGCTGCCTTTCTGCTGACGGGCGGGTACCCGGGATGCAAGCGGATTCCTCAAGCGCACGTCGGGAGGCTGGGCAACTCTCCGACTGATGGATGCGAGTCGGCGTCGGCTGCCCAGTCGCCGTCGTCCTAGCGATGGTCGCCTCGCGCCGAGGTCCGTCGTGTCCGTCATCGTCCGGCAGCTTGGCTGCTCGGTCGGCCGCTTCCCGGCCCAGATGCAACCTTTCATCAACCCGGCTCCGACTCTAGAAGACGTGCAGAGAAATCCTCCACGTCGATGGAAGAAGGGAGCAGGATGCGGCCAGACCTCGAACGGAAGTACGTCGAGTACGTGACGGCGCGGTTGCCCCGCCTGCATCGCACGGCGTACTTACTCTGCGCCGACGCGTTTCAGGCGGACGACATCGTCCAAGCGACGCTCACGGCGCTCTACCTGAACTGGAAGCGAGCCGTCGCTGCGGACAACCTCGACGGGTACGTGCACCGGATCATGGTGCGGCGTCACCTCGACGAACGGCGGCGCGGGTGGTCGAAGGTGCTGCTCGGCGATCGCGTCCCGGAACTGTCCGCACCCGCCGACCACGGTGTCGAGGAGCGAGACGCGCTGGTGACGGCATTGCGGTCGCTGCCTAAGGGCCAGCGGGCCGTCGTGGTGTTGCGCTTCTTCGCTGACCTGTCGGTCGAGGCGACCGCGGAAGCCATGGGGTGCTCGACGGGCAATGTCAAGAGCCAGTGCTCCCGAGGTCTTGCCAGCCTGCGCGAGGCGCTCCACGCACGGCATCTGGTCGCCACCACACAAGGAGCGAGGAGTCGGTCATGAACGAGGAACAGGAACTGCGGGACCGGCTGGAAGCGGTCAACGTGCCGCCCAGCCGCATCGAGATGGACGTGGTGGTCCGCGCCGGGCGTCAACGCGCCTTTCGCCGCCGGTCGGTACAGGCGTCCGGGGGCGTGGCGCTGGCCGCAGCCATGCTACTGACGGTTCCGTCGATCCTGACACGAGCGGGGGCGCAGCCGGCGGTCGAGGCGGGTGCGGGCCCGGCCAGCGCCTCGGCGGGGGCGACCGCACTGGCTCGCCCGGCCGGCCCGTGCCGGATGACGGAACTGCCCGTGCCGTCCGGGATGAAGGATGTCCATGTCACCGGGGTCGATCCGACCGGCAAGTACTTCGTAGGGCGCAACGTCGTCGGACAGGACTTCCAGCCGATCCTGTGGACCGACGGGCAGCCGCAGGCACTGCCGGAGCAGGGCAAGTCGGTCGAGGTGGCCGCCGTCAACGCCAGCGGGGTCGTGGTCGGCACGGTGTGGACCCCGCAGGAGGAGTACGTCTTCCGCTACGAGAATGGCGCGTACACGAGGCTGCACACCCCGCCGGGGAGCTGGCACCCCTACCCGGACCCGGCGATCAACGCCGCCGGCGACGTCATCATCAACGTGGAGCCGAGCGGCAATACGGGAGGCGAGGACAGTATCGTCCTGCTCTGGAAGGCAGGCTCGACGACCGCGATCACGCTGCCGCTTCCGGCCGAAGCCAACGCCTACGACATCACCGACGACGGCACGATCGTCGGCGGGATTTACAAGGACCGCTTCGTCGCTGAGGCGTACGCCTGGGACCAGCAGGGCAACGGCCGGAAGCTGGAGTTGCCGACCGGCCACAGGGGAGTCGCACACGCGGCACGGGGCGACTGGGCAACGGGCAGCATGGGGCCGCCCTGGTCCGTCGCTGATCGCAACAACTCAAAGCCTCCACCCACTCCTGACAGCGCGCTGTGGAACCTCAAGACCGGCGAGGTGATCAAGCTGGGGACGCGGCAGGGGCCGGGCTCGGCGGTCAACGCCTCCGGCTGGGTCGTCGCCGCGAGTGGCTCCGTGCTGCGTGACGGTGCCACTGTCGACCTTGCCGTGCCCAATGGGCAGACCAGCAGCGCGGCCGCCGTGTCCGACACCGGGCTGGTCGTGGGGCAGGCGCTGACCAGTCGCCGCTACCCCAACCCGAAAACCCGGCCGGGTGCCGACGGTGTGGGTGCGGCCGGGGCAGGGCTGCGCGCCGGTCTGGTCGCGGAGATCAAGGGTGGCAAGAACCTCGGGCCGCGCATGTGGCGTTGTTGACACGACGACCGTGAGGAAGGTGCGACCGGTGGCGAGCAACCGTCACCGGCCGCACCGCCTGACGGAATCGAACCGTCGACCCACGCATTACGAGATCAAAATGGGCGATCCTCGACCTGGGCACAAGGCGGTCCAGCAGCGGAAACACCTCTCGACATCTCACATCACTCCCCCGCTGTCCGTCGACCTCTTGCGGACCAGTTCGGACCGCCCACCTGTCGGAGCGGTCCGGAGGATTCCCCACCTGGAACTCGCCTGCCGGTAGCTTGACTGGATGCCTCACGACCCGCACTCCCTCGTCGGCTTCTTGGTGACCGAGGTCGGCGTGCGGCAAGCCTGGCCCTTCATCACGTTCACGCGCAGTGAGGAGAGCGCGAGACCCTCGGAATTGCGTCTGGTCATCGACACCACCTGTGAAGTCAGCCCGCCACCGGCGCTCGTTCTGGATTTGGCGGCCGATGATCCTGCCGCTGCGCTCCCGGCTCTGCTTGAGGTGCTGAACCTGTCGGTTGCCTCGGTGGGCCTGGCCGACGACGCGAGCCTCATCCTCGACTTCTACGGTGGGCATACTTTGCGTGTCTCCGGAACCGCACAGGCATGGACCACGCACGATGTGTGGTGGCTCGCCGATCCGCACGCATCCTGCCTGGAGCCGCGTCCCTAGCCCTTGCCTTGCAAAGATCAAGACTACTGTCGACCGGCGTCGGTCTTCGCCACTGACCTGCACCGTTTGTCGGCCGCTGCCGCTATCCTCCGGCGCTCGTCGGTCGGCTTGGCTGTACGGATGGCTGTACAACCAACGGTTTAGGAAGTGTGGACACGCCCGTATGCCGCTCGGCAGTGAGCTGGCTTGACCTGCTTCGTCACGCTGGCCGCCAAGTCCAGGAGCTGACCGCCGTTGACCGCCGTCACCCATCCGAACGGGCACGCAAGGGGCACGCGACTGTCAGCTTGGGAATTGCACAAGATGGGCCTCCGGCTCGGCGTGCCGGCAGGTCCACACGGTCCTTCATGGCCTGGGCGTGCCTCGGGTTGCACTGACTATGGCCCATGGAAGGCCCGCCTGTTGCGATCTAGCGTGTTCAGTCATGACACTTCAGACCTGGTTGGCAGACATCCGCACGTCCTATGACACAGTCGCTGCCAGTTACGCGGAGCAGGTGCCCGGCCTGTTGGCTGACCTGCCGTACGAACGAGCGATTCTGGCCCTGTTCGCCGACCTGGTTCGGGGTGCCGGCGGCGGCCCAGTCGCCGACGTGGGCTGCGGACCGGGCCACATCACCGCCCTCCTGCGGGGTCTCGGCGTTGACGCCTTCGGGATTGATCTTTCGCCAGGCATGATCGATATGGCTCGTCGTGATCACCCTGACCTGCGGTTCGAGGTGGGCTCCATGACAGACCTCGACCTCGCCGACGCCTCGCTCGCCGGCCTCATCGCCTGGTACTCGCTGATCCATGTCCCCAACGACGAGGTCGGCTCAGTCTTAGCGCAGTTTCGGCGGGTGTTGCGTCCTGGTGGCCCGGTGCTGCTTGGCTTCCACGCCGGGGACGAGTCACGGCTCAAGACCCAGGGCTACGGCGGTCACCCGATGAAGTTGTACGTCCACCGCCGCCAGCCTGCCCAAGTGGCGGCCTGGCTCCGCGATGCCGGATTCACAGTTGCGGCACAGATGACTCTCACCTCGGTTGAAGGTGCCCCAGCGGGGATCGTCTTTGGGCACCGCCAGTCCTAGCTCCTGAGCCATCCCGTCCGCCGTCGACCCACACCCCGTGGAGCGGGTCACCCTGGGGCTGGTCTGCTCGGCTTCGCCTGGGTCGATGGGGGACGGGATGGCCTCCCTCCCGGGGCCGGAGATCCCCGGAGGCCGGGCCGGTCGCCACCCCGCGTGCCGACCCTCGGCGACTACCTGACCTACTGGCACCGGGAGGTCGTGCGCCCCAACCTCGCGCCGCTGACCTGCGCCACCTACGAGACGATCCTCCGGCTGTACGTGATCCCCGGCCTCGGCGGGAAGCGGCTCGACCGGCTTCAGGTGCGCGACGTGCAGACCTGGATCAACGAGGTGGCCCGCACCTGCCAGTGCTGCGCCCAGGGCAAGGACGCCCGCCGCCCGGAACTCAAAAGGCGCTGCTGTGCGCTCGGCCGGTGCTGCGGCGACGTGCCGTCCGCCCGCACCGTCAAGGACGTCCGGGGCGTGCTGCGCTCCGCGCTCAACCACGCCGCCACCGAGGAGTTGGTCACCCGTAACGCCGCCGCCCTGGTCAAGCTCCCACCGGTCCGCCGCCGCAGGGGCCGGGCGTGGACCAGCGACGAGGCCCGTCGTTTCCTGGAGTCCGCTCGGGCCGACCGCGACCCGTTGTACGCCGCGTACGTGCTGATCCTGGTACTCGGTCTGCGCAAGGGTGAGGTGCTCGGCCTCCGCCAGCAGGCGAGGAAGGCCGACCGCGATGAGGCGGGGATCGCCTGGCAGGGATCGCGGCTGTTGTTCACCACCCGCTACGGAACTCCGGTGGAGCCGCGCAACTTCAACCGTTCCTGGGACGCCCGCTGCGTCCGGGCCGGGGTCCGGAAGATCACCGTGCACGACGCCCGGCGTACCTGCGCGACCCTGCTCGTCGACCTGGACGTGCACCCGCGCGTCATCATGCAGGTGCTCCGGCACGCCGAGGTGTCGGTGACGATGGAGATCTATTCGCAGGCGTCCTCGGACGCCACCCGCGACGCCCTCAAGCGACTGGGGGAGAGCCTGCGGTGATCCGTTGCTGTACTTCACTGCTGTACAGAAGCACCAGAGGGCACATCCATCGATCGGATGTGCCCTCTGACCTCTGGTCGGGGTGGCCGGATTCGAACCGACGACCTCTTCGTCCCGAACGAAGCGCGCTACCAAGCTGCGCCACACCCCGAGGCGTGCCGACAAATAGTAGCCCACCCACCCGCCCGGTCAAACTCGGTACCCCCCGCCCGGCCCGGCCGGCAGATCTTGGTACGGATCGGCCCTCGGAAGGGCGGGCGCGTACCAAGATCTGCCGGGTAGGAGTCAGCGGGGAATCAGGGTGAGGATGCTGGCCTCGGGGGGGCAGGCGAAGCGGATGGGGGCGGTGGGGTGGGTACCCAGGCCGGCGGAGACGTGCAGCCACGAGTCCGAGCCGGGCCAGCGGTGCAGCCCGCGCGCCATCGAGCGGGGCAGGCCGCAGTTGGTCACCAGTGCCCCGTAGCCGGGCACGCAGACCTGGCCGCCGTGGGTGTGCCCGGCCAGCAGCAGCCCGAAGCCGTCGGTGGCCATCCGGTCCAGCACGGCCGGCTCCGGGGAGTGGGTGAGCGCGATCGACAGCGCCGCGTCGCCGGTGACCGGCCCGGCCACGGCGTCGTAGTCGTCCCGCTCGACGTGCGGGTCGTCCACCCCGACCAGCTCGATCTCCCGGCCCCCCGCCTTGACGGTGGTGCGGGCGTTGTTCAGGTCCGCCCAGCCGGCGCTGGTGAGAATGTCCCGCAGTTCCTCGGACGGCAGGGGCGCACCCTCGGTGTACTCCCGGTCGGGCAGGAAGTAGGTGAAGGGGTTCTTCAGCACCGGACCGGTGTAGTCGTTGGAGCCGAAGACGAAGGCACCGGGCAGGTCGAGCAGCGGTTGCAGGGCGCGCAGCACACCAGGCACCGATTCCGGGTCGGCCATGTTGTCGCCGGTGACCACCACGAGATCGGGGTCGAGCGCGACGAGTGAGGCCACCCAGTCCTGCTTGCGCCGCTGGTCGGGCATCATGTGCAGGTCCGACAGGTGCAGCACCCGCAACGGTTCGGCGTCGGTGGGGAGCACCGGCACGTCGTACCGGCGCAGGGTGAACAGGTTGCGCTCGACGAGGGACGCGTACGCCAGGGTGGCCGCGCCCGCGGCGACGGTTCCGGCCGCGAGGCGGAATAGTGTGCGCTTTCGCATGACGTCCAGGGTAGTTTCACCGTTCATGAGCACGCTGAAGGACCGCCTCACCGCCGACATGCGCGCCGCCCTCAAGGCGCGCGACGAGCTGACCACCTCCACCCTGCGCATGGCGCTCGCCGCGGTGGGCAACGCCGAGGTCGCCGGGCGGGAGAAGCGCGTGCTCACCGACGACGAGGTGCTCGCGGTGCTGACCAAGGAGGCGAAGAAGCGGCGCGAGGCGGCCGTGGCGTTCGCCGACGCCGGGCGCGCCGAGCAGGCCGGCAAGGAGACCGCCGAGGGTCAGGTGCTGGAGCGCTATCTGCCGAAGCAGCTCTCCGACGAGGAACTGGCCGGCCTGGTCTCGGGGGCGCTGGCCGGGGGTGGGTTCACCGGCAAGGCGCAGATGGGCCCGGCCATGAAGGCCGCCCAGGCCGCGGTGGCCGGTCGGGCCGAGGGCGGGCGGGTCGCCGCCGAGGTACGCCGCCAGCTCGGTCTCTGACCCGGCGCCACGACAGCGCGGAACGACGACGGCCACCTCCCGCGGGAGGTGGCCGTCGTCGCGATCTCGTCGGCTGTTCCGATCAGTTGGGCGGTCGTCCAGGCCCGCCGTTGCCCGGTCGGCCGTTGCCCGGTCCGCCGGGCCGGCCCGGCGTCGGCGTGTCGCCCGGCCCCGAGGCGGCCGTGCCGGAGCTGACCTCGATCATGACCACGCCGCCCTTGATGGTGCGCCCGTCCGGGCTGGTGCCGGCCGCCGTGCCCGCCGGGCACTCCGACGGCACCTTGTTGCTGGACACCACCGGGTCGAAGCCGGCACCGCGCAGCCGGGACTTGGCGGTCTCGACGGACTCGCACTTCACGCCCGGGATGGAACGCTGGTCACCCATGACGATCTTGCCGCTGGGCGGGGTGAAGTTCTTCCGCTCCTTGCCCTTCATGGCGTCGCGCAGCGTCTGGTAGACCGCCGGGTTGATGCCCTGGGGCGTCTCGTCGTGGCCCATCTTCTGGTTGGTCTGCGGCCAGTCCGGGTCGGCCATGATGCCGGCCACCGCGTACTGCTTGGTCATGGCGACCAGGGCCGAGGTGCGGTCGGAGTCGGTGGTGCCGGACTTGCCGGCCACCGGGGCGTTGACGATGTTGCGGACGTTGCCGGCGGTGGCGGTGCCACACTTCGACGTCGACGAGCGGTCACCGACCGGGCAGCGGGCCGCGTCCACGGCGGCGCGGGCCACCTCGGTGCTGATCCGCTGCTCGCAGCGCGGGTTGGCGACGTCCAGCTTCTCGCCGTCGGGCCCGCGGATCTCCTGCACCGGGATCGGCTCGCAGTATTTCCCGTCGGCCGCGAGCGTGGCGTACGCGTTGGCCAGCTCCAGCGGCGTGGTCTGCGAGACGCCGAGGCTGAACGCGCCCCACTGGTGCGGGTTGGCCGCCAAGCCCGCGTCGGCCGACGAGCGGAACGTGATGCCGAGCTTCTGGGCGGCCTTCACCACGTTCTCCGCACCGACGCGCTGCTGCAGGTCGATGAAGAAGGTGTTGACCGAGAAGCCGAAGCCGCTCCACATGGTGTGCCGGCCGGCCATAGCCGGGTTCGCGTTCGTCGGGCAGTACTTGCTGGTGCCCTTGCAGGCGGCCGGCGAGTTGAACTCGACCGGGTAGTCCGACTTGAACTGTTCCGGCGCGTTGATGGAGTAGTCGAGCGGGTAGCCCTTCTCCAGCGCGGCCACCAGCGTGAAGATCTTGAAGGTGGAGCCGGCCTGGTAGCCGGCGATGCCGGGCCCGCCGGTGATCAACGGGTTCACCGTGTTGGGGTAGTTGCCCCGGATCTTCTTCTTGGCCTTCTTCGGGTCACTGGAGATCTTGTTCTGCGGGTCGTCCGGGTCGTCGAGCTTGAAGTTCCGGTTGACCGCCACGGCCCGGACCCGGCCGGTGCCCGGCTCGATTACGGCCACCATCCGGGCCGCCTTGCTGCTCTCGCCGAGCTTGTTGCGGACGGCCTTGTCGGCGGCCTTCTGCGCCTGCGGGTCGATCGTGGAGATGATGGTGTAGCCGCCGCTCTTGAGCCGCCGCTCCCGGTCGTAGGAGGTGGCGCCGAACGTCTCCTGCTGGAGCCACCAGCGGTAGAGGTAGTCGCAGAAGAAGCCCCAGGACCGGGTGGTGGTCTGGGTGCAGCCGTTCGGCGTGCGCTTGCCCTTCACCTGGAGCTTGATCTTCTTGGCGGCGTCCGCCTCCGGCTTGGTGATCGCGCCGGTCTGCACCATGTTGTCGATGACGTAGTCGCGCCGGCCGACCGCCTCCGGGTAGCCCGCCTTGGTGGTCGGGTCGAACGCGGTGGGCGCCTTCACCATGCCGGCGAGCATCGCCGACTCCTGGATGTCGAGCTTGCTCGGCGGCTTGTTGAAGTAGACCTGGCTGGCCGCCCAGATGCCGTACGCGCCGTTGCCGAACGCGGCGATGTTGAGGTAGCGCTCCAGGATCTCGTCCTTGGAGAGTTCCTTGTCGATCTGGAGCGCCAGGCTCATCTCGCGCAGCTTGCGGCCGCTGGTGTCCTCGGTCGCGGCGACCACGTCGGCGGGGTGGGTGGCCGAGTAGGAGATCGCCAGCCGGACGTACTGCATGGTGAGGGTCGACGCGCCCTGCCGGGAGGTGCTGGAGGCCTGGTTGTTGACGAACGCCCGGGCCACACCGTTGAGGTCCACGCCGTTGTGCTTGTAGAAGTCGTGGTCCTCGGCCGCGATGATGGCCTTGCGCATCTCCGGCGAGACGTCCTTGAGCTTGACGTCCTTGCGGTTCTCGTCGTACATAGTGGCCAGGACGGTCTTGCCGTCGGAGGCGAGCAGCTTGGTGATCTGCGGGGACCGGGCGACGGTCAGCTCCTTGGGGAGCGCGTCGAATGTCTCCGCCCCGGCCTTCGCGGCAAGTCCGGACATCGCTGCGACGGGGAAGGCCGCCGCGGCGACCACCACGCCGGCCAACAGGCCGCAGATCAGCAGCGATGCGGCGTTGGTCAGCACGTTGTGGTCACGTTTCCGCATCCAGGTCACCTCGACAGGGTACGCGAGTAGGGAACGGCGGGCGCGCGGGGAACTTTCCCCATTTCCTGCATGCGCCGGCCTCGTTGTGCTAAACGCACGAGCCCTGGTCCGGGGTTGCGTGCGATCCGCAGAAAGTGTCCCGATCGGTCAGCCGGCGTGGCGTTTCTCCGTGGTGGGGCGGGGTAGACGGCGGCCGAAAGCCCGGGAAGCCGGGAGTGTCCGGAATGATGGATTTCGCCGACAACGTTGCGTAATCGGGTGACTACACAGCATGATGGTGGCGGCGATCGCAGCCACGTGTCGTCCGGGCCGCCCTGGGGAGGCCGACGCGGACGGCCAGGGGGAGAAAGCGGCTGATCGCGCGACGTCGGTAGGTACTGCAAGGGGGGACGTGTACAGATGGGCATGATCACTGACTGGCCGTCACTGGCGGCATGTCAGAACGGGGACCCGGACGCGTTGTTCGTACAGGGCGCCGAACAGAACGTGGCGAAGAGGATCTGCCGGAGCTGCCCAGTTCGGTACGAGTGCCTGGCCGACGCGCTCGACAACCGGATCGAGTTCGGTGTGTGGGGTGGCATGACCGAACGGGAACGTCGCGCGCTGCTGCGCCGGCACCCGCAGGTGGCCAGCTGGCGCAAGATGTTCGAGGCGGCGATGAAGAAGAACGCCAAGGACAAGGGCGGCAAGGACAAGGTCCTGGTGACCACCGCCACCTGACGCCCGCGCCGGCTCACCGCCGGCCGATCGCCTCGCCGATCGTCCGCAGCCCGTCGACGTCGTGCACGTCGGCGGGCTGCGCCGGCACCGACACCGCCGGCACGGCCGGGAACGCCTCGGTGAACCGGTCCGCCACCACCTGCTCGCGGATCGCCTGCTCCACCAGGGCGGCGTGCGCGCGCAGCACCTCGACGGTGCCCTCGTGCCCACCCTCGGCGGCCAGCCGCTCCGCGGCGGCCAGGCTGTCCGCGGCGGACAGATCCGGCACCGCCGGCTCGTGCACCCGGTTGAGCACCAGCCCGGCCAGCGGCATCCGCTCCGCACCCAGCCGGCCCGCGAAATAGGCGGCCTCCCGGACCGCGTCCGGCTCCGGCGCGGCCACCAGCAGGAAGGCCGTCTCCCGGGCCTGCAGGATCCGGTACGTCTGCTCGGCGCGCTGCCGGAAGCCGCCGAACATCGAGTCGAGCGCGGCGACGAAGCCGGACAGGTCGGTGAGCAGCTGCGCGCCGATCACCTTCTGCACCACCTTCGAGAACATCCCGAAACTCGCCGTCACCAGGCTGAACATGCTCCGCCCGCCGCTTCGAGCCGGAGCCAGCAGCAGCCGCAGCATCCGGCCGTCGAGGAAACGGGACAGCCGGGCCGGCGCGTCGAGGAAGTCCAGCGCCGAGCGCGACGGCGGCGTGTCCACCACGATCAGGTCCCACTCGCCCCGGGCGTGCAACTGCCCGAGCTTCTCCATCGCCATGTATTCCTGCGTGCCGGCGAAGGTGGAACTCATCGCCTGGTAGAAGGGGTTGGCGAAGATCTCCGCGGCCTTCGCCGGGTCGGTGTGCTGAAGCACCACGTCGTCGAACGTGCGCTTCATGTCGAGCATCATGGCGTGCAGTTCGCCGCCGCTGGCCTCGACGTCGATGCCCTTGACCTGGCGGGGAGTGTTGTCCAGCTCGGTCAGGCCGAGCGACTGGGCCAGCCGGCGGGCCGGGTCGATGGTGAGCACCACCGTCCGCCGGCCGTGTCGTTCGGCCGCCCGCAACGCCAGCGCCGCGGCGGTGGTCGTCTTGCCAACGCCGCCGGCACCGCAGCAGACGACGATCCGTACGCCGTCGTCGGCGAGGATCTGGTCGACGTCCAGCGGAGGCGCCGCGTCTTCGGAAGGCACCAATCGAGCGTATCGGGCCCGAGGGGGACTCTGCTCCGTGCCGGCCGCAGGTGTGAGTCAATCCGCCCGGACGAGCATCTCGGCGAGCTTCTCCAGACCGGGCCGGTCGACCCCGCCGGGCAGCAGCGGCAGCTCGATCAGGGGGGTGCCCGACTCCACCAGGTCGCCCCGGAGCGAGTCCTCCAGCTCCCGGCGTACCCGCTGGTCCCGGGCCTCCGCGGCGAGCCCGGCCACGGTCCGGCCGTCGGTCGGCAGGCCGGCGGCGACCAACCCCCGTTTCAGCTCCGCCGCGGTCACGGCCCGGCCGGCCGGCACCGGCGGGCGGACCCCGTTCACGATCACCCAGCCGACCGGAAAGCCGAGCTGGGTCAGCTCGGCGACCGCGTCGAGCGTCTCCTGGACCGGCATCTCCTCCAGCAGCGTCACCACGTGCACCGCGGTGATCGGCGACCGGAGCAGCGCGGAGACCCCGTCGCTCTGCGTCTTGATCGGGCCGACCTTGGCCAACCGGGCGGTTTCCGCCGTCACGTTGAGGAAACGGCCGATCCGTCCGGTCGGCGGGGCGTCCAGCACCACCGCGTCGTACACCCGGCGTGACCCGCTGCTCCGGGTGGTCGCCTCCTTGACCTTGCCGGTGAGCAGCACGTCCCGCAGCCCCGGCGCGATCGTGGTGGCGAAGTCGATCGCGCCGAGCTTGCGCAGCGCCCGGCCCGCCGCGCCGAGCTTGTAGAACATGTCCAGGTATTCCAGGAGCGCCTCCTCGGCGTCCACCGCCAGCGCCCGCACCTCACCGCCCCCCGGCGCGTCGGCGAGGTGCCGCTCCTCGTAGGGCAGCGGGTCGGTGCCGAAGAGCTGGGCGATGCCCTGCCGCCCTTCCACCTCGACCAGCAGGGTGCGTCGGCCGCCGGCGGCCAGCCCGAGGGCCAGCGCGGCGGCCACGCTCGTCTTGCCCGTGCCGCCCTTGCCTGTCACCACGTGCAGGCGTGCCGGCCATCTGCCGGCGGACTCGGCCGGCTGCTCACTCGCTGCCACCCGTCGAGCCTAACCAGCCGGTGGACTCAGCCGACCTCGCAGACCCACCAACCCGTCCTGCGCACCACGGTGAAGCGCAGCGCCTGCTCGGCCACCTTCTCGTCGGCAGTGGTCATGGTCACCCGGGTGGACACCGTGGCCCGGTCCCCGGTCTGGTTGTCGACGGTCGGGCTGGTCCAGCGGAACCGCGGATTCTGGTACTGCTCGGCATACCGTCGTACCTCGGCGACCTTGGCGGCGATCTTCTCGTCGTCCCGGGCGGCCGAACAGACGAAGGTGGCCGCCTTCGCGGCGTCCCGTTCCTGGTAGACGGCCTTGACGAAGCCGTCGACCGCGATCTGCGGCTCCTTCGAACCCGGGCCACCCTCGCTGTCGCGCAGGGCGAGGTACGCGACGGTGCCTCCACCGCCGCAGAGCAGCACCGCGGCGACCAGCACCAGCGCGGCGATCAGCGGGGCCGGTCGTCGGCGCGGCGACCGGGTGACCGGGTGCGCCGGGCCACCGGACGCGGCAGGGGGGTCCGGCGGCGCGCCGACGGGGGGCGTCGGCTGTGGATTCGGGTCGCCGGGCAGGCGGGTGTCACCACCGGCGGGCGGTTGGGTCATCTGACTCTCCCGGGTTGCGGCTCCCGTCGCCGCCCCAGGCGACGGGCACGGGTCGAGGTGGTCGGGCGGGCGCCGGCGCGCACGCTCAGCCGGAAGGGTATCGGTCGGTGGTGCGGTTGCCAGCCCCGCGCGCGGAGCCGATCGGACGCGAGAGCGCCGTCGCGTTTCGGACCAGTCTTGTGTCGCATATGTGACTGGACGTGATCAGGTGTGCGCGTCCCGTTGTCGCCGACGACTCCACGTCCTACGTTCGTCCCGACACAAGCGAACGGACGGGTGGTCGACCCGGGCCGATCGTTGTGGTGATGAGCAGGTGGACCGCCCGGAGGCGACGGATGCGCGACGCGGAGAACAGTCCCCGAGCCCAGTTTCCGGGCGACCGGGCCGGGCGGCCCGGCGATGCCGAGGGCTTGGGCACACCGTTCAACGAGCGGTCCTACCGCCCGGTCGAGATGGTCCGGACGCTGCCCCGCCCCGGCGGCCGGGGCCGGGACGAGGACGAGCCCGGCTACGTCATCCACCTGCCGGTCCGGGTGACCGACCTGGCGGCGGCCACCGCGCTCGCCGGAACGGTGGCCACCTCGCTGGGTTTCCTGATGGAGCTGGACGCCGGCGAGACGACGGTCTCCACCACCGACGACCAGAACAACAGGCACCGCGTCTTCTGTGACCTGTTGCAACCCGACCGCAGTCGATGCCCGCAGCCGTTCGGACACGACGGCCCGTGCGGGGAGCCCCCCGCTGCGCCGGAGTCGCGTCCCGCGTCCTGGTAGCGACGGCGGACCGTAGGCTGTGCCTGACCGAAGTCCAAGTCAGGCAAGGGAGCCTTCCTCCGATGCAGAAGTGGGAATACGCCACTGTTCCGCTGCTGGTCCACGCGACCAAGCAGATCCTCGACAACTGGGGCGAGGACGGCTGGGAACTGGTCTCGGTGGTGCCCGGCCCGAACCCGGAGCAGCTGGTCGCGTACCTGAAGCGTCCGAAGGGCTGACGCCATGAGCAACGGACCCCACGCCAAGCTCGCCGAACTCGGGTTCGAGTTGCCCGAGGTGGTGCCGCCGGTGGCCAGCTACGTGCCGGCCGTCCAGTCCGGGCAGCACGTCTACGTCTCCGGTCAGCTCCCGATGGCCGAGGGCAAGCTGCTCGCCACCGGCAAGGTCGGCAACGGTGTCTCCGCCGAGCAGGCGAAGGACCTGGCGCAGCGGTGCGCGCTTAACGCGCTCGCCGCGATCGACGCGCTGGTCGGGCTGGAGAACGTGGTCAAGGTCGTGAAGCTGACCGGTTTCGTGGCCAGCGCGCCCGGTTTCACCGGTCAGCCCGGCGTGATCAACGGTGCGTCCGACCTGTTCGGGGCCGTGTTCGGCGAGGCCGGCCGGCACGCCCGCAGCGCCGTGGGAGTGGCCGAGCTCCCGCTCGACGCCCCGGTCGAGGTCGAGGTCATCGTCGAGGTGGCCTGACCCGCCCGCCCTTCCGCGCGATCTTGCGGTTGCCGCCCCGGCAGAAGCCCCAGACGGGGACAAACCTCGGGCGGGAACTGCAAGATCGCGGGGAGTGGCGGGTGGAGTCGTACGATCGCTGCCATGGGTGGGCGTGTGACGGGGGCCGCAGGAGGGCTTGCGGAGGAACTACCGGCGTGGGTGACGCTGCTGCGTGCGCCGAACCCGGGGCCGATGACGCTCGACGGCACCAACACGTGGGTGCTGCGGGCCGGGCCGGACGCGCCCGCCGTCGTGGTCGACCCGGGGCCGGCCGACGAGGGGCACCTCGCCGCCATCGCGGCCCAGGGGCCGATCGGCACCGTGCTGATCACCCACGGGCACGCCGACCACACCGAGGGCGCTCCCCGGCTGCGTGAACTGCTCGGCGGAAACGTCCCGGTGCTCGCCGCCGACCCGGCACACACCGCCGGCGGCCCGCCGCTGAACGCCGACACCACCCTCGACACCGGCCTCGACCTGCGCCTGCTGCCCACCCCCGGGCACACCGCCGACTCGATCTGCCTCCTCGTCGCGCACGACGGCGAACAGGTCGTGCTCACCGGCGACACCATCCTCGGCCGGGGCACCACCGTGGTCGCCCACCCGGACGGGCACCTCGGCGCCTACCTGTCCAGCCTGGAACTGCTCACCGCGTACCGCGGGACCCGGGCGCTGCCGGGCCACGGCCCGGCGCTGGCCGACTGCGGTGCGGCGGCCGGGTTCTACCTGGACCACCGGCGCGCCCGGCTGGACCAGGTACGCGCCGCCGTGGCCGCCGGCGCCACCACCGCCGCGGACGTGGTCGCCGTGGTCTACGCCGACGTGGACCGGTCGCTGTGGTGGGCCGCCGAATGGTCCGTGCGCGCCCAGCTCGAACACCTCGGGGTGGAGCAGCCGTGACCTGCCCGGTGTGCGGGACCGTCGCCGTGCCCGGGGCGCGGTTCTGCCACAACTGCGGTGCGGCGCTGCCGGCCGCCGCCACCCTGCCGGCCGCCGAGCGCCGCGTGGTCACCGTGCTCTTCGGCGACCTGTCCGACTTCACCTCCTGGTCGGAGGACCTCGACCCGGAACGGGTCGGCGCGGTCACCGATCGGGTGCTCGCCGCGCTGGCCGGCGCGGTCAAGACGTTCGGCGGGCACGTCGACAAGCTCACCGGCGACGGGATCATGGCGGTCTTCGGCGCCCCGGTCGCGCATGAGGACGACGCCGAGCGGGCCGTACGCGCGGCGCTGTCCATGCAGCGGGCGGTCCGCCGGGTGCTCGACGACGAGCGGGGCGGCGGCGCGCCGCTGGGCTTGCGTGTCGGCCTGAACACAGGTGACGTGATCGCCGGCATCCAGGCGGCGATCGAGTACACGGTCATCGGCGACACGGTGAACACCGCCGCCCGGCTGGCCGACGCCGCCGCGGTCGGTGCCGTCTACGCCGGGGCCCGGACCGCCACCGCCACCCGGCACGTCGCCTCGTGGCGGGCGCTGCGCCCGCTGCGGCTCAAGGGCAAGCGCGAGCCGGTCGAGGCGTACGAGCTGCTGGGTCTGCTGGACGCGCCGGGCACCCGGTCCGGCCTCGGCGACGAGGCGCCGTTCGTGGGCCGGGAGACCGAGATCGGTCGGATCGCCGGCCGGCTCGCCGAGGTGATCGACCGGGGAGAACCCCGGGTGCTGCTGATGACCGCCGAGGCGGGGATCGGCAAGTCCCGGTTCGCCGCCGAGGTGGAACGCCTCGCCGCCGGCTACGACGTCGGCGCCGGCCGGTACGCGGCGCACACCGGAGCCCGGGTGCTGTCGGTGCGGTGCGCCGCATTCGGCGAACGCCGCCGGCTGGCCCCGCTGGCCGACCTGGTCCGCGCCGCCGTGGGCCTGCCCGGTGACGCCGCGACCGCGGTCACCCGGGCCGCCGTGGAGGAACGACTGCGCCGGCTCGGCCAGCGCCTCGCCCGGCTTCCCGGCGACCCGCCGCCGCTCGCCGTCGACCAGCTCCTGGCCCTGCTCGGGTACGCCGAACTGCCGCCCGCCACGGAGAACGGCGAGTGGAACGCGGCCGGGCCGCCGCCGGACGACGAGGCCGTGCCGACAGCCGTCGCGGACCTGCTCAGCGCGCTCGCCGTCGAGGCGCCGCTGGTGATCGTGGTCGACGACCTGCACGACGCGACCCCCGAGACGCTCAAGGCGCTCGCGCTGGCCCTCAACCGGCTCTCCGGTCCGGTGCTGGTGCTGCTGCTCGGCCGCCCCGAACTGGTGCGTACCGCAGGCGCGCTGACCCGGGTCGCGGACGCCGAGGTGCACGCGCTGCCGCCCCTGCGCGGCGCGGACGCCTCCCGGCTGCTCAGCACCTACCTGGCCGGCGGCCGGATGCCCCAGACCGACGCGGACCGGCTGCTCGCCACCGCCCAGGGCAACCCGTTCTACCTGGCCGAACTGGTCACGTTGCTGATGGAGCGCGGGGCGCTGACCGCCGGGCCCGGCCGGGGGGCTAACGTCGGCTGGCGGCTCGCACCCGGCTCGCTCGGCAGTCGGTTGCTCTCCCGCGACCTGGCGGCCGTCCTCGCGGCCCGCATCGACGCGCTGCCGCCGGATGCCCGCTCGGTGCTGCGCGACGCCGCGGTGGTGGGCGACACCGTACCCGCCGGTGCGCTGGAGGCGCTGCGTGAGCAGGGGGTCGGGCGGGACGGCCGGCCCGCCGCGGTGGCCGCCGTCGAGCGGGACCGGGCCGTCGAGGAACTGCTGCAACGCCGGATGCTGCACCGCACCCGCACCGGGTACGCCTTCGCCACCCCGCTCATGCGGGAAGCCGCGTACGCCGGGGTGAGCAAGGCCGAGTTGGCCGAGCGGCACGCGGTGCTGGCCCGGTGGGCCGCACCAGAGAACGTGGACGAGTCGGGCGCCCCCGCGGGCGGGTTCACCGAGGCGGCCCGGGACGACTTCGTCGCCGAGCACGTGGAACGGGCGACCGCGCTCGCCGACGCGGTCACGTTGCGACCGGACGCTCCGGCGCGGACGGTCGCCCCGCTGGGCGTGGCCGCGCTGGGCCGGGCCGCCCGCCGGTCGTTGCGTTCCGGCGAGCCGGCGCTGGCCGTCGAGTACGCCGAACGCGCCGCCGAGCTGGCCCGCGACGGGATCCCCCCGGCCGACCGGGTGGTGCACGCCCGGGCGTTGTTGCAGGTCGGCCGCCCGGTCGACGCGCTCGCCTCCGCCGAGAAGATCGCCGCGAACACCGGCGAGCCGGCCACCCGGACCGCCGCGTTGCTGCTGGCCGGGCAGGCACACCAGGCGCTCGGCGACGCCGAGCGGGCCGAGCGGAGCTGGCGGGAGGCGTTGCAGGTGGCCACCGACGCCGACCTGCCGACGCTGCGGGCCTCGGCGATGCGCCGCCTCGGCATGGCCGACTTCATCGCCGGCCGGTTGGGGCAGGCGAGCAGCCAGCTGGCCGCCTCCTACCAGGTCAGCCTGGCCGCCCGGGACCCACGCGGGCAGGCCTGGTCGTTGCAGAACCTGGCGTGGGTGACCACCACCCGGGGCGACTTCGCCGGCACCGACGCGGTTCTCGGCCGGGCCGCCCGGCTGTTCGCGGAGCTGAAGGACCCCTACGGGCGGGCCTGGCTGCGCGGCACCACCGCGTTCGCCCGGCTGCTCGCCGGCCGGCTGCGCGAGGCGTGCCGGATGGCGCGGGTGTTCCTGCCGTTCGGGGAACGGGTCGGCGAGGCGTGGGCGGTCGGGACGCTGCGCGCGGTCGAGGCGTACGCCACCGCCGAGCTGGGCGAGCTGGCCGAGGCGGACCGGGCGGCCCGCCGCGCGTACCGCGACTTCGCCGAGGTGGGAGACGACTGGGGGCAGGGCTTCGCGCTCGTGGTGCGCGGGGTGGTGGCGCGCGGGTTGGGCGAGCCGGAACACGCGGCCGACCTGTTCACCGACGCGCTCGCGTACGCCGGCCGCACCACCCACCCGCTGCTCACCGGGATGGCCGGCACGTTGCGCGGTTTCGTGGCGTTGGACATGGGCGACCACGAGGCCGCCGAGCGGGAGGCGCGGGCCGTGCTGACCACTGTCGAGCCGCACAACCCGCAGGCCCCGGCCCAGGTCGCGCCGCGGGTGCTGCTCGCCATGGCCCGGGTTGCGGCCGGTGACGCGGGCACCGCCGTGGGTCTGCTCGCCCCGGTCGTCACCGGCGCGGCGAACGCCCCCTCGCTGCTGTTCTCCCGGCGGCAGACGATGGCCCGGTACGCCACCGCGCTGCTCGCGCACGGTCGGCGGGAGCAGGCGTTGGACTGGGCGCAGCGGGCGATCACCGCACCGGCGGAGGACGTCCGCAGCCAGGTGGTGGCGCGACTGGTGCTGGCCGAGGCGCTGGAGGCCTGCGGTCGCCGGGCGGAGGCGCTGGCGAGCGCGGAGGAGGCGGTGCGCCTGGCGTACGCCACCGAACAGCGCAGCGAGCGGGCCGCCGCCGACGCGCTGCGGGTGCGCCTCGCCGCCGACTGACCGTCGGCTGTTGCCGGTTCCGGTGATGTGGATGTCGGCGGCGACGGTTAGCGTGGGCGGCGACCGTCGGAGATCGACGGTCGTGGCCGGCTCGTGCGGACGGTCACCGGCGGAGGCGTTGCGGGGGAGGGACGATGAGGCTGCCACGTTCCGGCGCCGGCTGGACGGTCGCGGTGTTCGGGGTCCTGGCGCTGCTGCTCGGCGCGCTGGGCCTGATCTGGCCGGAGACGCAGCTGCGCCTGCTCGGGCTCGAGGTGCCGGCCGAGCGCGCCGCGGGTGACTACACCGGTACGTTCCTCACCGCGTCCTCGATGGCCGCGTTCAACATGGGGGTCTACTACCTGCTGGCGGTCGCCACCGAGTGGCGGCCGTTCTACCGGTTCACCGTCTGGTTCCGGCTTGCCACCTTCGCCGTCTTCACGATCGCCGTGCTCTCCGACGTCGCGCCCGACCGCTTCTTCGGGGTGGCCCTGTGGGAGGGGTTGGGTGCCGTCGCGACCGCCGTCGGCCTGTGGTGGGACGGGCGTCGGGCGACACCCGGTGCGCTCACGTCCACCGGGCCGGAGACCTCCGCCCCGGTGCCGGCCGCCGACGCGGCCGGCTGACCGGCCGGCAATGTTGGGTATTTTCGAACCGTGACCGAGACCCCGCCCGGTGCCATCCGGCTGCCCGTCGTGCCTGGTCTGACCGATCTGCAGGTCTTTGCCCGGGGCGGTTACGCCACCATCTACCGCGCCACCCAAATCTCGGTCGGCCGCGAGGTCGCGGTCAAGGTCGAGAACCGGACCCTGGACAGCGAACGCGACCAGGCCCGGTTCCTGCGCGAGGCCCGCGCGGCCGGGCGGATGTCGTCGCACCCGCACGTGGTGGACCTCTTCGACGTCGGAGTCACCGTCGACCAGCACCCCTACCTCATCATGGAGCTCTGCGACGGCTCGTACGCCGAGCGGATGCGTCACTCGCCGCTCGGTCCGGAGGAGACCCGCGACCTGGGCGTGAAGATCGCCGACGCGTTGGTGCACTCGCACGCGGCCGGGGTGCTGCACCGCGACGTCAAGCCGGCGAACATCCTGCACTCGGAGTTCAACTCGGCGGTGCTCGCCGACTTCGGACTGGCGGTGCTGGCCGAGTTCCGCGACTCCTCGGTCATGCTGGAGGCGCTCACCCCGGCGTACGCCCCACCGGAGACGTTCAACCACAGCCCGCCGAGTCCCGCCGTCGACGTGTACTCGCTCTGCGCCACGCTCTACGCGGTGATGTACGGCCGCCCGCCCCGCTGGCAGTCCGAACGCAACCCCAGCCTGATCACCGTGCTGGAGATGTTCCACCAGCCGATCCCCGGCCTGCCGGGCGTACCGGACGAGATGATCGACGTGCTCCGGCTGGGCATGTCGAACGATCCCGGGGAGCGGCCCTCCGCCGTCGAACTGCGCGGTCTGCTCGCCGCGCTGCCGCTGAGCCACGGCACCCCGTCGGGCGACGGGTCGTACGGAGCGCGCGGCACCGGCGAACGCTTCGGGCGTACCGGCGGGCCGAGCCCTCGCCCGGCCGCCGAGGACGACCACCCGACCGTGGCCGCCCGCGGCCGGCGCTGGCCGAAGCGCTGGTTCCTCGGCGGCGCCGGGGCGCTCGCGATGGCCGCCTCGGCCGGCGCGGGCGCCTGGCTGGCCGGCGGCCCGCAGCCGGTGGTCCCGCCGGGCCCGGCCGTCAGCAGCGTCGCCGGGGCGCCGCTGCCCGGCTGCGCGTCCGCCGACGTGGGCCTGCCCGCCGGGGCGCTCTGCGCGTCCGAGTTGGAGTGTTACGGGCCGGTGCGGTTGCGCCGCGACCGGGCCGAGGCGAGCCGGGTGCCGTGCGACGGGCAGCACACCTGGGAGACGTACGCCGCGGGGCACCTGCCGGCCGCGCTCGCCGGGGCCCGGCACGACGCGGTCGCCGCGGACCCGGCGGTGGGCAAGGTATGCAACGTGGAGACGTTCCGGCGGGTCAGTGGCGTCGAGCCGAGCACCGGGTGGAATCTCGAAGTGTTGCCGCCGAACGTGTCCGAGACCGACCGGACCTACCGCTGCCTGGCCGGCAAGGGTGTGAACGCGCTCGCCGGTCCCACCCTCACCGGTCGCTGAGCCCGTTCACCGCGCGGTGCTCCCGCACCGATCTCGGGTCGAGCGTCTCCAGCGTGTCGGCGTCCACCGCCCCGGGTGCGCGCAGACGGCGTACCGCCCGGGGGTCGAGCGCCTCCAGCGTGTCCGCGTCGGCCGGGTGACCACCGGGAGTGCGCAGGTGCCGCACCGCCCGCGGGTCGATCGCCTGCAGGGTGTCGGCGTCCACCCCGTAGCCGAGGTGGAGAGACGATCCGCCCTCGGCCGGTGTGGGGACCGGGCCACCGTCCTGGCGGGCGGCGGTGATCGTCACCCCGGCGACCATCGCGAGCAGGACGCAGGCCAGGGCCAGCACGACCGAAAGGATGCCGGACGGGCGCCACACGGCCAGCGTCACCACCGCCGCCACCGTCGCCACGGACGCGACGACGGCCTTCGCCCGCGCATCGGGCTTCGGGAACGAACTCACAGGACAAGCATGGCCGAGCGCGCCGGCCTGTCAACCGCCGGGTCGGACGGCTTCCCGTCACCACGGCCCGCCCCGAGGCGGCCCGGCCCGGTGGAACGCCCCGAGGCGGCCCGGGTCGGTGGAACGCCATAGGTGCCTCCGGCCTGCTGAGCCACCCATGGCGTCCCACCCGCCGCCCGAACGGGCCGCCCGGTCAGTACGACTTGTCCTGGCCGAGGACGTGCTGGGCCACGAAGTTGAGGATCATCTCCCGGCTGACCGGGGCGATCCGGCCGGCGCGTGCCGCACCGAGCAGCGTCGCCACGCCGTACTCGGTGGTCATGCCGGCTCCGCCGAGCGCCTGGACGGCGGTGTCCACGGCCAGCGCGGCGGCCTCCCCGGCGGCGTACTTGGCCATGTTGCCGGCCACGCCGGCCTCCAGGTCCCGGCCGGCGTCGTAGAGCGTCGCCGCCTTCTGGATCATCAGCCGGGCCAGTTCGACCTGGATGGCCGCGTGCGCCAGCGGATGCGCCACGCCCTGGTGCGTGCCGATCGAACGGCCACCCCACACCTTGCGGCTGGAGGTGTAGTCGGACGCCTTCTCGATCGCGTACCGGCCGGTGCCGGCGCCCATCGCGGCGACCGTGATGCGCTCCGGGTTGAGCCCGGCGAACAGCGCCGGCAGGCCGGCGTCCAGCGACTCGCCCACCAGCGCGTCGGCGGGCACCCGGACGTCGTCCAGGAAGAGCATGAACTGGTTCTCCGGGGACAGGATCTCCATCTCCAGCTTGGTCTTCTCCAAGCCGGGGGCGTCGGTCGGCACGAGGAACAGTGCCGGCTTCAGCTTGCCGGTCGCGGCGTCCTCGGTGCGGGCCACCACCAGCACGTGCCCGGCCTCGTCGACGCCGGAGATGTAGACCTTGCGGCCGGTGAGCAGCCAGTCGTCGCCGTCGCGGCGGGCCACCGTGGCGAGGCGGTGGAAGTTCGAACCGGCGTCCGGTTCGGTGATCGCGAAGACGATCTTCTGGGAGCCGTCGGCGAGACCCGGCAGGTGCCGCTTGCGCTGCTCCTCCGTGCCGTGCTTGTGGATGATCGTGGCGGCGATGGCGGGGGAGACCACGAGCAGCAGCAGCGGACAGCCCGTCGCGGCCAGCTCCTCGCACACCAGCGCCAGCTCGGTGATGCCGCCGCCCCCGCCGCCGTACTCGGTGGGGATGTTCACGCCCAGGTAGCCGAGGCGTCCGGCCTCGTGCCACAGCTCGGTGGTGTGCTCGCCGGCCTTGGCCTTGCGGACGAAGTACTCGTGGCCGTACTTGCGGCCCAGCGCGCGCACGGCGTCGCGGAGCTGGTCCTGCTCGGGGGTGAGATCGACGTTCACTGGGGGTCCTCCTCGGGGTCCACCACGGCCAGTACGGCACCCGTCTCGACCTGGCCGCCGGCCGGCACCGGAAGTTCGGCCACCACCCCGTCGGCGGGGGCGAGCACGGGATGTTCGAGCTTCATCGCTTCCAGCGTCAGCAACAGGTCACCGGCGGCGACCCGCTGGCCGACCTCGACGTGCACCCGGGTCACCGCGCCGGGCAGCGGCGCGAGCAGCGACCCGGCCGCCAACTCCGCGGTGGGCAGTGGGAGGCGGGGCAGCTCGGTGAGGCTCGCCGCCCCGTCCGGCCCGTCCACGAAGACCGACGACCCCGCCCGGTGTACGCGGAACACCCGCCGTACCCCGGCCACGTCGAGCACCACCCGCTCCGGGGTGGCCGACACCAGTTCCACCTGTGGCGCCTCGCTGCTGTTATCGGGGATCCCGTCCTCCGCCGCGGGCGTAAGGAAGGCGCCCCTGCTTTCCCACTCGGCGAGCGCGCCGGTGCGGTCGAGGCGGTAGTGGACCTCGACCTCCTCGCCGTCGGCGGCGGCGAACCGGGTGACCTGCGGGACGGCCGGCACGTTGCGCCAGCCCGACGGCAACCCCGCCAGCACCGGGGCGGCGGCCCGACGCGCGGCGGCACCTGCCAACGCCGCCGCCAACGCCACCACCGGACGCTGTGCGGCCGGCAGCAGCGGCGCGAACACCTCGGGATGCCGGTCCAGGAAGCCGGTGTCCAGATCGACGGCGGCGAACTCCGGGCTGCGCAGCACACGCACCAGCAGGTCCCGGTTCGTGGCCACGCCGTGCAACTCGGCCCGGGCCAGCGCACCGGCCAGCGCCCGGGCCGCCTCGGTCCGGGTGGGCGCCCAGGCGACCAGCTTCGCCAGCATCGAGTCGTAGTGCACGCTCACCGTCGAGCCGTCCACCACGCCCGAGTCCAGCCGCAGCCCGCGCACCGGCCCGAACTCGGCGCTCACGCCGGGAACCGCGAACCGGTGCAGCGTGCCGGTGGCCGGGCGGAAACCCTGGGTCGGCTCCTCGGCGCACAGTCGCACCTCGATGGCGTGCCCGTCGGCGGCCGGCGTCGTGGTCACCGGCAGCGGCTCACCCTCGGCGACGAGCAGTTGCAGCCGGACCAGGTCCAGCCCCGTGGTCGCCTCGGTCACCGGGTGCTCCACCTGGAGGCGGGTGTTCATCTCCAGGAAGTGCACCTGCCCGTCCGGCGCCAACAGGAACTCCACGGTCCCCGCACCGACGTAGTCGACCGCCCGCCCCGCCGCGACCGCCGCCTCGTGCAGCCGCTGGCGTACCTCGTCGGGCAGCACCCCCGGCGCCTCCTCGACGATCTTCTGGTGCCGGCGCTGGATCGAGCAGTCACGCACCCCGAGCGCCACCACCGTGCCGTGCGCGTCACCGAAGATCTGCACCTCGACGTGGCGGCCCCGCTCCACGTACCGCTCGATGAAGACCGTGCCGTCGCCGAACGCCGCCGCCGCCTCACGGCCCGCACCCGCGACCGCCTCGGCCAAGCCGGCCGCGTCCCGGACGATCCGCATACCCCGACCGCCGCCGCCCGCCGAGGCCTTGACCAGCACCGGGAAGTCGGTGACCTCGGCCGGGTCGGTCCAGGTGGGCAGCATCGGCACGCCCGCGTCGGCGAGCAGCGCCTTCGCGGCCATCTTGTCGCCCATGGCCGCGATGGCCTTCGCCGACGGACCCACCCAGGTCAGGCCCGCGTCGGTCACCGCCGCCGCGAAGTCGGCGTTCTCGGCCAGGAAGCCGTACCCGGGATGGACCGCGTCCGCGCCGGAGCGCCGGGCCGCGTCCAGGATCGCCTCGATCCGCAGGTACGTCTCGGCCGGCGTGTTCCCGGGCAGCCGCACCGCCTGGTCGGCGTCGGCGACGAACGGCGCGTCCGCGTCCGCGTCGGAGTGGACAGCGACCGTGGCCACACCGAGGGTGCGGCAGGTGGCGAACACCCGGCGGGCGATCTCCCCCCGGTTCGCCACGAGAAGGGTATTGATCATATTCCCCAGCCCCCTACATCCGGAAGACGCCGAAAGCATCGGCGCCCTTCACGGGTCCGTTGTGGATCGCCGACAGGCAGAGCCCGAGGACGGTACGGGTGTCCCGGGGATCGATCACCCCGTCGTCGTAGAGCCGCCCGGACAGGAACAGCGCACCCGACTGCGACTCGATCTGCTGTTCGACCATCATCCGCATGGCGGCGTCGGTGTCCTCGTCGTACTCCCGGCCCCGGGCGGCGGCGGCCTGCCGGGCCACGATGGACAGCACGCCGGCGAGCTGCGCCGGCCCCATCACCGCCGACTTCGCGTTCGGCCAGGTGAACAGGAACCGCGGGTCGTACGCCCGGCCGCACATGCCGTAGTTGCCGGCACCGTAGGACGCGCCCAGGTTCACCGTCAGGTGGGGCACCGTCGAGTTCGACACCGCGTTGATCATGAAGGCGCCGTGCTTGATGATGCCGCGCTGCTCGTACTCGGTGCCGACCATGTAGCCGGTGGTGTTCTGGAGGAAGACGAGCGGCGTGTCCGCCGCGTTGGCGAGCTGGATGAACTGGGCCGCCTTCTGCGCCTCCTCGCTGAACAGCACACCCCGGGCGTTCGCCAGCACGCCGACCGGCCAGCCGTGCAGCTCACCCCAGCCGGTTACCAGCGCGCTGCCGTAACCGGGCTTGAACTCGTCGAACGCGCTGTCGTCGAGCACCCGGGCCAGCACCTCACGCGGGTCGAACGGCACCTTCAGGTCGGCGCTGGCGATGCCGAGCAGTTCCTCCGGGTCGTACCGGGGTGGCAGCGGGGACGGGTTGCGCGGCGGCGGACCGTGCTTGCGCCAGTTGAGCCGGCGCACACACTGCCGGGCCAGCCGGATGCCGTCGCGTTCGTCCTCGGCCAGGAAGTCGGCCAGACCGCTCGTGGTGGCGTGCATCGCCGCCCCGCCCAGCGACTCGTCGTCGGTGACCTCGCCGGTGGCCATCTTCACCAGTGGCGGCCCGGCCAGGTACACCTGCGAACGGTCCCGGATCATGATGGTGAAGTCCGACATGCCCGGCACGTACGCGCCGCCGGCGGTGGCGTTGCCGAAGACCACGCTCACCGTCGGGATGCGCGCCGCGGAGAGCCGGGTCAGGTCCCGGAACACCCGGCCACCCGGGATGAAGATCTCCGCCTGGGTCGGCAGGTCCGCGCCGGCGGACTCGACCAGGTTCACCATCGGCAGCCGGTTGGCCGCCGCGATCTCACCGGCCCGCCGGGTCTTCGCCAGCGACCACGGGTTGATCGCGCCGCCGCGTACCGTCGGGTCGTTCGCCACGATCAGGCACTCCACGCCCTCGACCACGCCGATGCCGACCACGGTGCTGGCGCCCACCGGGAAGTCCGTGCCGTACGCGGCAAGCGACGACAACTCCAGGAACGGGCTGTCCGGGTCGAGCAGCAACTCGATCCGCTCCCGGGGGAGCAGCTTGCCGCGCCCGTGGTGGCGGGTCACGTACTTCTCACCACCACCGCCGCGCGCCTGGTCGAGCGCCGCGTCCAGCTCGGCCAGGCGCTCCAGCAGCGCCTCCCGGTTCGCGGTGAACGCCGGCGCGGACGGGTCGATCGCACTCTGCAAGACGGTCGTACTCACAGGCCCATGCCCTTCGCGATGATCTCGTTCATGATCTCGGTGGCGCCGCCGCCGATGCCGAGCAGCCGGGCGTCGCGGTAGTGCCGCTCCACCTCGGCGTCGCGCATGTAGCCGAAGCCACCGTGCAGTTGCAGCGCGGCGTCGACCACGAAGTCGCACGCCGACACCGCCACGTTCTTGGCGATCGCCACCTCGGTCACCACCGGCTGCCCGGCGGCGACCCGCTCGGCGACCTCGTGCACGTACGCCCGGGCTGCCTCGGTGCGCGAGTGCATCTCGGCCAGCCGGTGCCGGACGACCTGGCGGCCGACGAGCGGGCGGCCGAACGTCTGGCGGTCCCGGCACCACTGCACGGTCAGGTCCACGCAGCGTTGCGCGGTCGCGTACGCCTGGGTGGCGAGCGAGATCCGCTCGTTGGCGAACTGCTGCATGATGGCGAGGAAGCCGCTGTCCTCCGGGCCGACCCGGTTGCCCACCGGCACCCGCACGTCGACGAAGGACAGCTCGGCGGTGTCCGAGCAGTGCCAGCCCAGCTTCTCCAGCTTGCGGCCGACGGTGAACCCGGGCGACCCCTTGTCGATCACGAGCAGGATGAGCGAGCTCGAACCGGGGAAGTCGGTGCAGACCGCCGTGGTGACGAAGTCGGCGCGGACCCCGCTGGTGATGTACGTCTTGGACCCGTTCACCACGTAGTGGTCGCCGTCGCGGACCGCACAGGTGCGGATGCCCGCCACGTCCGAGCCGCCGTCCGGCTCGGTGATCGCCAGCGCGCCGAGCATCGTCCCGGCCAGCGTCGGGCGGACGTACCTCTCGATGAGATGCTGCGGACCGCCTCCGCCTGAGCCTCCGTCGTCGCCGCAAGCGGCGACGATGTGCGGCAGCGCGATGCCGTGCGTGAACAGCGCGGCGAACAACCCGGACGAGCCGCCCGAGCGGATGATCT
Source organism: Micromonospora sp. DT31 (assembly GCF_049841795.1). Lineage (NCBI taxonomy): Bacteria > Bacillati > Actinomycetota > Actinomycetes > Micromonosporales > Micromonosporaceae > Micromonospora > Micromonospora sp. DT31. The sequence goes on along the minus strand of NZ_JBNCKZ010000007.1, from coordinate 249,338 downwards.
CCTCGGTGACCACCATCGAGTCGAGCAGGTCACCGCCGCTGCCGCCGACCGACTCCGGGAAGCCGATGCCGAGCAGGCCGATCTTCGCGGCGGTCTCGTGCAGCGACCGGGGCAGCTCGCCGGCCCGCTCCCAGTCGGACAGGTGCGGCAGCACCTCCCGGGTGACGAAGGAGCGGGTCAGTTCGCGCAGCTGCCGGCGTTCCGGCGTGTCCAGGATGCTCATGCGGGTGCCTCCGTCGGAAGGTCGACGACCCGCGAGCGCAACAGCTCGCCGAGCGCCTTGGCCTGCGGGTCGAACCGGGTGGAGGCGGCCACGCCCTGCCCGAGCAGTCCCCGGATCACGAAGTTGACCGCGCGCAGGTTCGGCAGCTCGTACCGCGCGACCGTCAGCGGGGCGGTCTCCGGCAGCAGTTCGGCCAACCGCTCCACGGTCAGCCAGTCGCGCAGCCAGGGCCAGGTCGCGTCGGTACGCGCCCAGACGCCCAGGTTGGCGTCGCCGCCCTTGTCACCCGACCGCGCGCCGACCAGCTCGCCCAGCGGCCCCCGCCGGGTGGCGGGTGAGGAAGGGCCCCCCGTTAACGCCTCGTGTTGTACAGGGGCCCCCTGCAAACCGCTCGTCACCGTCGGCGGCGGGATCGGCACGCGCTCGCCGGACGGGAGCACCGCGACGTGCTCGACCGCGTCCTGCGGAACCGCGTCGGAGGTGAACACGCCGTACGGCGTCGCGTCGCCGGGCAGTGTGGTCAGCGTGCAACCCGGGTAGGAGGCCAGCGCCAACTCCACCGCCGCCGCCGAGAACGCCCGCCCAGCCCGCGACATGTCGCCGTCACGCACGTGTACGTGCAGCAGCGCGCTCGCCGCCTCGGTGTCGCCGGTGTCCGGGTGGTCGGTGCGGGCCAGTGTGAACTCCAGTCCTTCGGTGCCCACCGACTCCTCGATCTGGCCGCGGACCAGGGCCGCTTTGGCCGGGATGTCCAGCCCGCACAGCACGAACGTCATCGAGTTGCGGAAGCCGCCCAGGTTGTTGACGCCCACCTTGAGCGTGTCCGGCGGGGGCGTGCCGCGCACCCCGGACACGCGTACCCGGTCCGGGCCCTCCTGCTCCAGCCGCACCGTGTCCAGCCGGGTCACCACGTCCGGCCCGAGGTAGTCCGGTCCACCCACCTCGTACAGCAGTTGGGCGGTGACCGTCTCCACGGTGACCGCGCCACCCGTGCCGGGGTGCTTGGTGAGCACCGACGAGCCGTCCCGGTGCAGCTCGGCGATCGGGAAGCCGGGCCGGTGCCCACCGTCGGGCAGTTCGGTGAAGAAGCTGAAGTTGCCGCCGGTGACCTGCGCCCCGCACTCGATCAGGTGCCCGGCCACGGTCGCCCCGGCCAGCGCGTCCAGGTCGTCGCGGGTCCAGCCGAACCGGGCGACGGCCGGGCCGACCACGAGTGAGGCGTCGGTGACCCGCCCGGTGACCACCACGTCCGCACCCGCGTCGAGGCAGGCGGCGATCCCGAACGCCCCCAGGTAGGCGTTCGCGGTCAACGCGTCCGGGCGCTGGAGCGCGTCGCCCTCGACGTGCCCGACCCGCACCTGGAGGCCGAGCCGGTCGGCGACGGAGCGGATCTCGTCGGCCAGGCCGGCCGGGTTGAGGCCGCCGGCGTTGGTGACGAGTGTGACGCCGCGTTCGAGTGCGGTGCCGAGCACACCCTCCAACTGGCGCAGGAACGTCTTCGCGTAACCCCGCGACGGGTCGCGCATCCGGTCCCGGCCGAGGATCAGCATGGTCAGCTCGGCCAGGTAGTCGCCGGTCAGCACGTCCAGCTCACCGCCGTCGAGCATCTCCCGCCAGGCGCTGAACCGGTCGCCGTAGAAGCCGGACGCGTTGCCGACGCGCAGCACGCCCGTGTCCGCTCCCGTCGCGGCTGCGGGGCCCACGAGCTCACTGTGCGCGCTCACGCGGACCCCTCCGGACCCGACGGCCCGCGCTTGCCGCCGGGCGGCCCGGCGAACGCCTGGGCCACGTCCAACCACTCGTCGGCCACCGGCCCGGTCGCCACCAGCGCCAGGTCGTCGCGGTGCCGGCGCTGGGTGACCAGCAGGCAGAAGTCCAGTGCCGGCCCGGTCACCCGGTCGGCCGCGTCGGTCGGCCCGAACTCCCACACGTCACCGCCGGTGGGCGCCGTCAGTTCGACCCGCACCGGCGTGGTGGGCACCGGGCGGCCGTGGGCCGCGAAGCCGTGCCCGAGGGTACGGACGCCGAGGTGCGCGACGTGCCGCAGGCGCTCGGTCGGGGTACGCCGGACGCCGAGCGCCTCGGCCACGTCCTCGCCGTGCGCCCACGTCTCCATCAACCGGGCGGTGGCCATCGACGTGGCGGACATGCTGGTGCCGTACCACGGGATCTTCTGCCCGGCCGGGATGGTGGCGAGGGTCCCGGCGAGCGCCGACCGGCCGGCGCGCCAGCGGGCCAGCAGCGCCGGCGGTGGCGCGAGGAAGGACTCGGCGCCGTCTTCGACCAGGCGCGACGGGTCCGGCGCGCTGGTCACCGAGGCGTAGAACGCCGAGGCGTCGGTGGCCGCCAGGTAGGCGACGTGGTCGGTCCAGGCCAGGTGGGCCACCTGGTGCGCGACGGTCCAGCCCGGGGCCGGCGTCGGGCGCTCCCAGTCCCGCGGCGGCCGGTCCGCCACGAGCGAGTCGAGCTGTTCGGACTCGGCGGCCAGGTCCGCGAGCAGTGCTGTCAGGTCGACCATGGTGCCTCCGGGCGGGGTGGGCCGTCAGGGATCAGTGCCGCTCGCTGTCGGGGGTGAGCAGCGCGGCGAGCTGGCGCTTCCAGGTGTGCAGCAGGGCGGCACGGCGGGGTGAGTCGTCGCTGAGCAGGTTGGCCACGCCGAGGCCACGGAGCAGGTCGAGGGTGGCCTGCACCGACTCGCGCACGCCCGGATTGCGTTCGTCCACGCCGAGCAGCTCCACGGTGAGCCGGTACATCTCGCGGCCGATCCGTGCCTCCAGCGGCACCAGCGCGGCCCGCAGCTCGGCGTCGGTGCGGGCGGCCACCCACAACTCCAACGCGGCCACGAACAGCGGGCCGGTGAAGGAGGCGGCGAGCAGGTCGACCACCCCGTCCAGCCGCCGGGGACCGGCCGGCAGGGCCGCCGCCTCGGCGCGCAGCTCCGCCGCCCGGCGCTCGGTCAGGTGCGTGACGGCGGCGGTGACCAGGGCCGCCTTGGTGGGGTAGTGGTGCAACTGGGCGCCTCGGGAGACCCCGGCGCGGGCCGCCACCACAGTGGTGGTGGTGCCGGACCAGCCGTGCTCCACCAGGCACTCGACGGTCGCCTCCAGCAGCCGCGCCTGAGTGGCGCGGCTGCGCTCCTGCTGCGGTACCCGGCTCGCCACGCGCCCAGTCTGCCTGCCCAAAAACAAACAGTCAAGCCTGACTTTTTTTTAAGGAGGGGCCCCTTCTTAACGCATCCGGTAGAGGAAGGGCCCCTTGTTGACAGTCAGCGCCCGTCGCGCGGGGCGAAGGCGGTGAGGGCGTCGGCGTCGGAGTGGCGGGAGCGGACGTACTCGTCGGCCCAGGCCGCCGCGTCCGGGAAGGTGGACTCGGCGGCGACGCGGGCGCACGCGGCGTCCACGTCGAACCGCGTCCGGCGCAACTGCACGCCCGGCCCGAGCAGCGCCCACCACGCGCCCGTGCCCCCGTACGGCATGCCGACGCTGCCCGGATTGACCACCAGGCGGCGGTCGACGAGCCGGGTGAACGGCATGTGGGTGTGCCCGCAGACCACGGTGCCGACCTCGGTCGGCAGCCCGGCGAAGACCTCCGCCCAGCGGTCGAGCCGCGAGTCGACCAGCACGACCTCCTCGTCGTCGCGGGGTGTGGCGTGGCAGAACAGCACCTCGCCCAGGCCGGTGACCGGCAGCGTGACGTACGGCGGCAGCGCGGCCAGCCGGGCCACCTGGTCGTCGCGGAGTTGCGCGGCGGCCCAGTTCGACTCCGCGATCGGAGACGGCTTCCCGGCCCGTGCCTCGACGAGTTCCCGATCGGCGTTGCCGCCGACCCAGCGTGCCCGGTCGCCGAGCGTGGCGAGCCGGTCCAGCACCTCGACCGGTTGCGGGCCGGCCGCGAGGTCACCGGTGAGGACGATCAGGTCGGCGGTGGCCACGTCCGGCTCGGCCAGGACGGCCTCCAGCGCGGGCAGCACACCGTGGATGTCGGAGAGTACGGCGACGCGTTCGGGCATCGTCCGAGCCTGCCCGTGGGGCCGGGACGGAGGCAAGCGATTCTGCGCCGGGCAGAGCGGCCCGGCCCGACGACGGACCGCCCGGCCGGGCGACGGACGAAACGGCACCGGCCCGGCCCGGCGACGGACGGGAACGGCGCCGGCCCGGCCGCGCGGAGGCGGGCCGGGGCCGGATGTGGAGGTCAGACCTGGTGCGGGCGTCGTGGTCGTGGCCGGCCGCACGGTAGGCGGCGGCGAGGTGCTGGTAGGGCTGGGCGGCGTAGCGGGGGGGTGTGCTCGCGCAGCAGGTGCAGCCAACACGGCGGTGACGCCGGCCGCGCGGGCGACGGACTCCATCAGGCGCCGCTCCACGGGACCGCGCGCGTGACCGTCCGCTCTTCTCACCCGCTGGGCGCGTACCGACGTCATGGCACCATTGATGGACAGCCACGTCATCCACCACGATCCCCTGACCGGACGCGGTCACCGCCTGCCGGTCGGCCTCGGAGGGACGACGGTGCGTATGGTCGGGGCATGGTCAGTGTGGCTGACGTCCGGGCGTTGGCACGGACACTGCCGCGAAGTAGCGAGCACCTGATCCGGGACCGCGTCAAGTTCCGGGTCGGTTCCCTCGTGTACGTCGCGTTCTCCCGCGATGAGACAACGATGGGCTTCGGCTATCCGAAGGAGCAGCGCGACGGGCTCATCGCCGACGAGCCGCACCTGTTCTTCCTGCCCTGTGTGTCCGACCAGCGCTTCAACTGGGTGTGCTGCCACGTCGGCCGGCTCGACCACGGGTACATGACCGAGCTGGTGGTGGAGGCATGGCGCATGGTCGTGCCCAAGTTCCTCGCTCGGCAGCGACTCGGCAGCTGACCGGGGCCACGCGATCGTTACCGGACGGGCTGCGTCAGCTCGACCGGGTGTTCTGGTCGTGCAGCAGCAGCCAGGTGCCGTCCACCCGTACGAAGGTCAGGCTGAGCAGGTACGCCAGCTCGTACGGGGCACCGTCGGCGTCGAGGTCCTGATAGGCCACCGCAAACACCGCCACCCCGGTGTCCCCGGCGACGGTGCTCCGCAGCGGCGTCAGCTTCCAGCTCCAGTCGGGGTCGCCGAACCAGGCATGGTGCAGGTCGAGCACCGCGTCGCGCCCGGCGATCAGCTTGCCGCCCAAGGTGATCAGCGAGACGTCCGGGTGGAGTGTGGGGCGGTAGCCCTGCAGATCCCGCCCGGTGACGGCGGCGAGATGGTGGTCTACGGCCTCGGTGAACTGCACGTTCGATGCCTCTTTCGTCGGTGAGCCGACAGCATGGCACGCCAGGCGGAACCACCGCACCTGAGAAACAGCCGCCGGTCACCACCACCGGCTGCGCGAGCGGGCTGGTGGCGTCACCGCCGAGGGGTTAGCGTCAGCGACGTGGCCAAGGCATCCGACGAAATCCGCCCCGATCGGCGGCCGTGGTTGCGCGCACTTGCCGCCATGTCCGTTCTGGTCACGTTCGCCGCGGGTCTCGTCGCCTGGCCCGCACCGGCCCAGGCCACCCACTCCACCCCGCGCGTCATCATCGACACCGACTTCGGTCAGTGGTGGGACGACGTGGCAGCCCTCGCCGCCGCCCATGCCGCCGCCGACGCCGGGCAGGTGCGGCTGCTCGGCGTGATGACCGATGTGGACAACCGGTGGAACGCCCCCGCGATCGACGCGCTGAACACCTGGTACGGCCGACCCGACCTGCCCGTCGGTGCCCCGGTCGGTGCGCCGCAGGTGCCCGAGGCGTACAGCCGGTTGCTGGCCGAGCGGTGGCCGCACAGCGGTCGCGCCGTCGACGCCGTCACCCTGTACCGGCGGCTGCTCGCCGCCCAGCCCGACCACAGTGTCACCATCGTCGCCATCGGCGCTCTCACCAACCTTTCCCGACTCCTGCGCACCGACCGCGAACTGGTCGCGCGCAAGGTCGCCCGGACGGTCGTCATGGGCGGCGAATACCCGCGGGCCACCGCGCCGGAGTGGAACTTCGGCCTCGACCTCGACGCCACCCGCCGGGTCGTGGACGGCTGGCCGGGCCGCGTCGTCTACGACGGCTTCGAAGTCGGCGCGAAGGTCTTCGTCGGCAACGGCGTCTGCGCCGCCCACCGTCGGGACAGCCCGGTCCGCGCCGTCTTCGACCTGCTGTACGGCTGCGGAGCCGACCAGCGGGACGGCACCTGGGATCCGGCGGCCGTCCACTACGCCATCCACGGCCCCACCGGCACCCTGCGGGACGCGGGCGCGGGTGGGCACAACACAGTCACCGCCGATGGCCTGAACCGCTGGCAACCCGGCGGTCACCGCCAGCGCTATCTGGTCCTCACCGACCCCGCAAGGCTGACCAGGCAGATCGACGCCTACGTCAACCGCCGCCCTCACCGCTGACTGTCGCCCACCCCGCGACAGCGACCGTGGTGCGTCCTCCGCACAATGTCGGCGCGTCCACCCGGCGAAGCCCATTGGATGTCGGAAGGCGATCCGGCCGCGCGGAGACGGCGCCGGCCCGGCCGCGCGGAGGCGGGCCGGGCCGGGGGCCGGATGTGGCGGTCAGACCCGGGCGCGGCGGGCCAGGCGCTCCGGGTCGAGGATGATGATGCTCTTGCCGTCCAGCCGCAACCAGCCGCGGGAGGCGAAGTCGGCGAGCGCCTTGTTGACGGTCTCCCGGGAGGCGCCGACGAGCTGGGCGATCTCCTCCTGGGTGAGGTCGTGCGTCACGCGCAGCACGCCGCCGTCGCGGGTGCCGAACCGGCCGGCCATCTGGAGCAGGTTCTTCGCGACCCGTCCCGGCACGTCGGTGAAGATCAGGTCGGCGAGCGAGTCGTTGGTGCGGCGCAACCGGCGGGCCAGCACCCGCAGCAGTTGCTCGGCGATCTCCGGGCGGTTGTTCAGCCACGGTCGCAGCGCCTGCTTGCGCAGCCGGACCAGGCGGGTGTCGGTGACCGCCGTGGCCGTCGCGGTGCGCGGGCCGGGGTCGAACAGGGACAGCTCGCCCACCATGTCCGACGGGCCCATCACGGCGATCAGGTTCTGCCGGCCGTCCGCCGCGCGGCGACCGACCTTGATCTTTCCGGACAGGAGGATGTAGAGACTGTCGCCAGGCTCGCCCTCGTTGAACACGATCTCGCCCTTGCGGACCTCGATCGTCTCCATCTCCTTGGCGAGCGCCTCGGCAGCCTCCGGGTCGACACCCTGGAAGATCCCGCTGCGGGCCAGTACCTCGTCCATCGCGCACCTCCGCCTACGCGTGCCGTCCGTCGGCCGGGTCCGCCGTCCGCTGATCCCCTCGCGCGCCGTCAGTCTAGGCGCACATGAGCGGGAATCAGAGGTGCACCCCTGGAAGATTGAACGTTGGACGTAACCTACCCGACCTGGGAAGCGACTAAGATCCCGCCGGCCGGGCCGGAGGCAACCGTTCCCACCAGTGATCGTAGGGTGACCGGCGTGCTGTGCGAGCCGATCCTGACCAACCGGTCCGAAGCCGGGTGGGACATCCCGCTGCTGGCCTGGCGGGCCGAGACGCCGCTGCTGGCGGTCGGCTCCGCCCCGCTCGGCGGCGGGATCGGCATCCGCCGGTGGGTGGTGAACGCGACCGTGCCGATGTCGTACGACCGGGACGACCCGGCCGCCCACCTGACCGAACTCGCCCACGGCCTGGGCCTGGGCGGTCCCGGTGTGGGACTCCTGACCGGCGTGGACGTGACCGAGGTCGTACGCCGGACGGATGGCGGCGTCCGGGTCTGGGCGACCGTGGGCCTGGGGACGCCGGTGTGGGCCGCCGCGCCCGAGCCCGCCCGGCCGGCCCAGCGCGTCGGCACGGTCAACATCGTCGGGTACGTGCCGGTACGCCTCGGCGACGCCGCCCTGGTCAACGCCGTGGCCACCGTCACCGAGGCGAAGGCGCAGGCGATCTGGGAACTGGGTCTGCCGGCCACCGGCACCCCGACCGATGCGGTGACCGTGCTCTGCCCGGCCGACGGGGAGCCGGCCCCGTACGGCGGCCCCCGGTCCACCTGGGGCGCACCGCTGGCCCGTGCCGTGCACGCCGCGGTCCGGGCCGGTGGTGCCGCAACGGTGGTGCCCTGGTCCGACCGGCAGGCGGGCTGAGGTGCGGACGATTCCGACAGGCCGGCTTTTCCGACCGATCGGCCCTCGCCCCGGCGATGCCGGGGCGGTAGCGTCGCCGGCGATGTACGCTTCCGCCCGTTCTGCGCTCCGCGCCCGTCGTGCCACCGCCGGCCAGCACCCGGCCGGCCAGTTTTCCGCCGGCCCGCTCCGGTCCGGCCCGGTCCGCACCCGTCGAGCCGTCGCCGGCCCGGCCCGTGCCGGCCGACGCCTCGTCGCGCTCGTCGCGCTCGTCGCCGTCCTCGCCGTCGCGGGCTGCTCCGGCGGCGGTGGCGACCCGACCTGGCAGGCGGGGCAGGGCGGCGGGTCGACCGGGCCCGCGACGGCCGATCAGCCCAAGGCGTCGGGCGGCGCGACGGAGCCGTCGATCTCGCTGACCGCGACCGGCGACGTGATCATGGGCAACGCGCCGAACCGGTTGCCACCCAACGGCGGCAAGGGCTTCTTCGACGACGTGAAGTCGGCGCTCAAGGGCGACCTGGTGATGGGCAACCTGGAGGAGCCGCTCACCGACGACACCGGCGCGGGCAAGTGCGGCCCGAAGCCGAAGAACTGCTATCAGTTCCGGGCCCCGCCCGGCTATGCCGCGCACCTGCGCTCGGCCGGGTTCCAGCTGCTCAACCAGGCCAACAACCACGGGTACGACTACGGTCGGCAGGGCTACGAGAACACCCAGTCGGCGCTGGAGGCGCACGGGCTCAAGCACACCGGCGGTCCCGGCGAGATCACCGTGGTGGACGTCAAGGGCGTCAAGGTCGCCGTGGTGGGCTTCTCCTCGTACCCCTGGTCGAACAGCCTGGTCGACCTCGCCGCCGCCAAGCAGGTCGTCGAGATGGCCAAGGAGGCGGCCCAGATCGTGGTGGTGCAGGTGCACATGGGCGCCGAGGGCGCGGACAGGACCCGGGTCAAGCCGGGCACCGAGATGTTCTTCGGGGAGAACCGGGGCGACCCGATCCGTTTCTCCCGGACGGTCATCGACGCCGGCGCCGACCTGGTCATCGGGCACGGCCCGCACGTGCTGCGGGGCCTGGAGTTCTACAAGGGGCGGCTGATCGCCTACAGCCTGGGCAACTTCGCCGGTGGCGGCAAGTCGCTGAACAGTTCCGGCCGGCTCGGGTGGGGCGGGGTGCTCAAGGTGTCGCTCACCGCGCAGGGGAAGTTCGTCGACGGCACCTTCACCTCCACCGTGATGAACGGAGTGGGCCGACCGTCGGTGGATTCGCAGGAGCGTGGTCTCGGGCTGGTCCGCGAGGTGACCCGGGCGGACTTCCCGGACACCGGCGCGAAGCTCGACGGAACCGGCAAGATCAGCGCGCCGGCGGGTGGCTGAACACACGTCGACCGCGTCGAGTCGTCACCGCGTCGGCCCCGCGACGTAGGCTGGCCGGCGTGACCACGCGCACCCCCGAGACCGACCTCGGCCGTACGCGCCGCGCCCGGCGCATCGGCCGGGTCCTGACCGAGACGCACCCCGACGCGCACTGCGAACTCGACCACTCCTCCGCGTTGGAGTTGGCCGTCGCGACGATCCTGTCCGCCCAGTGCACGGACAAGAAGGTCAACGAGGTCACGCCGAAGCTGTTCGCCCGCTACCGCACCGCCGCCGACTACGCCGGGGCGGACCGCGCCGAGATGGAGGAGCTGATCCGGCCCACCGGCTTCTACCGCAACAAGACCAGCTCCCTGATCAACCTCGGTCGGGCGCTGTGCGAGCGGTACGACGGCGAGGTGCCCGGCCGGCTGGCCGACCTGGTGACCCTGCCGGGGATCGGGCGCAAGACCGCGAACGTGATCCTCGGCAACGCCTTCGACGTGCCCGGCATCACCGTCGACACGCACTTCCAGCGGCTGGTGCAGCGGTGGGCGCTGACCACCGAGACCGACCCGGTCAAGATCGAGCACGCGATCGGCGCGCTCTTCCCCAAGCGCGACTGGACCATGCTGTCGCACCGGATCATCTTCCACGGCCGGCGGGTCTGCCACGCCCGCAAGCCGGCCTGCGGCGCGTGCACGCTGGCCAAGCTCTGCCCCGCGTACGGGACCGGGCCGACCGAACCGGCCGCTGCGGCCAAGCTGCTCAAGGGCCCCCGCGCGCGGGATCTCGCGGTGGCCGTCGGCCTCGACCCCGACCTGGTGCCGCAGCAGGCCGCATCGGCGGACGTGCCGTGATGCGGCGGCTCGCGTACCTGCTCGTCCCGCTGCTGCTCGGCGCGGCGGGCTGCACCGCCACGGCCGAGGAGCCGGCCGTCCGGCCGTCGGCGACCCGGGCGGAGCGCCCGTCGCCGTTCACCGACTGCGCCGCGCTGACCGTCGCGCCGGCCTCGGCGTCCCCGGCGCCGGGCAGCCCCGGCAAGGAGCAGCTGCCCGACCTGACGTTGAACTGTTTCACCGGCGGCGCCCCGGTGAAGGTGCGCGACATCAAGGGCCCGGCGGTGATCAACGTGTGGGCGTCCTGGTGCCTGCCGTGCCGCAAGGAGCTGCCCGCCTTCCAGCGGCTCAGCGAGCGCGCCGACGGCCGGTTCCAGGTGCTCGGGGTCAACACGCGGGACAGCCGCGGCGGCGCGCAGTCCATCGGCGAGGACTTCGGTGTGGGCTTCCCGATGCTGCTCGACCAGGGCGACGCGTTCCAACGCGCGCTGGAACGCAACGCGTTCCCACTCACCGTCCTGGTCGACGCGGACGGACGGATCCGGCACATCGACGCGACCGGCGCGCTCGACGACGCCCGCCTCGCCACGCTGGTCCGTACCCACCTCGGGATTCCGGCATGACCCGACGGCCGCCCCCCGGCTGGTTCGACCCGCTGCTCGACCGGCTCGGCACCGCGCGGGCGGAGGACTTCACCCGGATCGTCACGCCGGCCAGCGGCGGCCGGGAGAGCGCCGTGCTGGTGCTGCTCGGCGAGGAGCCCGACGCCGGCCCGGACGTGCTGGTCCTGCAACGTGCCGCGACCCTGCGCAACCACGCCGGGCAGCCGGCCTTCCCCGGCGGCGCGGCCGACCCGGAGGACGCCGACGCCCGCGCCACCGCGCTGCGCGAGGCGAACGAGGAGGTCGGCCTCGACCCCGGCAGTGTCACCGTGCTGGCGCAGCTGCCTCGGCTGTGGATCCCGGTCAGCGACTTCGTGGTCACCCCGGTGCTCGCCTGGTGGCACGATCCGCACCCGGTGCACCCGCGGGAGCCGGCCGAGGTCGCGCACGTGGCGCGGCTCCCGGTCGCCGAGCTGGTCGACCCGGACAACCGCATGCGGGTACGCCACCCGAGCGGTTGGATCGGCCCGGCCTTCTCGGTGCGGGGGATGCTGGTCTGGGGCTTCACCGCCGGCGTGATCGACCGGTTGCTGGAGATGGGCGGCTGGTCCCGGCCCTGGCCGCACTCCCGCGTGGTGGAGCTGCCGCCCGAGGACGCCCCGGCGCCGTCGGCCGGAACCGAGGCGGCGGACGAGAGCCCGGTGCGGTGATGACCCGTAGGAATCCTCAGGTCACGTTCAGCGGGCGCTGAGCCGGCCGCGGGCCCGGTGCCCGTACCCTGGGGGCGTGTCCGCCGTGGATCTGGTCCTGCTCCTGCTCCTGCTCGTGTTCGCGATCAGCGGATACCGCCAGGGTTTTGTCATCGGGGCCCTGTCGTTCTCCGGCTTCTTCCTGGGCGCGCTGCTCGGCCTCCAGGTCGGGCCGATGATCGCCGAGCAGTTCGCGGCCAGCGGCACCCGCGTGCTGATCTCCCTGGTGGCGATCTTCGGACTGGCCGTGCTCGGGCAGGCGCTGGCCGGGTGGCTCGGCTCGAACCTGCGGGTCGCCATCACCGGGGCGACCGGCCGCAAGATCGACGACATCGGCGGGGCGTTCATCTCGATGGTCGCCGTGATGTTGGTGGCCTGGCTGGTGGCCGTGCCGCTCGGCTCCTCCTCGGTGCCCTGGCTGGCCTCCTCCGTCCGCAACAGCGCGCTGCTCACCGTCGTCGACCGGGTGCTGCCGGACCGGGCGCAGGAGCTGTCCACCGCGCTGCGGGACACGGTCGACACCAACGGTTTCCCGGACGTCTTCGGTGATCTCGCGCCGACCCGCGTCCGTCAGGTCGCCCCGCCCGATCCGGCGCTGGCCAACTCCGAGGTGGTGCAGAACGCGAAGCGGTCGGTGGTCAAGGTGCTCGGTTCCGCGCCGAGCTGCTCCCGCCGGATCGAGGGCTCGGGCTTCGTGTACGCCGACGACCGGGTGATGACGAACGCGCACGTGGTCGCGGGCACCCGGTCGGTGGCGGTGGAGCTGCGCGGCGAGCGCTACGACGGCGAGGTGGTGGTCTACGACCCGAAGCGGGACCTGGCCGTGCTGTACGTGCCCGGGCTGCCCGGCCCGTCGATGCGGTTCGCCGCCGGGGCGGCCGGCACCGGGGCGGACGCGATCGTGCTCGGTTTCCCCCTCGACGGCCCGTACGATGCCCGGCCGGCCCGGGTCCGCGACGTCGGCCGGATCCCCGGTCAGGACATCTACTCGGCCGGCGACGTGACCCGGGAGATTTACACGATCCGGGCGTTGGTCCGCAGCGGAAACTCCGGCGGCCCGCTGGTCTCGTCGAACGGGCTGGTGCTCGGGGTGATCTTCGCGGCGGCGGCGGACGACCCGAACACCGGGTTCGCGGTGACCGCGGCTGAGGCGCGGCCGGTGGCGCTGGCCGGCGCGGAGCGTACCCGGGGAGTGGGCACCGGCGACTGCACCTGAGCCGGCCGGCGGCGCTCAGCCTCCGGCCGCTGCTCCCGCCGGTGTCACGCCGTCGCCGGAGCGGGACAGCGGCAGCCGGGAACGGCCCCAGGTGAGCGTGCGGTCGAGGACCGCCCGCGCCATGATCGCCACGCAGGTGCCGCCATTGAGGAACGACGCCACCACGTCGCTGGGATGGTGCATGCCCCGGTACATGCGGGTGAGCGCCACCCCGAGCGGCACCAGCACCAGCAGCGACCACCAGCCGATCTTCGCCGGGGTGCTGCGGACCTGCAGCGCCAGCAGCACCGCCAGACCGACGTAGAGCGCGGTCGCCGCGGAGGTGTGCCCCGAGGGGAAGCTGGACGTCGGCGGGGAGGCGTCCATGTGCGCGACGGCCGGCCGGTTCCGGTCGATCACCATCGTGGTGAACAGGAAGATCAACGCCTGGGCGGTCACCGCCGCGCAGAGGAACAGCGGCTCCCGCCAACGGTGCAGCACCAGCCGCAGCACAAGCGCCGCCAGCACCGTCACCACCACGATCATCTGGGTGCTGGCGAGGGTGCTGAAGACCAGCGAGACGTCGTTCCACCCCGGTGTCCGGTCGCCGGCGAACTCGCGGTTGACCGCGTCCTCGGCGGTGAACGGCCAGGTGTGCTCAAGCACCCGGGTGACCAGGAGACCCAACCCGACCATGAGGGCGAAGAGCACCGCCAGCGGCAGCAGGACACGCCGGGCGACTCGGACCGCGACTTCGGACATGGTCGATGCTGTACCCCTTCGGGGACGCGGCTACTCCCGGTCGCCGTCCCGCCCCGGGGTGGCCAGTTCCGGCTCCACCCCGTCGCGCAGCGGGTGGGCGCCCCGTCGGCCGAACCCGGCACGCCAGGTGGTGAATCCGGCGGTGGTCGCCGCGACCACCGCCACCCCGAGGACCCAGCCGCCCACCACGTCGCTGGCCCAGTGCACGCCCAACGCGATGCGGCTGAGCCCGGTCACCACCGTGACCAGCACGGCGGCGGCCCACAGCGCGATCCGGCCGAGCGGGCGGTCCCGGGTGAACGGCAGGAACACCAACAGCAGCACCCCCGCCGCCAACATCGCGTTCAGCGCGTGACCGGACGGGAACGAGTAGCCGGCGGCCCGGGCCACCGGGTCGAGCAGGTCCGGGCGGTCCCGGCCGACCAGGAGCTTCAACAACGCGCCGAGCAGCCCGCCGACAAGCATGGTGGTGACCACCCAGGCGGCCAGCCGGGCAGCCCTGCGCCGCAGCAGCCAGATCACCACACCGGCGGCGACCACCCGCAGCGGGCCGGGAGAGAAGACGTGCGTCCACACGGACATCCCGTCGACCCAGGCCGGGTGCTCCAGCGCGTACCCGTGGAACGCTTCGGTGATCGACGCGTCCAGCCGGAGCAGCGGCGGCCAGGTGCCCAGCACCAGCAACGCGAGCAGGGCGAACGGCACCAGCACCAGGAACGCCGCGGCGGCGGCCAGGGTGAGCCGCAGCCCCAGCGAGTGCTCGGGGTCGAGGCGGCGGCCACGCCACGACCGGGACCGCGTCGTCGTCCGCCCGGTGGTGTCCATGACCGTTCCGTACCCAGGCGCAGCGTTTGTCAGACCGCCGTGTTTCTGTGCGGCGGGGTCGGGCCGGCAGCCGTATCGGGTCGGCGGCGGAACCGGCGGGACCGGCGCACCGTGAGCGCGGTGCCGGTCACCAGCACGACGAGGACGGCCAGGCCGGTCCAGAGGCGCGCCGGGGCGGAGACGTCCGCCTGCCCGGCCGCGCGGGCCGACCAACCGCCCGACGGCGTATGCCCGAGGGGGTCGCCGCCCTGCCCGGCCGCCGCGGCCCGGGTGTCCCGGTCGTCACCGGGCGCCGGGCCGAAACCCACCACGCCCGGGGACGCGTTGTCGTCCAGTGGGTTGAGGTCGACGGTCGGCACGTCGGCGGTCAGCGCCGCCACCGGATCGACCATGCCGTAGCCGAACCTGTCGTCCCGGCCGGGCGGGCCGAGGTCCCGGCCCGTGTTGATCAGCCGGTTCACCACGTCCCCGGCCGACATCCGGGGATAGCGCGCCCGGACCAGCGCGGCCGTCGCGGCGACAAGTGGCGCGGCGAAGCTCGTCCCCTGCACCCGCCAGTAGCCGCCGGGGCGGGCGCCGTAGAGGGCGGTGGCCGGCGCGCTGAGGACCGTCTCGTGGCCGGTGATCGAACCGGACCAGAGACTGTTGTCGCGTTCCAGCCCGGCGACCGCGAGCACGCCCGGCTCCCGGGCCGGGTACCAGACCGTGGTGGTGGGCGAGGTGGCCAGGTTGCCGGTGCAGGCGACCACCACCACGTCCCGGGCGAACGCGTAGTCCAGCGCCGCGGCCAGGGCGGGACTGTCACCGCCCCCGCCGAGCGACAGGTTGACCACGCGGGCACCCTTGTCGACCGCCCAGCGCACCGCGGTGGCGATGACCAGCGCGTCGTCGTAGCGGTTCCGGGCGTCGAGCACCCGGACCGGGAGGATCTTGGCGTCCGGCGCCAGCCCCACCACGCCGCGGTTGTCGTCGGCCCGCCCGGCGATCAGCCCGGCCACCGTGGTGCCGTGACCCACCGGGTCCGGGCCGTCCGTGCCGTCCGGGGTGACCAGGTCCAGGCCGGGCAGCACCTGACCGGCCAGGTCAGGGTGCGATCCGTCCACCCCGGAGTCGATCACCGCGACCACCACGCCGCGCCCGGTCGAGGTGCGCCAGGCGGTCGTCGCCCGCAGCTTCTCCACCTGCCACTGCCCGTCGCGCACCTGGTCGGCGCGGAGCACACGCTCCGGCACGACCCAGGCCCGGTGCGGCGTGGCGGCGGCGGACGCCGGCAGGGACAGCGGGGCGGCCACGGTGACAAGTGCGGACAGCGCGGCGACGAGCGCACGCCCGGCCACCGGCACGCCTGGCCACTGCCGATCCCTGGTCACATTCCAGCCGTTCCGTCGCGTCAGACACATGCTGCTCGGAGATTACCGCTTGCCCCGTCCGTCACGGGCCTACTCCGGTGAGCCGGTCATGACGGCGGAAGGTGCGCCAACTGCACCAGGCGTACGCCCCCACGACGGGTCACCAGGCGCGCCCGGCCCGGGGGCAGCGGCCCGGCCTTGACCTGGCCGACGAGCGCGCCCTCCTCCGGCCCGCCGGACATCACCAACCCGGCTGTGGACAGTTCCCGCATCCGCTGCACGATCGGCTCGTACGCGGTCCGTCCGGCGCCGCCGGTGCGACGCGCCAGCACCAGGTGCAGCCCGACGTCGCGGGCGTGCGGCAGGTGGTCCTCCAGCGCGCGCAGCGGGTTGGTCGGACCGCCGGCGACCAGGTCGTAGTCGTCCACCAGCACGAACAGCTCCGGACCCTGCCACCAGGACCGGTCGCGTAGCTGGGCCGGGGTCACCTCCGGACCGGGCTGCCGCCCCTGCAGGTAGCCGGCGGCCGACTCGATCAGGTCGGTGGTGTGCGGCGCCGCCGTGCCGTAGCCGATCAGGTGCGGCGTCTCGATCGTGCCCATCAGGCTGCGCCGGTAGTCGACCAGGATCACCCGGGCCTGCTCCGGGGTGAACCGGTCGATGATCGAGGTGGCCAGTGCGCGCAGGAACGACGACTTGCCGCACTCGGCGTCGCCGAAGACCAGGAAGTTCGGTTCGGTGGCGAAGTCGAGCACGACAGGCGACAGGTCCGCCTCGGCCACGCCGATCGGGAACGCCAGCCCGGTGGTCGCACCCCGGTCCAACTCGGCGTAGGGCAGCACCGGGGGGAGCAGGCGCACCCTGGGCGCGGCCGGCCCGGCCCAGGCGCCGGCCACCGCCTTGACCAGGTCACCTGTCTCGGCGCCCACCGTCTCGACCCGGGGTTCGGCGGTGAGGAAGTGCAGCCCGCCCGCAGTGATGCCCCGCCCCGGGCGTTTCTCCGGCACCGTGTCGGCCAGGGCGCGTTTGACCACCACCGAGTCGGCCGGGTCGCCGAGGCGCAACTCCAGCCGGGACCCGAAGAGGTCACGGATCGCCGGGCGGAAGTCCGACCACCGCAGCGCCGTCGCCACCACGTGCACGCCGTACGCCAGGCCCCGGGTGGCCAGCTCGGTGACGAGCGGTTCCAGGTCCTCGTACTCGTTACGCAGCGTGTTCCAGCCGTCGACGACCAGGAACACGTCCCCGAACGGGTCGTCGAGGCCGTCGGCCCGGCGCCGGCGCCACTCGGCCATCGACTCCACGCCGGCCTCGGCGAAGCGTCGTTCCCGTTCCACGAGCAGGCCGGCGACCTCGCCGACGGTACGCCGGACGGCGGTGTCGTCGGACCGCCCGCTGACGCCCCCGACGTGCGGCAGGTCGCGCAGCGAGCCGAGCGTTCCGCTGCCGAAGTCGAGGCAGTAGACCTGCACCTCGGCCGGGGTGTGGGTGAGTGCCAGCGCGCAGACCAGGGTGCGCAGCAGGCTGGACCGGCCGCTGCGGGTGGTGCCGACCACCGCGACGTGCCCGGCCGCGCCGTCAAGCGTCAGCCAGAGCAGGTCCCGCCGCTGCTCGAACGGCTTGTCCACCACCGCCACCGGCACCTGGAGCGAACCGTGCAGCTCCGGGTTGCCCACGGTGAGGCCGCGGACCGGGTCGACGCCGACCGGACCGACCAACTCGTCGAGGGCGGGTGAGGCGTCCAGCGGCGGCAGCCACACCTGATGCGCTGGTGGACCCTGCCCGGCCAGCCGGTCCACCAGCAGGTCGAGCAGCGTCTCGCCGCTGTCCTCCTCGGTGGGCGGGGCGGCCGGTACGGCCGGCTCGGACACCGGGACCAGGTGGGTGGAGAAGCTGAGCACCCGGGCCTCGCCGGTCCCCGGCCCGCCCGCCGGGCCGGCCCGGCGGCGCACCGCACCGGAGACGTACGCGGCCTTGAACCGGATCAGCGGTTCGGTGCCGGAGCGCAGGTAGCCGTGCCCGGGGGTGCGGGGCAACTCGTACGCGTCCGGCACGCCGAGCACCGTCCGGGACTCCAGCGCCGAGAACGTGCGCAACCCGATCCGGTACGACAGGTGGGTGTCCAGCCCGCGCAGCCGGCCCTCCTCCAACCGCTGGCTGGCCAGCAGCAGGTGCACCCCCAGCGAGCGGCCCAGCCGGCCGATCTGCACGAACAGGTCGATGAAGTCGGGCTTGGCGGAGAGCAGCTCGGAGAACTCGTCGCAGATCAGCAGCAGCGACGGCAGCGGGGCCAGTGGTGAGCCGGCCGCCCGGGCCCGCTCGTAGTCGCGCACGCTGGCGAAGTTGCCCGACCGGCGCAGCAGCTCCTGCCGCCGCATCAGCTCACCGTTTGTCGCGTCGACCATCCGGTCGACGAGCGGCAGCGCGTCGGCCAGGTTGGTGATCACGGCGGCGGTGTGCGGCAACCGCTCGAACGGCGCGAACGTGGCCCCGCCCTTGAAGTCGATGAGCACGAAGTTGAGCTGCTCCGAGCTGTGCGTGGCGGCCAGGCCGAGCACGAGCGTGCGGAGCAGTTCCGACTTGCCCGAGCCGGTGGCGCCGATGAGCAGGCCGTGCGGGCCCATGCCGTCCTGCGCCGACTCCTTCAGGTCCAGCTCGATCGCCCCGCCGTCGGCGCCCACGCCGATCGGCACCCGCAGCAGGTCCCGCGCGGCCCGGGGCGCCCAGCCCTGCTCGGCGGTGAAGCTCTCCGGGTCGCCGAGGCCGAGCAGCTCGGGCAGGCCGGGCTCGGCGCCGGCCGGCCCGTCCGGTCCGCGTACGGTGCCGGCCAGGCGCAGCGGCGCGAGCCGTCTGGCGACCGCCTCGGCGTCGGTGGGCGCGAGCGCGTCGGCGGCGCCCACCTCGGCGGGCCCTTCGACGGAGTGCGAGTGCAGCCGCCCGTCGACCAGGTCGAGTAGCAGCGCGTACCGGTCGAGCAGCCGGGGCGGCGCGGTGTCCAGGTCCAGCACGGTGACCGCGTCGATCCCGCCGTCACCGGCCAGGTCGGTGGCGCCGGTCAGGTCGCCGCCGTCGAGGACCACCACGACGTGCGGCCCGTCCGTGGCCGGGCCGTGCGGGCTGAACCGCGACCGCGCGCCGAGCACGTCGTCGAGGAGCCGCTCCAGCTCGGCGGCGGAGCTGGTGACCAGCCGCACCGGGCCGAGGGCGTCGGTGCGCGCCGGATGGTGGGCGTGCGGCAGCCACTTCACCCACTCCCACCGGTCCCGGCGTTCCGGTCCGGCGCAGACCGCGACCAGCAGCTCGTCCGGGGCGTGGAAGACGGCGAGCTGGGTGAGCATGGCCCGGGCCAGTGCCTGGGCGGCCGGCGAGCCGGTGCCGCGGACCGGACCGGCGGGGCCGCGCACGAACACCCGGGCGAAGCTGCGCAGCGACAGCGCCACCGGCAGGTCCGGCACCACCGAGTACGCGTCCAGGAAGCGCCGCAACGCCCCGGCCGTCATCGGCTCCAGTTCCTCAAGCGGCCGGGTCACCGGCGGCACCAGCGGTGTGGCCAGGGTCTGCGGACCCACGCCGACCCGGACCACTGCGAAGTCCGGGTCGGCGGGTCGACGTTCCCAGACCCGGTGACTGTCCACCGTCGACCAGAGCCGTCCCGGCTCGGGGTGGCGGTAGGAGAGGCCGGCGCGCTGGGCGCCCGCGGTGTCCCGGACCCGGCGGCGCAGCGTGGCCAGGTGCCGCAGGTATTCCCGGCGGGCGGCGATCAGCTCCGACTTCTTCGGCCCGGCGCTGCCCCACGTGGTGACCAGCATGGCCAGCGAGGAGAGACCGAACATGCCGCCCACCACGTACGAGTACGCCCCGCCGCCCCGGCCGAACATCATCGCCATGGCGACCGTCCCGCCGAGCATCGGCAGCACCATCAGCGCCTGCTGCCAACGCCCCCCGGCCGCGACGGGGATCTCCGGCGGCGCCTCGACGGGCAGCTCGCCGACCGGGATCTCCGGGGCCGGGCGGCGCGGCGGCCGCTTGATGACGACAGTGGACACCCCAGCCTCCCTGTGGCTCTCGGTAACCCGAGCCTGGCTCATCGTAGGTAAAGTCCTCTCGTCCGTCAGCCCACCGTTGCCCCGGATAGGGAGATACGTCGATGACAAGCGGACTAGCCCGGGTGACCGTCAACGCGCCCCGGCGACGGGTCGACGTGGCCCTGCCGGAACACGTCCCCCTGGCCGAGTTGCTGCCCGAGGTGCTTCGGCACGCCGGCGAGGGACTGGCCGACGACGGCGAACGGCACGGCGGCTGGGTGCTGCGACGCACCGACGGCGCGGTGCTGGCCACCGCCCAGGCGCTGTTGCCGCAGGGTGTGCGCGACGGGGAGGTGCTGCACCTCGTACCGGCCCGCGCCGAGTGGCCCGAGCTGGAGTACGACGACGTGGTCGAGGCGATAGTCGACGGCGCCAGGCGTCGGGGCGCCGCCTGGTCGGGCCGGGCCACCCGCGTGGCCGCGCTGGCCGGCGCCGGGGTGCCGCTGGCCGTCGGGCTGCTCGCCGTGGTCGCGTCCGGCCCCGGGCACCGCGACTGGCCGCTCGCCGCGGCGGTCGCCCTGATCCTGGTGCTCACCGCCACCGCCGCCTCCCGGGCGTACGGCGACGGCCCGGTGGGCACCACCCTGGGCGGGTACGCGCTGCCCTGGGCGGCGGCGGCCGGCGCGCTCGCGGTCGGTTCCGGCGACCCGGTCGGCCCGGTGCCGGGCGTGCGCTGGTTGGGCGCCCCCGAACTGCTCGTCGGCTCGTCGGCGTTGCTGCTGGTGGCGGTGCTCGGCCTGCTCGGCGTGGCCAGCCGGTCCCGGGTGTTCGTGGCCGGGGTGACCACCGGCCTGGCCGGCACGGCGGCCGCGCTGGGTGGGCTGCTGCTGGGCCCGTCCGGCACCGCGGCCGTGCTGCTGGCCGTGCTGGTGTTCGCGCTCGGCGGCCTGCCGTTGCTGGCCATCCGGGTGGGCAGGTTGCCGCTGCCACCGCTCACGCTGCCCAGCCCGGCCGGTGCCCGAGACCTGCCGGACCGCGGGCGGGTGCTGGCCGCGGTGGCCCGCGCCGAGGAGGTGCTGACCGGCATGCTGCTCGGGCACGCGGTGCTGGCCGTGGCGGCCACCGTGGTGCTCGTCGCCGTCGGCCGGACCGCCGGGCTGGTGCTGGCGGCCGTCACCAGCGGGGTGCTGCTGCTGCGCTCCCGGCTCTTCGTCGCCGTCCGGCACCGGGTGCCGGCCGTCGCCGCCGGGCTGGCCGGGTACGCCCTGCTCGGAGTGGCTCTCGCCGAACGCGCCGGGCCTGCTGGTCGGCTCGCGTTGACCGTGGGCGGGCTGGCCCTGGCCCTGATGGCGGCCATCGCCGGTGCCACGTACGCCCGACGTCCGGTCTCGCCGTACCTCGGTCGGTTGGCCGACCTGACCGATACCGCGCTCGTGGTCGCGGTCGTCCCGGTGGCCTGCGCGGTGCTCGACCTCTACGACCGGGCCCGTGCCCTGCTCACCTGAACACGCGAGGGCCCGGGCCGCACGTGGCGGCCCGGGCCCTCGGAAAGCGCGTTCGTCAGTGCAGCGTCTCGCCGCGCGCCTCGGCCTCCTTGGCCCGCCGGTACGACGCGACGATCTCGGCCTCGGCCTCGACCCGGCCGACCCAGGTGGCGCCCTCGACCGACTTGCCCGGCTCCAGGTCCTTGTAGACCTCGAAGAAGTGCTGGATCTCCAGCCGGTCGAACTCGCCCAGGTGGTGGATGTCGCGCAGGTGCTCCTGGCGCGGGTCCTCGTAGGGGACGCAGAGGACCTTGTCGTCGCCGCCCTTCTCGTCGGTCATCCGGAACATGCCGATGGTGCGGCAGCGGATCAGACAGCCGGGGAAGGTGGGCTCGGGCACGAGCACCAGCGCGTCGAGCGGGTCGCCGTCCTCGCCCAGGGTGCCCTCGATGAAGCCGTAGTCGGCCGGGTACTGCGTGGAGGTGAAGAGGGTGCGGTCCAGCCGGATTCGGCCGGTCGCGTGGTCCACCTCGTACTTGTTGCGGTGACCCTTGGGGATCTCAACCGTGACGTCGAAATCCATCTCCCACGCTCCCTCGTTTGCCCACGCTGGCTAACGGAAACCAGCGGCACGCCTGCCGGCCCGCGAGGAACGCCCCCCGCCGGCTCCGGCCGCCGCATAGTGTTCGGACCGAAGTAGTGTCGCCCAAGGCGATTTCGAGCGGGGGAGGAGGGGCCCGTGGGGAGGGAAGACTCACACTACCGCTCCGAAGGGGTTGACGGGCCGAGGTCCGTCGGTTCCGGCTCCGGTGGCGCCACCGGGCGGGTGTCCGTGCCGGGGGCGAACGTTCCCCGCCGTCCGGGACCGGCCACCGGCTCGGCCCGCGTCGGCCCGAGGGCGGCAGGTGTCCGTCGGGGGGACGGTCCGGCTCCGGTGGGACGGGTGTACCAGCCGGCCACCGCCCCGTCGGGCCCGCCCGGTCCGGGCCCGACGGCCCCGCCACCCCGTCCCGGCCCTCCGCCGCGCCGCCGCGCACTGGTCGGCGCGCTCGCCGGCGTGGTGGCGCTGGTGCTTGTGGTCACCGGGCTGGCCGTGCTGCGTCCCGGCCCGGTCGCCGGTTGGCTCGGTGACGTGGACGAGAGGGGCGGGGCGGCCGTCGCCGCGCCGCCCGAGCCCGACCCACCGGCCGTGCTGGCCGGACCGGACGGCAACGCCCCGCTGCCCACCGAGGCCGGCATCCGCGCCGCGCTGGACCCGCTGGTACGCGCCGTCGCCCTCGGTGACCGGGTGAACGTGTCGGTGGCGGACGTGACGACCGGCCAGGCGCTCTACGGGCGCGGCCAGGACGCCCTCACGGTGCCCGCGTCGGTGACCAAGCTGGCGACGGGGGTGGCCGTGCTCGCGGCGCGCGGCCCGGCCCACCGCATCCCGACCCGCGCGGTGGCCGGCGCGAACCCCGGCGAGGTGGTCCTGGTCGGCGGCGGTGATCCCACGTTGGCCGTGGGCAAGGACGGCTTCTACCCGGGCGCGGCCCGCCTGGACGACCTGGCCCGCCAGGTGCGCGCCGCGCTGGGCGGCACCGCGCCGACCAAGGTGATCGTCGACTCGTCGCTGTTCACCGGTCCGGTGTTCGAGCCGGGTTGGGACGCGGACATCCCGACCGGCGGCTTCGGCGCGGCGATCACCGCGCTGATGACCGACGGCGCCCGGAAGGACCCGGCGGAGGCACGCCGTACCGCCGAGGAGACCAACCACGCCGCCGAGCGGGTGCCGCAGCCCGACCTGACCGCCGGCCGGCAGTTCGCCAGGCTGCTCGGTCTCACCGGCGGCGCCGCGCAGGTGACGCGGGGCACCGCGCCGGCCGGCGGCGCGACGGGTACGGCCCCCGGCGCCGAGCTGGGCAAGGTCGAGTCCCTGCCGATGATCCGGCTGGTCGACATCATGATCAGCGACAGCGACAACGTGATCGCCGAGGCGATGGCCCGTCAGGTCGCGCTGGCCAAGGGCAAGCCCGGTTCGTTCGCCGGTGGGGCCGCGGGCACCGACCAGGTGCTCGGCGAGTTGGGGCTGCCGGCCGGGGAGATCAGCCTGGCCGACGGCAGCGGGCTGTCCCGCACCAACCGGATCAGTCCCTCGTTGCTCACCGACCTGATCAGGGTCGCCGGCAACGGCAGTCACCCCGAGCTGGCCGCGATCTTCGGCGGCCTGCCGGTCGGTGGCTGGTCCGGCACGCTGGGCGAGCGCTACCGGGCGCCGACGACCCGCCTCGGCGCGGGCGTGGTGCGGGCCAAGACCGGCACCCTGACCGGTGTGAACGCCATCGCCGGGACGGTGACCACCGCCGACGGCCGGCTGCTCACGTTCGCCGTGCTCACCGACCGGACCCAGGGGTCGCTGGACGAGACCCGGCAGGCGCTCGACCGGATCAGTTCCGCGCTGGCCGGGTGCGGCTGCCGCTGACCGACCGACGTCGATCCGCCGGCGCGAGCCGGGGTGGGGGTGTCGCGGCGCGGGTACGGTGGGGTCCATGGCGCAGTTCGTGGACTGGGATCTGGCCGCCGCGACAGCGGGGGCGCTGAGCAAGTCGGGCCCTCGGGTGTCGTACGCGGAAGCCACCGACGTGGTCGGTGACCTGCGTCGGCTGACCGAGGAGGCGGCCGGTCACGTCGCCGACTACACCGGGCTGCGGCCGCAGGTCGCCCATCCGCCGGTGCGGGTGGTCGACCGTCGGGACTGGGCGGCGGCGAACATCGCCGGGCTGCGTGAGGTGGTCAGCCCGCTTGTCGAGAGGCTCTCCGGCGACAAGCGTCCGGGGGCGCTCACCGAGGCGATCGGCTCCCGGCTCACAGGTGTGCAGGCCGGCACGATCCTGGCCTACCTGTCCGGCCGGGTGCTCGGCCAGTACGAGGTCTTCGCCGGTGACCCGGGCCAGTTGCTGCTGGTGGCGCCGAACATCCTCGAGGTGGAACGGAAGCTCGGCGCCGACTCGCGTGACTTCCGGCTCTGGGTCTGCCTGCACGAGGTCACCCACCGCACGCAGTTCACCGCGGTGCCGTGGATGCGCGGCTACTTCCTCGGCGAGGTGCAGGCGTTCGCGGACGCATCGCAGGCGGGTGAGCACCTGTTGGAGCGGCTGCGCCGCGGCGTCGCGACGCTCTCCGACGCGGTCAAGGACCCGGAGAGCCGGGCCAGCGTGCTGGACATCGTGCAGACCCCGGCGCAGCGGGCCGTGCTGGACCGGCTGACCGCGCTGATGACCCTGCTGGAGGGGCACGCCGAGTTCGTGATGGACGGCGTGGGCCCGGCGGTCATCCCCAGCGTCGAGTCGATCCGGGCGGCGTTCAACCGCCGCCGCGAGTCCGGCAACCCGGTGGAGAAGGCGATCCGGCGGCTGCTCGGCATCGAGGTCAAGATGCGCCAGTACGCGGAGGGCCGCGCGTTCGTGCACGGGGTCGTCGACCGGGTGGGGATGGCGGGCTTCAACCGGATCTTCTCGTCCCCGCTCACGCTGCCCCGCCTGAACGAGTTGGGTGATCCGGGCGCCTGGGTGTCCCGGGTGCACGGGCCCGCCGGTGCCACCCCGACCGCCGGCTGATCCGACCGCCGCCGCCCGGTCGCCGGCACCCGCTCGGTCCGTGGCGGCCGTGCGGCTGGCCGTACGCCGGGCGCTGACCGGGCTGTCCGGGACCGGGCCGGTGCTGGTGGCCTGCTCGGGTGGGCCGGACTCGCTCGCGCTCGCCGCGGCCGCCGCGTTCGTGGCGCCCCGCCTCGGGCGCGGGGCCGGCCTCCTCACCGTCGACCACCGCCTGCAACCGGGCTCGGCCGCGCGCGCCGAGGCGGTCGCCGGCTGGGCGCGCGCGACCGGGCTCGACCCGGTGGAGGTGCTCACGGTGCGGGTGCAGGGGCGGTCCGGTGGGCCCGAGGCGGCCGCCCGCGCGGCCCGCTACGAGGCGCTGGTCGAGGCCGCCCGCCGCCACGACGCCGCCGGGGTGCTGCTCGGGCACACCCGCGACGACCAGGCCGAGACGGTGCTGCTGGCCCTGGCGCGGGGCGCCGGGCCGCGCGGGCTGGCCGGGATGCCTGCGCGGCGTGACCTCGACGGGGTGCCCCTGGTGCGCCCGCTGCTCGACGTCGCGCGTGCGGACACCCGGGACGCCTGCGCGGCGCTCGCGCTCGACCCGTGGGCGGACCCGCACAACGCCGACCCCGCGTACGCGCGGGCCCGGGTCCGCGCGGACGCGCTGCCGGCGCTCGTCGACGCGCTCGGTCCGGGGGTGGTGGCGAACCTGGCCCGGACCGCCCGGCTGCTCGCGGCCGACACGGCCGCGCTCGACGCGCTGGCCGACGCCGCGCTGGCCGACGTCCGGGTCGGGGAGCGCGGGCTGTCGGTGGACGGGCTGGCCGCGCTGCCGGCCGCGGTCCGCACCCGGGTGCTGCACGCCTGGGCGCGGGAGCTGGGCGCCGCGCCGGCCGCGTTGTCCCACAGGCACGTGGCGGCGCTGGACGCGCTGGTGACCGACTGGCACGGCCAGGGTGCGGTGCACCTGCCCGGCGGCCGCCCGGTACGCCGGCACGGCGGCAACCTCACCGTCTGACCGGTCACCGACCCGGCCGGGAGGGTCGTTCGGGCGGGAGGATCGTTCGGGCGGGGACCGGACGTCAGGCGTCGACGCGTTCGCGGAACGTTGTCCGGTAGGCGATCGGGGTGGTGCCGACCCGGCGGGTGAAGTGGTGCCGCAGCGCCGCCGCGTCGCCGAAACCGGCCTGCCCGGCGATGCTCTCCACGGTCAGTGAGGTGTCCTCCAGCAGCCGCCGGGCCAGCAGTACGCGCTGGTTGGTCAGCCAGTCGTGCGGGGTGGTGCCGGTCTCGGCGCGGAACCGGCGGGCGAAGGTGCGCGGGGTCATCCCGGCGCGGGTGGCCAACTCGTCCACGGTGACCTGGCGGCCGAGGTGTCCCATCAGCCACTCCAGTACCGGTTCGAGGGTGGGCGCCTCGGGTGTCTTGGGGATCGGCGCCTCGACGTACTGGGACTGGCCGCCGTCGCGGTGTGGCGGCACCACCATGCGTCGGGCCAGGCGGGTCGCCACCGCCGAGCCGTGTTCCTGCCGGACCAGGTGCAGGCAGGCGTCGATGCCGGCGGCGGTGCCGGCGCTGGTGAGCAACCGGCCGTCCTGCACGTAGAGCGAGTTGCACCGGACCCGGGCCGACGGGTGGCGCCGCTGGAGTTCGTCGACGTACCGCCAGTGCGTGGTGCAGTCGCGCGCGTCGAGCAGTCCGGCCGCGCCCAGCACGAACGCGCCGGCGCAGACGCTGAGCAGCCAGGCGCCCCGGTCGGCGGCGCGGCGCAGCGCGGCGAGCACCGGCGCGGGCACCGGTGCGCCGTCGGCGTGTGCGGGCACCGCCACCAGGTCGGCGTCCTCGACCGGGGTCAGGTCGGCGGTGGGGAGCAGGGCGAAGCCGGAGCGGCTGCGCACCGGCCCGCCGTCGGCGGTGCACACGTCGAACCGGTAGCCGGGGAAACCGTCGGCGGTGCGGTCGGTGCCGAACACCTCGGCGAGCACGCCGAGTTCGAACGCGGCGACCTCGTCCAGGGCGATGACGGCTACCGAGCGGAGCATGTGACGAGGGTAACCCCACGGGTGGCAGGAAATCGATGCCCAATGACATTCCTGCCACTGTTCGCATCGATCGAAGGCTCGCAGACTCGATGGTGCCCGGTGCGCACCGGCGGCGAAAACCGTCTCGACCACGTGAAAGCGAGCGCCGTCATGACCGGTCTGCTGTTCCTGCTCTTCCTGTTCCTGCTCGTCGGTGCCAGCGCCCTCGGGCTCACCGCGGACACCCACGACTCGGCCGACTGGAAGCCGAGCGACGACGGGCAGCGCTGGCGCTCCCGCACCCGCTGAGGTGATTTGTTCACTACGCGCCAAAAATCCCCGGCGGGACCGCGCCAAAAGCGGCGGCCCCGCCGACGGCGGCCAACTGGCGTACGGCAGGCTAGGAGCATGGCTGACGGCTCCTGGTACGACGCCGACATCGACCACGTGATCATCTCCGAGGCGCAGATCCGCGACAAGACCGCGGAGCTGGCCAAGCAGGTCTCGGCGGACTACGCGCACGTTGAGGACGGCCTCCTGCTCGTCTGCGTGCTCAAGGGCGCGGTCATGTTCATGGCCGACTTCGCCCGCGCGCTGGGCCGCCAGGGTCCACCCGCCGAGATGGAGTTCATGGCCGTCTCGTCCTACGGCCAGGGCACCACCTCGTCCGGCGTGGTCCGCATCCTCAAGGACCTCGACCGGGACATCGCCGGCCGGCACGTGGTCGTGGTCGAGGACATCGTCGACTCCGGCCTGACCCTGTCCTGGCTGCTGCGCTACCTGGAGTCGCGCTCGGCGGCCAGCGTCGAGGTGGTCGCCCTGTTCCGCAAGCCGGACGCGGTGAAGGTGCAGGTCCCGGTGAAGTACGTCGGGTTCGACATCCCCACCGAGTTCGTCGTCGGCTACGGCCTGGACTTCGGCGAGCGCTACCGGGAGGTGCCCTACGTCGGGGTGCTCAAGCCCGAGGTGTACGCCCGGGCGTGACCCCCGTCGAGGCGTTCGTCAGCGGACATTCAGCGGGCTCTCAGCCGCCCGGTCTACGGTAGGAACCGGTGACGTGGAGGCACCCTTCACGCCCGACCCGGCGAGCCGCGTGACCGTGCGGCACGAGCGGGTCGGGTGGGAGCTCCCCGGCACCCCGGCCCAAACCCGATTTCGCCCTACGCGTAAGCGGCGGGCTCGCAAGCTCCGCACACGGTCGTACGGCGATGCCGAATGTGTCCGACTGCGGGGCTCGCGAGCTCACGTGTCGCGCGCACGGTGTACCGTCGAATGACCGTGGTGCGTGAGTTCGCGTACCCCGGGGGTCGGGCCGGCCCGCACGGCGGCCACGGCCGCCGCCCGAGGCGGCGACACCATTCAGACGGTCAGGACGTCGATCAGGAGGATGCGGGCGTCTCGGCGCCCGACGACAGTATGGAACGTACGCGTTTCTTCCGCCGACCGGTGGTCTGGATCATCCTGGTCATCCTCGGCGCCGTTGTGCTCAGTCAACTGTTCACCGCTGGTCCCAGCTACCACCGGGTGGACACGTCCGTCGCGCTTGAACAGCTCACCAAGGGCGGCATCGAGAAGGCTGTCTTCCAGGACAAGGAGCAGACGCTCCAGCTCGACCTGAAGGACAAGGCCAAGTTCGGCGACGACACCACCACCGACAAGATCGAGGCGCAGTTCCCGTACGAGGTCGGCGGCCAGGTCTGGAACCAGGTGCGCGAGGCCGAGGCGGCGGACCGGATCACCGGCCCGGTCGACACCGAGGTGTCGTCGGACAGCATCTGGGTCAGCCTGCTGGTGAACCTGCTTCCCATCGCGCTGCTCGTGCTCCTGCTGCTGTTCTTCATGTCGCAGATGCAGGGCGGCGGCTCCCGGGTGCTCAACTTCGGCAAGTCCAAGGCGAAGATGATCACCAAGGACACGCCGAAGACCACGTTCGCGGACGTGGCCGGTGCCGACGAAGCCGTCGAGGAGCTGCACGAGATCAAGGACTTCCTGCAGAACCCGGCGAAATACCAGGCCCTGGGCGCCAAGATCCCGAAGGGCGTGCTGCTGTTCGGGCCGCCCGGTACCGGTAAGACGCTGCTCGCCCGCGCGGTGGCCGGCGAGGCCGGGGTGCCCTTCTACTCCATCTCCGGTTCCGACTTCGTCGAGATGTTCGTCGGTGTCGGCGCCAGCCGGGTCCGTGACCTGTTCGAGCAGGCCAAGTCGAACGCGCCGGCGATCGTCTTCGTCGACGAGATCGACGCGGTCGGCCGGCACCGCGGCGCCGGCATGGGCGGCGGTCACGACGAGCGGGAGCAGACGCTCAACCAGCTCCTGGTCGAGATGGACGGCTTCGACACCAAGGGCGGGGTCATCCTGATCGCCGCCACCAACCGGCCGGACATCCTCGACCCGGCGCTGCTGCGCCCGGGCCGGTTCGACCGGCAGATCCCGGTCGACGCCCCCGACATGGAGGGCCGCAAGGCCATCCTGCGGGTGCACGCCAAGGGCAAGCCGTTCGCGCCCGACGTCGACCTCGACGCGGTCGCCAGGCGTACCCCCGGCTTCAGCGGCGCCGACCTGGCCAACGTGATCAACGAGGCCGCGCTGCTCACCGCCCGCAAGGAACAGCGGGCGATCACCAACGACTCGCTGGAGGAGTCGATCGACCGGGTGATCGCGGGTCCGCAGCGCCGGACCCGGGTGATGAGCGACCAGGAGAAGAAGATCACCGCGTACCACGAGGGTGGGCACGCGCTCGTCGCCTGGGCGTTGCCGCACGCCGCGCCGGTGCACAAGGTGACCATCCTGTCCCGGGGTCGCTCGCTGGGTCACACGCTCGTCCTCCCCACCGAGGACAAGTACACCCAGACCCGGGCCGAGATGATCGACACCCTGGCGTACGCGCTCGGCGGCCGGGCGGCCGAGGAACTGGTGTTCCACGAGCCCACCACGGGCGCCGGCAACGACATCGAGAAGGCCACCCAACTGGCCCGCGCGATGATCACGCAGTACGGCATGAGCTCCAAGCTCGGTGCGATCAAGTACGGCACCAGCGGCGACGAGCCGTTCCTCGGCCGGAACATGGGCCACGAGCGGGACTACTCCGACGTGGTGGCCGCCGAGATCGACGGCGAGATGCGTGCGCTGATCGAGCTGGCCCACGACGAGGCCTGGGAGATCCTGGTGGAATACCGGGACATCCTGGACAACATGGTCCTGGAGCTGATGGAGAAGGAAACCCTCTCCACCGCCGACATGGCCCGGATCTGCGCCCGGGTCGTCAAGCGTCCGCCGATGGCGCCCTACCACGGCTTCGGCAAGCGCCAGCCCTCCACCGAGCCGCCGGTGCTCACCCCGGCCGAGAAAGAGGCGTTGAAGGCGCAGGCCCAGGCCGACGGCGCCTCGGTCGGCTGGCCCAGCAACAACTCGGACGGTACGCACTGAACAGCAGCAACCCGACGGCCGGCTCCCACGAACGGGAGCCGGCCGTCTCCGCGACCGAGCCGGACGGCGACGACGCCCTCGACTACGTGGCCGCCCGCCTGATCAGCGGCAGACTGACCGGCGGCCCGGTGGAGGACAACGTCGACCTGCCCCGCATCGAGAAGGCGGTCCGCGAGATCCTCATCGCGGTCGGCGAGGACCCGGACCGTGACGGCCTCCAGCAGACACCGGCCCGGGTCGCCCGCGCGTACGCCGAACTCTTCGCCGGCCTGCGGGTCGACCCGGCGCAGGTCCTCCGCACCACGTTCGAGGCCAACCACGACGAGCTGGTGCTCGTCCGGGACATCGACGTGATGAGCCTCTGCGAGCACCACCTGCTGCCGTTCAGGGGCAGCGCGCACATCGGCTACATCCCCGGGCCGGACGGCCGGATCACCGGCCTGTCCAAGCTGGCCCGGCTGGTCGAGGTGTTCGCCCGCCGACCGCAGGTGCAGGAGCGGCTCACCTCGCAGATCGCCGACCTGTTGATGTCCACCCTCGCCCCGCGCGGCGTCATCGTGGTGCTGGAGTGCGAACACATGTGCATGGCCATGCGCGGCATCCAGAAGTCCGGCGCGAAGACCATCACCTCGGCGGTCCGCGGCGGTCTGCAGAAGGACGCCAAGTCGCGGGCCGAGGCGATGACCCTGATCATGGCCCGCTGACCCGAGCCACCGACGGCCGCCGGCCCAACCGCACTGACCGGCCCCGCCGTCAGACCGGCAGCATCGCCAGCAGCAACCCCGCGGTGGTGAGCACCGCCGGGACCAGGCACACCAGGGCGCCGAAACGGGCCGTCCGGTCCACCCGGTCGCTCGGACGCGGCCGGAAGACCCGCCCCACCGCCAGCCAGCCCAGCATGAACGCGACCGCCGGCAGCGGCAGCCCCACCAGCAGTGCCGCCACGGTCGCCGGGCCCGAGCCCGCCACCGCGTACACGGCGAGCTGGAGCAGCGGCACCACAAGCGCCAGCGGCCCGTACACCAGCAGGTTGCGGGGCCGCACCGGCCAACGTGCCAGCCGCGGCAGGCCACGCGCGGCCAACGTGTCGTCCGCCGCGTCCGCCCAGTCCCGACCCGCGCGCAGACCCGCCAGCACGGCAGACGGCCCCGCCGCCATCGACCGGGCCGCCGCGGCCACCTCCGGCGGCGTCGGAACCAGCGACATCGCCGGTACGCCCAACTCCCGCAGCCGCGACTGCTGCGGCGCCAGCCGCCCGCGTACCGCGGTCAGCTCCTCGCGGGCCGCCGCCACCGACCGTGCCTGCTCCCCGGCGGCGGTCGCCGCGGCCCGGCGTACCCCGTCGAGCTGCCGGGCAGCCGCGACGTACTCCGCCCAGGCCGACTCGGCCGGGTCCACCGCCGTGGTCGGGCCGCCCGTCCGTGGGCCGGGCACCGTCGTGCCGGTCTCACTCATACCGACCCCTCCCCGGCGCCGAAGGGCACGAACACAGTGCCCTGCTCGTCCGGGCCGTCCCAGAGCACCGCGCGACCCGGACGGGGGCGCCACCACACCGGACGGTCGAACAACTGTTCCAACCGGCCGCCGGGCACGTCGGTGACCGCCACCGCGGTCACCTTGTCCACCTCGCCCTCCGGCCCGAGCAGCCCGGCCAGCGCAACCGGCGTACGCCACCAGCCGAGCAGGTGCCGGCCGCCCGGCGGACCGTCCAGCAGCAGCGACCGCAGCAGCTCCGGCGGCAGCTCGGCGGCGTCCGGCACGTCGAGCCCGAACACCACCAGATAGCCCGGCTCGTCCGACGCCAGGGCCGCCCGCAACCCGGAGGCGTCGACCGTCTCCACCCGGTGCCGTCCGGCCAGCTCGGCGGCGAGCACACCGGCCGGCTCGACCGACCCGTTCGCCAGCGGCGCCACCACGAACCGGCCCGCGCCCTGATGCGCCGCCGCCGTGCTGCGTACCGCCGTGACCAGCAGCCGCTCGGCCTCCTCGTCCCGGCCCAGGACGGCCAGGTTGCGACCGGCGCCCGGCCCGAGCGGCACCGCCACCGTGCTCCGCCGGACGTCCACCGCCCGGCCCAGCAACGCGGCCGGGGCGTGGGCGCGACCGGCGAGCGCCGCCCGGTGCCGGGGATCGTTCGCCAGCAGCGGACGCGCGTAGCCGGCGAACACCACAGGTGGCATCGTCGACTCCGCCCGCGCCTCCCACAGCCGCCGGCGCAGGTCGGCGAGGACCTCCGGGTCCTCGAACGGGTCCGGGAAGCGAATCATCCGCTCGTGTCCCCGGGTCGCGCCGCGCGGACCGCCCAGCCCACCCGCCGTGTTCACCACCGCGCTGCCCACCGGCAGGCCGGCCGCCGAGTCGTTCGCCGGTTCCAACACCGCCGAACCGCCGGGCAGCGCCACCCGCACCGGGAACTGACCGAGCAGCGGATCACGCGGACCGCCGATGCCCAGGTCACCCTCGCCGGCCAGGACGAGGTGGATACCGTACGACCGGCCGGCCCGGGCCAGCGCGTCCAACCGGGCCAGCAGGTCGGCGGCGAGCCGGTCCCGCTCGCGCAGCAGCAACGGGAAGTTGTCGATCACGCAGACGATCCGGGGCAGCGTCTGATGCTGCCGCAGCTCGGTGTAGCGCTGTCCGCCGGCCCGCCGGGACGCCTCCTCGCGGCGGCGCAACTCCGCCTCCAGCTCAGCGAACAGATCCGCCACGTACTCCCGATCGGCGGCCATCCCGGCGGCGCGCACCTGCGGCACCCAGGAACGATCCCGCTCGGTCTGCAGGAACTCCACGAAGGACTCGCCGTCGGCCAGGTCCGTCAGGTAGAGCAGCAGCTCGTCCGGGCCGTACCGGGCGGCGAGCCCGAACAACGCGTCGGTGAGGAACGCCGACCGGCCCGCCTGTCCCCGACCGCTGACCAGCCAGTGCGGCGTCAGCTCGGTGAAGGCGAGGCTGACCGGGCGCCCGGCCGCGTCACCCACGGTGGTGCTGAGACCGTCCACCGAGCCGGCCGTCCAGAGCCCCTCCGTGGGCAGCAGGTCCCCGAGGGACAACCGGGAACCGTCCTCGATCTGCCGGGCCAACCGCCGGCACACCTCGGCGACCAGATCCGTCGGCGGGTCCTCGTCCAGGAACACAGGCGAGTTCAGCCCGCCCGGCGACTCCGCTCCCGGGCTGCTGAAACCGGCGCCGGGCGGGTCGCCGACAAGCGCGTACGCGGTGCGGACGGTCAGCGGCGTGGCCCGGGGCAGCGGACTGCCGACCGGCCAGCCGGCGACCACCAGGTGCAGTCCGGCCCGTGGTCCATCCTCGGCCAGGCCGGCGAGCCGGTCCAGGTCGGCGGTGGTCGTACCCTCTGGCAGTTCCGCCACCACGAGCAGCAGCGTGCGGTCGTGCCCGCGCTGGCGGGGCGTCCCGGCGGCCACCCACTGCTCCGCCTCGGCCAGCACGGCACGCATCCCGGCCAGGTCGGTGGCCGGCGGGGGCAGCAGACCGGCGTCGGCGAGCGGTGCGTACCCGGCGAACGTCCCCCCGCCGTCGACCGCCCGGGCCAACAGCGCGCCGGCCGGGGTCGCCGCGAACAGACGCAGCAGCAGTGCCCGGAGCAGCCCGGCCACCCGCGGGTCCGACGCGTCGGCGTCCACACTCAGGTGACCGGCGCCGAGCAGCGGCACCAGCGCGGGGAAGCGGGCGTCGTCGAGCGGGGCGGCCGCACCCACGCGGACCAGCGGCGGGAGCCCGTCACCAGGCGGCAACGCCACCGTCAACGCCCCCATGGGCTCGCCGGCCCACCCCGGTGCCGCCCGCTCGGCAGCGTCCCGCAGGCGCTCCGCCAACTCGTACTGCCGGTGGTGGTCGGCGGGAGCCGGCCGGATCTCGTCGAGGATGCCCGCCGCGGCGGTCGCGGCGGCCTCGGCCCGGCGGTGCAGGGCGGCGGCCCGACCGGCGCGTGCCTTCGCAGTCGCCACCGCGTCCACCTCTCTTCCCGAGGCCGACATTCCTCCCCGAGGTGTGACGGTAACCCAGCCGGCGGCCGTCCACCGGGATGCGCGTCGGCGCGGTGAGCTGCTCGGCGGTGAGCACCCTCACCCCACCGCCGGTCGGCGCCCGCCCGGCGGTTCGCCACGATCGGCCGCTTCTGGGCATTGGGTACGAGCGGCGCAGCCGATAGCCTCAGGAGGTGGAATCAGTGCAGCCCTCCGCCGGTTCCCAGGTGTCCCGAGTACCGGCGCAGCGGACCCCGCCGGAGCAGATGGCGCCCCCCGCGCCCGCTCCCGCTCCGGTACGCCCCAGGCGCCCGCTGCGCACCGTGCTGGCGGTGGTCGCCGGGGTGGTGGCGCTGTTGTGCGTGGGCGGCGGGGTGACCGGATTCTTGCTGTACGACCGCGCGACCGCCCCAGACCGAAGCTCACCGGAAGTCGCGGTCGCCAGTTATATCCAGTACTTCTTCGTTCAGCGCAACGATGCGAAGGCTGCTGAGTTCGTATGCAAGGGCATGGCCAAGCTTGAGCAGGTGCAATCCCTTCGCGATGACCTCGTTGCGCGGGAGCAGCGGTTCCAAACGACGATCTCCACCAGCTGGGAGAACCTCACTGTCGAGCAAGAGGATGACAAGGCCCAGGTGCGGGTTGACCTGGTGATTTCAGCTTCGGTGGATGGAATTCGACAGGGCGATCGCCAAGGCTGGGTATTCGAAACGACGCGTGAGAGCGGCTGGGGCGTCTGCGCGGCCCGACGTACTGGTTAGCTGCCCTATTCGAGCCACAACAGGTGCACCGGGACCTCCAGGGTGGTCGGCGCCTGACCGCGCCAGGCCCAGCGGTACCACTCCAACTCCGGTGCCACCCGGACGCAGATGTCGGCGTCCGCGCCGGAGTACGCCTCGGTGACGGCGCGCAGGTCACGCCGTTCCACGCCCTCGTCCACGTGCACGACGCGTCGCCCGGTCACCGCGTCGGCGTCGACGACCGGGGTGGGCGGACGACGGGTGGGCACGTCCAGCGACACCAGCCGGAGACCCGAGCCGGATGCGGCAACCGCGGGGTGGTGTTCGCCGACGGTTTCCACCCAGACCCGTTCCACAGGCACCAGGGGCGCGAACACCTCCACCTGTTCGGCCTCGGCCCGATACCACTCGTGTTCCGGGATGACCGGCACGTAGGTGCGGCTGCCCTGCACCACGCGCTCGTCGGCCCGCAGGTCGCCACGCCAGCCGAGGCCGGGCAACCCCACCAGCACCCGCCGGCCGCGCAGTTCGACGCCACCGGTGGCCGGCAGGGTCTCGACCGGGCGCGGCGGCAGCGGCGCCCAGTCCGGCCGGTCGGCGAAGGGATCGGGCAGCGGGTTGCTCATGCGCCCGTCACTCGGTCCCGCCGAGGGGGGCACCCCGCTTGCGCATGAACGGCACCGGGTTCTCGGCGCCGTTGCTGGACCGGTCGCTGCCGTGGTGCACCTCGAAGTGCAGGTGCGGGCCGGAGGAGTTGCCGCTGCTGCCGGAGAGCCCGATCTCCTCACCGGCTGCGACCTGTTGGCCCGGGGTCACCTTGGGCTGTTGGACCATGTGGCAGTAGCGGGTGATGAACCCCCCGGCGTGCAGGATGTCCACGAACCACCCGCAGCCGCCCTTGTTCGGCCAGCCGTCCCGGTCGCAGTCCCGCCGCCCGGAGCGGTCGGGGTCGCAGCGGGCCACCAGCACCCGGCCGGCCGAGGCGGCGTGGATCGGGGTGTGCTTGGCGGCGGCCAGGTCCACACCCTGGTGGCTCGGCCGGGCGGTGGTGCGGAAACCGGAGACGACCCCGCCCGGCAGCGGCGCGGTCCAGCCGGAGGCGGCGATCCGGGCCCCGGCGGCGGCGTCGCAGACCGCCTTGCCGGCGATCTCCACGGTCCGGGCGGCGCCGCCGGCGAGCGCGTCGACGATGCTCCCGGCCACCTCCTCGTGCTTGGCGTAGGCGTCGGGGTACGCGCTCACCTGGACCCTCTGGGCCACGACGGTGAGGGGGCGCTGCTGCCAGTTCGGCACGTTCGCCATCTTCTGGTAGAACTTGCGGGCCGCATACGAGGGCGTCATCCGCTGCTCGATGGTGCCCCAGCCCGGCCGCTGCTGGAACAGGCCGAGCGAGTCGTGGTCCGCACCGACCCCCTCGTGCGGCAGGGCGAGCGACGCCGGGATGGTGCTGTTGGCCAGGTTGCGCAGCGCGGATTCCTGCATCGCGGTGGCCAGTGCGATCACCCAGCCGCGGGCCGGGAGTTTCATGTCCTGGCCGACCTTGATGATGACGGCGGCGTTGCGGAGCTGGCCCTCGCCGTAGTCGGCGAAGCGCGGCATGTCCCCGGTCAGGTTCACCTGGTAGGTGGGGTCGCAGTTCAGCGCGGCGAGCGTCGGGTCGTCCCGGTCGCCGCCCAGCTCGGTGAGGAGGAAGGCGCCGGCACCGCCGACGCAGCAGAGCATGGCGAGCACCGTCGTGACCGCGGCGGCGAGGACGCCGACCCGCACCTTCCGTCGCACCTGCCCGCCGGGGAGCCCACCCGCGCTCATGGCCGCTCCCAGTCGACCGCGTCCACCAGCCACGGGCCGTCCGGCGCGACCAGCTCAAGCCGGAGCGTGCCGTTGTCCAGCGGCACCATGACCTCCACGAAGGACTCGGTGCGCGGCCGGAGCGTCGGGGGGCCGGTGGTCCGTCGTGCGGGCACGGTCTCCGGGTCGGCGCCTGTCATCTTCTCGGCCAGCGCGGCTGTGGAGAGCGGCCGGAGTCGGGACTGCCACGCGGCGCCGGTGCTGCCCGGGCCGGTCAGCCAGGCCGTGGCGAACCTTCCGGCGACCTGCTCCGGGGTGGCCTCGCCCGGGCGGATCCGCGGGGCGGCCGCGGTGGGCGGGCTGGCGAGCACACCGTCGTCGCCGGCCTCTGGGTCCACGGTGCCGACCGGCTGGCTGGGGCGGGCGGTCAGGCCGAGGCCCGAATCGCCCGGCCCGGAGACCAGGCGGGTCCCGCCGATCACCCCGATGACCACGACGGCGATCACCAGGGCGATACCGAGGCGGGACCGGAGGACCCGGGTGAAGAGGAGTTCCAGCGCCCGTCGCACCGGTCTCACCGAGCCTCGGAGCGGATGCGCGGCGCGGGCCGGGCCGGCGAGGTGTCACGGTTCGCCGAGTCCGGCCGGTAGACGGCGTAGGACGGCACTTCCTCGGGCACGTCCGGTTCCGTCCAGGTCGACGGCGCGCGGCGGGGCCGCGGTGCGGTCGCGGGCCGGGCGCCGGAGCGCTCGCCCGCAGGCGTCTCCTCCGGTCGCCCCCGGCCGTCCGGCCGGTCCCGTTCGGCCGGCCGTTCCCGTGCGGCCGAGGTGGCGCTGTGCGCCGGGTCCTCGTGCCGGGCCTCCGGCCGGAGACGGCGATGGTCGGCCGTCACGGTGCGGAGACGGCCGATCGCCGGCTCGTTGGTGCCGCCGGGTTCCGCCACGTCCAACCGGGCGGCGACCCGCATGTCCCGGAAGAAGCGGCGGTGCCAGGAACCGGCCGAGCTGACCGCCTCACTGCTGTCCTTCCCGCCGAGCTGGGTGATCCGGCGGTAGGGCCGCAGCAACAGCCAGCCCACCACGCCGCAGAGCCAGACCAGGACCACCTGGAGCCAGCCGGGCAGCGTGGCGGTGTTCATGATCAGGTCGACGGCGAGGAGATAGATCGCGGCGCCGGTGCCGAAGATGGCGATGTTGAACACCGCGGCGACCACCGCGTTCGCCAACCGCCGGAGACCGGCGCTGGCCGGGCGCATCAACCCCACCGTGCCGAGGATGGGCGCGGCGATCACCGCCCACCGGAAGATCAGGAAACCGAGCAGCACGAGCAGCGACGCGGTCAGGTCGAACATCGCGAAGAGCACCGCGGCCAAAACGGCGATGAACCCGGCGCCGATCCGGTCCATGTCCCGGGTGCCCTGGAGGTACTCGTACGCCTCCGGGTCCTCCGACTTGATCTGTTCGGCCACCCGGGCCCACTGCTGCTGCTTTCCCTTGATCACGACGTCACGGGTCGTGGGATTGGCGCGAATAGCTTGTGTTTCGCCCCAAGTCAGGGACTTGGCGTCGTAGAGAGCCGGGCCGTACTTCTTCGCGGTCTCACTGTCGGCCGAGCCGAGCACACCCCGCAGCCAGTTCCGGTAGAGCATCGTCTCGGTCGCGGTGTCGCTGGCCCGCACCGCGGGCGGGCGCTTGTCCACGCAGGCACTCGGGTTCGGCAGCACGCACTTGTCCGGCGGGATGTCCTTCGCGGACGGGCCGACCGCGTCGTGCACCACGCCCAGCGTGGTGATCAACGTGCCGTCCGCGAGATTCGCGGACTTCACCGGCCAGGCGGCCAGCGCGGTGACCGCCACCATCACCAGCAGGGCCCAGCCGGCGGTGGTCATCGCGTTGCTCATGTCCGACTGGCGGGAGCGCCACAGCAGGTAGAGGCCGACCACGCAGACGGTGATGATGCCGAAGACGCTGAACACCTTCTGGTAGACGGCCTTGGTGGCCTGCTCCACGAGCGGGTCCGCCCAGCGCCACATCGTGCGCGGGTCCCAGGCGCGCTCACGCAGCGCGTTCGACGCGCCGATCACCGCGTTGGCGAACATGAACTCGCCGTTGGCGACCATGGTGGTGAAGCGGTAGTCCGGATGGAGCACGGAGGAGGCGCAGCCGCCGTCCACGTCGTACGTGTTGTAGCTGTAACCGGCGTATCCGTAGTCGCTGTAGAGGCCCTTCGGGCCGGGCTCCTTCGCGGAGTCGGGCCGGGACGCGAACCACCCGGCGAGCCCCGAGTCCGGTGCCGCGGGCACCGGGGCGTTGCGGCACTCGACCTGGTCCTCGCTCACCGCCTTGAGCCGGCCGACGCAGGAGCGGAAGTCGGCCTGCCACTCCTTGGTGCTGCACAACTCGGCCCGCGCCTGGGTGACCGGGCCGGCGGCGTACGCGGGTGTGGCCCCGCCGATCACCGGCCAGGAGATCGTGGCCCCGGCGAGTACGCCGAGCGCGAGGAGGAGCGCCGTGATCCGTGCCCGGGCCCTCGCCATGTCACGCCTCCAGATCAGCCAGGACGGTCGGCAGTTGCCCGGCGACCTGGGCGGCCGCGGCGGGGGTGGTGTCCAGGTGCTTCAGCAGCCCGTCGACGTACGACACGTCGACCCGGACCTTCTGCACGCGTCCGTCGACGTCGCGCATGACGAACTCGCGGAAGCCGAGCCGGTTGGCCGATCCGCTGTCGGCCTGGGAGAGCGAGGCCAGTGTGGCTTCGTATCCGTCGTCGACCGGCACCCGTAGCAGCCGCAGTGCCTCGGAGGCGATCTCGCTGTCCTCGGCGATGCGGCCGACGAAGACGGTGGAGACGAGGTTCTGCACGTCGAGGCCGAGGATGTCCTTCGGGTTCTGCGAGGCGACGAGCGCGGCCAGGTTCCACTTGCGGGAGTCGCGGGCCAGCCGGACCAGGAACGAGCGACCGGAGCGCCAGCCCTCCATGAAGTGCGCCTCGTCGAGGCCGACGAGCTTGCGGGAGGACATCGAGCCGCCGTAGCAGCGACGCACGGCCAGCCGGTGCGCGGTGTGCAGCATCGGCAGCGCGAGCGCCTCCTCGGCCGACCAGTACTCTCGTTCGATCTTGAGGTCGGGCAGCCGGAGACCGGCCATGGTGATGACGGTGAGCGCCGCGCCGGCGCCGAGCAGGCCCTCCGGCGGCCGGCCGAAGAAGAGCATGGCCAGCGGCATCTCGGCGGTGTCGAGAAGCAGGTGGGCCAGCTCCCGGCCGGCGTCGTCGTCGAGCCCTTGCAGGCAGGTGACCACGTCGTCGAGCGTGGAGGTCTCCTCGGCGGGCACCTGGCGGACCGCGTGCCGGAACAGCGTGGCGGTGGACGCCTCCCGGGCCACCTGCGGTGGCACCAGCATCATGCAGATGTCCTGCACCAGCATCCGGCGTTCGGCGCGGGCGTTGGACACCGCGATCTCGAACTCGCGGTCGCCGGCCGCGCCGGGGCCGAACTCGCTGCGCAGCGGCGTCGGGATCAGCGCGTACGGCGCCAGCGTGCCCTGCTCGGAGCCGGTCAGGTTGAGCACCCGCGAGTACGGGGCCAGCTCCGGCATGGCGCAGAGCCGGGCCAGCGGGCCGGACGGGTCGAGCAGGGTGACCTGGACACCGCGTCGCGCGGCCAGGTAGCCCAGCGCGCCGAGCAGTGTGGACTTGCCACCGCCCGGCTCGGCGACGAATACGGCCAGGCCGGAGCGTTCGCGCACCTCCATCGGGAAGTGCAGGTCGAGGAAGACCGGCCGGCGGCAGGTGCCGGCGGTCCGGCCGATCAGGTCGCCGCGCCGGTCGCCGACGGTGGACGCGGCCTGCGGCAGCGCGGCGGCGAGCAGGTTGACCGGCATCCGCCGGACGTAACCGGTGTTGGCGATCGGCTCGCCGGGGATGAACTCGCGGGCCAGCCAGTCCTGGTTCTTCGGGTGCTGGAGAGAGATCCGCAGCTCGCGGGAGTAGAGCTGGATGAGCCGGCGGGCCCGTTCCAGGCACTCTTCCCGGGTGCGGCCGCCGACGGCGATCCGGTGCCAGCCGTGGGCCCGCGCCGAGTCCACCGGCAGGCCGGTGGTCATCTCGTCGCCGATCACCAGCGCGCGCTTGGCCAGGCGTTCCAGCTCGGGCGGGGCGTCGATGCCGTGCTCGGCGTAGTCGAGCTGCTGGGAGCGGATCATCCGGAGCCGGTGTTCGAGGTTCCGGAAGGAGTCGTTGGGGCCGAGGATGTCGACCCGGGTGGACAGCTCCATCGGCCACGGCAGCCGCTCGTGGAAGTGCAGCCAGGGCTCGTGCCGCTCGGGGATCTCCAGCGGCTCCATCCGGCCGACCGCGAGCACGGCCACGTGGCGTTCCTCGCCGGTCATCCGGTTGACCAGCTTGACCGTGGAGCCGTAGGGGGTGCGGTAGCGCTCGACCTGTTCGGTGAGGGCCAGCAGGTCGCCGCGTTCCCACCGGCCGTTGGTGATCGGGGACAACACGCCGGGCGGCGCCATGCACAGCGCCACCGAGCGGTAGAGCAGCCATTCCAGCTCGGGCGCGGTGACCCGCCGGCCGCGCATGCCGAACGCGCCGAGGACCTCGTCGAACTGCTCGACGGTGCGGCTGAGCCGCCGCCGCTCGCCGTCGGCGGTGCCCCGGCCGAACGTACGCAGGATGCGTTCGGTGAGCGAGTCGCCGAGGGACCGGCGGGCGAAGGTGACGCCCAGGTAGGTCTGACCCTCGGCGTGGTTGACCGACATCAGGTGCCGTTGGGCGGCGACCAGGTGGTCGGCCCAGCCGGTGGTGC
Source organism: Micromonospora sp. DT31 (assembly GCF_049841795.1). NCBI lineage: Bacteria > Bacillati > Actinomycetota > Actinomycetes > Micromonosporales > Micromonosporaceae > Micromonospora > Micromonospora sp. DT31. Next base: position 207,492 of record NZ_JBNCKZ010000007.1, on the reverse strand, counting down.
CGGGCACGTCGGGCAGGGGGGCGGCGGTGTGCGTGTCGATGGTGCGGGCCCACTCGTCGGCCGGGAAGGGCCGGGTGGTGCGGCGCAGGTGCAGCCGGAAGCCGGCGAGGCCGGCGTACTGCTCGGAGATCGCCGAGAGCAGCGCCTCCCGCTCGGCGTCGGGCCGGAACGCCCAACGCACCTCGGGCAACCAGTACCAGGCGGTGACGGTGTTGGGGGTGAAGGTGAGGTGGCCGGCGATCTCGGTCACGGCCAGCTCGACCGACGGGTCCCGATCCCCGAACTTGATCTTCGGGGCGCGGATGCGGGCGGGCTTGGCCGGCTGGTTCCGGCGTTGCGCCGCGCGTTGCCGGGACGGTGCGACCTCCCGGTGGGACGGGGAGTCCACCTCCCGGGCCGGCGCCGGCCCGATCGCGAGCGGATCGTGCCGGTCGGGCTCGGGCAAACGCGGGTCGGCGCGGTGGGCGGAGAGTTCGGCCGGCGTCGGCGCGACCGCCGACTCGTGGACCGGCTCGGGCTCGGCAGGGGGCCGCAGTACGGGCAGCCGGTCGCCGGCCTGCTGCGGCACCCGGTTGCGGGCGGCCGGCGGCGGTGCGAACACGGCGGGCGGGTCGGGCAGCGGCGCCTCGATCGCCGGAGGCGCGGCGAGGGCCGGGGGCAGGGCCTGCGCCGGGGGCGCGGCGGGCAGCGCCGGCCCGGCGTGCGCCCGGGGTTCGGCGCGCGCCGGCGCCGGCCGGGGACGCCCGACCGGGCGTACGCCGGGGACCGGCTCCCGGGTCGGCGGCTCCGGCTCGACCCGCGGTGTGACCGGCTCGACCGGGGCGGCGTGCTGGTGCGGGATCGGCAGGGCGTCCCGGCCCACACCGCGCCGGGGCGGCGCCACCACCGGTTCCACGGGCATCGGCGAAGGGGCGGCCGGCGCGGGTCGCCGGCCCCGGGGCTGGGCACCGCCGAACAGGTCGAGGAAGGGCGAGTCGATGTCGCCCTCGGGGCGTACCGGCTCGCGGGGCGTCAGCGGGCGCGGCGGCTGGAAGACGCCGACCTGGCCGTGCCCGGGGCTCGTGACGAGCGCCGGGTCCAGGACGACCTCGTCCAACTCCTCGTCCGGCGGGTAGTCGAACGATCGCGCACGGTTACCGCTGGCCCCGGCCGGACGCCCGGCCGGGGAACCCGGCGTGGAAGAGCGACTCATGCGACCGCCTCACCCGAATCGTTCGTCTGCACCGTGGTCGTACGCCCGGTCATGCCAGTTCCTCCCGGATCCTGATCCGGCTCGCCACGAGCCGCGGGTCCCGCTGCTCGACGGCCGGTTCCCGGGTGCGTCGCCAGTCGGTCAGCGCGGTCCGGATGACCATGCGCGCCGGCCGGTCCGGGTCGACGTACCGGAAGATGAACGAGGTCGTCACGATGGCGAGCGAGATCTCCCAGGCGGGGAACAGCTCGACCTGGAGCGTGAACAACCAGTGGATGAACATGTAGAGGGGCACGAGCAGCATGAACAGGCCGTACTGGGCGTACGGCAGGTGGACGGGAAGGGTGTACCCGGGCGGCCCCAGATAGACGAGGCGTGCCCGGTAGATGTCGTCGTCGGTGCGCAGCCGCATCGTCGCCCAACGTCCTACTCGAAGATCAGGTTGATCAGGTAGTCGCCGATGAAGAAGAGTGTGGCCGCGCCGGCGATGAAGGCCAGCCCGATGATGGCGATCGCCGAACTGGTCAGCACCTTGGAGATCTCACCGCGGCTGGCCCGGCCGATGAAGATCACTCCGAGGACGGCCAGCAGGATCGGCGCGATCTTGCTGGCGAAGAAGGTGACGACGTTGTCGGTGTCGATGCCCTTCGGTGCCGGCTCGGCGAGTGGAGTCGACGCCAGCGCGTGGAGCGCGTGGTCGACGGCGGTCGACGCCGTTGCCATGAGCTCGATGGCGATCACTGGAAACCTCCCCAAGGTCGCGGCCGGCGGTGCCGCGGTGGTGGTGCAAGTAGACAAGCCTGGCGGGATGGTGCTCGGCAGAGACGACGCTGTCGAAGCTGCGTCCGTCGCCCACCACGAAGAGTGGTGAGTTTTGGGGGGATTCTTCCCGCTTCGGCCCTCCCTCCAAGCTTCGCCATCTTGATGCTGGGCAATTCCAAAGCGTACGGGCCGGCCCCCTTTGCGACAAGCGGTGAAGAGTCGACCCCGAACGACCCCGGTGTCCGATCGTACACCTGTTCCAATACGCACGTCAGGGGTGCCGCGTCGCGGGATCGCCCGGTGGCGGGAAGCCCGTCGGGGCAACGGTAGTGTCGGCGCCGTGACCGATCTGGTACGGGCGCAGGCCCCCGTGGTGATGGGCGTCCTCAACGTCACGCCCGACTCCTTCTCCGACGGCGGCAGATACGCCGATCTGGACGCGGCCGTCGCACACGGGGTGCGACTGCGCGCCGACGGGGCGGACCTGATCGACGTGGGCGGCGAGTCCACCCGGCCCGGCGCCGACCGGATCGACCCGGCCACGGAGATCGCCCGGGTGCTGCCGGTGATCCGCGAACTGAGCGCCGCCGGCATCGCGACCAGCATCGACACCAGCCGGGCCCGGGTCGCCGAGGCCGTCCTCGCGGTCGGCGCCGCCGTGGTCAACGACGTCTCCGGCGGCCTCGCCGACCCGGACATGGCCCGGGTGGTCCGCGACGCCGGCTGTCCCTGGGTGCTGATGCACTGGCGGGGCCACTCCCGGCAGATGCGCGACCTGGCCCACTACACCGACGTGGTGGCCGACGTCCGGACGGAGTTGCTCCGCCGGGTCGACGCCGCGCTGGCCTCCGGCGTCGCCGCCGACCGGATCGTGGTCGACCCGGGCCTGGGATTCGCGAAGACCGCCGCGCACAACTGGGAACTCAGCGCCCGCCTGCCCGAACTGGTCGACCTGGGCTTCCCGCTGCTGTTCGGCGCCAGCCGCAAGTCCTACCTCGGCCGGTTGCTCGCCGACCCGGACGGCGGGCCGCGGCCGACCGACGGTCGGGAGGCCGCGACCATCGCGACGAGCGTGCTCGCCGTCGCCGCGGGCGCCTGGGGGGTACGGGTGCACGACGTCCGCGGCACCGCCGACGCGCTCGCCGTCTGGCAGGCCACCGGCAGCCCGCGGTTGGTCACGGCGACGCGGACCGAAGCGGCCACCGCGGGAGCGCGGGCGGCGGTGCCGGCGGCCGACGGGCCGGTGGCGACGAGCGGAGACGACCGATGACCGACCGGATCGAACTGACCGGCCTGCGCGCGCACGGCCGGCACGGCGTCTACGACTTCGAGCGCGCCCAGGGGCAGGAGTTCGTGGTCGACGCGGTGCTCGAACTCGACCTCGGCCCGGCGGCCCGCTCGGACGAGGTGGGCCACACCGTGCACTACGGCGAACTGGCCGATCGGCTGGTCGCGGTGGTCACCGGGGAACCGGTGAACCTGATCGAGACGCTCGCCGACCGGTTGCTCGCGGTCTGCCTGGACGAGCCGCTGGTGGTCGCCGCGACGGTGACCGTGCACAAGCCGGAGGCCCCCATCGCGCACGCCTTCCGGGACGTGGCCGTCACGATGCGGCGTACCCGGTGAGCCGGGCCGTGTTGTCCGTCGGCAGCAACCTGGGCGACCGCCTGGGCCACCTGCGCGCCGCGGTGGACGCGCTCGGTGACCGGGTGGTGCTGGTCTCCGGGGTCTACGAGACTCCACCGTGGGGGGACGCCGACCAGCCCGCGTACCTGAACGCCGCGGTGATGGTCGCGGACCCGGCGGCCGGCCCCGACGACTGGCTGGCGCGGGCCCGGGCCGCCGAGGCGGCGGCCGGACGCACCCGGGACCCGGACCGGCGGTACGGGCCCCGCACGCTCGACGTGGACGTGATCGCGGTCTGGGACTCCGCCGGGCAGCCAGTGCTCCGGGACGATCCGGAGCTGACCCTGCCGCACCCCCGTGCCCACCTGCGCGCCTTCGTGCTCCGCCCGTGGATCGACATCGAACCGCACGGGCGGCTGCCCGGGCACGGCTGGCTGACCGACCTGCTCAACGCCGAACCGCTGGCCGGGGAGGCTCTGGAACTGAGCCCTCGACCCGATCTGACGCTAGAGTCGGACGCATGACCCGGTGCGGTGAGGCGGCCGTGCGGGACCCGCAGTCGCGAGCTGAGGAGGCGCGGTGAGCACGGCCCGGTCCCCGCAGGAACCCAACCGTTTCCGGATGGGCCCGACCCGGGGCTCCACACTGGTGGTGGCCGGTCTGGCCGCCGCCGCGGCGGCCTGGCTGCTGATCAGCGGCTTCTATTACGACTTCGCCCCCGACCTGCCCTGGCTGCCGGTGATCACACTGGCCGGGTTGGCCGTGCTGGAGGGCTACGCGGCGGCCAACACCCGGAGCCGGATCGAGCGGCGGCCCGGCCGGGAGCCGGTGAACCCGCTGCTGGTCGCCCGCTTCGTGGTGCTGGCCAAGGCGTCCGCGCTGGCCGGGGCCATCTTCGCCGGGTTCTACGCCGGCCTGACCGGTTGGCTGTTCGTGGAGCGGACGAAGGCCGCCGTCGGCGACCGTCCCGCCGGGTTGGGTGGCCTGGTCGCCGCCCTGGCGCTTGTCGCCGCCGCGCTCTGGTTGGAGCGTTCGTGCCGGGTGCCCGACCAGGAGGACGACGAGGACCGGGAGCCGGACGACCGGGAGACGCCGCGCGGGCGTCGCTGAGCGGAGGGCTTTCGCCCACCCCGGCCCGGCGGTACCGTGCCTGGCGACCGGAGAGTGACGGCCGCCACCGGTTCGCCCCCACGGGCCGGACGCGGCCACCTGGGAGGCGCGGGCGATGACGTACGACGATGCGGGCCGGTCGGCGTTTCCGGACACCCCGTCCGGCGTGCCCGCCGCCGTACTGGAGAACGTCTTCGACGACCCGGCCCACGGCGAACCCGGCCGGGACCGGGTCGCGGTGCACGTGCTCTGGGAGTTCCTGCTGCTGGCCGGGCTGGCCGCGGTGACCTGGCTGCTCTGGCGCGAGGACGCGGACGCGCTGCACGGCACCGCCCTGAAGACGTTGCTCGTCGACGTGGCCGGCCTCGGCCTGCTCACCCTGGCCGCCGGCCTCAGCCTGCGGGCCGCCGCGCCGAACCTGGCGGTCGGCCCGGTCGCGCTGGCCGCCGCGCTGCACTTCGCCGAGCAGGGCGACCGGGGGCAGCGGGACGCGCTGCTGCCGGCGTTGGCGGTGGCGGCGGCGGCCGGTCTGGCACTGGCCCTGGCAGTGGTGGTGCTGCACGTGCCGGGATGGGCGGCGAGCCTGGCCGGCGCCGCGGGGGTGATCGTGTACCTGGAGCGGTACACCGGCCCGGTCGACGTCCAGGGCGACTACGACCCGCGCCGCAACGCGCTGTACCTCTTCGTGGGGTTCGCCGCGGTGGCGGTCCTCGGGGGTCTCTTCGCGGCGATCAAGCCGGTGCGCCGACTGATCGGCCGGTTCCGCCCGGTCGCCGATCCGGCGCGGCGACGCGGCGTGGCAGCGGCCACGGTGACCGCGCTGGCGCTCGTCGGCGCGACCGTGCTGGCGGCGCTCGGCGGGGTGCTGATCGCCACGAACGGGGACGGCCGGGTCACGCCCGGCACCGGGCTGGACTGGACGGTGCTGGCGATCGGCTCGGTGCTGCTCGCCGGCACCAGCGCGTACGGCCGGCGCGGCGGCGTCTTCGGCACCCTGCTGGCGGTCTGCCTGGTGGTGGTGTTCCTGTCCTGGAGCGCGGCGCAGGACTGGACGGTCAGCCGATGGGCGGTGGGTGCGGTCGCGCTCGGAGTCGGGCTGGTCGTCACCCGGCTGGTGGAGACGTTCGGCCGGCCCCGCCCGTCGGGCGCAGCCGACCGGTCACGACCCGTCCGCGACGGCGCGACAAGCGGCGGGTGGGCCCTGACCCCGTCGTCCGCGCCGACCGACACCTGGCCGGCGGTGCTGCCGGTACGCGAGCACGACGACACCCCGGTGGAGGGGTGGGAGGCGCCGCGTTGGGACAGCGAGCCGCGGCGTTGGGACGCGGACGGCCGCTGACCCGACGGGGCCGTGCGTCGGTGGGCCGGAGCTGATCTCGCCGGTTAGGCTCGGCGGCATGACCGAAATTCCTGCCCCCGGTGGCCGCACCTTCGACGAGGTCGACAAGCTCTCCACCGAGGAGTTGCGCGAGCAGGCGTTCCAGTTGGCGCGGGAGCGTCGCGACGTGCGGTTCTTCTGGTCGGTGCTGCGGCACCTGCCGAACGCCGACGAGGCGGCGGCCCTGGACGGCGCGCCGAACTCGGTCGGCCCGACCATCGACGAGGCCAACGCGCTCTGGCGGGAACTGACCGGGCACGGCTACGCGGAGCACGAACCGCTGCTGCGCGCCGCCTTCATCGACTACCTGATGAAGCACTGACCCGATGGCCGTCCGCCGGCCCCCGGCGGTCGCGCGTACGCGCAGGTTTGCCCGGCGCGGCCGGCCGGGCACTGATCAACCCATGGCCCTGAGCAACCGCCCCCGCACCGTCCCCCGGTACGGCACGGCCGCCGGCACCGGCGCGCTCGCCGCGTTCCTGCTCGTCGCGGTCGGCGGCAGCCCGATGTACGTGGACTGGGCGCAGAACCACACCGACCCGACCGGGGCCGGTGGCTGGTTCCTGCGGCTGCTGGCCTGGCCGGCCTGGCGGTGGCAGGCCGACGAGGGGGTGCTCGCCACCAACCTGCGGGCGATCCTGCTGATCGTGCTGGCCGCCGTGTTGCTCTACCTGCTGCCCGGTCCGCAGGTGGACCGGGTGGCCGCCTCGGGCAGCCAGTTCCTCTCCGGTTGGGGCGCGTACGCCCTGGCCGCCGGGATCACCGCGCTGCTGGCCACGCTCCTGGGCCCGAACGGCACGCTCTACGCCGCGTTCCAGGCCGCCAGCGTCGGCGTCGCGTACGGCTTCTTCGCCGGCTGGATCGTCGGCCTGGCCAGCCTGGGCGGCCGGGCCTGACCTCCGGCCCCGCGGGTCGGGGCGGCGGGCGGGCGGGTCAGCCGGTTCAGTCCGCCGCGCCGAGGCCGAGCACCCGGGCCCGGGTGAGCAGCCCCATCGCCCGGCCGTCCTCGGTGACCACCGCGTGGTCGGCGCCGGAGGTGAGCAGCGTGCCCAGCGCGGCGTAGGCCGAGTCGCCGAGCGTCACCGTCGGCAGGCCGGTGCCGCCGTCGGTGGGCAGCGGGTCGAGCACCGCGCGGGTCACCGGGGTGACCGCGAGCCGCCGGATGCCCCGGTCGGCGCCGACGAACTCGCGGACGAAGTCCGAGGCGGGCGAGCCGAGCAGGGTGGCCGGGGTGTCGTACTGTTCCAGCCGGCCGCCCTCGGACAGCACCGCGATCCGGTCGCCCAACCGGACCGCCTCGTCCAGGTCGTGGGTGACCAGCACGATGGTCTTGCGCACCTCGGCCTGCAACCGGAGGAACTCCTCCTGCAACCGGGTCCGGACGATCGGGTCGACGGCCGAGAACGGCTCGTCCATCAGCAGCACCACCGGGTCGGCGGCGAGCGCCCGGGCGACGCCGACGCGTTGCCGCTGACCGCCGGAGAGTTCGTGCGGGTAGCGCCTGCCGAACTGCGCCGGGTCGAGGCCGACCAGGTCCAGCAGATCGTCGACCCGGGCCCGGGTCCGCTGCTTCGGCCAGCCCAGCAGCCCCGGCACGGTGGCCACGTTGGCGGCGACGGTCTGGTGCGGGAAGAGTCCGACGTTCTGGATGACGTAGCCGATGCGGCGGCGCAACGCCACCGGGTCGACCCGGGTGACGTCGTCGTCGCCGAGCAGGATCCGGCCGCCGGTGGGTTCGATCAGCCGGTTGATCATCCGCAGCACCGTCGACTTGCCGCACCCGGACGGGCCGATCAGCACCACCAGTTCGCCGGCCTCGACCGCCAGGCTCAGCTCGCGGACCGCCTCGGTGCCGTCCGGGTAGCGCTTGCGGATGCCCTCCAGCGTGATGGACGCCGCGCCCTGTCCGGCGGTGCTCCCCGGGGTACCGTCCACCTGTGTTCCTCCACCTGAGCCACCGGGCCGACCCGGGTAATCCGTGGTTCTCCTGGCAGTACGTGCGGGACAACTCTGACACGATCCTCGCCGCGCTGCGGGAGCACACCTGGTTGACCGCGCGGGCCGTGGTGATCGCCGCGCTGGTGGCGCTGCCGCTGGCGGTGCTGGCGTACTGGTTCCGCTCGCTGTCGGCGTCCATCCTGGCGCTGACCGGGGTGCTCTACACCGTCCCGTCGCTGGCGTTGTTCGCCTTCCTCGCGCCCTACCTCGGCATCGGCGCGGTCACCGTGCTCACCGTGGTGGTGCTGTACGCGCTGCTGGTCATGGTGCGCAACGCGCTGGCCGGGTTGCACCAGGTCCCGCCGGAGGTTCGGGAGGCCGCCGAGGGCATGGGATACGGCAGGTGGGGACGGCTGTTCCGCATCGAGCTGCCGCTGGCGCTGCCCGGCATCCTCACCGGCGTACGGCTGGCGACCGTGTCGACGGTCGCCCTGGTCACGGTGGGGGTGGTGGTGGGCCGGGGCGGGCTCGGTCAGCTCATCTTCGCCGGCTTCCAGAACAACTTCTACAAGGCGCAGATCATGACCGGTACGGTGCTGTGCGTGCTGTTGGCGCTGGTGCTCGACCTGGTGCTGGCCGGGGTGGGTCGTCTGCTCACCCCGTGGCTGCGGGGGACGCCGTCATGAACCCCGTCGAGCAGGCCGTCGTCTGGCTGAACGACCCGTTGAACTGGACGAACCCGGGCGGTGTGCTGGACCGGCTGGGTGAGCATCTGACCATGTCCGCGTGGGCGGTGCTGCTGGGCTGCCTGGTGGCCTGGCCGGTCGGGTTGTGGCTCGGGCACCGCGGCCGGGGCGGTGGGCTGGTGCTGCTGGTCTCCAACGTCACGCTGGCGGTCCCCACGCTGGCCCTGCTGACCATCCTTCCGTTGACCTTCCTCGGGTTCGGCCGGCCGGCCGTGGTGGTGGCGTTGGCGGTCTTCGCGGTGCCGCCGTTGCTGGCGAACGCGTACACGGGGGTGCGGCAGGCCGACCCGGAGGCCCGGGACGCGGCCCGGGGGATGGGGCTCTCCGGCGGGCAGGTGCTGCGCCGGGTGGAGCTGCCCCTGGCGGTTCCTTACCTGGCGACCGGGTTCCGCACGGCGGCGGTGCAGGTGGTGGCCACCGCCGCGCTGGCGTCCTTCGTCAACGGCGGCGGGCTGGGCCAGATCATCCGGGCCGGGTTCGGGCTGGACATCGCCGCGGGCGGTGGCCAGATCATCGCCGGTGGGGTGCTGGTGGCCGGGCTGGCGCTGCTGGTCGAGGGCGTGCTCGCGCTTGTGGAGCGGGCGGTCACGCCGCGTCCGTTGCGCCGGGTGCGGCGGCGGGCGAACCGCCGCGCGGCGGCGGCGACGGCTGGCGGTTGACCTCTCGGTGACGATCCGGTGACGAAAACGCCTCCGGGTTTGTCGGTGGGGGCCGGCAGGATATTGGCTGGAGTCGCGGGTGGCCGTCCGGATCGCCCGTCGGACACGCGGCCGGCCCTCGGGGCCGCGCCGGGACACGGAAGGCGGGCACTGATGCGCGCTCGTACACGCCTGGCCGCGGGGGCGCTCGGTGCCCTCACCGCGGCTGCTCTCCTCACCGGCTGCGGTGACGCCGGCTCGTCCGGCACCGACGCCCCCGAGCAGGGCGCGTCGGGCGCGGGTTGCGCCCCGGTGGCGGGTGACGAACTTGTCGTCCTGACCGACGACAAGAAGCTCCAGAACACCGACAACATCCTTCCCGCGATCAACGCGAAGGCCGCCACCCCGCAGCTGGTGGCGGCGCTGGACAAGGTTTCCGCGGCGCTCGACACCCCCAAGCTGATCCAGCTCAACCGGGCGGTCGACGTCGACCGGAAGACGCCGCAGGCCGCGGCGCAGGAGTTCGCGACCGCCAACGGGGTGACCGACGGGATCGCGAAGGGGCCGGGCGGCCAGATCACGGTGGGCGCCGGCGACTTCAGCGAGAGCCAGACCGTCGCCGAGCTCTACAAGATCGCCCTCACCGCGGCCGGCTACCAGGTCAAGGTGCAGACCATCGGCAACCGGGAGCTCTACGAGCCGGCTCTGGAGAAGGGGCAGATCCAGGTCGTCCCGGAGTACGCCGCCACCATGGCGGAGTTCCTCAACACCAGGGCCAACGGCAAGGACGCCCAGCCTGTCTCGTCGCCGGAGCTGGACAAGACGGTCGCGGCGCTGAAGACCGCCGGTGACAAGGCCGGCCTGGCGTTCGGTCAGCCGTCCCCGGCGCAGAACCAGAACGCGTTCGCGGTCACCAAGGCGTTCGCCGACAAGTACGGCGTGGCCACGCTCTCCGACCTGGCGGCGAAGTGCTCGGGTCAGGCCACCGTGCTGGCCGGGCCGCCGGAGTGCCCGCAGCGGCCGAAGTGCCAGGCCGGTCTGGTGGAGGTCTACGACTTCAAGGCCGGCTCGTTCAGCTCGCTGGACGCGGGCGGCCCGCAGACGAAGAACGCGCTGAAGACCGGTGCCGCCAGTGTCGGGCTGGTCTTCTCCTCCGACGCCGTGCTCGCCACCAGCTGACCCACCGCCGCCGGCCGGCACGCCGCCGGCCGGCGGCACACGTCGACGGAGCGTCGCCGAGACGTTTCCCTTCGCGGAAACTCTCGGTAATCTGCTCAGCCATGCCCGCCTCGGTCGCTCCCACCGGCAAGCGCACGCCCGGCTCGCTCACCGTCCTGTTCTGGGTCGGGGTGGGGCTGGCGCCCCTGGCGGCGCTGATCCTGCTGGTCGGCGACGGCAGCAGGTCGCTCCGCTTCGGCGCCGTGCTGGCGATCCTCGCCGTGCTGCTCATCGGTCTCTCCGTCGCGCTCCGACCGCACAACACCGCCGGTGCGGTGTCGGCCGAGGAGTTGGAGCAGCTCCGGCGGGAACTGCGGGCTGAGATCGTGGCCGCCGCCCAGCGCGGAAACCACGCGCTCGACCAGGCGGGGCGAGCGGAGGAGTTGGCCGACGCGGTGCGCCGCCGACTCGACGCGGCCGCCGCCGGACTGGCCGCCGGGCCGGCCGGGGAGCGCCCGAGCGCGTCCGCCCGGGTGCCGGGCGTCGGCAGGTACGAGCCGGCGGGGGCCTATCCGAGCGGCCGCGACGAGGACGGGCCGAGCCGGCCGACCTATCCGGGCCCTCCGGGAGCCGGTGCGGAGCCCGCCCGGGGGCGCCACGACGCCGAGCCGGCCGGGGCCGCCCGCCCCACGCGTGGGGCGGGCGGTGCGGCGCGGGTGCCCGAGTCGAAGTCCCGCCCGGTCGGCGTGGTCCACCACACCGAGACGGTGCACGTCACCACCCGGCACACCGTCGTCGGCGGCGGCGATCCGGGCGGCCACCGGGCGGCGGGGCACCCCGCGTCGGGCTGGGCCGACCGTCCGCACGCCGGCTGGTCCGGGTCGGACGACCCTGGTCGGGGCGCGCCCGCCGGTGCCGGCCCGTCCTGGCCCGGGCAGCGGGGCGGCGGCGGGTGGGACGACCACCACCGCCGCGACGACGACCGGCCGCGAGCGACCGACGCCGGCTTCGGGCCGGGCGACGGTTTCCCGGCGGGCAACCGCGTCGGGCCGGGCGACCGCTTCGACGCCGACGCGGCCGGTGCCGGGCACGCGTGGACCGAAGCCGGGCAGTCGGGTGCCGGGCACGCGTGGACCGACGCCGGACAGTCGGGTGCCGGGCATCCGTGGGCGGGCACCGGTGAGGCGTGGGCGCCGCGTACCCCGGATGTGGGCTGGTCCGCCGGGCCGGGCCGGGCGGCCGCCCACGAGCACGACTGGTCGGGGTCCGGCGGCGGGCCGGCCGACCCGGGCACCCGGGCGGCCGGGGACGGCGACCCCTGGTCCGAGGTACGGGCGGGCAACCGGTGGGCGGCGGTCCGCGACGACGGTGCCGGCCGGGAGTACCGGCTCGGCGAGCGGCGGTCGGCGGCGCACTCCGACGGCGCCGGCACCGAGTACCGGGTGGAGGACAGGTGGGCCGCCGTACGCGGTGCGCCCGCCGGCGGGCCGACGACCGGCTGGTCGGAGCCGAGCGCTCCGGCGCTGCCGACCGGCGGGGTGCCGGCACCTGATGCCTGGCGGCCGCCGGCCCAGCGCAGCGGCCAGCCGCAGTGGCGCCGACCCGAACCGCAGTGGCGCGACGGGGAATCGGAGTGGCACCGTCCGGGGCCCGACGGTTACGACCGGCCGGGCCGGGCAGACGACGCCGAACGCTGGCGCTGACCGCCCGCCGGAGCCGCCCGCCGGGGCCGGGCGGTCACTTGTCGATGTCGCCGACCACGAAGAACATCGAGCCGAGGATGGCGATCAGATCCGGCACCAGGCAGCCGGGGAGCAGCGTCGACAGCGCCTGCACGTTGGCGTACGAGGCGGTGCGCAACTTGAGCCGCCACGGCGTCTTCTCGCCCCGGGAGACCAGGTAGTAGCCGTTGATGCCGAGCGGGTTCTCGGTCCACGCGTAGGTGTGTCCCTCCGGTGCCTTGACCACCTTCGGCAGCCGGGTGTTCACCGGGCCGCTGAGCCGGTCGACCCGGTCCAGGCACTGCTCGGCGAGGTCGAGCGAGACGTACACCTGGTCGAGCAGCACCTCGAAGCGGGCGTGGCAGTCCCCGGCGGTCTTCGTCACCACCGGCACGTCGAGCTGGTCGTAGGCCAGGTAGGGCTCGTCCCGGCGCAGGTCCAGGTCGAGCCCGGAGGCCCGGGCGACCGGCCCGGACGCGCCGAACGCGGCGGCGTCGGCGGCGGACAGCACACCGACCCCGGCGGTACGGGCCAGGAAGATCTCGTTGCGCCGGATCAGGTGGTCCAGGTCGGGCATGCGTCGGCGTACCTCGCCGATGGCGGCGCGGGCGCGGCCGGTCCAGCCCGACGGCACCTCCTCCTTCAGGCCGCCGACGCGGTTGAACATGTAGTGGATCCGCCCGCCGGAGACCTCCTCCATCACCGCCTGGATGGTCTCCCGTTCCCGGAACGCGTAGAACATGGGGGTGATCGCGCCGATCTCCAGCGGGTAGGAGCCGAGGAACATCAGGTGGTTGAGCACCCGGTTCAGCTCGGCCAGCGCCATCCGCAGCCAGGTGGCGCGCTCCGGCACCTCCATGCCCATCAGCCGCTCGACGGCGAGCACCACGCCCAGTTCGTTGGAGAACGCGGACAGCCAGTCGTGCCGGTTGGCCAGCACGATGATCTGCCGGTAGTCGCGTACCTCGAAGAGTTTCTCCGCGCCCCGGTGCATGTAGCCGACGATCGGTTCGGCGGCCACCACCCGCTCCCCGTCGAGGACCAGGCGCAGCCGCAGCACGCCGTGGGTGGACGGGTGCTGGGGGCCGATGTCGAGCACCATGTCGGTGCCGAGCTGTTCACCGCCCGCGCCGGTGCCGACGGTCAGCTCGCGGAGGTCACCGGTCGTCATGCCCGTCATCGTGCCATGACGGCGTCGAGGTCGACGCCGACCGGCTGCCGTAGCCACAGGTGCCCGCCGAGCCCGGCCGGGTCGGTCAGCTCGGCCGCCGCCGACGCCGTGGCCAGTGCCCGCAGGTAGCCGGCCGGGTCCCGGGAGGCCAGCGCCAGTGGCGGTCGCCCGCCGTCGGCCCCGAGCGCCCGCAGCGCCTCCCGCTGCGACACCAGGCTGTACGCGCACCGGGCGACCCGCGCGCCGGCGGAGGCGACCGAGTCCATGGCCACGTGGGCGGTCACGTCGCACGACCCGTCGGGAACCGGCGGCACCTGCCGCCCGTCCCGGTATCCGGTAAGCGTCCCGTCCACCGGCCGTGCCTGTCGCAGGTGCCCGTAGTCGACGGCCAGCGCCAGCCCGCGCTCGACCCGTCCCACGGCCCGCGCCCACGCCTCGTCCCGCCCCCGCCCGATCTCCACCCGCCCGCCCTCCTCGGTGTTGATCAAGGAGTTGGGGTGGTGATCCGGGCCTTCGGCCGACCCGAACTCCTTGATCACCGGAGTGGGGGGTGGGGGCGGCCACCAGTGGGTCAGCCAGGTGGTGTCGGTGGGGGAAAGGGCGGGGCCTGTGGTCTCCAGGCCGGTCGCGGGGTCCACCAGGACCAGGCGCCAGCCCGCCGGGGTGTGCACGGCCACGTCCAGGGGGACGTTGTCCAGCCATTCGGTGGCCAGGAGCAGGCCGGTGATCCCCTCGGGGATGTCGTCCCGCCAGTCGATCCGCGGGGGCAGGTCGGCCGGGCGGCCGGCCCGCTCCACCGCCACCGGGTGCAGCCGGGCGGCCATCTCGGGCGTGGCCCGCGCCAGCAGCGCCCGGAGCAGTTCGCCCCGCCCCGCGCCCACGTCGACCAGGTCCAGCCGGTCGGGGTGGCCCAGTGCGACGTCCACCGCGTCGAGTTGCCGCAGCAGGCAGGCGGCGAACACCGGTGAGGCGTGCACGCTGGTGCGGAAGTGCGCGGCCGGGCCGGGGCCGGCGACGAAGAAACCGTCGGGCCCGTAGAGCGCCCGTTCCATGGCATCGCTCCAGGGCAGCGGTCGTGCGGCTGTCACCGTGCCGACCCTACGGCCCCGTCGCGGTCCCCGGCCCGCGCGACCCGTCGCCCCGGTGGCGGCCGTCGGGACGTACCCGGACGGGCGGTTTGCCGCCCCCCGGTGGCGGGCCTTCCCGGTGGCCGGTGAAGGTTTTCACACCTTCTTGTTACCGGTCCGTCACCCGGGCGCATACTTGCCCTCGACCGGTACCCCCTTCGAGGACTGGATCGCCGCCATGAGCGCACCACTGCGCCCGCCCACCTTCCCCCGTGCCCTGACCGTCGGTGTGCTCGGCGCGGGCCGGGTCGGCGCGGTCCTCGGCGCGGCCCTGGCCGCCGCCGGCCACCGGGTGGTCGCCGCGTCCGGCGCCTCGGGCGCGTCCCGCGCCCGCCTGGCGCTGCTGCTGCCGCAGACCCCGCACCGCCCCGCGTCCGAGGTGGCGCGGGCCGCCACCGACCTGCTGATCGTCGCCGTACCCGACGACGCCCTCGCCGCGGTGGTCACCGACCTGGCGGCGGGCGGCGCGTTGCGACCCGGCCAGGTGGTGGCGCACACCTCCGGGGCGCACGGGTTGGCCGTACTGGCCCCGGCCGCCGAGGTAGGCGCCCGGCCGCTGGCGCTGCACCCGGCGATGACCTTCACCGGCTCGCCGGACGACCTGTCCCGCCTGACCGGCAGTTCCTACGGGGTGACCGTCCCGGCCGAGCTGCGCCCGTTCGCCGCCCGGCTGGTGACCGACCTGGGCGGCGTGCCGGAGTGGGTGGGCGAGGCCGACCGGCCGCTCTACCACGCGGCACTCGCGCACGGCGCCAACCACCTGGTGACCCTGGTCAACGAGGCCGCGGACCGGCTGCGCGACGCGGGGGTGGACCGGCCGGAGAAGATGCTCGCCCCGCTGCTTCGCGCCGCGTTGGACAACGCGCTGCGGCTGGGCGACGACGCGCTCACCGGCCCGGTGTCCCGGGGTGACGCGGGCACCGTACGCCGGCATCTGGACCGGTTGGCGCGGACCGCGCCGGAATCCGTACCGGCCTACCTGGCGTTGGCCAGACGGACGGCGGACCGCGCGGTCGCGGCCGGCCGCCTGCGCGCGGCGGACGCGGTGGAACTGCGGCGCGTGCTGGACGAGACCGAGATCGCGGCGTGAGCGGAAGGAGGCGCTGATGGTGGACGTGGCGCACACGCGTAAGGAGTTGGCGGCGGCCCGGAACGCGCTGACCGGCACGGTCGCCGTGGTGATGACCATGGGCGCGCTGCACGCCGGTCACGAGACGCTGCTGCGGGCGGCCCGCGAGCGGGCCGACCACGTCATCGTCACGATCTTCGTGAACCCGTTGCAGTTCGGCCCGAACGAGGACTTCGACCGCTATCCGCGCACGCTCGACAGCGACCTGGAGGTCTGCCGCCGCGCCGGCGCGGACCTGGTGTTCGCGCCCCCGGTGGCGGAGGTCTACCCGGGGGGCCAGCCGTCGGTGCGGCTGGACCCGGGGCCGCTCGGCGCGGACCTGGAGGGACTGAGCCGTCCCGGGTTCTTCCACGGCGTGCTCACCGTGGTCCTGAAGCTGCTCCAGCTCACCCGGCCCGGCCTGGCGTTCTTCGGCGAGAAGGACTACCAGCAGCTCATCCTGGTCCGCCGGATGGTCCGCGACCTGGACGTGCCGACCGAGATCGTCGGCGTGCCGACCGTGCGGGAACCGGACGGCCTGGCGTTGTCCAGCCGCAACCGCTACCTGTCCGCCGACGAGCGGCGGGCCGCGTTGAGCCTGTCCGCCGCGTTGCGTGCCGGCGCGGCCGCGGCCGAGCGGGGCGAGGACGGCGGGGCGGTGCTGACCGCCGCGCACCTGGCCCTCGACGCGTCGGCCGTCCGCCTCGACTACCTGGTGCTCACCGACGTCGACCTGGAGCCCGGCCCGGTGGCCGGCCCGGCCCGGCTGCTGATCGCGGCCTGGGTCGGCGCCACCCGCCTGATCGACAACGCGGCGATCGACCTCGCGCCGCGTTCCTGACCCCACCACGAAGCGAAGAGGCATCCCGATGCTGCGGACCATGCTCAAGTCGAAGATCCACCGGGCCACGGTGACGCAGGCCGACCTGCACTACGTCGGTTCGGTGACGGTGGACGAGGACCTGCTCGACGCGGCGGACCTGATCCCAGGCGAGCAGGTCGCGATCGTGGACATCACCAACGGCGCGCGCCTGGAGACGTACGTGATCCCGGGCCGGCGGGGCAGTGGCGTGATCGGCATCAACGGCGCCGCCGCGCACCTCGTGCACCCCGGTGACCTGGTCATCCTCATCTCGTACGGGCAGATGGACGACGTCGAGGCGCGCGCCTACCGTCCGCGGGTGGTGCACGTCGACGCCGACAACAGGGTCGTCGACCTGACGGCGGACCCCACCACCGCCGCCCCCGGCACCGCCGGCGACCCCACCCCCAACCCCCTGGCCGCCGCCCCCGCCTGACCCACCCCTGCGGCGATCGCGGGGTGGTGGGCCGGGGCAGCGCTCTGTCACCGGAAGGTCATTCTCGGCTACCCTGGGCGGGCCGTCGGGGATCGACGGTCGTCGGCTGGGGGAGGCCGCGATGCGCCGAGCGCTGAGGTTGGCGGTCGCCACGATGCTCGCGGTCGCCGCGACCCTGACCGGGTGCGCCGGCACCGGCGGGTCGGACGGCGACCTCACCGACGACTGGGCCCCGATGGGCCGGCCCGGCCCGTTCACCCCGGCGGCCGGTGTCTGCCAGGTCGCCGACTTCACCCCGACCGTCGGCCTGGCCGCGTACGCGCCGGTCGGCTGCGACGTGCCGCACCGGGTGGAGACGACGCACGTGGGGACGTTCACCGTCGAGCGGCCCGATCCACCGACGCTCGACTCGCCGCAGATGCGGGCCGCCTTCGCCGAGTGCGACACGCGGACCGGCGGCTACGTCGGCGACGACTGGCGGGCCGGGCGACTGCGGCTGTCCGTGGCGATGCCGACGGGTGCGGGCTGGGCGGCCGGCGCCCGTTGGTTCCGCTGCGACCTGACCGAGCTGACCACGGTGGAGCCGGCGGCCACGGTGGTCACCCGCACCGGCAGCCTGCGTGGCGCCCTCAAACCGCCGTCCCGGCTGCGGCTGGGCTGCCAGCGCACCGGCCGGGACGCGCGCCGCGTGCAGACGCTCACGCCTGCCGACTGCGCGGTGGCGCACGACGCCGAGTTCGTCGGCGCGTGGGCGGCGCCGGACCGCCCCTACCCGAGCAAGCCGGCGGACTGGGCCCCGCTCTACACCGGCTGCTTCGGTGCGGTCGCCCGCTACACGGGGGTGCCCGCCGACGCCGGCCTGCGCTACCGCAGCGACGTGGTGGTCCGCCCGCCCGGCGCCCGGCGGTGGGCGGTGGGCGACCGGGGCGTCCGCTGCTACCTGTGGCTCAGTGACCGCCGGGTGACCACCTCGCTGAAGGGCGCCGGCCCGGCCGGGCTCCCACTCCGGACGAGGTAGCCGAAAGCACTCGTCCCGCCCCCGGCGCCCGGGCCGAGGAAGCTTCGGGTTGACTTGTGCCCATGGACCTACCGACCGTCGACCTGCCCGCGCTGCCCCGGCTGCTGGCCGCGCCCGCGCCCGGCTGGGTGGAGACGACCGACGTGATCGTCGTCGGCTCCGGTGTCGCCGGGCTCACCGCCGCGCTGCACCTGCGCGAGGCCGGCCTGCACGTCACCGTGGTCACCAAGGTCGACATGGACGAGGGCTCGACGCGCTGGGCGCAGGGCGGCATCGCGGCGGTGCTCGACCCGGCGGACACGCCGGCCGCGCACGCGTACGACACGGAGGTCGCCGGCGTCGGCCTCTGCGACCCGGCGGCGGTCCGCGCGCTGGTGCAGGAGGGTCCGGCCCGGCTGCGTGAGCTGATGCGTGTCGGGGCGGAGTTCGACCGCCACCCGGACGGCTCGCTGATGCTCACCCGGGAGGGCGGGCACCGGGCCGACCGGATCGTGCACGCCGGCGGGGACGCGACCGGCGCGGAGGTGCAGCGGGCGTTGCACGACGCGGTCCGCCGCGACCCGTGGATCCGGTTGGTCGAGCACGCGCTGGTGCTGGACCTGCTGCGCGCGCCGGGGGACGGGCCGGGCGGGCTCGGCCCGGCCTGCGGGATCACCCTGCACGTGCTCGGTGAGGGCAGCGAGGACGGCGTCGGGGCGATCCTCGGCCGCGCGGTGGTGCTCGCCACCGGCGGGATGGGGCAGGTCTTCGCGGCCACCACCAACCCGGCGGTGTCCACCGGGGACGGGGTGG
Organism: Micromonospora sp. DT31; assembly: GCF_049841795.1. Classification (NCBI taxonomy): domain Bacteria; kingdom Bacillati; phylum Actinomycetota; class Actinomycetes; order Micromonosporales; family Micromonosporaceae; genus Micromonospora; species Micromonospora sp. DT31. Next base: position 188,709 of record NZ_JBNCKZ010000007.1, on the reverse strand, counting down.
CGCTGGCGCTGCGCGCCGGGGCGGCCGTCACCGACCTGGAGTTCGTCCAGTTCCACCCGACCGCGCTCATCGTGCCGCCCGGTGGACCGGGTGCCGGCCTGGCCCAGCAGCCACTGGTCTCGGAAGCGCTGCGGGGTGAGGGCGCCCACCTGGTCGACGGCGACGGCAAGCGGTTCATGGTCGGCCAGCACGAGCTGGCCGAGCTGGCACCCCGCGACGTGGTGGCCAAGGGCATCCACCGGGTGCTCCTCGCCACCGGCGCCGACCATGTCTTCCTGGACGCCCGGCACCTGGGCGGCGACTTCCTGGCCCGCCGGTTCCCCACCATCGTGGCGTCCTGCCTGGCCATCGGCGTGGACCCGGCGACCGACCTGATCCCGGTCGCGCCGGCCGCCCACTACGCCTCCGGCGGCGTCCGGACCGACCTGCGCGGCCGCACCTCCATCCCCGGCCTGTACGCCTGTGGCGAGGCCGCCTGCACCGGCGTGCACGGCGCGAACCGGCTGGCCAGCAACTCCCTGTTGGAAGGGCTGGTCTTCTCCCGCCGGATCGCCGAGGACATCGCGGCCGGGCTGCCCGAGCAGGCCCGACCGGCGGAGACCGGCGCCTGGGTCGGCGGGCCGGGTCGGCTGGTGCCGGCGGCCGGCACCTCGCAGCTGCAACGGGCGATGACGCGGGGCACGGGCGTGCTGCGTTCGGCGCGGACGATGGCCGCCACCGCCGCCACCCTCACCGAGCTGGGCGCGGGGCGGGGCGTGCCGCGTACCGCCGACTGGGAGGCGACGAACCTGCTCACCGTGGCGTCGACGCTCGTCGCCGCCGCGTACGCCCGGCAGGAGACGCGGGGCTGCCACTGGCGGGAGGACTTCCCGACCGCCGACGGGCGGTGGCGGGCCCACCTGGTGGCGGGGTTGGACGCGGACGGCCGGCTGGCCGAGCGCTGGGAAGGGGCCCCGGACGAGCCGGCGGTAGCGACCGAGGGAGGACAGCGATGAGGGAATCGACGGTGCGGGCGCTGCGGGACGGCGGCCTGGACCCGGAACGGGTACGGCGGGTGGTCGTCGACGCGTTCGCCGAGGACCTGGGGCCGGACTTCCTCGACGTGACGAGCGCGGCCACGATCCCGGTGGAGCAGCGGGACACGGCCGACCTGGTGGCGCGCGCCGAGGGGGTGGTCGCCGGGCTGCCGGTGGCCGCCGCCGTGTTCGAGCTGGTCGGTGAGGTGACCGGTGCGGGGCGTACGGTCGAGGTGTCGGTGGTGGCCCAGGACGGGCAGCGGGTGGCGCGCGGTGACGTGCTGGCCACGGTGACCGGGCCGACCCGCCTGCTGCTGACCGCCGAGCGGACGGCGCTGAACCTGCTGTCGCGGATGTCCGGGGTGGCGACGCACACCCGGGCCTGGGCCGACGAGTTGGCCGGCACGAAGGCGACGGTGCTGGACACCCGGAAGACCACGCCGGGGCTGCGGTTGCTGGAGAAGTACGCGGTCCGGGCCGGCGGCGGCACCAACAAGCGGATGGGCCTGCACGACGTCGCCATGATCAAGGACAACCACAAGCTGGCCGCGGGTGGTGTCGGGCCGGCGTTCCGCCGGGTCCGGGAGGCGTTCCCGCAGCTGCCGGTGCAGGTGGAGGTGGACACGTTGGCCGAGGCGGTGGAGGCGGTCGAGGCCGGCGCCGACTTCCTGCTGCTGGACAACATGACCCCGGCGCAGCTGCGTGAGGTGGTGGCCGAGGTGGGGGACCGGGCGGAGCTGGAGGCGACCGGCGGGCTGACCCTGCAGGTGGCCGCCGAGTACGGCGCGACAGGCGTCGACTACCTCTCGGTGGGCGCGCTGACCCACTCCTCGCCGATCCTCGACATCGCCCTCGACCTGCGCGCCCGATGACCGTCTAGGCTGCCGCTGTGCTGCTCTGCATCGACATCGGAAACACCAACACCGTGCTGGCGACCTTCGACGGTGACAAGCTGGTGCACTCGTGGCGGATCAAGACCGACGCGCGTTCCACCGCGGACGAGCTGGGTCTGATGTTCCGTGGCCTGCTGGCCGGTGACGCCGTGGAGATCACCGGGGTGGCCGCCTGCTCGACCGTGCCGGCGGCGTTGCGCTCCCTGCGCACCATGCTCGACAGGTACTACGCCGACCTGCCCAGCGTGATCGTCGAGCCGGGGGTGCGTACCGGTGTGCAGCTCGCCATCGACAACCCGAAGGAGGTGGGCGCGGACCGGGTGGTCAACACGTTGGCCGCGTACACGCTCTTCGGCGGGCCGTCGATCGTGGTCGACTTCGGCACCACCACCAACTTCGACGTGATCAGCGGTCGGGGTGAGTTCCTCGGCGGCGCGTTCGCGCCGGGCATCGAGATCTCCTTCGACGCGCTCGCGGCCCGCGCGGCGCAGTTGCGCAAGGTGGAGGCGGCCCGCCCCCGGTCGGTGATCGGCAAGAACACGGTGGAGTGCCTCCAGGCGGGCCTCTACTTCGGGTTCGCCGGCCAGGTGGACCGGATCGTCGAGCGGATGTCCGAGGAAATGGGCGAGGTGAAGGCGGTCATCGCCACCGGCGGCCTGGCCTCGGTGGTGCTGGGCGAGTGCCGCACCATCACCCACCACGAGCCGATGATCACCCTGATCGGGCTGCGGATGGTCTACGAGCGCAACCTCTGAGGTGCAAGGAAGGGCCCCCTTTTAACGCCTCCGGTAGAGGAGGGGCCCCTTCTTAACGCGACCGGGCGCGCAGCACGAGCGTGCGGTAGGGCAGTTCGACGGTCTCCCGGCCGGCCAGGTCGGGGTGGGTGGCGAACAGCTCCGTGAGCTCCCGGTCGACCCGTCGCCGCTCGTCGGCGTCGGCGGTCAGCCAGTACGAGCGGGTGTGCAGCATGCCGACCACCTCGTCCGGCGTGAGCGTGGTCGTGTGCGCGAACTCGCCGACCTCGACCGGGGTGAAGGCAGCACCGAAGTCCGCGTACCGCTGTGTCACGTCGTCGGCGTGGTAGCCGAGGTGGGCGATCCGGGTCAGCTCCGCGACCCAGCCGACCCCTTCGTCCCGGACGTTCCAGACCGGCGCGAACGTGCCACCCGGGCACAGCACGCGGGCCACCTCGGCGTGCGCCGACGCCCGGTCGAACCAGTGGTAGGCCTGCCCGACCAGGACCGCGTCCGCCGACCCGTCGGGCAGCGGCAGCGCCTCGGCGCTGCCGGCCAGCGCCGACGTGCCCGGGGTGGCCGCCGCCAGGTGCGCCCGCATCCCGGGGTCCGGTTCCACGGGTACGACGTGTGCCACCGGCCCGCCGTCGTCGGCGAGCGCCAGCAGTCCCCGGGTGAGGATGCCGGTGCCGGCACCGAGGTCCACCACCCGGGCGGCGTGCCGGCCGTCCAGCGCCCAGCGCAGCGCGGCCTCGGGATAGCGGGGACGGAACCGGTCGTACTCGGCTGCGGCAGCGCCGAAGGAGAGCGCCGCAGTGGGGTCGGTCATGGCGGGCAGGTTATCCCGTAACGGTCGGCACGCCGCTTGAGTACGCTCATGTGCTGACCCGCCGATGTTCCCAAGGCCTGAGGAAGCGTGCCGTGACCGAGCAGAACGTCCTGCCAACAGACCCCGCCGACGACCTTCCCGAGCAGATGAAGGTCCGCCGGGAGAAGCGGGACCGGATGCTCGCCGAGGGCGTCGAGGCGTACCGGGTGGGTTTCCCGCGGACCACCACGCTCGCGCAGCTCCGCGAGCGCTACGCCGACCTGCCCACCGACACCGCCACCGGCGACCGGGCCTCGGTCACCGGTCGGGTGATCTTCATTCGCAACACCGGCAAGCTGTGCTTCGCGACGCTGCGCGACGGCGACGGCACCGAGGTCCAGGCGATGCTCTCGCTGGACCGGGTCGGCGCGGAGCGGCTGGCGGACTGGAAGCGCCTGGTCGACCTCGGTGACCACGTCGGGGTGACCGGCGAGGTGATCACCAGCCGGCGGGGTGAGCTGTCCGTGCTGGCCGACGAGTGGGCGGTCACCGCCAAGGCGCTGCGCCCGCTGCCGGTGGCGCACAAGCCGCTGAGTGAGGAGTCCCGGGTCCGCCAGCGCTACGTGGACCTGGTGGTCCGCCCGCAGGCCCGGCAGATGGTACGCACCCGCGCCGCCACGGTGCGCAGCCTGCGGGACACCCTGCACGCGCAGGACTTCATCGAGGTGGAAACCCCGATGCTGCAACTGCTCCACGGCGGCGCGACGGCCCGCCCATTCGTGACCCACAGCAATGCGCTCGGTACGGATCTGTATCTGCGAATCGCGCCAGAACTGTTTCTCAAGCGCGCGGTGGTCGGTGGCGTCGATCGCGTCTTCGAGATCAACCGCAACTTCCGTAATGAGGGCATGGACTCCACGCACTCGCCGGAGTTCGCGATGCTGGAGGCGTACCAGGCGTACGGCGACTACAACACCATGGCCGAGCTGACCCGGAATCTGGTGCAGCAGGCCGCGGTGGCGGTCACCGGCTCGACGGTGGTGACCCACGCCGACGGTCGCGAGTTCGATCTGGGCGGCCAGTGGCGGGCGGTGACGCTGTTCGGTGTTCTTTCGGAAGCTCTCGGTGAGGAGGTCACCGTCGGCACCGAAAGGGCCCGCCTGGTCGAGTACGCGGACAAGGTGGGTCTGTCCGTCGACCCGAAGTGGGGGCCGGGCAAGCTGGCCGAGGAGTTGTTCGAGGAACTGGTGGTGCCGTCCCTGCAGGCGCCCACGTTCGTGCGTGACTACCCGGAGGAGACCAGCCCGTTGACCCGGGCCCACCGCAGCGAGCCGGGGCTGACCGAGAAGTGGGACCTCTACGTGCTCGGGTTCGAGCTGGGTACCGCGTACTCCGAGCTTGTCGACCCGGTCGTGCAGCGGGAGCGGCTGGTGGCCCAGGCCCAGCTCGGGGCGCGCGGGGACGACGAGGCGATGCGCCTGGACGAGGATTTTCTCCGAGCGATGGAGTATGGAATGCCGCCCACCGGCGGTATGGGAATGGGAATCGACCGGCTGCTGATGGCGCTGACCGGCCTGGGAATTCGGGAAACCATCCTGTTCCCGTTGGTCCGGCCGGAGTAGGGTCGCGTCGAACTTCTCCCGGCTCGTTACCCGGTCCTATTGACGGGGCAAGCGGCGGGCAGGTTATCGTTTGCTGGAGTATTGGCAGGAGCGTAACCCTGCTCGAAAGGAATGTGGGACGTGGCCAAGCAGATCATTCACAAGCTGGTCGATGACCTGGACGGCGGGGACGCTGACGAGACCGTCAAGTTCGCGCTCGACGGCGTGCAGTACGAGATCGACCTCTCCGCCTCCAACGCAGAGAAATTGCGCGACGTATTCTCTCAGTACATCGCGCACGGGACGAAGGTCGGCCGGGGAGGCGTGGTCGTGGGTGGCCGGGCCGCACGCGGCCGGGGTGGCGCCGCCGCCGACCGCGAACAGAACAAGGCCATCCGGGACTGGGCCAAGAAGGCCGGCAAGGACATCTCCGACCGGGGGCGCATCCCGCAGGAGATCGTGGACGAGTTCCACGCGAAGGCCGGGCACTGACCCGCCCCTCGTCACGGGCGAACACGACGCCGGACCGGAAGTGCCACTTCCGGGCCGGCGTCGCCGTTTCCGGCCGGTGTCGCCACCCGGGCTGGGCCGCCGGTTGCGGCCCGGTCGGGCCGGTTGTCCGGAACACGTCGCTTGTCTGTCCTGCCGGAGCGCGGCGGGCCACGGCGGCGGAAGAAAACCTCACCGGACGGGGTTGTCCACAGGCGGTGGAGGCTCCATCCACAGGCTGTGGACGGCCGGAAGTGGCCTCTGAGCCACCGGACCGGCCCCTCTGCCACCGGGGCGAATTTCGCTCTGCGCGTACAGGCGGGGGGCCTGGAACACCTCCTGAGCGTGGACGGTTGTCAGAAACGACGCCGGAACGGGCATCCGCGGGGAGACACGACCTCAGCGGAGACGGTCCGCGGCGATAGAGTAAGGAGGCACGGACGCCCGTCCCGGACGTCCGCGCACCGGCCCCGCCGAGATCTGACCATCAAGGCGCACGGCACGTGAGGAGCACGAGGGCATGTTCGAGCGGTTCACCGACCGAGCGCGACGGGTTGTCGTCCTGGCCCAAGAAGAGGCCCGGATGCTCAACCACAACTACATCGGTACGGAGCACATCCTGCTGGGCCTGATCCATGAGGGTGAGGGTGTCGCGGCGAAGGCTCTGGAGAGCCTCGGCATCTCCCTGGAGGGCGTCCGTCAGCAGGTCGAGGAGATCATCGGCCAGGGCCAGCAGGCGCCGAGCGGGCACATCCCGTTCACGCCGCGGGCCAAGAAGGTGCTGGAGCTGTCGCTGCGCGAGGCGCTGCAGCTCGGCCACAACTACATCGGCACCGAGCACATCCTGCTCGGCCTGATCCGCGAGGGCGAGGGCGTCGCGGCGCAGGTGCTGGTCAAGCTCGGCGCCGACCTCAACCGGGTCCGCCAGCAGGTGATCCAGCTGCTGTCGGGCTACCAGGGCAAGGAGCCGGCCGCCGCCGGTGCCGCGCCGGGCGAGGCCGCGCCGTCGACCAGCCTGGTGCTGGACCAGTTCGGCCGTAACCTGACCCAGGCCGCCCGCGAGGGCAAGCTCGACCCGGTCATCGGGCGCGAGAAGGAAATCGAGCGGGTCATGCAGGTGCTGTCCCGCCGCACCAAGAACAACCCCGTGCTGATCGGTGAGCCCGGCGTCGGTAAGACCGCCGTGGTGGAGGGCCTCTCCCAGAAGATCATCAAGGGCGAGGTTCCCGAGACGCTCAAGGACAAGCAGCTCTACACGCTCGACCTCGGCGCCCTGGTCGCCGGTTCCCGCTACCGCGGTGACTTCGAGGAGCGCCTGAAGAAGGTGCTCAAGGAGATCCGCACCCGCGGCGACATCATCCTGTTCATCGACGAGATCCACACCCTGGTGGGTGCGGGCGCGGCCGAGGGCGCGATCGACGCCGCCAGCATCCTCAAGCCGATGCTGGCCCGTGGCGAGCTGCAGACCATCGGCGCCACCACGCTCGACGAGTACCGCAAGCACCTGGAGAAGGACGCCGCGCTGGAGCGCCGGTTCCAGCCGATCCAGGTGGGTGAGCCGTCGCTGGCCCACACCATCGAGATCCTCAAGGGCCTGCGGGACCGTTACGAGGCGCACCACCGGGTCTCCATCACCGACGCGGCCCTGGTCGCGGCGGCGACGCTCGCCGACCGGTACATCTCCGACCGGTTCCTCCCGGACAAGGCGATCGACCTGATCGACGAGGCCGGTGCGCGGATGCGGATCCGCCGGATGACCGCGCCGCCGGACCTGCGCGACTTCGACGAGCGCATCGCCCAGGTGCGTCGCGACAAGGAGTCCGCGATCGACGCGCAGGACTTCGAGCGGGCCGCGCAGCTGCGGGACACCGAGAAGCAGCTGCTGGGCCAGAAGGCGCAGCGGGAGAAGGAGTGGAAGGCCGGTGACCTGGACGTCGTCAGCGAGGTCGACGACGAGCAGATCGCCGAGGTGCTCGGCAACTGGACCGGCATCCCGGTCTACAAGCTGACCGAGGAGGAGACCTCGCGCCTGCTGCGCATGGAGGACGAGCTGCACAAGCGCGTCATCGGCCAGGAGGACGCGGTCAAGGCGGTCTCGAAGGCCATCCGCCGCACCCGGGCGGGCCTGAAGGACCCGAAGCGCCCGTCCGGCTCGTTCATCTTCGCCGGCCCGTCGGGTGTCGGTAAGACCGAGCTGTCCAAGGCGCTCGCGGAGTTCCTGTTCGGCAGCGAGGACGCGCTGATCCAGCTGGACATGTCCGAGTTCCACGACCGGTACACCGTGTCGCGGCTGGTCGGTGCCCCTCCCGGCTACGTCGGCTACGACGAGGGCGGGCAGCTGACCGAGAAGGTGCGTCGCCGGCCGTTCTCGGTGGTCCTCTTCGACGAGATCGAGAAGGCCCACCCGGACGTGTTCAACACGCTCCTGCAGATCCTGGAGGACGGGCGGCTGACCGACGGTCAGGGCCGGATCGTGGACTTCAAGAACACGGTCATCATCCTGACCACCAACCTCGGCACCCGTGACGTGGCCAAGGCGGTGTCGCTGGGCTTCCAGGCCTCCGAGGACTCCGAGTCGAACTACGACCGGATGAAGCAGAAGGTCAACGACGAGCTCAAGCAGCACTTCCGGCCCGAGTTCCTCAACCGGATCGACGACACCATCGTCTTCCACCAGCTGCGGGAGAACGAGATCCTCTCGATCGTGGACATCATGATCCAGCGGATCGAGGGCCAGCTGCGCAACAAGGACATGGGTCTGGAGCTGACCGACAACGCCAAGTTGTACCTGGCGAAGAAGGGCTTCGACCCGGTGCTGGGCGCGCGGCCGCTGCGCCGCACGATCCAGCGCGACATCGAGGACAACCTCTCCGAGCGGATCCTGTTCAACGAGCTGACCCCGGGTCAGATCGTGGTGGTGGACTGCGAGGGAGACCCGGAGAACATCGACAAGTCCAAGCTTGTCTTCCGCGGTGCGGACCGGCCGGACGCCGTGCCGGACGCTGTCCCCGCCGACCTCGGCGGCACCGCCGCCACCGGGGTGGACGACGCCGCGTAGGTTCCACTGTTCGAGGGCGACGGCCCCGGTCGGCGAAAGCCACCGGGGCCGTCGCCTTGTCGCACCCTCGACCGGGTGTCCCCGCGCATCAGGGCAGCGGGACGGGTGGGCCGTCGCCGGCCAGCCGGAACGACTCCACGCCCACCGGTTCCACCAGGCCGTCGGTGACCAGCCCGGCCAGCGCCCGCGCCCGCTGTACGTCGTCGTGCCACACCTGGTCCAGCCGCTGGTGCGGCACCGGCCCGGTGGCCTCCCGGAGCACCGCCAGCAGCAGTCCGCGTACCTGCCGGTCGGTGCCGGCGTAGCGCTGCGGTCGGCGGGTCGGCCCGGCCGGGGCGGCTCGGCCGGAGGCACGCCAGGCGCAGCTCGACTCGACCGGACAGATCGCGCAGCGCGGGTTGCGGGCGGTGCACACGACGGCGCCGAGCTCCATGAACGCGGCGCTGGCCAGGGCGGCGGCGGCCGGCTCGACGGGCAGCAGTTGCTCGGTGGCGACCAGGTCGGCGGGGCGGGTGGTCGGCCCGGCGTCGGGCTCGCCGGCGACGGCGCGGCACACCACCCGCCGGACGTTGGTGTCCACCACGGGGTGCCGCTGGCCGTACGCGAACGCGGCGACCGCGCGGGCTGTGTACGTGCCGACGCCGGGCAGGGCCAGCAAGTGGTCGAGTTGGTCGGGCACGGTGCCGCCGTGCCGCTCCACGATGGCCACCGCGCAGTCGCGCAGGCGTACCGCCCGGCGGGGGTAGCCGAGTCGTCCCCACATCCGGATCGCCTCGGCCGGGGTGTCCTCGGCGAGCGCGCGCGGCTGCGGCCAGCGGGCCAGCCACGCCTGGAAGGCGGGTACCACCCGGACCACCGGGGTCTGCTGGAGCATGACCTCGCTGACCAGGATCGCCCAGGCGTCGACGCCTGGGCGGCGCCAGGGCAGGTCGCGGGCGTTGCGCTCGTACCACCGGCTGACCAGGGTGGCGAATGTGGGTTCGGACATCGCGTCGCCGATCATGTCACGGGCGTCTTTCCCGCAGGGTGGGCGGGCCGGGTGGGTCGCTGCGGCCGGTCTCCGGCGGCGGGGCAGAATGTCCGAATGAACGAACTCGCGATCACCGTCATCGGCCGGGACAGGTCGGGCATCGTGGCCGACGTCGCGGAGGTGCTCGCCCGGCTCGGCGCGAACCTCACCGACTCGACGATGACCCGGCTACGCGGGCACTTCGCGATGACGCTGATCTGCGTGGGCCCGAGCGCCGCCGAGGTCGAGGCCGCGTTGGCCCCGCTCTCCGCCGACGGGCAACTGCTGGCCACCGTACGCGAGGTCACCCCGGACGGCGGTAACGCGTCGGCCGGGGAACCGTACGTGCTGGCGGTGCACGGCGCCGACCGGATGGGCATCGTGGCGGCGATGACCCGGGTGCTGGCCGACGCGGGCGGCAACGTGACCGACCTGAGTACCCGGCTGACCGGCTCGCTGTACGTGGTGGTCGCCGAGGTCGAGTTGCCGCCGGGCAGGTCCGACGAGGTGGCCGGGCTGCTCACCCTCGCCGCGGCGGAGTTGGGCGTGGGGGTCAGCCTCCGGCCGGCGGACACGGATCTGCTGTGACGGCGCAGGAGCACGCCGGCCTGGGCGGTTGGACGCCGGAGATGCTCGGTGTCCCGGGCGCGGTACGCCCGGTGGTGGCCGCCCCGGAGCCGGTGCTGAGCCGGCCCGGTGCGGAGGTCGACCCGACCTCGGACGAGGTGGTGCGGCTGGCCGCGGACCTGGTGGCCACCATGCGGGTGTCGCCGGGCTGCGTGGGTCTGGCGGCCCCGCAGATCGGGGTGGCCGCTCAGGTGTTCGCGGTGGATGTGACCGGGCATCCGAAGGCGGTCACCGTGCACGGCACGTTCGTGTTGTGCAACGCGCGGGTGGTGGAGGCGAGCCGGTGGAAGGCCGGCCGGGAGGGCTGCATGTCCGTGCCGGACCTGACCGGTGACGTGAAGCGTGCCAGTCGCCTGGTGGTCGAGGCGGCGCTGCCGGGCAGCGGTGAGCCGGTGCGGCTGGTGACCGACGGCTTCGAGGCGCGGGCGCTCCAGCACGAGATCGACCACTGCGCGGGGCTGCTCTTCCTCGACCGGGTGGCCGGCGCGCACGCCATCTACCAGCGCAAGGTCTATCTCTAGCGGTGGCGGCCCGGTGACCGGTCGCATTCCTCTGTGGACGATCCGGCCCCGCGGGCCGCTTCCCGGCGCGTCGGACCGCTGCCCCGGGCGCGGCCCGGCTACGGTAGGCGCATCATGCGTCTGACGGTCGGCCCCCTGCCCCCTGCCGTGTACTGGCGGCGTCGCGCCGTCGTGCTCGGGGCAAGCCTGCTCTTCCTGATTGTCCTGCTCTATTCCTGCACGGGGACGGAGCGCAACGCCGGCGGCCCGGGGGGCGACCCGTCGCCGAGCGGCTCCGCCGGGGCCGTTCCGGGCCCGTCGAGTTCGGTGCTGACCCCGCAGTCCGCCAACCCGTCACCCACGCCGGGCGACGCCGGCGGCGGCGCGAACGGTGGCGGTGGCACCAACGGTGGCGGTACGAACGCCGGTGGCGGCACGAACGGTGGCGGCGACCCGGGCAACGGTGGCGCCACCGACGGGGGCGGGACCGGCAACGGTGGCGCGTCGGGGCAGCCGGTGTCCGGCGACGGCGCCTGCACCGACTCCGAGCTGCTGGTGACGCCGGTCGCGGTGCCGGCCACCGCCCAGCGGGGTGCGGTGGTCACGCTGCGCCTCAAGGTCAAGAACGTGTCGAACCGGACGTGCAGCCGGGACGTCGGCGCCGACCTGCAGGAGCTGTACCTCAAGGCGGGCGCGGAGAAGATCTGGTCGTCGGACACCTGCGGTACGGCCAAGGGCTCGGACGTGCAGTCGTTCACCCCGAACTTCGAGCGCTCCTACGAGGTGGCCTGGAACGGCCGGGCGGACAACCGCTGCGCGAGCGGACTGGCCAACGGCAACTACGCCGCGATCGGCGCCTACCAGCTCTTCGCCCGGGTCGGCACCAAGATCAGCGCCCCGGTGAAGATGACCATCACCGGCTGACCGCGCGGTCAGACGTACCGTTCGAGGATGGACGCCTCGGCGAGCCGCGACAGGCCTTCCCGGACACCCCGGGCCCGGGCGTCGCCGACGCCCTCCACGGCCTGTAGGTCTTCCACGGTGGCCCCGAGCAGGCGCTGGAGGCTGCCGAAGTGCACCACCAGCCGGTCGACCACGGCGGCCGGCAACCGCGGCACCTTGGCCAGCAGGCGGAACCCGCGAGGGCTGACCGCCGCGTCCAGCGCGTCGGAGGCCGACGGGTAGCCGATCGCCTTCGCCACCGCCACCAGGTCGATCAGTTCGGTGGCGCTGAGCAGGTCGAGCTCGACGAGCGCCTCGTCCAGGGTGCGCGACTTGCGACCCACCGGCAGGTAGTCGCGGATGACCAGGGTGCGGTCGGCGTCCACGCCGGCCATCAGCTCGTCGAGCTGAAGCGCCAGCAGGCGGCCGTCGGTACCCAGCTCCACCACGTAGCCGGCGATCTCGTCGGCGATCCGCCGGACCATCTCCAGCCGCTGCACCACGGCCACCGCGTCGCGGACGGTGACCAGATCCTCGATCTCCAGCGCGGAGAGCGTGCCGGAGACCTCGTCCAGCCGCAGCTTGTAGCGCTCCAGCGTGGCCAACGCCTGGTTGGCGCGGGAAAGGATCGCCGCCGAGTCGTCGAGCACGTGCCGCTGACCGTTGACGTAGAGGCTGATGATCCGCATCGACTGGCTGACCGAGATGACCGGGTAGCCGGTCTGCCGGGCCACCCGCTCGGCGGTGCGGTGCCGGGTGCCGGACTCCTCGGTGGGAATGGACGGGTCGGGCATCAGGTGTACGCCGGCCTGTACGATCCGCGTGCCGTCGCTGGACAGCACGACAGCGCCGTCCATCTTGCACAGCTCGCGGACCCGGGTGGCGGAGAACTCCACGTCCATCGGGAAACCGCCGGTGCAGATCTGCTCGACCACCTTGTCGTAGCCGAGCACGATCAGCGCGCCGGTGCGGCCGCGCAGGATGCGCTCCAAGCCGTCGCGCAGGGCGGTCCCCGGCGCCATGAGGGCGAGGTTGGCGCGCAGCGGGTCGCCACTGGCCCCGCCGACGCTTCCGGTGACGCTCACGCTGATGGCACGGGTGGGGCTGCCGCCCACCGCGCCGGTGCGGGCATGCGGTGTCGCCGTTGCGGGCTTGCTGGCATCGCGGTCGATCGGCACGCGCACAGTCTACGGACTGCCATGCGGTGGGTGCTCTCGTGGTTACTGTGATGTGTCACGATGCCCGCTTCCGTGAGGCCCGACGAGACTCGGACACGTACCCCGGATCACTCCGCCGAAGCGCGGGCGGCGGCCTGCAGGGCGGCCCGCACGTCGGTGACTTCGATCACCCGCATGTTGTCCGGCGCGACCCCACTGCTGCCGGGGCCGCAGCCCGGCGGCACGAGGGCCAGCCGGAAACCCAGCCGGGCGGCCTCCGCGAGCCGGCGGGGCACCGCCCCGACGCGGCGGACCTCGCCGGTGAGCCCGACCTCGCCGATCGCCACCAGGTGCGGGTTGAGCGCCAGGTTGAGCCCGCCGGAGGCCACCGCGAGCGCCACGGCCAGGTCGGCGGCCGGCTCGACCACCCGGATGCCGCCGACGGTGGCGGCGAAGACCTCCCGGTCGTGCAGGGTGAGCCGCTCGGTGCGGCGCTGGAGCACCGCGAGGACCATGGCCAGCCGGGCGCTGTCGAGGCCGGAGACGGTGCGCCGGGGTGAGCCGGCGACGGTCGCGCCGATCAGGGCCTGCACCTCGGTGACGAGTGCCCGGCGCCCCTCCATCGCCACCGTCACGCAGGTGCCGGGCACCGGTTCGGAGTAGCGGGTCAGGAAGAGGCCGGACGGATCGGCCAGGCTGCTGATGCCGCCCTCGTGCATCTCGAAGCAGCCCACCTCGTCGGCCGCGCCGAACCGGTTCTTCACGCCCCGCACCATCCGCAGCGAGGAGTGTTTGTCCCCCTCGAAGTGGAGCACCACGTCGACCAGGTGCTCCAGCACCCGGGGGCCGGCCACCTGGCCGTCCTTGGTGACGTGCCCGACCAGCACGGTGGCGACGCCCCGCTCCTTGGCGACCGCGACCAGGGCGGCGGTGACCGCGCGTACCTGGGTGACGCCGCCGGGCACCCCCTCGGTGCCGGTGGTGGAGATGGTCTGCACCGAGTCGAGCACCAGCAGGCCCGGCTTGACGGCGTCGAGGTGACCGAGCACCGCCGACAGGTCGCTCTCGGCGGCCAGGTAGAGCTGGTCGTGCAGCGCACCCATCCGCTCGGCGCGCAGCCGCACCTGGCTGACCGACTCCTCGCCGCTGACCACGAGGGAAGGGCTGCCGGCGCCGGCAGCCCACTGCTGGGCCACGTCCAGCAGCAGCGTCGACTTGCCCACGCCGGGCTCCCCGGCGAGCAGCACCACCGCGCCGGGGACCAGCCCGCCGCCGAGCACCCGGTCGAGCTCGCTGACGCCGGTGGGCCGGGCACGGGCCGGCGCGGCGCTGATGGTGGCGATGGGCCGGGCCGGCTCGGCCGGCAGGCGTGAGCTGACCACCCGGCCGGACACCAACGGGCCGGTGACGGTGCACTCGACCACCGAACCCCACTCGCCGCACTCGGGACACCGGCCCACCCACTTCGGTGGCTGGTGACCGCAGGCGTCGCACTCGTAGGCCGGGCGGGGCTCGCGGGCGGTCGCGCGGCCCCGGCCGGCGCCCGCACGGGAGGAGGTCGATCGGGGTGTGGTCACCACCGGACGCTAACCGGCCGGTACGACGAAAGCCCACCCGGAGACGACGACACCGCCGACGTGGCGCTGGCCACGGCGGCGGTGTCGTCGGAAAACCGGTCGGCGGTCAGCCGTGGCTGCCGCCCTCGGCGCCGCCGTCCTCGCCGGCGTGCTCGCGCGGGTTCACGATCTTGGACGGCGTGGGCTCCGCGGTCAGCGGAATGCCGATCGGCGCCGGGGTCTTGATGACCTTGCCGCCGCCGAAGTCGAAGGTCAGCTCGACCTGCTGGCCGACGAGCAGCTTCTCGTTCAGGCCGACGAGCTGGAGGAACCGCGGGTTGCCGGCGTTGAGCTGGGCGTACCCGAGGGCGGGGATCTCGATGCGGGCCGGCTGGCCGGCCGGTGCGGACTCGCTCTCCGCGGGCGACGGGCTGGCCGAGGCGGACCCACCGGCCGACGGCGAGCCGGTCACCTCGAGCGACTGGCTGGGCGACGCGCTCGGGTCGGTGGCGGTCGGCGAGGCCGTGGCCGGCTCGGTCGGCGAACCGCTCGGGGTGGGCGCGCCGCTGGAACCGGCCCCGGAGCCGGTGAGCAGGATCTCCCGGGCGCTGTCGGTGGTGACCGTGACGGTCACCGGGCTCTGGCTGTCGTTGTAGATCACCACGTTGAGCGGCGCGTTCGACCCCGCCTCGTAGCCCTTCGGGCCCGGGAACTGCACGTAGAGGCCGCGCACCTTGTAGAGGTTGTCGGAGGTCTGGACGTTGACGCCCTGCACCGACGGGATCTTGTTGGCGGTTTCGGCAATCTGCCCGGTGCCGCACCCGGACAGCAGCAGGCCCGCAGCCGCCGCTGTACCGGCCAGCAGCAGGGCCGGCCGCCGGGAACCCCTGATCGAGCGCGTCACGTCGGTCCTCCTCGTCACGATCCCGGCCCGGTCGACCACCGGGCACGGGGTGGCCATACCCGCGCAGACCGCGCTCCAGGGTAGTTGGGGCTGATCGAGGCCCGCACGCGGACCCGGCAATGCCACCTTCGAGAGTGCTGGTCAGATCACCCGACCGCTCGCCACCAGCAGCACCACATCGATGAGCGCCACCACCAGGACCGCCCGGAAGGCGGCCGCCGACCGGCCGGGGGCAGTGCGTCCGCCGTACCAGCCGAGAGTCGGCACGGCGACGGCCGCGGCCACCGCCGACAGCCCGGCCCACGACGGCGGCCCGGGCGGGCCGAGGACCAGCGTCACGGTGGCCGCCAGGAGCAGCCCGGCCGCGGCCAGCCGGCTGCCGCCGGGGCCGAGCCGGTGCGGCAACCCCCGTATCCCCGTGCGGGCGTCGTCGGCCAGGTCGGGCAGCACGTTGGCGAAGTGCGCCCCGGCGCCCAGCAGCGCGGCGGCGGCGACCAGCCAGGCGGGGGGCACCGGCGACCCGGGCAGTGCCAGCACCACGAAGGCGGGCAGCGCGCCGAACGAGACCGCGTAGGGCAGCACCGAGACCGGGGTCGACTTCAGCGGCCGGTTGTAGAGCAGCGCGGAGACCAGGCCCAGCGTGGCGCAGGCCGCCGCGGCCGGGCCGCCGGCCAGCGCCAGCGGCGGAGTGGCGGCGGCGGCCACCACGGTGGCCCGGGCCAGCACCGGCCGGCTGACCGCGCCGGTGGTCACCGGCTTGTCGGTACGCCCCACCGCGGCGTCCCGGTCGGCGTCGATCAGGTCGTTGCCCCAGCCCACCGCCAGCTGGCTGGCCAGCACCGTCAGCGCCACGGCCACCACGCCGACCGCGGAGTGCCCGACACCGGCGGCGAGCAGCGCGGCGACCACGGTGACCGCCGCCGCCGGCTCCGGATGGCTCGCCCTGACCAGCCCTAACACCCGTGTCGACATAAGGGAAGTCTGGTCGTTACCCGGGAGTCGTGCCACGCTCGGTCCATGGCAGACGCGTCCCGGGTGTCCACCCCGCACCGGGTGCTGCCAGCGAACGACCCCCGACAGTACGACGACCTGGCCGGCGAGTGGTGGCGACCGGACGGCGCCTTCGCCATGCTGCACTGGCTGGCCCGCGCCCGGGCGGCGCTGGTGCCCCCCGCGTCCACCCCGGACGACGTGCTCGTCGACCTGGGCTGCGGTGCCGGGCTGCTGGCACCGCACCTGGCCGGCAAGGGCTACCGCCACGTCGGGGTGGACCTGACCCGTTCCGCGTTGGACCTGGCCGCCGGGCACGGCGTGACCGTCCTCCAGGGCGACGCCACCGCCGTCCCGCTGGCCGAGGGCTGCGCCGCTGTGGTGTCCGCAGGTGAGGTGCTGGAACACGTGCCGGACTGGCGGCGGGCGGTGGCCGAGGCGTGTCGGCTGCTGCGTCCGGGTGGCCTGCTGGTGCTCGACACCCTCAACGACACGCTGCTGGCCCGGCTGGTCGCCGTGGAGTTGGGCGAGCGGCTGCCCGCGGTGCCACGCGGCATCCACGACCCGCGGTTGTTCGTGGACGCCCGCGCGCTGGTGGCCGAGTGCGCCCGCCACGGCGTGGCCCTGCGGCTGCGCGGGGTCCGTCCGGAGATCGGTGGCACGGTGGCGTGGCTGCTGCGCCGGTGGCGCGGCGGCGACCGTCCGGCCAGGACCGAGCCGCGCATCGTGCCGACCCGGTCGACCGCGGTGCTCTACCAGGGCCGGGGGCGCCGGGGCGGGTAGCCGGAGCCACCGGGGGTAAAGGACGCCGAGAAGGGGGCGACATGACTGTGCACGCGCTGGAGGCGGCCCGCCGGTTGGCGCCGCGACTGGCCGCCCGCGCGGCCGGGCACGACCGGGACGGCTCGTTCCCCGTGGACGACTTCGCCGACCTGCGCGCCGCCGGCCTGTTCGGCCTGATGGTGCCGGCCGGGCTGGGCGGTGCGGGCGCCAGCTTCGCCGAGTACGCCGCGGTCGCCACCGAACTGGCCCGGGGCAACGGCGCGACCGCGCTGGTGTTCAACATGCACGCCTCGGTCACCGGGGCGTTGGGCGCGGTCACCGAGGACCTGGCGGAGGCGCTCGGCGTACCGGACGAGGCGCTGGCCGCCCGGGATCGGCTGCTGCGCGCGGCGGCCGACGGTGCCTGGTACGCGGTGGCGATGAGCGAGCGCGCCGCCGGTGCCCGGTTGTCGCAGCTCAGCACCGTCTACGAGCCGGTCGACGGCGGCTGGCACATCAAGGGCAGCAAGACGTTCTGCTCCGGGGCCGGCCACCCCGACGGCTACCTGGTGGCCGCCCGCAGCGCCACCGACCAGTCCCTGGTGTCCCAGTTCCTGGTGCCGGCGGGCGAGGGGATCACCGTCGAACCCACCTGGGACTCGCTCGGCATGCGGGCCACCTCCTCGCACGACGTGCACCTGGACGTGACCGTCCCGGCCGACCGGCTGCTCGGCGGGGTCGAGGGGCTGGCGCTGGTGGTGGCGCAGTTGATGCCGCACTGGCTGGTGGCCAGCTACGCGGCGGTCTACGTCGGCGTGGCCCGGGCAGCGATCGACGCCGCCGCCGAGCACCTGAACGCCCGCAACCTCGCCGGTCTGCCGGCGGTCCGGGCCCGGCTGGGTCGGGCGGACGCGGCCACCGCCGCCGCCGAGCTGGTGGTCGCCGAGGCGGCCCGCCGGGTCGACGAGGCCCCCGGGGACGCCGAGACGAACCGTTGGGTGTGGCGCGCGAAGCTGCTGGCCGGCACCACGGCCGCCGAGGTCGCGGCGTCCATGCTGGAGGCGGCGGGCACGTCGGCGACCCGGCGTGGGCATCCGTTGGAGCGTCTCTACCGGGACGCCCGCTGCGGCTCACTGCACCCGGCCACGTCCGACGTGTGCGCCGACTGGCTCGGCATCGCGGCGTTGGGTGGTGATCCGGACCGGGACGTGGCCACCCCTCGTTGGTGAGAGTGCGAGGAGTGAGCCGGTTGTGCGTGCGAGCGAGTGAGGGCGAGGGTGGGGACGTGGGCGTACCGGTGATCGCGGGTCTGGGTACGGCGCAGCCGCCGGCTGCGGCGCAGGACGAGTTGTGGTCGGGCTTCTTCGCGCGGCACTTCTCCGGGAACACCCGGGCGTTGGCCGAGCGGGTGTTCGCCAATTCGGGGGTGACCCGTCGGCAGGCGGCGGTCAACCCGTTGCTGGAGGACGTCTCGGAGTGGCCGACCGAACGCCGGATGCGCCGCTACCAGGTCGAGGCGCTGCCGTTGGGCAAGGAGGCGGTGAGCCGGGCGCTGACCGCCGCCGGTCTGGACGCCGCGGACATCGGCCTGTTCGTGGTCTGTTCCTGCACCGGGTACGCCACTCCGGGGCTGGACATCCTGCTCGCCCGGGACCTCGGGATGGCGCCGGACACCCAGCGCATGTTCGTCGGTCACATGGGCTGCTACGCGGCCCTGCCCGGGCTGGGGGCGGCGAGCAACTACGTCATCGCCCGGGGGCGGGCCGCGCTGCTGCTCTGCGCGGAGTTGACCAGTCTGCACATCCAGCCGCCGGGCGCCCGGGTGGACACCCAGCAGATCGTGTCCCACGCGCTGTTCTCGGACGCCGCGGTCGCCGCCGTGGTCGTTCCGGGGGGCCGGGGGTACGCGTTGCGCGAGGTCATCTCGGTCACCGACACCTCCACGGCCGATCACATGACCTGGGACGTCACGGACATGGGTTTCCGGATGGGCCTGTCGCCCAAGGTGCCGCAGGTCCTCTCCCGACACGTACGTGACCTGGTGGACGACCTGCTGGCGCGGCACGGGTGCACCCGCTCCGAGGTGGACGGCTGGGCGGTGCACCCGGGCGGCCCGCGCATCCTCAACGTGGTGGAGCGCGAGTTGGCCCTGCCGCCGTCCGCGCTGGCGGCGTCCCGGGACACGCTCGCGGAGCACGGCAACTGCTCGTCGCCGACGGTGCTGCTGATCCTGGACCGGTTGTGGTCTTCTCCGTCGGCGCCGCGCCGGGTGGTGATGCTCGCCTTCGGGCCGGGGCTGACGCTCTACGCGGCGTTGCTGGAGCGCGAGGACTGACGCTCGCTCCGGTGGTCGCGCGCGGATACGCTGACCGGATGGCCTCCGAGGAGCGGGACGGGCGGGTGTTGCTGGTCGGCCTGACCGTGCTGGCGGTGGTGGGCGGCGCGTGGTGGTGGCGGTCGGCCGCACCGCCCCCGGCCACGGCCGTGCCGGCCTCCGGCACGGCCGCGTCGGTGCTGGCCCTGGCTCCGTCCGGCAGCACGGCGCGGACGCCGGGGGTGTGGATGGTCGATCCGCGGACGGGGGAGGCCCGGCAGCTGTCGGGGACCAGGCGGAGCATGACGCTGCGGCCGGGTGCGGCCCCGTCCGCTTTTCCGGGCCGGTCGACGATTGTCACGGCGGAGGACAGGGCGGTGCTCCGGGAGTCGCACGTGGTGTGGCGGGAGACGTCCCGGCTGGCGGTGGGTGGGCGGCCGGTGGTGCGGCAGGTGAACCCGTCGTCGGGTGACGACTACCGGCTTTCGGTGCGCTGTTCGGGCGACGGCGAGGTGGCCGTGCGGGTGTTCGGTGCCGCGCGGGGGGCCCGGGGCGTCGAGCCGTTGCTCACGTGCGGCGGGTGGTTGGACATGCCGGTGACCGGCGGTACGGGCGAGCCGGTCCTGGTGCGGTTCACCGCGGTGCGGGGTGTGGCCGACCTGGACGCCCGGCTCGTGGCGCTCTACTGACCGGGTTTTCAGCCGCCCAGCCGGGCCAGGTCGGCGCCGTAGTCCGACAGTGGGCCGAGTTCCGGCACCAACCGGACGGGAGTGCCTCGGCGGTCCACCAGCAGCGCGACGGCGGTGTCGGGGCGGGGTGTCAGGTGCAGGTAGGACCGCAGCCCGCCGGCCGGGTCACCGAGTGGGCGTACCCCGGGGAGGGTGGCGGGTCGGGCTCGGCGGCCCTCGGTCACGGTGACCACGGTGACCCCGGGTGGCGCGGCGCGGACGGCGGTGCCGACCTGCTCGGCGCAGGCGCACGCGTCGACCAGAATGATCATGGCGGGTAGCAGGCTGCGCAGCGGCACCGGCGTGTCGCCGACGCCGGCCAGGTCCAGCGCGGGCAGCGGCCCCACCGGCTGCGGTGTGGCGCTGATGGGCGGCCGTCCGGTCGGGGTGTCGGAGCGGTGCGCGCGGGGCCAGGTGACGGCGGCCAGCCCGGCCAGGGTGACGAGCACCGAGACGAGCAGGATCAGCGTGGGCAGCCCGATCCGGGTCGAGGCTGTGTGCGCGCCGGTGCCCCGTGCTTCCCGCCGTTGCCGGCGCAGCTCGCGGCGGACCTGCCGCGCTTCGTCGGCGAGCGCCGAGGCGTCGTCGGGGATGACCACCCTGCCCCATTCGGGTGGCAGGCCGGGCAGCCCCTCCGGCGGCCCCTGGCCGTCAGCATCAGGCACGCCCATCGGACCCCCAGGAACGTCGCGGTGAGCGGACGTCGCGTCCACCCACAAGCGTCCCCCACAGGCGGTCGTAGCGCCACACCTGGGCGGGGACGGACTCGCGGCGCTACCATGGAAGGAGCGCATCGCCCTAGATCAGGTCGCTCCCGTCATCTCTCACCGGGATGTCACGTGTTCCTCACGGAGCGTGTCGGAACCATCGGTTTGACCGCCTGTCAAGCTGAAGAAATACCTCTCACAGGGCCCCTGAGCTGCGCCAACGGTCAGGACAGCGGTGAGACATCGGTGCCTGACCGTGTTACCCTAGACACAGCGAAAGGGGTTTCGAACCTATGGTTTTCAGTGTCGGCGAGACCGTTGTTTACCCCCACCACGGGGCCGCACTCATCGAGGCAATCGAGACTCGGGTCGTCAAGGGCGAGCCCAGGGAATACCTCGTCCTGAGGGTCGCGCAGGGTGACCTGACGGTCCGGGTTCCCGCCGAGAACGCCGAGATCGTGGGTGTGCGCGAGGTGGTCGGCGAAGAGGGCCTGGGTAAGGTCTTCGACGTGCTCCGTGCACCGCACACCGAGGAGCCGACCAACTGGTCGCGGCGTTACAAGGCGAATCTGGAGAAGCTGGCCTCCGGTAACCCGCTGAAGGTGGCCGAGGTCGTCCGCGACCTGTGGCGTCGGGAGCGGGAGCGGGGTCTGTCGGCGGGTGAGAAGCGCATGCTCGCCAAGGCTCGTGACATTCTCGTCGGTGAGGTCGCGCTGGCGGAGAAGAGCACCAAGGACGAGGCCGAGACGCTTCTCGACAAGGTGCTGACCGAGGCCTGATCCACACCTCTGCTCTACCCGGCTCGCAGCGAACGAATCCGAGGACCGCGACGTGACCGCGCAGCTCAATCCGCGCGGTGACGTCGCGGTCCTCGTTCCTGCGGCCGGTGCCGGGGTGCGCCTGGGCCCCGGCGCGCCGAAGGCGCTCCGGCTGCTGGCCGGCGAGCCGTTGCTGGTGCACGCGGTGCGCCGGGTGGCCGCCGCCGAGTCGGTGCACACGATCGTGGTGGCCGCTCCGGTGGCCGACGTGGAGGCGGTTCGGGCGATGCTGGCGCCGGTGGCGCCGGTGATCGTGGTGCCCGGCGGCGCCGAACGTCAGGCGTCCGTCGCGGCGGCCCTTGCCGCCGTGCCCGCCGGGCCGGAGATCGTCCTCGTGCACGACGCGGCCCGGGCGCTCACCCCGCCCGAACTGGTCGAGTCGGTGGCCGCCGCGATCCGGACGGGGCGCGACGCGGTGATCCCGGTCCTGCCGGTGGTGGACACCGTCAAGGAGGTCGACGGTGCCGAGCGGGTGCTCGGCACCGTCGACCGTGCCGCCCTGCGCTCCGTGCAGACGCCGCAGGGCTTCCGCCGGTCGGTGCTCGCCGCCGCTCACCGGTCCGCCGGTGATCCGCTCACCGACGACGCCGGGCTGGTCGAGAAGCAGGGTGTGACGGTGACCTGCGTGCCCGGTTCCGAACTGGCCTTGAAGATCACCCGGCCGTTCGACCTGGCTCTCGCCGAATACCTGCTGACCACCGGCGCCTGACAGCGCGCTGCGGCTTCGAATCCTGGTGGGAGGCGGCCCCTGAGGGCGTTCCGCCGCCGCGATCGGAACTTCGGCACGACGAGCCCGCGTACGCTCTGCTCATGATCGTTCCTCGGGTGGCCGTCGGCACCGACGTGCACGCGTTCGCGGCCGGGAGGCCCTGCTGGGTGGCGGGCCTGCACTGGCCGGAACAGGACGGCCTGGCCGGTCACTCCGACGCCGACGTGGCCGCGCACGCCGCCTGCAACGCGCTGCTCTCCGCCGCCGGTCTCGGTGACCTGGGCGCGAACTTCGGCGTCGACCAGCCCGAGTGGGCGGGTGCCTCCGGGGTGGCGCTGCTGACCGAGAGTGCGCGTCGGGTCCGCGCGGCGGGCTTCCGGATCGGCAACGTGTCGGTGCAGGTGGTCGGCAACCGGCCCAAGATCGGGCCGCGCCGGGAGGAGGCGCAACGGGTGCTCTCCGACGCGGTCGGCGCACCCGTGACGATCTCCGCGGCCACCACGGACGGCCTGGGCTTCACCGGGCGCGGGGAAGGCCTGGCCGGCATCGCGGTCGCCCTGGTCTACGAGGCGCCCGCGGACTGACGCGGTGACCGGCCACGCCGGCCACCGCGCACCCCCGGATCAGTCCACGTCGGTGCAGAGGTTGTGGGTCGTCCCGTGGAGCATCGTGATGGTCTTGTCGTAGGTGGGGGAGAACTCCACCCGGAACTGGCCGTCGACGATCCACAACCGTGCGGCGCCGCGCCGGGCACGTCCTGCCGGAGTGCCTGACACCCGTCGGCATCCGGTGCACCGGCCGGATACGCTCGCCGGGATGCCGAGTGACGCCGCCCCCGACCAGTCCGCCGCCGACGGCTACCTGCAACGCGCGCACCTCCTCGCCGAGCTGGGCCGCTACGACGAGGGGATTGCCGAGCTGGCCGCGCTGATCGCGGCCCAGCCCGCGCACCTGCCCGCGTTGACGATGCTGGCCCGGATGCACCTCGCCGCGGACCGGCCGGCCGAGGCGCTCGCCGCGACCGGGACGCCCGCTGCCGGGGCCGCCGTGGCCGAGCGGGCCGCAGCGGCCGTACCGGTGCTCGTGGCGCGCGGGTTCGCGCTGCTGGACCTGGAACGCTGGCCGGCCGCCGCGGCCACCGCGGAGCAGATCCTGGCGGCGGGAGCCACCGACGCGTACGCGCAGCGCAGCGCCGCGGCCATCCTCTCCGCCTCCCGCAACGGGCAGGCGGCGCTGGACGCGGCGTGGCGGGGCGTCGAGCTGAGCCCGGACGAGCCGGAGGCGCACCTGGTGCTCGGCCTGGTCGCGGTCCGGCTGGGGTTGTTCGACCTGGCGGAGCGCGCCTACCGGGAGGCGCTGCGGCTGGACCCCGAACTGGCCGAGGCGGGTCGGGACGTGGGCGTGGCCCGGTTGGAGCGGCGCCGCTACGCCGAGACGCTGGAACACCTGACCGCGGTGGCCGACCTGCCCACGGCCCGGGTCGACCCGGCCCGGGCGGTGGACGCCGGGCTGCGCCGGCTGGTGCTGTCCGTCGCCGGCTGGTCGTTGTTCGCCGCCGTGCTGGCCGCCGTCCTGGCGCCGGCCGCGTCGGGTGCGTCGCGGCTGCTCGCGGCGCTGGCGGCGGTCGGTGTGGTGGTGCTCGCCTGGCGGCCGGCGTCGCGACTTGTCGGTCCGCGTGACGGCCGGCCCGGCCTGTTGACCCCGGCGGCGTACGCGGCGGGCGCCGCACCGGTGCTGCTCCTGGTGTACGCGCTGGTCGGCAGCCCGTGGCCGCTGGCCGGTGCGGTCTCCGCCGCGGTGGTGGCCGGATTCACCGGCCTCACTCGTCGTTGAGTGGGTAGGAAGACGGGCACCACCGTCTGCTTCAGGAAGCGGGAATCCGTGTTCACCGTCAATGCCTACGCGGCCACGTCCGCGACCGGACCACTCGTCCCGACCACGATCGAGCGGCGGGACCTCGGACCGGACGACGTCGCGATCGACATCAGGTTCTGCGGCATCTGCCACTCCGACATCCACACCGCACGCAGCGAGTGGGGTCCGACGAGATATCCGCTCGTGGTCGGCCATGAGATCACCGGCGTGGTGCGGGAGGTCGGTTCCGCGGTGACGAAGTTCGCCGTCGGTGACCGGGTCGGCGTCGGTTGCATGGTCGACTCCTGCCGGGAGTGCGACAACTGCCGCAACGGCCTGGAGCAGTACTGCCTGAAGGGCAACGTCGGTACGTACGGCGGGGTGGGCCGGGACGGCGAACCCACCCAGGGCGGTTACGCGCAGGCCATTGTGGTCGCCGAGGACTTCGTGCTGCGCATCCCCGACGGCATCGAGTTGGATGCCGCCGCGCCGCTGCTCTGCGCGGGCGTCACCACCTACTCGCCGCTGCGGCACTGGAACGCCAGGCCGGGCCGCCGGGTGGCCGTGGTCGGCATGGGCGGCCTGGGGCACATGGCGGTGAAGCTGGCCCACGCCATGGGCGCCGAGGTGACGGTGCTGTCCCAGTCGTTGAAGAAGCGGGAGGACGGGCTGCGGCTCGGCGCCGACCACTACCACGCCACCTCGGACGAGGACACGTTCACCACGTTGGCCGGCTCGTTCGACCTGATCATCAACACGGTCAGCGCCACCGTGGACGTAAACGCGTACCTGGGATTGCTGGCCGTGGACGGCACGCTTGTCAACGTGGGGGCGCCGGAGGAGCCGCTGTCGGTGCGCGCGTTCTCGCTGATCCCGGCCCGGCGGTCGCTGGCCGGCTCGGTGATCGGTGGCATCGCCGAGACCCAGGAGATGCTCGACTTCTGCGCCGAGCACGGGCTGGGCGCCGAGGTCGAGGTGGTGCCCGCCGAGAAGATCAACGAGGCGTACGAGCGGGTGCTCGCCTCCGACGTGCGCTACCGCTTCGTCATCGACGCCTCGACGTTCTGACCGCCGCGGAAGGGGTCGCGTCCGTGCCGGCGCGGCCCCTTCCGGCGTACGTCAGGGCTTGCGCGCCCAGGTCCAGGCGTAGCCGTCGTCCTCGCACGCGGTGGCCGCGTCGCAGAGGTCAAGCGGGCGGAACGTGTCCACCATGACCGCCAGCTCGTCGAAGAACTCCGCCCCGATCGACCGTTCGGCCGCGCCGGGCTGGGGGCCGTGGGTGAAGCCGGACGGGTGCAGCGAGATCGAGCCCTGCTCGATGCCGGAGCCGCGCCGCGCCTCGTAGCTGCCGCCGGTGTAGAACAGCATCTCGTCGGAGTCGACGTTGTGGTGGTTGTACGGCACCGGGATGGCTGCCGGGTGGTAGTCCACCTTGCGCGGCACGAACGAGCAGATCACGAAGTTCGGGCCCTGGAACGTCTGGTGCACCGGCGGCGGCTGGTGGATGCGGCCGGTGATCGGCTCGAAGTCGTGGATGGAGAACGCCCAGGGGTACATGTGTCCGTCCCAGCCCACGACGTCGAACGGGTGGTTGGCGTAGACGTACTTCGTCCAACCGCGCCGGTGCCGGACCAGCACCTCCACCTCCTCGCCGTCGACGAGCAGCGGGGTGTCGGGTCCGCGGACGTCACGCTCGCAGTAGGGGGAGTGCTCCAGGAACTGTCCGCGTACGGAGAGGTAGCGCTTGGGCGGGCCGATGTGCCCGGTGGCCTCGACGGCGAGCAGCCGGGTCGGTTCGTCGCCGGTGGGCACGAGCCGGTGGATGGTCGAGGTGGGGATGACGACGTAGTCGCCGGCCACCGCGTCGAGCGCACCGAACGGCGACTCGACCCGCAGTGAGCCGGCTTCCAGGTAGAGGCAGTGGTCGCCGGTGGCGTCGCGGAACAGCGGTGACGGCCGGTCGGCCAGCACGTACGCGATCCGCACGTCGTCGTTTGCGAGCAGGTACTGCCGGCCGAGGACCGGGTCCGCGCCGGTGCCGTCGAGTTTGTGTGTGCGCAGGTGGCGCGGCTTGAGTGGCAGGTTCGGCACGCGGGTGGCGGCGGGTGGGGCGTACTCCTGCGCGGCGAGGATCGCGGTCGGCGCGTGCCGGTGGTAGAGCAGCGACGAGTCGGAGGAGAAGCCCTCCTGACCGACCAGTTCCTCGGCGTAGAGCGTGCCGTCGGGTTGCCGGAACTGGGTGTGGCGCTTGCGGGGCACGTCGCCGACGCGGCGGTAGTACGGCATCTCGCCTCCCGATATGTCGCGTTCTCCGGCCGATCGCGTCCGATAATCGGACGCTGTTGTCCGTTCCTCGTAGCGTCCCGTACATTCTTGTCTCGTGTCAACGCAGGTTCCCCGCCTCCTCGACGGCCTGGTGGACGACGCCGCGGTCTTCCCGCCCGGCAACGCCGCGCTGCCCGACGCGGTGACCGCGCACCGCCGGCACCGCGACACCTGGTACGCCAACCTGGTCGGCCCGCTGCTGCTGCCCGCCTCGGAGATCCAGCGCGGCTCGCTGCGCGGCCTGACCGACCCGGCCGAGGGCTACGTCGTCGGGCTGATCGGCGACACCGGAATCGACCAGCTGCCGGCCGCGCGGGAACTGCTCGCCGCCGACGGGGTGACCGTGCGACAGATCGAGGCGCCGGTCGCCAAGCGTGGCCAGGACCCGCAACCCGGGCTCACCGAGCTGCTCACGCTCGCCGACCGGCTCGGCGGCGTCCTCCTCTACGCCGAGATCCCGCTGACCTTCGGGCTGATGGGCGCGCTGGACGCGCTCGCGCAGGCGCGGGCCGGCGGACTCCCGGTGGCGGCCAAGTTCCGCACCGGCGGGCTCGCCGCCGAACTGTTCCCGACCCCTGCCGAGCTGGCCGCGGTGATCTGCGCCTGCCGGGACCGGGAACTGCCGTTCAAGCTCACCGCCGGCCTGCACCAGGCGATCCGGCACCGCGACCCGGAGACCGGCTTCACCCACCACGGTTTCGTCAACGTGCTGGGCGCGACGCTGGCCGCGGTCGGGGGCGCCGAGGTCGGCGGGGTGGCCGAACTGCTCGCCGCCACCGACCCGGTACGCGTCATCGAGCTGACCCGGGCGCACCGCGACGCCGAGCGTCCGCTCTGGGTCGGGTACGGCTCGTGCAGCATCTCCGAACCACTTACCGATCTGATCCGGCTGGGGCTGGTGAACGGAGGCTACGAGGCATGAGCGAACGCACCGAGCGGAGCGAGGGCCGTGAGGGCATGCCCGGTCGGCACGGCATGAGCGAACGCACCGAGCGGAGCGAGGGCCGTGAGGGCATGCCCGGTCGGCACCTCATGAGCTGGGTTCCAGGTGTGGCGGGGTCGCCGTACGGGGTGACGAACCTGCCGTACGGCGTGTTCCGGCACGGTGACCACGAGCCGCGCATCGGCGTCCGCATCGGCGAGGCGGTGCTGGACCTGGCCGCCGCCGAGGCGGCCGGTCTGGTACTGGCCGGCGGCGCGTTGGGCGAGCCCGCCCTGAACGCCTTCATGGCGCTCGGCCGCCCGCAGTGGACGGCCGTCCGGCAGCGGATCACCGAACTGCTCACCGACCCGGCGCACCGGGCGGCGGTCGAGCCGCTGCTGGTGCCGCTGCGCGAGGTGGAGATGGCGCTTCCGTTCGAGGTGGCCGACTACGTCGACTTCTACTCCTCCGAGCACCACGCCTCGAACGTCGGGCAGATCTTCCGCCCCGGCCAGCCGCCGCTGCTGCCGAACTGGAAGCACGTGCCGATCGGCTACCACGGCCGGGCCGGCACGGTGGTGGTCTCCGGCACGCCCGTGGTCCGCCCCACCGGGCAGCGGGCCAGCGCGCAGGGCCCCACCACCGGTGCCTCGGTACGCCTGGACATCGAGGCCGAGGTGGGCTTCGTGGTCGGGGTGCCGAGCCGGCTCGGCGAGCGGGTGCCGGTGACGGACTTCGCCGACCACGTCTTCGGCGTGGTGCTTGTCAACGACTGGTCGGCCCGGGACATCCAGGCCTGGGAGTACCAGCCGCTCGGGCCGTTCCTCGGCAAGTCGTTCGCCACCTCGGTCTCGGCCTGGATCACCCCGCTGGAGGCGCTCGCCGACGCGTTCGTCCCCGCCCCCCACCAGGACCCGCCGGTGCAGGGCTACCTGCACGACACGCCGCACCTGGGATTGGACCTGAGGCTGTCCGTGCGGTGGAACGGCGAGCGGGTGGCCGAGCCACCGTTCGCCACCATGTACTGGACGCCCGCGCAGCAACTCGCCCATCTCACCGTCAACGGCGCGTCGCTGCGCACCGGCGACCTGTACGCCTCCGGCACCGTCTCCGGCCCGGACCGTGGCCAGGTCGGCTCGTTCCTGGAGCTCACCTGGGGCGGGTCCGAGCCGGTGAAGTTCCCGGACGGCAGCGAGCGGACCTTCCTGGAGGACGGCGACACCGTGACGATCACCGCCACCGCGCCCGGCCCGGACGGCACCACCGTCGCGCTGGGCGAGGTCACCGGAACGGTCCTGCCGGCCCGCTGACCCCGACCTCCCCGACCGGCCCCCGTCGCACCCGATGTGCGACGGTGGCCGGTTCGTTGGTTCGTTGACCGCTCCGGATCGCGTGTCGCCCGAACGGGTGGACGCCCGCGGGAGCAAGACGAACAGGAAGGACCGGGCATGACCGAGCTGACCGGCGCCGTCTGGCGTACCAGCAGCCGCTCCAACGACCAGGGCCTGTGCGTGCAGGTGGCCACGAACGTGGTCGCCGCGCACGGAGTGGTGGGCGTACGCGACTCGAAGGACCCGGGCGGTCCCGCGCTCGCGGTGAGCCCGCCGGGCTGGTCGGCGTTCGTCGGCGCGGTGCGCGGGGGCGCCCTGCGGGGCTGAACCCGGCCGAATCCGGTGCCCGGGCGCACGGGGCTGCCGGGTGGAAATGTCGCCGCGGGGCTCCCCCTCGACCGTTACGGCCCGTACGGTGGACGCCACGGGAGGTGCCTATGTCCACGGTGACGGTTTCCGCATTCGTCGAAGCGCGGGACGCGGACCTGTGGCGGCTGCTCACCGACCTGCCGACCCGTGCCGAGTGGCTCACCGCGGTCGGCACGATCGAGGTGCTCACCCGGGGCGACGTCGGTCCGGGCACCACCTGGCGGGAGACCCGGGGCCGACCCGACGGCGGGACGGCCGTGGAGGAGTTCGAGGTCGTCGAAGCGGTCCGGCCGGGCCGCCTGGTGCTCGCCTCCCGCGGGGCCGGCGTGGACTACCGGATCACCTGGACGCTGCGCACCGTCGAGCGGCGGCGGCGCGGCTGCACCGAGGTCACCGTCGAGCAGAAGGCGATGCCGACCCGGCCGTACGGCCGGGTCCTGGCGCTGATCCTCGGCGGCCTGGCCGCCCGGGCGGTGGAGGGCGCGCTCCGGCGTGACCTGGCCGACCTGGCCCGGGCCGCCGGCCCGGCCCCTTCCGCCGAGGCCGCCTGAGCCGAGCCGGCCGCTCGCCGCACCCGACGCCGGTCCGGCCGGTAGGGTGCCGGGGCGGAGGTGGCGGATGGCGAAGGCCGCGATGCGGCAGGTGGTGGCGGCCGCGAGGCGGCGCCCCCTGGTGGCGCTGGTGGCGGTGCTCGCCGTCGTGGCGTCGGTCGTCGTGGTCGTCCGGGTGCTGAAGCCGGCCGACGTCGACACCGTCGCCCGGGATCCGTACCCGGCGGCGCCCGCGCCGACCGCCGGGGTGATCGCGCGGCTGCCGGTCGCGCCGCTTGTCGTCGACGGCCGGCTCCGCGTCTACGCCGGCACCCGACAGGTGTACGCGGACCAGCCGGTCACCGGCCGGCACCGGGTCACCCCGTTCTGGTCCTACCGGCGCTGGCCGGCGAAGCTGGTCGGGGTGCTGGCCCAGGACACCACGGTGGTCAGCCGCTGGTCCGACGGGAAGCTCGTGGCGTTGGACGCGCGTACCGGCCGGGTGACATGGCAGGCCGACGGCCCGGAACCGGGCGCGGTGCAGCAGCCCCGCCGCACCTACGCCACCACCGTCTGGGACCCCGCGGGCCTGCACGTCGCCCGCACCGCCGACGGTCGCACCGTGCTGCTCGCCGCCGGGCCGGCCGGGATCGGCGGGTACGCCCTCACCGACGGTCGCCGGCTGTGGCGGGCCGAGGTACGTCGGGACTGTCGGGCCGACGTGGGCACGACGGCCAGCGGCGAACTCGTCGGGGTGGACCGCTGCGACGGGACGGCGGCGATCGAGCTACGGAACGCGGCGACCGGTGCGGTACGCACCCGCTGGCGTCCGCCGGACGCACCCGCCCAGCTCACGGTCACCCCGGTCGGCTGCCGGTACGGGCACTCCGGATGCCGGGGCCTGCGTACCGCCGGACCGGGCGGTGAGGGCAGCCGGGGCTGGCTGGTGGCCGACCCGGGCGATCCGACGGCCGCCTCCGGCCTGGACGGGCCGGACACGGCGCTTGACGGCGAGCGGGTGGTGGACACCTCCGGTGGGGTGGTGACCGGCCGCTCACCGCGCAGCGGCGAGGAGCTGTGGCGTCGGTCCGACCTCCACCCGGCCCGGGTGCTCGCCACCGAGCCGGGCCGGGTGCACCTGCTGACCGACAGGCGGGAGCTGGTCACCGTCGACCCGATCACCGGCGCCACCCGGTCCCGTTTCGTGCTGGACCTCGGCCGCGACGGCATCGGGTGGCTTCCGGGCCGGGCGTTCGCGGTCGACGGCTACGTGACGGTGGAGCGGCTGCGGGAGGACGCCCGCCCGGCCGACGACGACCAGGGCTACTTCCTGATGGCCGAGCCGGTGCTGCTCGCCGCCACCTGAGCGGGGCGGCGGGCAGCGGTCGGACCGGCGGGGTCGGAGGACCCGGTCAGGCCAGCGCCGCCTCGGCGGCGGCCAGGAACGCGTCGTTCTCCGTCGGGGTGCCGATGGTGACGCGCACACCGTCGCCGGGGAACGGCCGGACGATCACGCCACGCGCCTCGCAGGCCCGGCCGAAGCCGACCGCCCGCTCACCCAGCGGCAGCCAGACGAAGTTGGCCTGGCTCTCCGGCACGTCCGGGACGAACTTGCGCAGCGCCTCGGTGACCCGATCCCGCTCGGCCACCACCAGCGCGCAGCGCCGGCGCACCTCGTCGGCCTGCGCCAGCGCGGCCAGCGCGCCGGCCTGGGCCGCCGTGCTCGTGGAGAACGGGGTGACCACCTTGCGTACCGCGGCGGCCACGGTCGGCTCCGCGACGAGCCAGCCGATCCGCAGGCCGGCCAGGCCCCACGCCTTGGACAGGGTGCGCAGCACCGCCACGTTCGGCCGGTCCAGGTAGGTGAGGCCGTCCGGCACTTCCGGGTCCGTGACGAACTCCCGGTACGCCTCGTCGATCACCACAAGCACGTCGTCCGGTACGGCGTCGAGGAAGCGGTCCAGCTCGGCCCGGCGCACCGACGTGCCGGTCGGGTTGTTCGGGTTGCAGACGAGGATCATCCGGGTCCGGTCGGTCACCGCCGCCGCCATGGCGTCCAGGTCGTGCCCGTGGCCGGCGTCGTTCGGCACCCGCACGCTCGTCGCGCCGCTGGTCGCCGCGATGATCGGGTACGCCTCGAAGGAGCGCCACGAGTAGAGCAACTCGTCACCGGGCAGGCAGGTGGCGCGGACCAGGTGCTCGGCCAGCGCCACCGAGCCGCAGCCGGTGGCGATCCGGTCAGCGTCCACGCCGTAGCGCTCGGCGAGGGCCTGACGCAGCGCCACCACGCCCATGTCCGGGTAGCGGTGCGAGCCGGCGACCGCCTCGGCGACCGCCTCCACCACGCCGGGCAGCGGGCCGTACGGGACCTCGTTGCTGGCCAGCTTGATCGCCTCGGACAGCCCCAACTCGCGGGCCAGGTCGGCCGGGCTGCGGCCGGGCACGTAGTTGGGCAGCGCGTCCAGGTCGGCGCGGGTGAGCCGCAACGGCGGCTGGTGACGTCCGGTGTCGGTCATGAGGTGTCTCCCGGGGGGTCGGCGGGGTCGCGCGGGGTGGTACGGGGGTCGGACCGGTTGCGGGGCAGCTGGACCACCACCGTCTGCGCCCGCTTGTCGTGCAGCGCCTGGCGCAGCGGCTGGTCGAACAGGGGCGATACCGCGTCGACGAGTTGCAGCAGCAGGCCCAGCCCGCAGCAGTACCAGAGCAGCGTGGGCAGGCCGAGCGTGCTCCAGCGCCGGGTGGCCCGGCCGAAGCCGAGCGGCTGGTCCGCCTCCACCGGCACCGCGCGGACGCCCATCAGCCGCTTGCCGAAGGTCTGCCCGCGCGCCGCCATCGACGGCACCTCGTACGCGTACCAGAGCGCCGTGGCGAGCAGCAGGATCGCGAGTTGGAGGCCGCCGGCCTGCTGGTCGATCTGGGGCAGTCCCTCGGTGGAGGTGTCCCCGTTCATCGCCCGGCGCATCGACTCCCGCAGGTAGGGCCAGACCGCCTCGACGTAGCGCCACACGAACCAGCCGTTGACCACGGCGTTGAGCAGGAACACCACACCGAAGTCGATCAGCCGGGCGGCGAGGCGCGCCCCGTACGAGGCGAGCGGCAGCCCGTGCGGCTCCGGCGTCGGCGGGCGGCCCGGCCAGTGCGGGTACGGCCAGCCCGGCGGGGGGCCCTGCTGCGCCGACCCGACCTTGCCCTGTCGCCCGGGTTCCGCCGGCCACGGTCCACCCGGCCCGGCTTGTCCGGGCTGTCCGGGCCACGGGCCGCCGTGTCCGGGCGCGCCCGGCTGACCGGGTCTGTCCGGTGACGAGCTGGGGGCGGCCACGTCCGGGGTGCCGCCCGTGGCGGTCCCGGGTGTCGCGACGGCCGGCGCCGGCTCGGGCTCGGCCGGCGGAGGGCCGTCGGGTGGCGTGACGTCGACCGGGATCGGCGCACCGATCCAACCCTCGCCGTCCCACCAGCGGCGGGTCTGGGGGTCAGCGGGGTCGACGTACCAGCCGGGCTGCACACTCACCGACTCGTCCTCGCCCTCGTCCTCGACTGCGGGGCTCGCAGGCCCGGCTCACTCCTCGCGCTCACGGTGCCTACCTCAAGTTCCCGCTGCGGGGCTCGCAGGCCCGGCTCACTCCTCGCGCTCACGGTGCAACCTTAACGACGACGGTTCCGGCGAACTTGTCGTGTAGGCACTGCTGCCAGGGCTTGTCCCAGAGCTGCCAGAAACCGTCCAGGTAGCTGAGGAACGGCACGAACGACCCGGCGGCGAACTCGACGAGCCAGCGCTTGCCCATCATGCCCCGGGTCAACGGCGCGCCCGGCTGCGTCGGGACGACCCGCAGCTTCATCGCCTTCTTGCCGAGCGTCTGCCCCGTCCGGCGGGCGTACTCCACGTG
Source organism: Micromonospora sp. DT31 (assembly GCF_049841795.1). Classification (NCBI taxonomy): domain Bacteria; kingdom Bacillati; phylum Actinomycetota; class Actinomycetes; order Micromonosporales; family Micromonosporaceae; genus Micromonospora; species Micromonospora sp. DT31. Next base: position 155,172 of record NZ_JBNCKZ010000007.1, on the reverse strand, counting down.
GTAGAGCCAGTAGAAGGCCAACAGCAGCAGCAGGATCCCCGCCTCGGCGGCGAGCAGCGGCAGGAACACGTCCGTCCAGAGCTGATCCGGGTCGGGGCCGTACGGACCGGACTGCTCCAGCGTGTCGAAGACCTGGAGGAAGACCAGGAAGAACATCGGCACGAAGAGCACCATGGTGAACGCCATGGCGACGGCGGTGTCGATCAGGTAGGCCAGCAGTCGGTCGCCGAAGCTCGCCAACGGTCGGCCGTCGGGTGCCACCGGGGGTGGGGCGTACCCCGGGCCGTACCCGGCCGGGGGGTAGCCGGGTGCGGCGGCGAACGTCGGTGGGGTGTGCTGCATGGGTGGCCCGCCGGGCGGCGAGAAGCCGCCGCCCGCGGGCTGGTGCCCGGCAGGCGGCGGCGTCGTGTGCAAGGGAGGTTGGGTCACGCCGACAGTGTTACAGGTTGCCGCGCTTCTCCTGCTCACGCTCGATCGCCTCGAACAGGGCCTTGAAGTTGCCCTTGCCGAAACCGAGCGAGCCGTGGCGCTCGATCAACTCGAAGAAGACCGTGGGACGGTCCTGCACCGGCTTGGTGAAGATCTGGAGCAGGTAGCCGTCCTCGTCCCGGTCCACCAGGATCTTGCGGGACTTCAGCTCCTCGATCGGCACCCGGACGTTGCCGATGCGGGCACGCAGCTCCGGGTCCTCGTAGTAGGAGTCGGGCGTGTCCAGGAAGTCCACGCCGGCCGCCCGCATGGCGTCCACGCTGGCCAGGATGTCGTTGGTGGCCACCGCGATGTGCTGGGCGCCGGGGCCCTGGTAGAACTCCAGGTACTCGTCGATCTGCGACTTCTTGCGGGCCACGGCCGGCTCGTTGAGCGGGAACTTCACCTTGCGGGTGCCGTTGGCGACCACCTTGCTCATCAACGCCGAGTAGTCGGTGGCGATGTCGTCGCCGATGAACTCGGCCATGTTGGAGAAGCCCATCACCCGCTTGTAGAACTCGACCCACTCGTCCATCCGGCCCAGCTCCACGTTGCCGACCACGTGGTCGACGGCCTGGAAGAAGCGCTTCGGCTGGAGGCCGGCGGCGATCATCGGCTGCCGGTCCACGATCGGGCCGCGGGCCACGAAACCGGGCAGGAACGGGCCGGTGTAGCGGGACCTGTCGACCAGGCTGTGCCGGGTGTCGCCGTACGCGGCGATGGACGCCATGCGCACGGTGCCGTGCTCGTCGCTGACGTCGTGCGGCTCGACCAGACCGGTGGCGCCCTGCGCGACGGCGTGCGCGTACGCCGCGTCCACGTCCGGGACCTCCAGCGCGATGTCGGAGACGCCGTCGCTGTGCTTCGCCACGTGCTGCGCGCCGTCGGCGTCCGGGCGTACCGCGCCGGTCAGCAGGAACCGGGCCGACCCGCTGGTCAGCACGTACTGGGCGTGGTCCCGGTAGCCCTGCTCCGGCCCCCGGTACGCCACGCAGGTCATGCCGAACGCGGTGGAGTAGTAGTGCGCGGCCTGCTTCGCGTTGCCCACCAGGAAGTGGACGTGGTCGAGGCCCCGGACCGGGAACGGGTCGCGGCTGATGTCGTGGTCGACGGCGCCGACGAGCGCGTCGACGTCGACGCCTTCCTCGGTGGACTGGGGTCGGTCGATCGCCTGGGTCATGGTGGCCTCCCTCGCGTACCGGCCGGCCTTGCGGGCCGCCGTGGATGTGCTGTTCCGGCGAGGATCCACGGGCGGCCGGTAGTTGGGCAACAGTTGGCCTTATTCCTGGTCAGGTTGTGCATTCGGTACGGTTGGGCACCATGAACACTGGTCAGGATGTACAGCTCGACGACCTGGACGCCCGCTTGATCGAACTGCTCGCCGAGGAGCCCCGGATCGGGGTGCTGGAGTGCTCCCGGCGCCTCGGCGTGGCCCGGGGCACGATCCAGGCGCGGCTCGACAAACTCGTCGACCGGGGTGTGGTGACCGGCTTCGGGCCGGACGTCACCCCCGCCGCGATCGGGTTCGGGGTGACCAGCTTCGTCACGCTGGAGATCAGCCAGCGGCACGGACACGACCAGGTCACCGCGCACCTGGCCGCCATCCCCGAGGTGCTGGAGGCGCATACCATCACCGGCTCCAGCGACCTGCTCTGCCGGATCGTGGCCCGCTCCAACACCGACCTGCAACGGGTCATCGACCAGATCGTCGCCTCGGAGGCCATCCGACGGGCCTCCACCATCATCGCGCTGGCCGAGCAGATCCCCTACCGCACGTTGCCGCTGGTCCGCTCCGCCGCCCGGCGGTGAGGGGAGGCCCCGCCGCGTCGGTGCCGGGCAAGAAGCGCCGCGACACGCGCCGCGCGGGACCCGCGGTGCGGTGATCGTCGCTACCGTGTGCGGTGTGAAGGGCCTAGGCGTACGCGGCTGGTTGCTGCTCGGGCTCGTCACCGTGGTCGTGCTCGCCGCCACCGGGGTCTGGAACCCCTTCCCCGCCCTCTGGGACTGGGTCGACCGGAGCAAGCCGATCTCCGAGCCGGACGTGGTCTGGCAGCAGCGCGTCGGCGGCACCCCGCGCAGCGTCACCATCGCCGGCGACACCGTGATCGTCGAGCAGCGGACCCGGATCGAGGCGCGCCGACTCACCGACGGCACCCAGCTCTGGGAGCGCAAGGCCGACTGGTCGGCGGTCGCCGGCTCCGGCCGGACTTCGGTCGTCGCCGTGGGCAAGCTGCTCGACAAGGGATACGAGGTGCTCGACCCGGTCAGCGGCGTGACCCGTCGCCGCGACGACCGGGCGGTCGCCGTCTGGACGTACCGGAACCTGCTGCTCGACGCGTACTGTGTGCGGGCGACCGACTGCACGTTGCGGGCCTGGGACCCGCGCGGCACCGCGCCGCTGTGGAGCGCGTTCCTGCCCGGCGTGCACAGCGGCGTGCTCGCCGACAACCCGGAACTGCTCGGCACGCGGCGGCTCGACGCGAACCGCATCGACGACGGGGTGGCCGGGCCGGAGCCGGTCCCGCCGCTGCTGGGCTTCCCGGTCGACGGCCGGGTGCACGTGGTGGACACCGCCACCGGCCGGGTGTTGCAGAACGTGGAGCCGGGCCGCGACGAGCGGCTGGCGGTGGTCGGCGGTCGGCTGCTGCGGATCGCGGCCACCTCCCAGGACGGGAACTGCTACTTCGTCATCACCGCGGTGGACCCGGCGACCGGGCAGCAGGTGTGGCGGCGCTCCGGAATCAACCTGCGCACCGCCGACAGCGCCGGCTGCGCGCAGCGGGAGGACCCGCAGGGCGCCCGCAACGTCCTCATCGGCGTCGCCCCGGACGGGCGCGAGGCGGTCCTCGACGGCTACGACGGGCGATCGCTCCAGGTCGGCGCGGCCGGCGAGAAACTGCTCGCCGTGGACGACCGCTACGCGGTGGTGCGCAGCGCCGACAAGGGTTCGCTGCTGGGCCGGGAGCTGTCGGCCGACCGGACCCGGTGGACCCGGCCGGCGGGCGGGCGCAGCGGCGCGGCGCTCACCCCGTACGCGACCGTGATCACCGAGGAGAAGCCGTCCCGGCTGATCGCCGTCGACCCGCGCGACGGCCGGGTGCTGGCCGAGCTGCGTACCCCCGCGAACGCGCTCGCGGTCGGCCCGAACGGCATGATCATCGGTGAGGGGCGGGAGATCGGGTACGTCCGTTGGGGCGCCGGTTCGGCCGGCGTACCGCCGCCGGCGGGCGGGGACGGCGGGCCGGTGCCGGACCCCGGCGACACCTGGCGACCGCCGAGTGACCAGGGCAGTTGCGGGCCCAAGCGGGAACTCTGCGTCAACGGGTCGTGACCACAGGTGACATAGGCCTCCCGCGGCACCGGCGGGTGTCGACGATCGACGGCTCTGCCCTAGGCTTTTCGGTCATGAGCAGTGCCGCCGCCTTCTCGTACGCACCCCTGCTGCCGACCGGCCCCGACCAGACGGAATACCGCCTGGTCACCGACGAGGGCGTGGACGTCGTCAACGGCCCCGGGGGCCGCCGGTTCCTGACCGTGGACCCGGCCGCGCTGACCGCGTTGACCGCCGAGGCGATGCACGACATCGCCCACTTCCTGCGCCCGGCGCACCTGGCCCAGCTCCGGGCGATCATCGACGACCCGGCGGCCTCGCCGAACGACCGGTTCGTCGCGCTCGACCTGCTGCGCAACGCCAACATCGCGGCCGGGGGTGTGCTGCCGATGTGTCAGGACACCGGCACCGCGATCGTGATGGGCAAGCGCGGCCGGCACGTGCTCACCGACGGCACCGACGCGGAGGCGGTCTCGCTGGGCGTCTTCCAGGCGTACACCCGGCTCAACCTGCGCTACTCGCAGCTCGCCCCGCTGACCATGTGGGAGGAGCGGAACACCGGCAGCAACCTGCCCGCCCAGGTGGAGATCTACGCCGAGGACCCGGACGGCCACCCCGACGCGTACAAGTTCCTCTTCATGGCCAAGGGCGGCGGTTCGGCCAACAAGTCCTACCTCTACCAGGAGACCAAGGCGCTGCTGAACCCGACGCGGATGATGCAGTTCCTGGAGGAGAAGCTGCGGCTCATCGGCACCGCGGCCTGCCCGCCGTACCACCTGGCCGTCGTCATCGGCGGCACCTCCGCCGAGTACGCGCTGAAGACCGCCAAGTACGCCTCGGCGAAATACCTGGACGCGTTGCCCGTCCAGGGTTCGATGAGCGCGCACGGTTTCCGTGACCTGGAACTGGAGGCCCAGGTGCTGGAGTTGACCCGGAACTTCGGCATCGGCGCGCAGTTCGGCGGGCGCTACTTCTGCCACGACGTCCGGGTGGTCCGGTTGCCCCGGCACGGCGCGTCCTGCCCGGTGGCGATCGCGGTGTCCTGCTCGGCGGACCGGCAGGCCGTTGCCAAGATCACCCCGTCGGGTGTCTGGCTGGAGCGGCTGGAAACCGACCCGGCGCGGTTCCTGCCCGACGTCACCGACGACACGCTGGACGCCGAGGAGGCCGTCCGGGTCGACCTGAACCGCCCGATGGCCGAGATCCGTGCCGAGTTGTCGAGATACCCGGTGAAGACCCGGCTGTCGCTCACCGGCCCGCTTGTCGTCGCGCGGGACATCGCCCACGCGAAGATCGCCGAGCGGCTGGACGCGGGCGAGCCGATGCCGCAGTACCTGCGCGACCACGCGGTCTACTACGCGGGCCCGGCGAAGACCCCCGAGGGGTACGCCTCCGGGTCGTTCGGTCCCACCACCGCCGGCCGGATGGACGCCTATGTGGAGAAGTTCCAGGCGGCCGGCGGCTCGATGGTGATGCTGGCCAAGGGCAACCGGTCCGCCCAGGTCACCCGCTCCTGCCAGGCCCACGGCGGCTTCTACCTCGGCTCGATCGGCGGCCCGGCGGCCCGCCTGGCGCAGGACTGCATCAAGCACGTCGAGGTGCTCGAATACGCCGAGCTGGGCATGGAGGCGGTCTGGCGGATCGAGGTGGAGGACTTCCCGGCCTTCGTCGTCGTCGACGACAAGGGCAACGACTTCTTCGCCGAGGTCACCAAGCCGGTGCTCACCGTCGGCCGGCGCTGACCACGGACGTGTGCGAAGGGCGCCCGGGGAGTTCCCCGGGCGCCCTTCGACATTCGCGCCGGGCGTCGAATCTCGGCACGCCGGTCGGCCTCGTGGCCGGGTGGCGTGCCGCCCCCTTTACTGTCGGCGCCGGCAAGCGGATCCAGTGTGGATGCCGGTGCTGTCGATCCACTATCGGATCGCTATTGCCTGGATGCGACTTCCCGTGACTGTCGGGCTACGCTGCTGGGCGGACGCACATGGCGGCGGGAGCATGAATGCGGTTCGAGATCCTCGGGCCCTTGCGGGTGGGTGACGGCGACACCGTCGTCAGCGCGGGTCGGGACCGGATCGTGCTCGCCGTGCTGCTGCTGCGCCCCGGCCGGGTGGTGCCGACCGAGGAGTTGGTCGACGCGGTCTGGGAGGAACGGCCCCCGGCCACCGCCCGGGCCCAGCTCCAGATCTGCGTGTCCCGCCTGCGGCAGCGCCTGGTCCAGATCGGGATGTCGGCGATGACCATCGTCACCGACCCGGCCGGGTACGGCATCCGGGTCGCACCGGACGACCTTGACGCCGAGGTCTTCACCCGCCAGGTCGAGCAGGCCCGTGCGGCGGCTGCCACATCCCGGACGGTCGACGCGTGCGCGCACTACCGGGCCGCCCTGGCACTGTGGCGTGGCCCGGCGCTGGCCGGCATCCCCGCCCGCAGCGTGCGACGGCGGGCGCAGACCCTCGACGAGCAGCGACTCGCCGTCCTGGAGGAGTGCGTCGACCTCGAGCTGCGGCTGCACCGGGCGGCCGACCTGGTCGACGAGCTGACCGAGACGGTCGAACAGCATCCGCTGCGGGAACGGCTGCGCGGACAGTTGATGCTGGCCCTGTCGGCGGTCGGCCGGCAGGCGGACGCGTTGGCCGTCTACCGGGAGGGTCGGCGGATCTACGCCGAGGAGCTGGGCATCGAACCCGGCCCGGCCCTGCAGGAGCTGCACCAACGGGTGCTCGCCGGTGACCTGGCGCGCAGCGGCCCGGAGGGCGCGGCCGCCGCCCCGGTCCGGGCGCTGCCCCGGGCGATCAGCGACTTCGTCGGGCGGCAGCAGACCGTTGCCCGGCTGCTCAAGGAGATCGAGGAAGGTGCCCGGGTCCATCTCATCGACGGCATGGCGGGCAGCGGCAAGACCACACTCGCCATCCAGGTGGCGGCCGTGGTCGCCGACCGGTTCCCCGATGCGCAGCTCTTCGTCGACCTGCACGGGCGCGGTGAACGCGCCCCGGTGGGCACCGGCACCGGGGTGGCCATGCTGCTGCGGCAGCTCGGTGTGCCGGCGGAGCGGATCCCGACCGACCTGGCGGACCGGCTGGCGATGTGGCGGTCGGAGCTGGCCGACCGGCGGGCGGTGGTGGTGCTCGACAACGCCGCTGATCCGGCGAAGGTCGCGGCGTTGCTGCCGAACGGCCGGAACTGCCTGGTGCTGATCACCAGCCGGCGTCGACTCATCGGGGTGGACGAGGCCCGGCCGTCCTCGCTGCCGGTGCTCGACGCCGACGAGGCGGTCGAGCTGTTGGCCCGGGTGGCCGGCCCGGAACGGGTCGCCGCCGAGCCCGAGGCGACCGCGGAGGTGGCCCGCCGCTGCGGGTACCTTCCGCTCGCCCTGCGGCTGGCCGGGGCCCGCCTCGCACACCGTCCCCGGTGGCGGATGGCGGACCTGGCGCAGCGGCTGGCCGGGGCGGTGGACCCGCTCGCCGAACTGGCCGCCGGGGAGCGCTCGGTGGCCGGGGCGTTCGCGCCGTCGTACGACCAGGTGTCGCCGACCGCCCAGCGGGTCTTCCGGCGGCTGGGTCTGCACCCGGACACCGTCGTCGACAACCGGGTGCCCGCCGCGCTGGCGGACCTGGGGCTGTCGGCGGCCCGGGACGCGCTCGACGAGCTTGTCGACGAGCACCTCATGGAGGAGGTCAAGCCGGGCCGTTACCGGCTGCACGAACTGATCCAGGCGTACGCGCGGATGCTCAGCACGGGAGGCGAGCCGGCCGAGGAGCGGCGCGCGGCGATCGCCCGCCTTCTCGACCATCACCTCCAGGTGGCCGCGGCCATCTCGGACTCGGTGGAGCGGAGTGCGCTGCTGGAGCAGTTGGACCTGCGGAAGCCGTTGCGCCCGGACCTGGTCGACGCCACCGTCGGGTTCGGGGTGCCGTGGTTGGAGGAGAACCGGTCGACGCTCGCCGCGTTGGTCCAGCTGGCGGAGGCGGAGGGGTTCCTGCGGCAGAGCTGGCAGTTGGCACGGGTGGGTTGGCTCACCAACTTCTACGGCGGCCACCTGGACGACCTGATCGAGACGCATCAGGTCGGCCTGCGTGCCGCCGAGCGGATGGGTGACGACACCGCGGTCGCATTGATGCTCCGCTACCTGGCCTCCGCGAACTATCGACGGGCGCGGTTCGCCGACGCCATCCGGTTGACGGAGAAGGCCGTCGAGATCTACCGGCGGCTGGAGCGGCCGACGGAGCTGCGTCACGCGCTCGGCAACCTCGGCACCCTCTATGCGGTGAACGGACAGCACACGCAGGCCATCGAGATGCTCACGGCGCTGTCCCGCGGGACGCGCGACCTGACGTCGCTCGTATACACGCTGAACAATCTCACGGCATCCATGATGTGGAGCGGGCGGTACGAGGAGGCCCTGCGCACGTGCCGCAACAATCTCGGGCTCGCCCGGCAGGCGGGTGACCTGCGTCAGCTCGGCAGCGCCGTGGGGCATCTCGGCATGGTGCGGCACCGGCGTGGCGAGCACGCGCCGGCCCGGCGGCTGCTGGCCGCCGGGCTGAGGTTGAAGCGCGAGATCGGCAATCGCTTCGGCGAGGGTGAGCTGCTCAACGAGTTGGGCATGATGGAGTGTGCGGAGGGCCGGCCGGAGGCGGCGGCCGAGCGGCACCGGGAAGCCCTCGTCGCCATGAACGACGCCGAGGACCTGATCGGCCAGTGCCACTCCCGGAACCTGCTGGCCCGGGCGGTGCTGGAGCAGGGCGACGTGACAGGCGCGCTGGATCTGTTCCGCGGCGTGCTCGCCGACGCCACCCGGCTCAGCGCCCGCTATGAGCAGGCCCAGGCGCTGGACGGCCTGGCCCGCTGCCTGCGGCACACCGACCTCGCGCAGGCCCGCCGGTACGCCAGCCGCGCGGTGACGCTGTTCCACCAAGTCGAGTCGCCGAACGAGCGGGAGAGCGCGGCGCTGCTGGCCGAGCTGGGCTGAGGGCCGCGCCACTTTCGCTGCGCACCGGCGGGCCGCGCGGCAGGATGGTATGCGTGACGACTCCAGAGGCGACCGGCTACCGGATCGAACGTGACTCGATGGGCGAGGTGGAGGTGCCCGCCGAGGCGCTGTGGCGGGCGCAGACCCAGCGGGCGGTGCAGAACTTCCCGATCTCCGGGCGCGGGCTCGAACCGGCCCAGATCAGGGCCTTGGCGCAGATCAAGGGGGCGGCGGCCCTGGTCAACGGCGAGTTGGGGGTGATCGACGCCGATGTGGCGGAGGCGATCGCCACCGCGGCCGCGCACGTCGCCGGGGGCGGCTACGACGACCAGTTCCCGGTGGACGTGTTCCAGACCGGCTCGGGCACCTCGTCCAACATGAACGCGAACGAGGTGGTCGCCACCCTGGCCAGCCGCGAGTTGGGTCGGGACGTGCACCCGAACGATCACGTCAACGCGTCCCAGTCCAGCAACGACGTCTTCCCGACCTCGATCCACCTGGCTGCGACGCAGTTCGTGGTGGAGGATCTGATCCCGTCGCTGAAGCGGCTCGCGGGCGCGCTGGAGGAGAAGGCGACCGAGTTCGAGACGGTGGTCAAGGCCGGACGCACCCACCTGATGGACGCCACCCCGGTCACCCTGGGGCAGGAGTTCGGCGGCTACGCCGCGCAGGTGCGCTACGGCGTCGAGCGGCTGGAGTCGGCCCTGCCGCGACTGGCCGAGCTGCCGCTCGGCGGCACCGCGGTGGGCACGGGCATCAACACTCCGCTCGGCTTCGCCGACAAGGTGATCGGAAGGCTGCGGGAGTCGACCGGCCTGCCGTTGACCGAGGCGCGCAACCACTTCGAGGCGCAGGGCGCCCGGGACGCGTTGGTGGAGACGTCCGGCCAGCTCCGTACCATCGCGGTCGGTCTCTACAAGATCGCCAACGACGTACGCTGGATGGGTTCCGGCCCTCGGGCCGGCCTGCGGGAGCTGCGCATCCCCGATCTCCAGCCCGGCTCGTCGATCATGCCGGGCAAGGTGAACCCGGTGGTCGCCGAGGCGATGCGGCAGGTCTGCGCCCAGGTGGTCGGCAACGATGCGGCGGTGGCTTTCGCCGGGTCGCAGGGCGACTTCGAGCTGAACGTCATGCTCCCGGTGATGGGCCGCAACCTGCTGGAGTCGATCAAGCTGATCGCCGCATCCAGTCGGCTGTTCGCCGAGCGGCTGGTGGCCGGCCTGGTGGCGGACGCCGAGGTCTGCCTGGCGTACGCGGAGGGCTCGCCGTCGATCGTCACCCCGCTCAACCGTCACCTCGGGTACGACGAGGCCGCGTCGATCGCCAAGGAGGCGCTGGCCAAGCAGGTGTCCATTCGCGAGGTGGTGCTGTCCCGGGGGCACGTCGAGTCGGGCAAGCTCACCGAGACCCAGTTGGACGAGGCGCTGGACCTGCTCCGGATGACACACCCCTGAGCCGGGGCCGGGCCGGCCCGGTGGGGATGAGGTCACTGTCGAGCTGAGTCGTCGGTGATGTCACCCGGGTCGCTGTGGGCCTGTCGGTACGTGCGTCTGACGGATTCGTCGCCGCGCCGGTAAATGCCTCGACCCGGTCACCGGGGCGCGGGATGATCCTGCCGTGCGTGACGACGACGGTGGGCCGCTGCTGGAGACCGCGAGGCTGAGCCTGCGCCGGTTCACCGTGGACGACGTGGACCGGCTGGTCGAGCTGGACGCGGACCCGGAGGTCATGCGGTTCCTGACCAACGGCGTACCGACCCCGCGCGCGACGATCCGGGACGAGGTGCTGCCCCGGCTGCTGGCCGACTACGACCGTCACCCGGGTCTGGGTCGCTGGGCGGCGTGCGACAGGTTCACCGGGGAGTTCCTGGGCTGGCTCGGCCTCGACCCGTCCGACGGCGGCGCCGAGGCGGAGCTGGGTTACCGGCTGCGCCGCGCCGCGTGGGGGCACGGGCTCGCCACTGAGGGCGCGCGGGCACTGGTGCGGCACGCGTTCGACACGGTCGGCGTCCGCCGCGTGTGGGCGCAGACGATGACGGTCAACGACCGTTCCCGCGCGGTCATGGCCCGCGCCGGTCTGCACTACGTGCACACCTTCCACCCGGTCTTCGACGACCCGATCCCGGGTACGGAACACGGCGAGGTGGAGTACGAGCTGCGCCGCGACGACTGGTCGGCAACCGCTCAGGAGCGGGCGGCCGCGGCCCTGCGGGCCCGGTAGGCGCTCACCGCGGCCCGGTTGCCGCAGCCGGCGTCGCAGAACCGGCGGGAGCGGTTCCGGGACAGGTCGACCAGCACGTTGTCGCAGTCCGGGTGACCGCAGTGTCGCAGCCGGCTCAGCTCGTCCATCCGGATCAGGTCGGCGACGCCCATCGCCGCCTCGACAGCCATCCGGGTCGCCAGTGGTGCATCCCGCGGCACGGCGTGCACGTGGTAGGGCTCGTCGTCGTGCCGGACGAGTTGGGGCAGGGCGTGCGACTCGCGGAGCAGCCCGTTGACGATCGCCACCACCTCGTCGGTGTCGCCGTGCCAGATGCGGCGCAGGCGGGGCCGCAGCGCGCGGACCTGGTGCAGCTCGGCGTCGGTGTGTTCGTGCCGGCCGCTCCAGCCGTGGGTGACGAAGAACATGTCGAGGGCGGCAACGTCGGGCATCCCCTCCCGGCCCGGGGCGGTCGTGTTCACAAGCGCCGCCGTGGCGATGAGCGCGCATTCGGTGTCATGGGCAAAAAGCAATTTGACTCCTGTCGGCGACGACGCCTAGCGTCATGAGCATAACGCCACTACGCCCATTACCAGGAGCTGTCGATGCGTGAACGGTCCGGTGTCGGGCTCGGTCTGGCGCTACTGTCCGCGATCACCTTCGCGACCTCCGGCACGTTCGCCCGCCCTCTGATCAGCGGCGAATGGTCCCCGGTCGCCGTGGTCGTCGCCCGGGTCGGCATCGCCGCGCTGGCGCTCGCCGTGCCCGCCCTGCTGGCGCTGCGCGGACGGTGGGCGGCGCTGCGGCGAAACACCTCCACGGTGGTGCTGTTCGGGCTGCTCGGCGTGGCCACGGCGCAGGCATGCTTCTTCAACGCGGTCAGCCGCCTGCCGGTCGGCGTGGCGCTGCTGCTGGAATACCTCGGCATCGTGCTGGTGGTCGGGTGGATGTGGCTGTTCCACGGACAGCGCCCGCGGCTGCTGACCGTGGCCGGCTCGGTCACCGCGCTGTGCGGGCTGGTGTTCGTCCTGGACCTCACCGGCACCAGCCGCCTCGACCCGGTGGGCGTGCTGTGGGGGCTCGGCGCCGGCGTCGGGCTGGCCGGCTACTTCGTCATCGCCGGCCGACTCGACCCCGGCCTGCCCTCGGTAGTGCTGGCCAGCGGGGGGATGGCCGTCGGGGCGGTGACCCTGCTCCTGCTCGGCGCCGTCGGGGTGCTGCCACTGGCCGCCGGCACCGCAGACGTCACCTTCGCCGGCCACCGGATGAGCTGGCTGGTGCCGATCGCCGGGCTGTCACTGATCGCCGCCGTCGTCGCCTACCTGACGGGCGTCGCCGGCACCCGGCTGCTCGGCGCCCGCCTGTCCTCCTTCGTGGGACTGACCGAGGTGATGTTCGCGGTCCTGATCGCCTGGCTGCTGCTCGCCGAACTGCCGAGCCCGATCCAGCTCGCCGGCGGGGCGTTCATCGTCGGTGGCGTCGCGCTGGTCCGGGTCGACGAACTGCGCGGCGCACCTCCACCCGCCCAGCCGGCCGCCCCGGCCGGGCCGGCGTTGACCGGGTCGCGATGAGCGGGCCGCGCACCGCCGTCGTCTTCGACGCCGACGAGACCCTCGTCGACCTGCGCCCGGCGGTCACCGGCGCGCTCGTCGCCGTACTCGAGGAGATGCGGCGCCGGACCCCGACGGCCGCCGGGGTGTCGCTGGCCGACCTGGAGGGGGACTGGCGTGCGGTCTTCGGGGCGCTCAGCGCGGCGCCGGTGCAGGAGATTCGGCGCGCCGCGCTGACCCGGTCGCTCGCGCGGGCCGGCCTGGAGTCGGACCTGGACGAGTTCGCGGTGCTGTTCTTCGCCCGCCGGTACGCCCTGAGCCGGCCGTTCCCCGACGTGCTGCCCGCGCTGGCGGCGCTTCGCCCGCACCACCTGCTCGGCTTCGCCACGAACGGCAACAGTCGCGCCGAACGCTGCGGCCTCGCCGGGCAGTTCGCCTTCGAGCTGTACGCGCACGAGGGTGGCCTGCCGAAGAAGCCGTCGCCGGAGTTCTTCGCGGCCGTGGTGGCGGCTACCGGGTTGCCCGCCGCCCGGATCGTGTACGTTGGCGACTCCCCGGAACACGACGTTGTCGCCGCCCAGCGGGCCGGACTGCGGGCCGTCTGGCTCAACCGGAACGGGTTGTCCCGCCCGCAGGGCCTGGAACCGGACGTCGAGGTGTCCACGCTGGCCGAGGTGCCGGCGGTGCTCCTCGCCCTGACGAAGGCGAGCGCCTGAACGCGTGCGGTGCCGGGCGGGTGAGCGGTGTCCCTGCCCGGATAGCGAAGTCGTAGCGGACGCATAGCCGGCCGACCCAGCCTGGTGGTGCCACGGTCATCAACAGTGATCGATCGCGGTTCCGCACCGAGGAGTCCCATGGGCTGGTTGTACGCATTCCCCCGCCGTCTGGGCGCCGCCGCGCTCGCGGCCGTCACCATCGGCACCGCCGTCGCTGCCGTACCGGCCACTCCGGCGCTTGCCGTCGGCCCCGCCGACCATGTCCTGTACTGGAACGATGTTCTGCTGCGCACCTTCCGTCAGGTTGGTGGCGCACCCGGCCCGCTGGCTCGGGCGGGCGCGATGGTGCACGGCGCGATCTACGACGCCGCGAACTCCGCGCTCTGCGCCTCCGGAGCCGCCCGCTGCATCGGGCAGGCCTACCGGGTCAAGGTGGCCCCGACCGCCGGGGTGACCCCCGACCTCGCCACCGCCATCGACTACGCGGCGTACGACGCGCTGCGCAACATCTATCCCGCGATCAACTTCACCGCCGATCTCACCGCCGCGCAGGAAGGCATCGCCAACTCGACCGCGCGCACCGACGGCCAGCGGATGGGCTCGGCGAGCGCACAGGCGATGATCACTTTCCGGGTGAACGACGGCTCGCCGGACAACTCCACCTACGCCGACGGCACCGTGCCGGGCCAGTGGCGGCGCACCGGCTCCGGTGAGCCGGCCACCCCCAGCTGGGGTCTGTTGAGGCCGTTCGCGATGACCTCCACGACCCAGTTCCGTCCCGGGCTACCGGCCGGCTATTCCAGTTACGCCACGCTCCTCGCCAGCCAGGCGTACGCAAACCAGGTCAACGAGGTGAAGGCGCTCGGTGCGTACAACAGCACCACCCGTACCGCTGACCAGACGCAGTTGGCCTGGTTCTGGGCCAACGACCTGGACGGCACCTACAAGCCACCGGGCCAACTCTTCGCGCACACCCGGATCGTGTCCGGGGCGGCCAAACTGACCCCGGCGGGCAACGCGCGGCTCTTCGCGCTGGTCGGCGTCGCCATGGCCGATGCCGCCGTGGTGGCCTGGGACGCCAAGTACCGGACCGACGTCGATCTCTGGCGTCCGGAGAGCGCGATCAGGCTGGCCGGCACCGACTCCCGCGCCGACACGATCGCGGACCCGAACTGGAAGCCGCTCTCCGCGGACCGCAACAACGTGAACTTCTCGCCGCCCTTCCCGGCGTACACCTCGGGGCACGCCAGCTTCGCCGCCGCCTGGGCGGGGGCGCTGAAGGGCTTCTTCGGCACCGACACGTTCCGTTTCGTGGGCACCACGGAAGACCCGCACGCCTCAGGCGTGCAACGGCTCTTCACCGGCTTCACCTCCGCCGCCACCGAGAATGCCCGTAGCCGGATCTACCTCGGCGTCCACTACCAGTTCGACGCGGACGCCGGGATGTCCTCCGGCGCCTCGCTGGCCAGCTACGTGTCGGGGAACTTCTTCCGGCCCAGCGTGCCCACGTACACGTTCGACGGCTTCTACGACGGGCAGGTGTACGTCGGCAGCAGCTATCCGGACGCGGTGGCGGGCGGAAGCCTCAACCTGGCCTTCCGGCTCGTCGCCAACGGCACCCCGGTCACCGATCCCGGCGCGGTCGTCGGGGTTTCCTGGAACGGCCACCCCGGCGCGAGCAGCGGCGCGGTCAGCGTCAGCGGCGATCGCTTTCAGATCACCGCTCTGCCCGGCAAGGCGTGTGGCCCCGGCGGCCAGACGCTCTCCGTCCTGCTGAGGGACGGATCAAGCCGCAATCTCCGCGTGGCCTGCACCACCGTCTGACGGCAGCAGCGGTGCAGACGGTGCGGCCGGCGACCCCGGCCGTACCGCCTGCACGTCGACGCCGAGCCGCGAGAGCTGCTGCCGGATCTCGCCCAGCATCCGCTCCGCCTCGGCGAGGCGGCTGAGCGTACGGGCGAGGTCGGGGCCGTCCGCGGCCACCGGGTCGATGCCCAACAGCGCGCGGTAGGCGGCGGTCAACTCCGGTCCGGGCTCCACCCCCAACTCCTCGCGGAGCAGAAGGCGAGCGCGGTGGTAGCAGCGGATCGCTTCGCTCCGGCGACCGGCGCGGTGCAACGCGGTCACCAGGTGACACCAGAGCGGCTCGTGCAGCGGATGTCGTTCCACAAGTGTGGAAACCACCGGGATCAGTTCGTGGTGGCGCCCTGCGGCCAGGTCCAGGCTCGTCAGCGCGCTCAGTGCGCTCAGTTGTTCGTCGGCCAGCCCCGCGGCCGCGGCCTGGACAAACGGCGCGTCGATGTCACCCAGAGGTGGACCCGTGTGCAGTTGGAGGGCCGCCCGGTATGACTCCGCCGCCGCCACCGGCTGCCTGGACGCGGCGAGTGTCCGCCCCTGCCGGACCAGCCGGCGGAACATCCCCACGTCGATGTCGGACGGGTCGACCTGCAGCGCGTAGCCGGTGGCATGGGTGACGATCCCGGCGCCCGGAAGCGCTCGCAACCACCGGCGGACCACAGATATCTGGACGTGCACCTGGGTCCGGACCGTGCGCGGTGGCGCGTCGCCCCACACGGCGTCGATGATCTGCTCCACCCGTACCAGCGCTCCGGCCTCCATGAGCAGGAGCGCAAGGACGGCGCGCGGTCTTTTCCCGTCGAGCCGCAAGGGCTGGCCCGGCCCGTCGACGACCAGCGGGCCAAGCAGCCGAAACCTCACGTCGACCCCGCCAGGGCGGGGTCGACGCCACGCGAACAGAAGCCCATCAGTCCTCCAGCCCCCGTATTCGAGGAGAACGCCAAGCTCCTGCAACCATAGAAGTTGCACGATGCGATGACAATGACACGCTCGGTTGGTCCGCCGCCTGACATCGCCACCTCCACCCTCCGGTGGGCTACGGGGCCGGCCGATCGCCGGCGGGAGGTTCACGGCCGCCACCCGCGCGCCACCAGGGTGGAGCGGATCTCGCGCACCAGAGCGGGAAACTCCTTCCGCAGGCGGCGGTCCGCGATGTGCAGCACCAGCCAGCCGGCCCGGGCGAGCTGGTCGAGGCGTCGTCGGTCCAGGTGCGTCCGCTCCGGGTCGGCGCGCCGCTCGTCGTCGTACTCCACCGCGACCCGGTACTGCGGCCAGGCCAGGCCCGGATGCAGGACGAGACCGGCCGACACGCGCACCGGATGCTGCGCCATCGGTCGGGGAAGCCCGGCGAACATCAGCCGCACCCGCAGATGGGACTCGCGCGGGGACTGCGCCAGGCCGTCGGCCAGGCCGAACACCCACGACGCCCGCCGGGCACCCGGACGGCAGGCGTTCCGGGCCGCCTCGGTGGCAAGCGTCGACCGGCTCACCGCACCTGTGCCCAGGAGCGTGTCGATGATGGCGACGGCCCGCACCGGGTCGGCCCAGACCGCTGTCTCCCACGCGCAGGCGGCCGGATCGGTGCAGGGTGGCGGCCCGCCGGGGTTCGGCGGCCCGCCCGGGTCCGATGCCCCGGCCGGAATTCTCGGTCGGGGGGTCGCCACCACAGACGGTCGGGTCGGAGCCGGTGGCCTGCTCCGGCCCGGAGCGCCGGGCGGGCGGTCCGCCGGGAAGGGGCCGCCCACCCGCGACGACCCGGCGGCATCCGACGCACCCGCGCCGGCCGGGACCAGGAGGCCGGCACGGGCGCCCGCCAGGGGAGCCTGGTGCACCCGGACGCCAGGTTGGGAATCGGCTCGGACCGCGGCCGGCACCAGCACGTGGACGTCATCGGTGAACTCGGCCGCGTGTGTCACGCCGTGCAGGTAGGCCGCCGACGGTCCGGCGATCACCGTGCCGGGTGGCATCCGGAGCAGCGCCGCGCGGCAGGCCAGGGCGTGGTCGCGGTCGAGGCGGGCGTCGGCGTAGACGTCCTGCCGGAGCCGGACCCAGGACGCCCCGCGGAGGTGGTGTCGGGACAGGAGCCCGCGCCGGATGGCGTCCGAGCCACGAAAGACCTGCCGGTCCAGCTCCGGCGGTCGGTGGGGGTGTGGGGGCATGCGACAAGCGTGGTGGCGGCCCGCCGGCCGCCGGAACCCCTGTGGACAACCGCCGCGGGCGTCGTCCGGCGCACCTGTGGACAACCGCCGCGCCGCGGCGCCGATGTGCTAGGGCTTCCGGCGTGCGTGCGTGCGTGCGGCGAGCCGGGCGGGCCGCTCAGGACAGGGCGGCGGCGACCGCCTCGGCGGCGGCGGTGACCCGGGCGCCGACGTCGGCCACGTCGAGCGGGGTCAGCGAGACCACACCTACGCTCCCCTCCAGGCCGGGCACGCCCAGCACCGGCGCGGCCACCCCGTACGCGCCGGACTGGAGCTCCCCGCTGGTGCTCACCGGCCCCGGGTCGCCGGCCCGCCCGGCCAGCACGGCCCGGCCCGCGGCCCCCCGCTCCAGCGGATGCCGGGAGCCGCTCCGGTAGGCCACGTGGAAGGCGGTCCAGCTCGGCTCGACCACGGCCAGCGCCACCCCCTCGCCGCCCTCGACCACGGTCAGGTGGGCGGTGGCGCCGGTGGCCTCGGCGAGCCGGCGGAGAGCGGGCAGCGCCCCCTCGGCGAGCAGGGGCTGGGCCCGGCGGGCCAGGTGCAGCACCCCCATGCCGATGCGCAGGCGGCCCTCGCCGTCGCGGCGGAGCATGCCGTGGCCGGTCAGCGCGCCGACCAGCCGGTAGACCGCCGCCCGGCCGATGCCCAGCCGGTGCGCCGCCTCGGTGACGGTGAGCCCGCCCGGCGCGTCCGCGACGAGGTGCAGCAGGCGCAGGCCGCGGTCCAGGGTCTGCGCCGTTTCTCCCGGTCGTGCCGCCGTGTCCACAGCACGCAGCGTACGACCAGGCTCCGGCCAACCTCGACATGCGCGGACGGCTACCCTTGGGAGGTGACGCTACGCCTGTACGACACCGCCACCCGATCGGTGCGGGACTTCGTCCCGCGGGAAGCCGGCAAGGTGGGGGTCTACCTGTGTGGTCTCACGCTGCAGGCCCCGCCGCACATCGGTCACCTTCGCTCCGGCGTCAACTACGACGTGTTGCGCCGCTGGCTGCTCGCCAACGGTTTCGAGGTCACGTTCATCCGCAACCTGACCGACATCGACGACAAGGTGCTGGCCAAGGCGGTGGAGCAGGGGCGGCCGTTCTGGTCGATCGCCTACGACAACGAGCAGATCCTGGCCGCCTCCTACCGGGCGTTGAACGTGCTCCCGCCGACCTACGAGCCGCGGGCCACCGGGCATGTCCCGGAGATGCACGAGCTGATCGCCCGGCTGATCGAGACCGGGCACGCCTACCCGGCCACCGACGGCTCCGGCGACGTCTACTTCGACGTGGCCTCCTGGCCGGCGTACGGCTCGCTGTCCGGCCAGTCCCCGGGGGACATGCAACCGGCCGGCGACGCCCCCGACCGGGGCAAGCGGGACCCGCGCGACTTCGCGCTCTGGAAGGGCGCCAAGCCGGACGAGCCGGCCGACGCCTACTGGCCGTCGCCGTGGGGCCGGGGCCGGCCCGGCTGGCACATCGAGTGCTCGGCCATGTGCTGGCGCTACCTGGGCCCCGAGTTCGACATCCACGGCGGCGGGCTCGACCTGACGTTCCCGCACCACGAGAACGAGATCGCCCAGTCGCAGGCCGCCGATCTGCCGTTCGCCCGCTACTGGGTGCACCACGGCCTGCTCGGCATCGGCGGCACCAAGATGGGCAAGTCGCTGGGCAACACGCTCGACCTCGACTACGTGGCCTCGCTCGGGGTCCGCCCGGTCGAGCTGCGCTACTACTACGCCGCCGCGCACTACCGCTCCCGCATCGACTACTCGGAGGACGCGCTGCGGGAGGCCGCGGTCGCGTACCGGCGGATCGAGGGTTTCGTGCAGCGGGCGGCCGAGCGGATCGGCGCCGGCCGGCCCGGTGACCTGCCGGCCGGTTTCGCGGCCGCGATGGACGACGACCTGAACACCTCGGCGGCGCTGGCGGTGCTGCACGAGGTGGTCCGTGACGGAAACTCGGCGCTGACCGCCGGTGACGATGTGACCGTCCGCACGACGCTCGCCGCCGTCCGGGGCATGCTGGATATCCTCGGCGTCGACCCCCTGGACCCGGCCTGGACCGGCGGCGGCAGTACCGACGACCTGCGCGGCGTGGTGGACTCCCTGGTCGCGCTCGCCCTGGAGCAGCGCGCGCAGGCCCGCAGCCGCAAGGACTGGGCCGCGGCCGACGCGGTACGCGACCAGCTCAAGCAGGCCGGCGTGGTCGTCGAGGACACCCCCCAGGGCCCGCGTTGGACTATTGGAGAGCAGGACTGATGGCCGGCAACTCGCAGCGCCGTGGCCGGCGACTGACGCCGAAGTCGGGTGCCCCCAAGGGCACCGGTGGCAAGAACAAGGATTCCCTCGCCGGGCGGGGCCGCACCCTGCCGGCGGACGAGCGGCCCTGGCACAAGGCGTACTCGGGCACCGAGAAGCTGCCCCAGCGCACCGCCTGGAAGCAGGACAAGGAGCGCCGCTCCGCCGCCGAGGAGGGACGCCCGCCCAAGATCGGCCAGCCGGGTACCAAGGACACCACCTGGGGCAAGGGCAGTCGGGCCGGCGTGCCGCTCAAGGGCGGCAAGGGCAAGCCCGGTGGGCGCGGCGGCCCGCGGGTCGCGCCGGGCCGCAAGGCGAACCCGGCGAAGGACAGCCCGGAACTGCTTGTCGGGCGCAACCCGGTGCTGGAGTCGCTGCGCACGCAGGTGCCGGCGACCGCGCTCTACACCGCGCAGGGCATCGACGTCGACGACCGGATCAAGGAGATCATCCGCACCGCCGCCGACCGGGGCATCGCGATCCTGGAGGTCAGCCGCGCCGAGCTGGACCGGATGACCGGCGGGGTGCTGCACCAGGGCGTCGGCCTCCAGGTGCCGCCGTTCGCCTACGAGCCGTTCGAGGACCTGGTCGCCGCCGCGCTGGAACAGGCCGCCCCGCTGCTCGTCGCGTTGGACGGGGTCACCGACCCGCGCAACCTCGGCGCGGTTATCCGATCGGCCGCCGCGTTCGGCGCGCAGGGTGTCTTCGTGCCCGAGCGGCGAGCCGCCGGGATCACCGCGACCGCCTGGCGGACCAGCGCCGGTGCGGCCGCACGCGTGCCGGTCGCCCAGGTCACCAACCTGACCCGGTCGTTGAAGGCGTGCAAGGAGGCCGGCTTCATCGTGGTCGGCCTGGACGCCGACGGGCAGACCGACCTGTACGACCTGGAGGCCGCGGTCGGCCCGTTGGTCGTGGTGGTCGGCTCGGAAGGGCGCGGGCTGTCCCGGCTGGTCGGGGAGACCTGCGACCTGACCGTCAGCATCCCGATGGTCTCCGACGTGGAGTCGCTCAACGCCAGCGTCGCCGCCGCGGTCACGCTCGCCGAGGTGGCCCGCCGCCGGGCCGTCGAGGCCTGACCGGAGGAAGCAACGGAAAAGGGGCGGTCCGCCACGGCGGACCGCCCCTTTTTCTCGCGTACGTCAGATTCGCTGGCCGGTGGCCGAGTGGAAGACGTGGCTGCTGCCGGTACGCGGCTTGACGAACACGGTGTCGCCCATGGTCGGCATGTTGCGGCGGTCGGTGCGGACCACGAACCGCTCGTTGTGGCCCTCAAGCGCGGCGTGGCCGTAGACGTTGGCGTCGGAGCCCAGGTCCTCGACCAGCTCGACCACGACCGGCATGCCGCCCTCGGACGGGCTGACCAGGTCGCAGTCCTCCGGCCGGAAGCCGACGGTGACCTTGCCGTCGCCGCCCTCGGCGCGGGCCGCCTCGACCTGCTCGCGGCTCAGCGGGATGATCATCTCGGCGAACGCGCCGCCCTGGTCGGTCAGCTTCACCGTCTTGATGTTCATGGCGGGGGAGCCCATGAAGCCGGCGACGAAGACGTTGGCCGGGGCGTCGTAGAGCGTACGCGGGGTGTCCACCTGCTGGAGCACGCCGTCGAGCATGACCGCCACCCGGTGGCCCATGGTCATGGCCTCGACCTGGTCGTGGGTGACGTAGACGGTGGTGACGCCCAGCTTCGCCTGCAACGAGGCGATCTGGGTACGGGTCTGCACACGCAGCTTCGCGTCGAGGTTCGACAGCGGCTCGTCCATGAGGAAGACCTGCGGCTCCCGGACGATCGCCCGGCCCATGGCGACACGCTGACGCTGACCGCCGGAGAGCGCCTTCGGCTTACGGCTGAGGAAGTCCTCCAGCTGGAGCAGCGCGGCCGCTTCCTTGACCCGCCGGTCGATCTCCGACTTCGAGGTCTTGCGCAGCTTGAGGGCGAACGCCATGTTCTCGTACACCGTCATGTGCGGGTAGAGGGCGTAGTTCTGGAAGACCATCGCGATGTCGCGGGCCTTCGGCGGGAGGTGGGTGACATCCCGGTCGTCGATGTAGATCGCGCCGTCGTCGACGTCCTCCAGGCCGGCGAGCATCCGCAGGCTGGTGGACTTGCCGCAGCCGGACGGGCCGACCAGGACGAGGAACTCCCCGTCACCGATCTCCAGGTCGAGCTGGTTGACGGCGGGACGCTCGGTGCCCGGATAGATCCGGGACGCCTTCGAGTAGGTGACCGTAGCCATGATGGAGCGCTTCCTTTCACCGGCAGGAACGTGCCGGACGATCCGAGTGAAGGAGCGACCGGCGCCCGAGGCGCCGGCCAACAGGTCGTCGCTCAGGGCAGCCGGGGCCGGCCGGAGTGTCGTCCGTGTCACTGCACGGTAAACGGCTTTCGCGATCGTGCCAAGACGTGGAGCGGTGGGTGGGACCGGCGGCATAGGCATAACGGACACCGAGGCACGGTCAGGCATCAATCTCCCTCACTCGGTGCGCGCTCGGCGACGATCCGGCATCGTCACCGGTCGGGAAGCTGACGTTTTCGGTGCTCGGAAACCCTGCCAGGCGGGATTTCCGGAGGCCAGTCGCTATGCTGGGCGCGGTTACACCCGCCCCTGTAGCTCAGCTGGCCAGAGCACTCGCCTTGTAAGCGAGATGTCGCCGGTTCGATCCCGGCCGGGGGCTCCAATTCCATCAGCCATTTCGCGGCGGCAGCCGCCGCGATCCGGCCGGATGACAGCAACGCTGACAGCAGCGACGGTCACGACAGCCGCCCGTCGAGCTTGCCGAGCGCCTGACGCATCGCGTCTAGGTTGGCGTGGGCGTAGACCTTCAGCGTGACCTCGACGTCGGCGTGCCGGGCGATGGCCTGCACGACGTGCGGAGGGACGCCCAGCTCCATCGGCAGCGACACCACCGTGTGCCGGAGGTCGTGCAGCCGGACACCGAGCAGGCCGGCGGTCTCACGCAGCCGGGCGAATGATCGGCTGAGGTTGGTGGGCTCCATCGGAGTGCCGCGCTCGGAGGGGAAGACCAGGTGGTGATCCTCCCAGACCTCGGCGAGACCGGCCCGCTCTGCCTGCTGACGCTCCTGGTGCTCCATCAGGCTCAGCCAGGTGACCTCGGGCAGCGGCAACACCGCCTCGGAATCCTCGGTCTTGGCGTCCAGCCCGCCCACAGGGCAAGCCATCTCAGATGTCACCTATCGGTGCAGCAGACCCGCCCTTGCTGGCGTACCTCTCTGCTTGACAGCGCCTGCAGCCACGGGTCATCTCGCCCGCTCGAAAGGTGCTGGACGTACCCAGGACCGAGGACGAGGTAATCGATGAACCCGGCAACGTCGTCGGCCAGCTTGGCGAAACTGGCGAGTTCGCTGTCGGTATACCAGACGATGTTCAGGTCGGAGAACCACCACACCTCGCCGGTTGTACGCTCAACGAAGACAGGATTCTCCAGGACGTCCGCGACCGCGCACCAGCGCGCATCACCGCCTGGCAGGTCATCAGCCATCCACGGCGTCTGGCGCACGGAGTGTGCGGACCACAGCCGGACGTCGCCGGTGCTCCCGCATGTAGCCCCGTCAGCGAGGCGGAGGAACTCGGCGTAACCGGGAGCGATGTCGTCGAGTGGCTCGTCTAGCGAGACCGGCGGTGGCAGCTCCAGCGGCCCGTACGGCGGCGCAAGGCGCCCCAGAACTGCGGCGATCTGACGGACGGAGTCGGTCAAGGGCATAGCCCTCATTCTCTAGCCACCGGTCTGGCGGGCGTCGGCGGCGGTTGTCACGTAAAGGTCACCGCCCTGAAAGATGTCCTCCCGGCGAAGCGAGTAGTGGCCCTTGTCAGGTGGGAGGCTGCTCATCCATCGAAGGACGGCCAGCCGCTGGCGAATGAGGCGCTGCCCGGTCGGTCAGCGGTGAGCATCCGATAGGCGTCGCGGGCGATGTAACGCTTCAGGCAGCGCATGATCTCGGTCTTAGAGCGCGTTTCACATTGCTGTTAGTCGGGTGTGTTGAAGGTGAGGCGTTGTTGGCGGGTGGCAGTTCCAGTTCTCGACCTCCGGCAACATCATCTACGTCGTCTGTGCGGACGTCACACCGTGATGTGTACGACGAAGGCGATCGACAGAAAGGGGATGACAGTGAAGATGCAACAGATGTTCGGCTCTCTCGCGTGTGGGGCGGTGCTGCTCGCGGGCACGGCGGCGTGCAGCGACGGTCCTAAGGAGCGCCCGGCGGCGTCCAACCCTTCCAAGGCCCCGGACAAGCAGTCGCAAGCGCCGCAGACGCCTGCGGAGTTGCTCCAGCAGGGTGTCCAGCAGGGGCAGGCGGGTCAGGCCGACGAGGCGAAGAAGACCTTCGAGAAAGTGCTGTCGCTACAGGCCGACAACAAGTTCGCCTGGTTCAACCTCGGCTACCTCGCCCAGTCCCGTGGTCTGGGGTCCGAGGCGGTCACCAACTACGACAAGGCCCTGGAGATCGACGGCTCCTACCGGCCGGCCATGTTCAACAAGGCCCTCCTGCTGGAGGCGGAGAAGCCGGACGAGGCGCTCGCGCTGTACCGGAAGATCGTCGACGCCGACAAGGCGGCCTCCACGGCTTACCTGCGGCTCGGGGTGATGCTCGACAGGCGGGAGGACCAGAAGGGGGCCCGGGCGGCGTTCACGTCGGCGGTCGCGGCCGACGGGAGCCTGGCCTCGGCGGTGCCCGCCAAGTACCGGCCACGGAAGCCGGCGAGGTGACTCGTTGGTGAAGGCGCCGCACGTCACTGTTTTCACGGGTAGTTACCGGACCCGTTTCCTGGACGAATGCCTGCGGTCGTTGTTGGCGCAGACCTATTCGGACTGGGAATGGGTGGTCCTTCTCAACCAGGGCAACCGGTGGCGCCCCGAGGTCAACGATCCGCGGATCCGCCTCGTGGTGCGGGACGGACTGACCGGCGTCGGTGCCGTGAAGCGGCATGCCTGCGCCGAGGCGTACGGGGACATCCTCGTCGAGTTCGACGACGACGATCTGCTCAGCAGTGACTGCCTGGCGGAGATCGTCGCGGCCTTCGAGGCGTACCCGGAAGTGGGTTTCGTCTACAGCGACACCGCCCAGATCGGCGAGGACGGCGGCCGGGACGACTCGCGCTTCGCCGTTTCCCACGGCTGGCGCTACCGGGACGAGCGGGTCGACGGCCGCGAGGTGCTGGCGTGCCACTCGCTGGCGCCGACTCCGCACAACGTGAGCTACATCTGGTACGCGCCGAACCACGTCCGGGCGTTCCGCCGGGACGTGTACGAGAAGGTCGGCGGATACGACGAGTCACTCGACGTGGCCGACGACCTGGATCTGATGTGCCGGCTGTACCAGGTGGCCGATTTCCACCACATCCCGAGGTGTCTCTACCTGCAGCGGATGCACTCTCGGAACACCCAGCGCGATCCGGAGGCCAACGCGCGCATCCAACGCCGGTCGGTGGAGATCTATGACCGGAACATCCAGTTCAACGCGCTGGCCTGGGCCAAGCGACGGGGCCTGCTGGCGCTGGACATGGGCTCGGCGCACAACAAGCCGGAGGGTTTCCTCGGGTTGGACCGCCGGGCCGGGGACGGCGTGGACATCGTCTGCGACGTCACCAACGGGATCGACCTGCCGGACGACAGCGTCGGTGTGATCCGGGCGGTCGACTTCCTGGAGCATGTGCCGGACAAGATCGCTGTCTTCAACGAGTTGTATCGCGTCCTCGCCCCGAACGGAATGCTGCTCTCCCTGACGCCGAGCACCGACGGCCGGGGTGCGTTCCAGGATCCGACACACGTCGCGTTCTACAACGAGAACGCCTTCTGGTACTTCACCGATGAGGCTTACGCGCGCTTCGTCCCGGAGATCGAGTGCCGCTTCCAGGTGTCCCGCCTCGCCACGTACTTCCCGACCGATTTCCACCGGGCGCACAACATTCCCTACGTGGTGGCGAACCTGATCGCGGTCAAGGACGAGACCCGTAACGGGGGACTGTTGACGATGTGAGCCGAGGCACGCGGCGGGGCGAGCGTTGCCGGTCACGGCGGCAACCGAGGGACCTCGGGATCTGACGAGCAGCCTGACCGTGCGTCGTCCGCAGTAGGGTGACCGCGATGAGCCGCGCCGTCGAGGAGTCCAACCGGGCCATGCTGCGCGCCCGGGACGCGATGGACCGGGCGTACGCGCAGCCGCTGGACATCGCCGCGCTGGCCCGGATCGCGTACGTCTCCGAGGCGCACTTCATCCGAACCTTCCGGGCCACCTTCGGCGAGACGCCGCACCGCTACCTGCAACGCCGCCGGGTGGAACGGGCCATGCACCTGCTGGTGTGCACCGACGAGCCGGTCACCGAGATCTGCCACCTGGTCGGCTTCGGCAGTCTCGGCACGTTCAGCCGGACCTTCCGCGACATCGTGGGTGAGTCGCCCTCGGCCTACCGGCACCGCAAGGCCGCGCCGGCCGACGTCCCGAGCTGCTTCGCCAAGTCCTGGACCAGGCCGAGCAGTTTTGGATAAGCAGCAGGTCGGGCCGCTGCTCTAGCGTCGTCGGCATGACGATGACTTCGACTTCCCGCTCCCAGATCTATGTGCTCGACCAGGACGAGGCGCTCGACTTCTATGTCGGGAAGCTGGGCCTGGAGGTCAGCACCGACCAGGATCTCGGCTTCATGCGCTGGCTCACCGTCAACGTGCCGGGTGACCCGGGCCGGGAGATCCTGCTGGAGAAGCCGGGCCCGCCGGCCCTGGACCCGAAGACCGCCGAGCAGGTCCGGGAGCTGCTCACCAAGGGAGCCACCGGCGGCTTCCTCTTCTTCACCACCGACGACGCGCACAAGACGCACGCGGATCTGGTGGCGAAGGGCGTGGAGGTGACCGACGAGCCGACGGACCGGCCGTACGGGATCGACTTCGGCATCCGTGACCCGTTCGGCAACCGGATCCGGGTCGGCCAGATGCACCCCCGCCCCTGAGCGGCGGGCTATTCTCGCGGTTCCCGACCGTGGAGGTGCCCGTCGATGCCGAGCCGCCTGCTCTACCTGGTCCGTCACGGCGAGCAGGACCGTCCGGACCAGGAGGCGGACACCGGACTGTCGGAGCGTGGCCGGCGCCAGGCGACGCTGCTGGGCGAGCGGCTGCGCGGCACGCGCTTCGCAGCCGTACACCATGGGTCGGCCCGACGGGCCGCGCAGACCGCCGCGCTGGTCGCGGCGGCGTTGCCCGGTGTTCCGGTACGCGAGGACGACCGCGCGGGCGACCACATGCCGCACGACACCGACCCGGCCGGCCTACCCGAGCGGTACGCGGAGTTCCTGGCCGGGTTCACCGAGCGGGAGCGGCGCGACGGGCCGCGCGTGACGGCGGAGGCGGTGGCGCGGTTCGCCACCGTCCCCGCCGAGGGCGACGTACGCGAGTTGGTGGTCACCCACAACTTCCTGGTCGCGTGGCTGGTGCTGCACGCGCTGGAGGCGCCGGCGCACCGGTGGATCGGGCTGAACCAGCAGAACTGCGGGCTGACCGTGATCCGCTACAGCTCGGGCGGCCCGCCGGGGCTCATCGCGTTCAACGACGTGGCCCACCTGCCGCCGGAGCTGCGGGCGACCGGCCTGCCGGACGACTACCGGATCTGAGCACGCTCAGGCGAGCAGCTTCACCACGGCGTCGGCGACGGCGCGGGCGGACTGCGGGTTCTGGCCGGTGACGAGGCGGCCGTCGACCACCACGTGCTCGGTGAAGTCGGGGGCCGGTACGTGCTGCGCGCCGGCCTCGATGAGCTTGTCGGCGAGCAGGAATGGCACCTCGTCGGTGAGTCCGACGGAGGCTTCCTCGCTGTTGGTGAAGCCGGCGACCCGCTTGCCGGCGATCAGGCGGGAGCCGTCGGTGAGGGTGAGGTTCACCAGCGCCGCCGGGCCGTGGCAGACGGCGGCGACGACACCACCGCGCTCGTGGACGGAGCGGGCGATGCGCGCCAGGTCCGGATTGTCGGGAAAGTCCCACATGGTGCCGTGGCCGCCGGCGAAGAGGATCACGTCGTACCGGGACGGGTCGACGTCGGCGGCCTTCGCGGTGTCCGTCACGCCGGCGGTGGCGAGGAAGTCGTTCTGGGTGCGGTCGTCCGCGTCCCGGCCGTCGACCGGCGGCTCGCCGCCGGCCACGGACACCAGGTCGACGTCGTATCCGGCGGCCCGGAACACCTCCCACGGCTCGGCGGCCTCACCGACGTAGTAGCCGGTCGAGCGGCCGGTCCCGCCGAGCTGGGAGTGGCTGGTCAGGGCGATGAGTGCACGAGTCATGCCTTCCATGCTGGCCTGGCCGGCCGGTCCCGACCATAGGCCGATGTCACAGCGGCGACGGGTTTGAAAGCCGGGTCAGCTCGTGGCGCGTTCGAGCAGGTCGACCACCTCGGCGGTGGCGGGCGGCGGCGTGGCCCGCGGCGGGCAGTCCACGTACGTGACCGTTGTCGCTGCGACGGTGAGCCGGTAGGCGAACGCGTCGGCGCACATGGTGGCCGGGACGGTGACAGCGGCCTCGGCGGCCAGGCGCGGGTCGACGGCGAGCTGACGCAGCCGGGCGAACTCCGCCTCGGCGAGCCGTCCCTCCCGGGAGGCGCCGGCGCGGTCGGTCCTCGTCCATTGACCCTGCGGCTCGACCCGGACGGTGTCGGTAAGCCCGGCGATGCCGCCCGACTTCACGAGCACGACCTCGCCGGCGAGCGGCTGGGGTCCATCCGTCGTGTCGGGCGGCGCGTCGGTGCGGGCACAGCCGGCGAGCGGGACGAGGAGGGTGGCGGTGATCACGACGGCGAGGGCTGCTCTCATACCGGTTCGGACGCACGACAAGGCGACCCGGTTCCTGACCACGGTTGCCTCCTCATCCGTTCGGTCAGTGTCTCCGACAGGATGTCGCCATCCTCTTTCACGACCCTCGATGTATCGCTATATCTACATCAGTGACTACCCCCGTCACAACTTCCGCCTTCCAGGAGGGCCCGTGAAAAGATCCGTCGCCGCCGTCAGCGCAGCGCTGCTCACCAGCGGCGTGCTGGCCTGCGTCACCACTTCGGCGCAAGCGGCCGCGCCCAGTACGCCCAGCCCCGAGAGCGCCGCGGCACAGGCCGCCGGCCTGCTGCGGACCAACCCCGGCGCCGTCCAGGGCGTCAACGGTGAGGCGTACCAGGCTGTCCGCACCAAGGTCGACCCGTCCGGAGCGGCACACACCCGCTACAGCCGCACCTACCAGGGCCTCCGGGTGTACGGCGGTGACTTCGTCCTCCACACCACGGCTGACGGGGTGCTGACCGGCACGTCGGTCGGTCTCTCCGCCCCGCTCACCCTCGGCACCACCGCCAAGGTGACCGCGGACGCGGCCAAGGCCAGCGCCCGCAAGGCGTTCACCGGCGCGCTCACCTCGGTCGGCGCGCCCGAGCTGTTCGTCGACGCCAGCACCGGCAAGGGCCGGCTCGCCTGGGAGACCGTCGCCACCGGCTGGCAGGCGGACAAGCAGACGCCGTCGAAGCTGCACGTCGTCACCGACGCCACCACCGGCAAGGTGATCGGCTCGTACGACGAGATCGAGACCGTGGCCGGCACCGGCCAGGGCATCTACACCGGCTCGGTGAGCATCGACACGACGCTCAACGGCAGCACCTACCAGATGATCGACCCGGTGCGCGGCAACGGCCGCACGTGCGACATGAACAACGGCACCTCGACCTGCACCACGCTCACCGACGCGGACAACGCCTGGGGCAACGGCACCACCTCCAACCGGCAGTCCGCCGCCGTCGACGCCCACTTCGGCGCGGCCAAGACGTTCGACTACTTCAAGAACACCCACGGCCGCAACGGCATCTTCGGCAACGGCCAGGGCGTGCCGAGCCGGGTGCACTACGGCAACAACTACGTCAACGCGTTCTGGGACGGCGCCCAGATGACCTACGGCGACGGTTCGAGCAACTCCCGCCCGCTGGTCTCGCTGGACGTGGCCGGGCACGAGATGAGCCACGGCGTCACCGAGGCGCTGGCCGGGCTGGTCTACTCCGGTGAGTCCGGTGGCCTCAACGAGTCCACGAGCGACATCTTCGGCAACATGGTCGAGTTCTACGCCGCCGCGCCGAGCGACCCGGGTGACTACCAGGTCGGCGAGAAGATCAACATCAACGGCAACGGTACGCCGCTGCGCTACATGTACAACCCGTCGCTGGACGGCTCGTCCGACTCCTGCTGGTCCACCAGCACGAAGAACAAGGACGTGCACTACTCCTCCGGCGTCGGCAACCACTTCTTCTTCAACCTCGCCGAGGGCACCGGCGCCACCTCGTACGGCACCTCGCCGGTCTGCGGCTCGGCCCCGGCCGTCACCGGCATCGGCCGCGCCAAGGCGGAGAAGATCTGGTACCGGGCGCTCGACGTGTACTTCACCTCGAACACCTCGTACGTCAACACCAGCAACCCGGCGAACACCGCCCGCGCGTACACCCTGCGGGCCGCCACCGACCTGTACGGCAACTGCTCCACCGAGTACAAGACCGTCCAGGCGGCGTGGACCGCGGTGAACGTGGCCGGCAACGACGCGCCGTGCAGCTCCACCGGCAACAACTTCTCCGTCTCGCTCTCCCCGACCGCCGGTTCGGTGACCGCGGGCGGCTCGGTCTCCACCACCGTCGCCACCGCCACCACCAGCGGGGCCGCGCAGACCGTGACGTTCTCCGCGTCCGGCCTGCCGACCGGCGCCACCGCGTCGTTCAGCCCCACCTCGGTGACCTCGGGCGCCTCCGCCACCCTCACCATCGCCACCGGCTCCGGCACGCCCGCCGGCACCTACACGGTGACGGTCACCGGCAGCGCCGCGTCGGGCACCAAGACCGCCACGTACACGCTGACCGTCGGCAGCGTCGGCGGCGGCTGCACCGGCGCCGGCCAGAAGCTCGGCAACCCCGGCTTCGAATCCGGCAACACCGTCTGGTCCGCCACCTCCGGCGTGATCGGCCAGCACGGCAGCAGCCAGGCGACCCGCACCGGCACCTGGAACGCGTGGATGAACGGCTACGGCACCACCCGTACCGAGACGCTGTCCCAGTCGGTGAGCCTGCCGGCCGGCTGCTCCGCGTACACCTTCTCCTTCTGGCTGCACATCGACACGGCGGAGACCACCACCAGCGTCCAGTACGACAAGCTGAACGTGCAGGTGCTCAACTCCTCCGGCTCGGTGCTGGCCACGCTGGCGACCTACTCGAACCTGAACAAGGCGGCCGGCTACAGCCAGAAGTCGTTCTCCCTGGCCGCGTACGCCGGGCAGACCGTCACCCTGAAGTTCACCGGCACCGAGGACGTCTCGCTGCAGACCTCGTTCGTGCTCGACGACACCGCGGTCAACGTCTCCTGACCTGATCGCCCGACCCTGCGGGGCCCGGCGGCCACCCCACCCGGGTGGCCACCGGGCCCCGCCCGTTACGGTCGCAGGCATGTCCGACGCGGAACTGACCGTCACGGTGGACGGCCCGGTGGCGACCGTGGTCATCCACAACCCGGCCCGGCGCAACGCCATGACCCCGGCCATGTGGCGGCAGCTCCCGGTGCTGCTCGACGGCCTGGAGGCCGACCCGGCGGTACGGGTGCTGGTGCTCACCGGCGCGGGCGGCACGTTCTGCGCCGGCGCCGACCTCGGGGACCTGGACGAGCTGCTGGCCGCGGGCGACGGCAGCATCGCGGTGGCCGCCGAGGAACGGCTCGCCACGTTCGGCCGGCCCACCGTCGCCGCGATCGAAGGCGCCTGCGTGGGCGGCGGCTGCCAGCTCGCCGTCGCCTGCGACCTGCGCCTGGCCGCGGCGGACGCCCGCTTCGGCGTACCCCCGGCCCGGCTCGGCCTGGTCTATCCGGCGCCGACCACCCGCCGGCTGGTCGGGCTGGTCGGGCCGTCCGCGGCCAAGCACCTGCTGTTCACCGGTGAGCTGGTCGACGCCGAGCGGGCGCTGCGGATCGGACTTGTCGACGAGGTGCTGCCGACCGGCGGGCTGGCCCCCCGGGTGGCGGCGTTGACCGCCACCATCGCCGAGCGTTCCCGGCTGACCGTGACCGCCGCCAAGGAGATCGTCGACGGGCGTGCCGACGCCGACCGGCTCGCCTGGTGGCACGGCCAGGTGCGGGACAGCGGCGAGGCCCGCGAGGGGGTGGCGGCGGTCAACGAGCGCCGGCCGCCGCGCTTCGGCTGGACCCCGCCGGCTACCCGCTGACCGCTGGTTACCCGACCCGCCCCACCGGGTACGTCGATGCCTGGGACGGGGAACGGGGGTCCGGGATGGACGGTCGCGGGGACGGTCAGGAGCACGCGATCCGGCGGGGACGCCGTCGGTTCCGTGCGGCCATGGTCGGAGTGCCGCTGGTGGGCGCCGTGGTCGGTGCGCTCGTCGTCGAGCTGGCGATCGACCAGGACTGGTCGTTCCGCACCGGGGGACGCCCGCCGCAGTGGGCGCAGGTCACCGGCATCGTCCTCACCGTCCTCGGGCTGGTGATCGAGGTGGCCGCCATCGTCCGGGCCGCGCGGCGAGGACTGTTGCGATCCCAACGACGGTCCCCGATGTGGGCGATGGGTATGCGCCACCGGTCCCGGCTGACCCGGCAGGTACGGCGGGGCACCCCGGGCCCGGAGACCGACCTGTCGGCGCTCACCGTCGCCGCGCGCGCGATGGCCGAGGGTGGCTGGTGGGCGTCCGTGGCGGTCGGCCTGGTGGTGCTCAACGTGGGCCAGGCGTTGGTGCGGGTCACCACGCCGCTGTTCCTGGCGGTCTTCGGTGGCGGGGCGGTGTTGTTCGCGCTCGTCGGCTGGCAGGTCCACCGCGACGCCCACCGGGGTGCCGCGTTCCTGCGGCGACACGCGTCCGAACCGGCCGCCGACAGCCACGCCGCCGGATAGGGGGTGGGGCCGGCGGGCGCCGCGCCGGGGCGTACCCCGGCACCGCCCCCTGTGCCCGCCGGCCGTCCGTCACCGTGCCAGCGCGACCCAGCTCGGCGTCACCGGCTCCCGGCGCAGCGGCATACCCGCCTCGGCCGGGGTCCGGTCGCCCTTGCGCTGGTTGCACGCGTAGCAGGCGGCGATGGTGTTCCCCCAGGTGTTCCGGCCACCGCGGGAGCGGGGCAGGACGTGGTCGATGGTGCTGGCCGGGCCGTCGCAGTAGGCGCACCGGCGACGGTCACGCGCCAGCACCCCGCCCCGGGACCAGGCCGGGCCGGTGGTGAACCGCCAGCGGGTCACCACGTACCGGACGAGGCGGACCACCCGCGGCAGCGGGAAGACGCCGATCACCCGGTCCGGCTCGGCCTCGTGGATCTCGGCGACCCGGCGGCAGAGCATCCGGACCGCGTGTTTGACGGTGACCCGGTGCAGCGGGCCGAGGTCGGCGTTGACGACGAGGACGGCGTCCACCGGGCTCTCCTCTCACGATCGGTGGTACGGGACGACAAAGCCGCCCGGTCCGTGCGGACCGGGCGGCGTCGACGTGGCGCGCGGGGCGCGTCAGTCGGGCCTCGCGGTCCGTGGTCCGGCCACCCGGCAGCCGTCGCCGAGCAGCCACGACACCGACGTGGTGACGTGTCGCAGCGACATGGACGGCTCCCGGAGCGGTGGTTGACCTTGCGCGCTCACGGTAGGTCGATACGGGAAACGCCGGCAACGTATTTCGATCCGCCCTCCGACGGTGGGCGCTGCCGTCCGGCCCGCCCGGCACGCCGGGCGGCGGTGAGCGGCCGGTTGATCCGGGCGGTCATCTGCACCACCAGCTCGCTGTCCAGCAGGGGGCGGTTCACCTCGGCGGCCACCGACAGCGTCGGGGTGGAGATCGACCGCCACAGCGCGGTCAGCCCGGCGCCGAGACCGACGAGCGCCACCGCCGCCCGGGTGGCGGGGGAGCCGGCCGCCGCGGCGGCGCTGACCCCGACCACGGCCAGCAGGACCACCAGCAGGGGTGCGAGCACCGGCCAGAAGACGCCCCGGGCGGCCTGCGCCACCAGTTTGCGGTCCCGGATGATGACGTTGCGGGCCACGACCGCCCAGTTCTCCTCGTCCAGCAGGTCACGCGGGTGCAGGCCGCCGGTGAGCACGTCCTGCCACAGGTCGCCCTGGTTACGCAGCTCGCGGGTCAGTTCGGCGAGCCCGGCCTCGCCCGGGTCGCCGACCGTGGCGCGGCCCACCGCCGCCGCCCAGGTGGCCAGCGAGCGGCGCACCACCGGAGCCGAGTACGGCGGCAGCACGCTCGCCAACTCGTCGAGCCACCGACTGATCTGGACGTGCCGGCCGCCGAACCGCCCGACGAGCTGGTCCGCGTCGCCGCGGCGGACCGTGTCGGCGAGCGACCGGCCGAGCCGGTACGCCACCCCGACCCGGTGGTTGGTGGCCATGGTCCAGCGCAGCACCTCGATGTTGAGGTCGTCGAGTGCGTGCAGCAGCGGCTCCCGGTCGACGTCGCCGGCGTTCCGGGCGGCGGCGGTGGACGGCAGCGTGCGGCCGGCCGCGGTGAGCGGGGCGATCTGGGTGAGCGCCACGTCCACGCCGTCGAGGTACATGCCGAGCCGGTGCCGGCCGGCCAGCTCGGTCAGGTTGGACAGCTTCGCCGGGGCGGCTGCCGGGCGGTCGGGGGTGGCGGCCAGGTCGACGTGCTGAGCGTGGTGGTAGGCGTCCGCCATGGACCAGCCGAGGCGCAGCGCGATGACCACCGCGGCCCGTTCGTCCCGCGGCGTGCCGTGCCCGTCGTCGCGCCGATCCTCGGCACGTGTCGCGGTCTCCACCGCCCGACCTCCCGTATCACCGGATCAGTCGAGCGTAAAGGCGCTTTTGTCGGATTAAGGGCGTTTCGGTGGGGTTCGACCGGCGAGCAGGCCACGGGGCCGGATGGACCGCACCGGCTCCGCCGCCGCGCCCTCCGCCCGCAGGATGTGGTTCGCGGCGATGATCCCGGTAGCCGCCGACCGCTCCATCAAC
This sequence comes from Micromonospora sp. DT31, assembly GCF_049841795.1. Taxonomy (NCBI): domain Bacteria; kingdom Bacillati; phylum Actinomycetota; class Actinomycetes; order Micromonosporales; family Micromonosporaceae; genus Micromonospora; species Micromonospora sp. DT31. The sequence continues at coordinate 120,645 of NZ_JBNCKZ010000007.1, read as the reverse complement.
GCGCTCGGGAACTCCGTGCGGATCCCGTCCCCGGCCAGATAGAGCCCCGCCGCGTCGGTGCGTACCCCCGGACGGCCGGCGTGGCTACCCGGCGTGAACGCCGGAGCCTGCGCCTCGACCCGGGCCCGCAACTCGCGTACCCGCAGCTCCGCCACCTCCGGCCAGAGCATGGTCAACTCCCGTAGCATCCGCGCGGCCAACTCGTCGGCCGGCACGTCCGGCTCGCAGGCGTACGCGTGCAACTCCACCACCGAACCGCCGGTGCGCTCCGCCCACCGGCGCGGCTCCGACTCCAACCGGTGGTAGAGCGTCACCGAATCCAGCGTCGGCTGACGGGAGACACCGCTGAACACCGCCCGGTCCGGGCGCACGTCCCCGTCCATCCAGTAACGCGCCACCGCGTACGGCGGGCCGGGCCGACCGAACGCGGGCATCCGCGCCACCAGCTCCGGCGCCGCCGCGCCCAGGCCCGGCGAGGCGTCGACCAGCGCGGCCAGGGCCGGCGGGTCCACCGCGAGCACCACGTGCGGGGCCTCCCAGACGTCACCGTCCGCGCCGGTCACCCGCCACCCCGCCGGGGTACGGTCCAGCCGGGCCGCCGGGGTGCCGGTCAGCACCCGGCCGCCGTGCTTCTCCACGTGCCCGGTCAGCGGCTCCCAGATCGCCGTCGCGTAGTCCTCGTCCGGACAGTCGAACGCCAGCCCTTCCGGGTTGCCCAGCAGATAGAAGTGGAACTGCGCGATCATCTCGGCCGCCGACATCTCCGCCTCGTGGTTGAAGAACGAGTGCGAGAAGACCTCGAACAGCATCGCCCGCGCCCGGTCCGGCAGCCGCAGCGAGGTGAGCAACTCGTCGGCCGTGCGCCCGTCGAACTCCGCATAGGTGCGTACCGGGTCGTAGGTGAGCAACGGCAGCGCGGCGTCCCGGTCCATCGACCGCAGATCCGCAAGACGCAGGCTGGGACTGCGCAGCAGCAACGCCAGCAGGTTGGCCGGCGGCGCCGGCGGCAGCTTGCCGAACTCCTCGGTCGGCCACTGCGTCGACAGGATCGGATAGCCCGGGATCGGCTTGAGGAAACCCAGCGACGGGTCCACCCGACGCAGGATCGACCGCCAGTTCCAGTACTGCCGGAAGAACGCGTGGAAGCCGTGCTCGTTGCGCTGGACGCCGTCGGACAGTTCCTCCGGCCACGCGCCGAGCCGGCCACCGAGGTGCGGCGCGGCCTCCAGCACGGTCACCGCCACCCCGCGCTCGGCCAGCACCACCGCCGCCGACATGCCGGCGATCCCGCCGCCCACCACGAGCGCCGGCACCTGGCGCGGCACGCGGTCGGTGCCACCGCCGCCGGGGTCCACCACATGCTCGCGTACGCCGATGAGCCGACCCACCATCTGCGACAGTCCCACGCCCACACCTTCCGCCGACCCGTCCCCCCCCAGTGTGCCCGAGGTGAAAGGAAGGGCCCCTTATTAACGCCTACGGATGTGGAAGGGCCCCTTCTTGACACTCTGTCGCCGCGAGGTGCCGCGTGCCCGGCCGCCGCGTGCCCACGCGTGCCCGGCGCGAGGGTGCGTGTACCCGCGCGCCCGGCGCGCGTAGCCGCGCGTGCCCGGCGCGGGGGCGGGTAGCGCGCGGCGGGAGGTGCGGGAGGTGCGGTGTTAAAAGGGGTCCCCTCCTCTACCGCAGGTTAATAAGGGGCCCTTCCTTTCAGCTCAGGCAGCGGCGGGGGCGGTCGGAGGGGGGCCAGACGTACTCCAGGGTGGGCGGGACGTCGGAGAAGAGCGGGCCGTAGTGGACCGGATCCTTGCGCAGCAGCGACGAGCGGTGGCTGCGGTGCAGGTCGTCGCGGCCCAGCCAGGGTGGGAGGTCGCCGGTGGCGGCCAGCTCGTCCCGGGTGCGGATCAGCGTGATGCCGCAGGCGGTGGCGAGGTCGGTGGCGAGCGTGCCGGCGCAGGTGTCCGCCCGGCCGGGCTCGCACCACACCGCGCACATGTCCAGTCCGTACCGGGTCAGCGCCTCCTCGTAGCCGGCCCACATCTTCACGGCGGGATGGTTGCGCCAGCCGTAGTCGGGCCGGGTCAACCCGCGCAGCACCTGGATCGTCTCGACGCGCTGCTTGCCCAGTCGTCTCTGGTCCAGGGCGCGGGCGCTGGCCAGGAAGTCCGGGTAGGGCAGGAACGTCTGCATGGCGCTGCTCTACCCGCCTCCGACGGCACCATGCGTTGATGATCGAGGGGGGCTGCGCGTACGGCGAGCGCCTGACTACGATCCGGGCATGAGCGAGCCCCTGCGTGATCGTGCACGCCGCGCGGCCGGGTGGCGGCTCCGGGCGAACGGTGACGATCGCCCCCACTACGTGGTCTGCGGTTCCGACCCGCTGGCGTACTGGGTGGTCCGGTCGCTGCTCGCCACCGACCCGGCGAACGGCCAGGTGCGGGTCACGCTCGTGGTGCCGGAACGCCGACGGACGGACGGCCCGGACGGGCGGGACGTGCCCGGGGTACGCGTGGTCACGGCGGACCGGCTCGACGAGGCGACGTTCCACCGGGCCGGGTTGGCCGGCGCGGCCGGGTTGGCCCTGCTGAACCAGGACGACGTGGGCAACATGCACGCCGTGCTCTGCGCCCAGGAGGTCGAGCCCCGGCTGCGACTCGTGGTGCGGATGTTCAACACCAACCTGGCCGACGGGTTGCGTCAGCTCTTTCCCGACTCGGCGGTGCTGTCCGACGCGTCGATGGCGGCGCCCGCGTTCGTGGCCGCCGCGTTGGGCGAGGTGGCTCCGACGCACTTCCGGCACGCCGGTCGCACGCTCTACGTGGCCCGCCGCGCCGACGTCCCGGCCCAGGACGTGGTCTGCGGGCTGGCCGTGACCACCGATCCGGATCTGGTCCGGGTGTTGCCCGCCGACGAGGCGGCGGCCGACGTGGTGCTGGCGGAGGCGACCGGCCGGCCGCCTGGCACCGAGGTGGCGGCCCGCCGGCTGGTCCGGGCCCGGCGACGCCGCCAGCCGGTGGAGGTGACGCTGCGCGCGATCCGCAGTTTCGCCACCCGCAAGATCGGCATGGCGGTGCTGGTGCTGCTCGGGGTGATCGCGGTGCTGGGTTGGCTCAACGCCCGGGCGGCCCAGGTCAGTTGGAGCGAGGCGATCTATCTGACTCTGGTCACCACGCTCAGCGGCCAGGACCCGGACGTGAACAAGCCGGTCGCCGCCCAGGTCATGCAGGTGGTGTTGAACCTGGCGGGGTTGGCGTTGATCCCACTGATCACGGCCGCGGTGGTCGACGGCATCGTCAACGCCCGGTTGGCGTTGCACGCCGGGCGCGTCCAGCCGGATCGGTCCGGTCACGTGGTGGTGGTCGGGCTGGGCAACATCGGCACCCGGGTGATGGCGCAACTGCACGACTTCGGCGTCGAGGTGGTGGCCATCGACAGGAGTTCGGACGCGCGCGGCGCGGCGCTGGCGCACCGGCTCGGGGTGCCGTTGATCGTGGGCGACGCCGGCCGGGAGGAGACGTTGCGCTCGGCCTCGGTGGACACCTGCCAGGCGTTGGTGGTGGTCTCCACCGATGACGGGACGAACCTGCGGGCGGCGTTGATCGCCCGTTCGCTCGACCGCGATCTGCGGGTGGTGCTGCGGCTGTTCGACGGTGACTTCGCCGAGCGGATCCAACAGGCGTTCGGCATCGGCATCTCGCGCAGCGTCTCGTATCTGGCCGCGCCGTCGTTCGTGGCGGCCCTGCTGGACCGTGCGGTGATCGCCACCATTCCGGTGGACCGGCATGCGCTCCTGGTCACCGAGGTGCCGGTGGTGGCCGGCTCCTCGTTGGACGGGCGCCCGCTTGGCGCGGTGGCCCGGCCGGGCGAGGTGCGGCTGCTCGCGCACACCCGGGTCGGGCAGAAGGCCGACTGGTCGGCCGACCCGCGGATGGTGCTCCAGGCCGGGGACCGGTTGACCGTGGTGGCCCGGCGGGTCGGCCTGACCGCGCTGCTGCGGGAGACCACGGCTTCTGCGGCGTCGGCGGGGACGCCCGCGCCCCGCCGGTCGCCGGATGCGACGCCCGCACCGGGTCGGCCGCCGGATGCGACGCCGGTCGCGCCGCGCCCGACGGGGGAGTGACCGTACGGGTCAGGCCACCACGCGGTGCCGGACGGCGTATCCGAGCGCGCCGACGGTAAGCACGGCGAACCCGGCGAGCACGCTCGGCAGCGGCAGGTTCACCGCCAGCAGCAGGCAACCGGCCAGCCCGGTCGCGGCCAGCAGCCGCACCGGCAGCCGTCGGCCGGGTTCCGGGCGCAGCGTCAACGCCGCCGCGTTGGTGATCGCGTAGTAGACGAGCACCGTGCAGCTGGAGAAGCCGATCGCGGCGCGGATGTCGCCGAGCGCGACGACGGTCACCACCACGGCGGCCACGGCCAGTTCGGCGCGGTGCGGCACCCGGTGGCGCGGGTGCACGGCCGCGAGCGCCGCGGGCAGGTCGCGGCGGCGGGCCATCGCCAGCGTGGTGCGGCTGACGCCGGCGAGCAGGGACAGCAGGACCCCGGTCACGGCGACTGCGGCCCCGGCCCGGACGAGCCAGGCCAGCCCGGGCCGGCCGGCGGTGGTCACCACCTCGACAAGTGGGGCATGCGAGTCGGCGAGCCGGTCGGCGCCGAGCACGCCGAGCGTCACCACGGCAAGCGTCAGGTAGATCGCCAGCACCGCACCGAGTGCCAGCGGCACGGCCCGGGGGATGGTGCGTTCCGGGTCGCGTACCTCCTCGCCGAGCGTGGCGATCCGCGCGTAGCCGGCGAACGCGAAGAAGAGCAGGCCGGCGGCGGTCAGTACGCCGCGCGCGCCGAGGTCGGCCGGGGCGGTGAGCCGCTCGGCAGCCACCTGCGGGGCGCCGACGACGGCCACCACGGCGAGTACGGCGAGGACGACCCCGACCAGCACCCGGGTGGCGGTCGCGGTCTTTCCGACACCGCGCAGGTTCACCGCGGTCACCGCCATCACCGCGACGACGGCGACGAGCCGGGCCTGTCCGGGCCACAGGTACGCCCCGATGGTCAGCGCCATCGCCGCGCAGCTCGCGGTCTTGCCGACCACGAAGGCCCAGCCGGCGGCGAAGCCGGCGAACGGGTGCAGTCGCTCCCGGCCGTAGACGTAGGTGCCGCCGGACTCGGGGTGCCGGGCGGCGAGCCGGGCGGAGCTGGTGGCGTTGCAGAAGGCGACGAAGCCGGCCAGCGCCAGCGCGGCCAGGAGGCCGGTGCCGCCGGCCGCCGAGGCGGCGGGGGCGAAGACCACGAAGACGCCCGCGCCGAGCATCGAGCCCAGGCCGATGACGATCGCATCGGGTACGCCGAGTCGCCGCGCCAACCGTTCCACGCCCGCAGCGTAGGGCCCGCGGGAAGACCGTGGGTGCCGCCCTCCGGCGAACAATTGACGAAAATGATTTGCGTAATTGGTGGACGCCGGGGTGTGGTTTGTTGCCGCTCGGCTCGGTAGCATTATTTTTGCAGGTCAGCGCGGTGTTGTGCGGTGACCCCGCTTATCTGGTGAAGATGATCAAATTCCTTTTAGGTCGATCGGGCAAAGGTGCCTCCGCATCGACTCCATCCATTTTGGAAATGTCTTCTCAGCGAGCGCGGGAGGTGCCGCACGTGACGTTATTCGGCTGGGATGCCAGCGATTTCGACGTCGACCGGGGGCTGACGGTCGACCGGGTCCGGCAGGCCCGCTCCGCGGGCATCGACTTCATGACGTACAAGGGCACCGAGCAGTCCAGGGACGGCACGTTCCACAGCCAGTACTACGGGGTGATGCTCACTGCGGCCAAGGACGCCGGGATTCCCTTCCTCGGCATGTACGTGGTGGTGCACTCCGGTGTTCCCATCGGGGACCAGGTCACCACGGCCATCGACTACGCCGACAAGCACACCCCGTGGTGGCGCGACTACGACCGGTTCTTCTGGCAGATCGACCTGGAACGCTGGCCCACCGACGACGTACCCCCGCATGTCGGGGTCGACGTCGGCGAGGAGTTGGAAAAGCGCACCGGCAAGGTCGCGGTCATGTACGCCTCACGCGGGGAGTACGGCAACGACGACCTGGGTGACTTCCCGCGCTGGAACGCCGACTACCCGTACCGGGTGGCCGAGGACTTCAAGTCCGCGTACGCGCGGGCCGGCGGGGATTCCGGGCCGGGCTGGGCCCGCTACGGCAAACCGGAGCAGACGCCGCGCATCTGGCAGTACACCGATTCGGCGATCATCGGGCGGCAGCACACCTGTGACGCAGACGCGTTCCGGGGTACCGCGGACGACTTCGCCGAGATGATCGGAGAGAAGAAGCCGCCCACGACGCCTACGCGGGACGTGATCGCCACCTTCCACAGCACGGCCCACCGGGACGACACGCTGGAAACGACCGATGTCTTCCACGCCATCCGCTGGGCGACCGGCCTGTACCACTGGACCGTGCCGGAGACCGGGCTGGTGAGTGTGCAGGCGACGATCGACCTGCGCGGGTTGCGGCGCGACGACCTGGTCCGGATTCGCGCCGAGTTCACCAGGCCGGGGGATTCGGAGAGCGACACCCCGTTGCTGCGGCAGGAGCGGGTGTCGATCGACCCGGACACGACCGGCGGGGTGTTCGTGGTGAGCACCCCAGACGAGCGTGTCGAACTGCCCAAGGGCACCGAGGTCCGCATCCAGGTGGCCGTACGGCCCGCCGACGGCGACCGCCGCCGCAAGCTGACCTACAGCCCCCGGACCCGGATCAGCATCGTGGAGATCCGGCTGGTCGAGTGACTGTTTCGCGTCGCCGCCCGTCACCCGCGCCCGGGGGCGGGCGGCGGCGTGTCCCAACCGACCGGGTGCCGCCAGCGGCCCAGCCGGCGGGGCAGCGGCAGGGTGTCCCAGGGAATCCGGTGCAGCAGCCGGTCCAGCAGCAGGCCGAGCAGCAGGCCGGCGAGCGAGTCGGTCAGCCAGTGCCAGCCCAGATAGACGGTGGTGCAGAAGACCACCACCGGTGGCACCACCCGCACCACGGCGACCAGTCGGGCCGGTACGGCACGGCCGAGGCTGCGTGCCAGCGGGGCGAGCAGCAGGGCCAGCACGCCGTACCAGACGATCGCGTTGGCCACGTGCCCGGACGGGTACGACTGGGCGAACCGCACCGGCAGGTCGTCCTGGAACAGCGGCAGGGTCTGCTCGGGCGCCAGGAACGGCTCCTTCACCGCGGCGCTCGGCGCCGGCCGGGCGGTCCACACCTTCAGCGGCCCGATGGTGAACAAGGTCAACACGAACGCGACCACCGGCGGCAGCACCGGCCGTACCGAGCGCAGCCGCAGCGCCGCCAGCACACCCAGTCCGGCCGCCAGCAGCGTCAGCGGGCCGCCCTGCCCGAGCAGGTTCAGTGCCATCGCCGCCCACCGGGCGGCGGTCGGCCGGTGCTCGTCCGACCAGTCGGCGACCGCCCGGTCGAGCCCGAACAGGTGACCGGAGGCCAGTGCCACGGTCAGCGCCACCAGGGCCGCGAGGAGCAGCCCGTCGCACCACCACCCGGCCGGTCGGACGGGCCGCGGGCGCAGGTCACGACGTACCCCTGAGGTCTGGCGCACGCGCACACGCTACCGGCCGGCGGCGGTGGCCGGGGCGGTGCGGGCGTCGGTGGTTGTGTGCCCAGCCACGAAGGGGAGCGCCGCGCCGGGGTCAGCGGTCACACTGGTGGCCGTGCGGATCACCTCGGCCCTCGTCGACCCGGCGCTGCTCGACCTCCCCTGGTCGACGCCGCTGGAGCAGTGGCCTGCCGAGCACCTGGTGGCGCTGCCCCAGGGCATCTCCCGGCACATCGTGCGGTTCGTCCGCCTCGGCGGGTACGTCTACGCGGTGAAGGAGACCGGTGAGCGGGTCGCCGAGCGCGAGTACGACCTGCTGCGGGCGTTGGAGCGGATCGACTTCCCGTCGGTCGAGGCGGTGGCGATCGTGGCGGACCGGCAGGGCGACGACGGTGAGCCGCTGGACCCGGTGCTGATCACCCGGCACCTCCAGTTCTCCCTGCCCTACCGGGCGTTGTTCTCCCGCACGCTGCGGCCGGAGACGATGAACCGGCTGCTCGACGCGCTCGCGGTGCTGCTGGTCCGGATGCACCTGACCGGCTTCTTCTGGGGCGACTGTTCGCTGTCCAACACCCTGTTCCGGCGGGACGCGGGCGCGTTCGCCGCCTACCTGGTGGACGCCGAGACCGGGGCGCTGCACCCGTCGCTGTCCAACGGCCAGCGTGGCGAGGACCTGGAGATCGCCCGGGTCAACATCTTCGGTGAGGCGCTCGACCTCCAGGCCGCCGGCCTGCTGCACGAGTCGATCGACCCGGAGGTGGTCTGCGAGGAGGTCGTCCGGCGCTACGAGCGGCTGTGGCACGAGATCACCTACGAGCAGCAGGTCGAGCGCGCCGCCCGGCACGACATCGAGCGCCGTATCCGGCGGCTCAACGAGTTGGGCTTCGACGTGGCCGAGGTGGCCATGTCGACGGTGGACAACGGGCGCTACCTGGTGCGGCCCAAGGTGGTCGACGTCGGCTACCACACCCGGCGGCTGCTGCGCCTCACCGGTCTGGACGCGGAGGAGAACCAGGCCCGCAAGCTCCTCAACGACCTGGACGCCTACCGGGTGGAGAGTGACCTGACCGACGAGCAGCAGGCCGCGCACCGCTGGCTCACCGAGGTCTTCGAGCCCGTGGTGCGGGCGGTGCCCGGGCACCTGCGGCGCAAACTGGAGCCGCAGGAGCTGTTCGCGCAGATCATCGAGCACAAGTGGCTGCTCTCCGAGCAGGCCGGCCGGGACGTCGGGATGCGCCGGGCGGTGCAGTCATACCTGGCGGACGTGCTGGTGCACCGCCCCGACGAACAGGCCGTGCTCGGCGTCGAGGTGCCGACCGTCTGAGCCGGCGGCTCACTCCACCCAGTCGCCGCCGCGCATCACCCGCACCACGGTCAGGTCGTCGTCCAGCACGACCAGGTCGGCGCGCAGGCCGTTGCGCAGCGCACCGACCCGGTCGCCCAGGCCGAGCGCCCGGGCCGGGGTGGTGGCGACCATGCGGCAGGCGTCCGGCAGGGACACGCCCGCGCCGACCGCGTGCCGCAGCGCGGCGTCCATGGTGAGGGTGCTGCCGGCGATCGCGCCGTCCCGGCTGAGCCGGGCCACGCCGTCGGACACGGCGACCGCCTGACCGCCCAGCTCGTAGTCGCCGTCGGGCATGCCGGCGGCGGCCATCGCGTCGGTGATCAGCGCGGTCCGGTCGGGACCGGCCACCGACGCGGCGAAGGCGAGCATCCCGTCGTGCAGGTGCACCCCGTCGGCGACGAGTTCGCAGACCACGTTCGGGGCTTCCAGCAGCGCCACCACCGGGCCGGGCTCGCGGTGGTGGACCGGGCGCATCCCGTTGAACAGGTGGGTGCCGACGGTCGCCCCGGCGGCCACCGCGGCGCGGGTCTGCGCCCAGGTCGCGTCGGTGTGCCCGACCGCCGCGACGACGCCGTGCCGCACCAGCAGTTCGATCGCGGCGGTCGCGCCGTCGCGCTCCGGGGCCAGCGTGACCATCCGGACCGCTCCGCCGCCCACCTCGATCAGCTCGGTCAGCTCGGCGGTGGACGGGTCCCGGAGGAACTCGGGATTCTGCGCGCCGCAGCGGTCGGCCGACAGGTACGGACCTTCGAAGTGGATGCCGGCGAGCACACCTGAGGAGACCAGCGGCCGGTAGGCGGCGGTGGCGTCGCGCATCAGGTCGAACGGGGAACTGACCAGGCTGGCCAGCAGCGTGGTGGTGCCGTGTCCGAGGTGGAACGCGGCGGCCTGGCGGGCCGACTCGGCGTCGCCTGTGGTGAAACTGTGCCCGCCACCGCCGTGGGTGTGCATGTCCACGAAACCCGGCACGATCCAGTGCCCGTCGCGCACCGACGGGTACTCGGCGACCGCGGTGATCCGCCCGTCCGCGAACTCCACGCAACCCTGCCGGATCACGCCGGTCGGGGTCACCACCTTGCCGGTCACGCGCCGGGTCATCGACTCTCCTTCGCCAGGGTGTCCAGGGCCAGCAGGGCGGCGCCGAGGCAGCCGGCCCCGTCACCGAGGGCGGCCGCGACCAGGCGCGGCTCCCGGTGGAACGTCAGCCGCTCGCGCAGCGCCACCCGAAGCGGGTCGAACAGCCGGTCGCCGGCCTGGGCCAGCCCGCCACCGAGCACCACCGTGGCCACATCGTAGAGGGCCTGCCCGGTGGCGAGACCGTCGGCGAGGGCCTCGACCGCGTCCTGCCACACCGAGGCGGCGAGCGGCTCCTCGGCCGCCGCCCGGTCGGCGACCTCGGCCGCGGTGGCCGGCGCGCCGGCCAACTCCGCGTACCGGCGGCCGATCGCCGAGGCCGACGCCACCGCCTCCAGGCAGCCGACCCGTCCGCACCCGCAGCGCGGGCCACCGGGGCGTACCAGGATGTGGCCGATCTCCCCGGCGGCGCCGTGCGCGCCGGCCGCGGCCGACCCGTCGACCACGTGCGCGGCGGCGATGCCGGTGCCGATCGCGACGAACAGCACGTGCCTGGCGTCCCGGCCGGCGCCCAGCCGAGCCTCGGCGAGGCCGCCGGACCGCACGTCGTGGCCGAGCGCGGTGGGCAGCCCGAGCCGGGTGGCCGCCAGGTCCCGCAGCGGTACGTCCCGGAAGCCCACATTCGCCGACCAGACCGCCAGCCCGTGGGCCTCGTCGACCACTCCGGGTACGGCGATGCCGCACGCCACCGGCGTCAGACCGGCGGCGCGGGCGCTGCCGGACAGTCCTTCGGCCACGTCGAGGATCGTGTCGACCACGGCCTGCGGGCCGCGCTGCGCGTCGGTGGGGTGCCGTTCGGTGCGTACGGTCGTGCCGTCGCGCCGGACCAGGGCGCACTTCATGCCGGTGCCGCCGACGTCCAGCGCGACGACGACCTCGTCGCGGTGGCTCACGCCGTCGGCCCGCTTCCGCCGCCGACGCCGTGCGGCGTGTCGCCGCCGGCCCGGCTCATGCCAGGACCACGGACCGGGTGAGGTGCCGGGGCGCGTCCGGGTCGAGGCCGCGGCTGGTGGCCAACGCGACGGCGAACCGCTGCGCCAGGATCAGGTCGGCCATCGGGTCGACCGGGTTGCGGCCGGCCGCCCAACTGGTCAGCACCGTGCGGCAGCCGTGCGTGCGGCTGTGCGCGAACGCGGCGCCGGTGGCCGCCACGTCCTCCGGCAGGCCGGCGGGGATCTCGCCGAGCGCCCACACCAGCCGGCCGGGGCCGGCGATCGAGATCGGGCCGTGCCGGTAGTCCATGGCCGGGTACGCCTCGGCCCAGAACGTGGCCGCCTCGCGGCACTTCAACGCGGCTTCCTGGGCCAACCCGACCGTCCAGCCGCGGCCGAGGAAGGTGACCTGTTCGATGCGGGCCGGGTCGATCGGCAGCGCGGCGCGCACGGCCACCTCGGCGTCGGCGGCCAGTCGGCTCAGGTTCTCGCCGAGGTGGGCGCGTAGCAGCGCCAGCGACGTGGTGGCGAAGCGGGTCTGCACCACCGACCGCTCGTCGGCGAAGGGCAGCGCGACGGTGGCGTCGGCGAGGAACCCGGCGGCCGAGCCCGGGTCGCCGACCAGGACCGTGGTGGGAATCCGTCCGCGCAGCGCGGCGAGCAGATCGAGCACCTCGGTGGTGGTGCCGGAGCGGGTGATCGCGACCAGCCGGTCGTAGTGGCGGCCGGTGGGGAACTCGCTGGCCTGGAACGCGTCCGTCTCGCCCTGGCCGGCGGCTTCGCGCAGCCCGGCGTACGCCATGGCCATGAACCAGGACGTGCCGCACCCGATCACGGCGACCCGTTCGCCGGGGCGGGGCAGGTGTCCGGAGACGGTGGGGGCGAGCCGGGCCGCCTCCCGCCAGCAGTCGGGCTGGCTCGCGATCTCCGCGTGCACGTACGCCATCACCACTCCTCGCCGGACCTTGCGCAATACGGCTCGATAGAGCCGCCTTTCGCGCGTCATTCTGCGCGAAAGGCGGGGGCCGTGGCAACCGTCTCCCCGTTCGCGCAGCGCAGGGTTTTGCGCGGACCATTTTCGCGCACTACTGTGCACGCAACCGATCACATTTGTGCACAGTCAGGGGGTCCCCGCGGTGGACCGCTACGCGCGCTGGAACGCGCTGCTGGAGATGCTGACCGACAGCGGCCGGGTCAGCGTCGAGGAGGCGGCCGGGCGGCTGGAGGTCTCCCAGGCCACCATCCGTCGGGACTTCGACCAGCTCGCGCAACAGCAGATGATCACCCGTACCCGCGGCGGCGCGGTCGCCAACGGGGTTTCCTACGATCTGCCGCTGCGCTACAAGACCGCCAAGCACTCCGCCGAGAAGCAGCGGATCGGCGCGGCCGCCGCCGCGCTCGTCTCCCCGGGCACCGTGGTCGGCCTCAACGGCGGCACCACGAGCACCGAGGTGGCCCGCGCCCTGGCGATCCGGCCGGATCTCAACACCAGCGCCGAGGGCGCTCAGCTCACCGTGGTCACCAACGCGTTGAACATCGCCAACGAACTGCTGGTCCGTTCCCGGATGAAGGTGGTGGTGGCCGGCGGCGTGGTGCGGCCCAAGTCGTTCGAGCTGGTCGGTCCGCTGGGCGGGGCGCTGCTGCGCGAGGTCACCCTGGACGTGGCGCTGCTCGGCGTGGACGCGATCGACCCGCAGCTCGGCGCCGCCGCGCACCACGAGGGCGAAGCGGCCATGAACAGCCTCATGGTGGCCCGCGCCAAGCGGGTCGTGGTGATAGCGGACTCGTCCAAGCTGGGCGGGCACGCGTTCGCCCGGATCTGCCCGGTGGACCGGGTGGAGACGCTGGTCACCGACTCCGGCGCGTCCCCCACCGTGGTGCAGGCGTTCCGCGACGCGGGCGTCCACGTCGTCTGCGCCTGAGGTGTGAGGAGGGGCCCCTTATTAACGTCTGCGGTAGAGGAAGGGTCCCTTCTTAACGCACGGCCCGCGTGACCCAGCGCCGTCCGCGCGGCCCAGCGCGCCGACTCCACGCGTGACCAGTACGCCCTCCATGCCCCCCCGACACGCCGACATTGCATACCCGGTATTGCTATGGTCTGCATACCGCGTATGGTGTCGCTGTCGCCTACTTATCGGGGAGGCCAGCTGTGTCAGCTGTCCTGGAGATCGAAGGTCTCCGCAAGACATACCGGAGCCGCAAGCGCGGGGACCGCCACGCGCTCGACGGCTTCGACATGCGGGTCGAGGCCGGCCAGGTGCACGGCTTCCTCGGCCCGAACGGCTCGGGCAAGACCACCACGTTGCGTACGCTGCTCGGCCTGATCCGGCCCAACGGCGGCCGGATGGCGATCCTCGGTCAGGAGCTGCCGCACGCGCTGCCGGCGGTCGCCGGTCAGGTCGGCGCCATCGTGGAGAGTCCGCAGTTCTTTCCGCACTTCTCCGCGCGGGACACCCTCAGCCTGCTCGCCCAGGCCGGCGAGCTGCCGAAGCAGCGGGTCGACGAGGTGCTGGAGCTGGTGGGGCTGCGCGACCGGGCCGGCGAGCGGGTCAAGACCTACTCGCTCGGCATGAAGCAGCGGCTGGCGGTCGCCTCCGCACTGCTCAAGAATCCCAAGCTGCTGATCCTCGACGAGCCGGCCAACGGCCTCGACCCGGGCGGCATCCGGGAGATGCGCGGGCTCATGGCGGAGCTGTCCGAGGCCGGGATGACAGTCGTGCTGTCCAGCCACATCCTCGGGGAGATCCAGCTCATCTGCGACTCCGTCACCATCATCTCGCTCGGCCGCCGGGTCGCGTACGGGCCGGTCGAGGAGGTGCTAGCGGCACACTCGCAGGGCGCCGTACGGGTGCGGTTGGAGGCGGTCACCGACCTGCCGCAGGCCGCCGAGACGCTCACCCGGGCCGGGGTCCGCGTCGTGGCCACCGAGCCGGACCACCTCATGCTGGCCGGGTTGGACAAGCCGGCCGTGGTCAGCCGGCTCCTTGCCGAACAGGGCCTGTACGTCAGCGAACTCACCACGATCGCGGTCGATCTGGAGAGCGTGTTCCTCGAACTGACCGCCACCGCGCCGGTTCCCGGCCAGCACCGTCAGGTCGATCAGTCCGCCAAGGTCGACCAGACCGGCACCGCAGGAGGTTGGGGCGCATGAGCCTGTTCGTCACCGAGCTGCGTCGGCTCGGCAAGCGCCGGGTGACCCGGCTGATGCTCGTCCTGCTGGTGCTCGGCCTGGCCACCGCGGCCACCGCGTTCAGCTTCTCCAGCCAGAAGCTCTCGCCGACGGCGGTGGCGAGGGCGGAGGCCGAGTCCCACGCCGAGTACCAGCAGGAGTTGGCGAATTGGAAGCGTCGGGTCACCGGGTGCGAGGCCGCCCAGGCCCGCGGTGAGCAGACCGAGGCGGAGTACGGCCCGAACTGCGGCAAGGACTACGAGCCGCAGCCGGAGATGTTCGACCCGAAGTGGAACCTGCCGTACCAGTTCGACTTCCGGGCCGAGTTCCCCATGTTCATCGCCGTGTTCGCCGCCTCCGTGGCACTGTTCGCCTTCATCGTCGGCGCTTCCTTCGTGGGCGCCGAGTGGAACACCGGCGGGATGATGAACCTGCTGCTCTGGCGACCGAGACGACTCGCCGTGCTGAGCGCCAAGCTGGCCGCCGTGCTCACCACCGTGCTCGGCCTGACCGTGGTGCTCGGTGCCCTCTGGACGGCGGCGTTCTGGCTGATCGGCAGCCAGCGTGGCACCACCGAGGGGATGACCGCCGGGGCGTGGCGGTCGATCGGGCTGGACGGGTTGCGTGCGCTGGGGATGACCCTCGCCGTGGCGGCGGTCGCCTTCGCGCTGGCCTCGGTGGGTCGGCACACCGCGATGGCGCTGGGGGCGGCGGTCGGGGTCTTCGCGGTGAGCGAGATCGGCATCCGGACCGCGGTTGGCGCGCTGGGGGTGCCGTTCGGGGAACGGTACGTGCTGTCCACGTACGCCCAGTCGTGGTTCCTGAAGCAGGCGGAGTTGTTCGACTACAACGCCTGTCAGCTCGTCCAGGGCGCCTGCGAGCCGGCCAGGTACGTGGTCACCTGGCAGCAGTCGGCGGTGGTGCTCGCGGTGGCCGTGGTCGGGACGATGGCCGCCGCGTTCTGGACCATGCGCCGGCGGGACATCTCCTGACCGTGGTCCGTGCCGTCGGGCGGAGCCGGCGGCACGGACCACGCGTCCGATGCGGTCGGGGGCGGCCCTGGTTACGCTGGGGCTCCCCCGACCGGCGCGCTCCGCGTGCCGGTCACCCGCCGTCGGAGAGGAGCGTCGTGTCCGCCGACGCCTCGCAGCGGGCCGCCGTCGAGCGGCCCGACCCGTCGGCGTCGACGGCGGGTACGCGTCGGGTGCCCGGGGTCGGCGTGCCGCCACCCCGCACCGCCCCACCGGCCGAGTCAACTACGCCGGCCGAGTCCACCACGCCGGCCGCGAGCGCGCATCCGGCCGAGAGCGCGTCTCCGACGGGGAGCGCCGCCACGACCGGCAGCGCCGCCCCGAGCGGGTCAGGCGCTGCGGCCGAGAGCCAGGTGCCCGCCGGTGGCCTCACCGAGCGGGAGCAGCTCATCCTCGCGTTCGAGGCCCGGTGGTGGAAGCACGCCGGCGCCAAGGAACAGGCCATCCGGGACACGTTCGGCCTGTCCGCGACCCGCTACTACCAACTGCTCAACGGCCTGCTGGACCGGCCGGCCGCGCTCGCCGCCGAGCCGGTGCTGATCGGCCGGCTGCGCCGGCTCCGCTCGTCGCGGGCCCGCAACCGGCGCCGTTGACCGGTCTCACTTCTCGTAGGTACGCAGACCGTTGCCGATGGCGAAGAACGTGGGCGCCCACTCGCCGATGAAGATGCCCCAGCGGTCCGCCCGCGCCACCCCGGCCCGCTCCAGGTGCTTGGAGAGGAACCAACTGGTGACGGAGAGCCCGATGCTGACGAACCCGGCCAGGTAGGCGTGCTCCGCCCGGATGCCCGACTCGTGCAACTGTTCCAACATCTCGACCCCCTTGTCACCGGGTCCGGCCCGGATGCGACTGACGCTACCGAAAGTGAATTGATGATGACGTTCGGTTGCCCAGATCGAGGACTCCGGCGGATGAGCCGCCGTCGTACGGGTAGGTGCCCGGCGACCGCGGACGGGAGGATCGCATGGAGGCACCGGGCCGCCGGTACGCGGCCGGCGGCGGGCCAGTCGGGCGGGCGCCGATGATGCGGGTGCGTTGCGCCTCCGATCCCGCGCCGGGGCGGCCGGAGAACGAGGACATCGTCTTCCGGTTCGGTCCGCTGGTCGGCGTCCTGGACGGCGCGACCGTGCCCGCGGGCTTCGACACCGGCTGTACGCACGGCCCCGCCTGGTACGTGCGGCACCTCGCCGCCCGGATCGCCCTGGCGGTCGCGGACCGTCCGGCGGCCACGCTGGCCAGCAGCCTGGCGGAGGCGATCCGGGCGGTGCGGGCCGACCACGGCGGGGCGTGCGACCTGGATCATCCCGGCACCCCCTCGTCGACCGTCTGCCTGCTCCGCGACGGCGGCGACCACGCCGACTACCTGGTGCTCTGCGACAGCCCGCTGGTGTTGGACACCGAGCGTGGCATCGAGGTCGTCGCCGACGACCGGTTGGAGGCCACCCAGGACGACCTGCGTCGGGCCGCCGCCGCACCGGCAGGCGGGGTGCCGCCGGCCGCCGGTGAGGGCGGGCGGGACGGCGGGGGCGACCCGGAGGGCGGGTTCCGCTGTGCGGTGACCGCGCAACGAAGCCGGATGAACCGCGCCCACGGCTACTGGGCGGCGGCCGCCGATCCGGACGCGGCGTACCAGGCATTGACCGGGGCGGTGCCGCTGCGCGGGCCGGGGGCGTTGCGTCGGGCCGTGCTGCTCAGCGACGGGGCGTCCTGTGCGGTCGAGCAGTTCGGCCTCTTCGACTGGGCGGGCCTGCTGGACGTGGTGACCGAGGCCGGGCCGGCCGGGCTTGTCGACCGGGTCCGCGCGGCCGAGCGTGACCATCCGGACCGGCTGCGCCGGCGCAAGCGCACCGACGACGCGTCGGTGGTGCTGTGTGAGTTCTCGGGGTGAGCACGCTCACGCCGGAACGGACCGGTCGGATGACAACGCAGCGTGAGGCGGAACGCTCCGGGGGTACGACCGGGCGAGCCGTTCGGCCATAGCGGCAATCCAGCCTCAAAGGGGTGGACGGGCAGCGCCCTGAGCGGCAGACTGCGCCTCGTGACGGGTGCGGTACGACTGGAGCCAGTGGACGAACGCAACCTGGAGCCGTTGCTCTCCGTAGCGGCTGCCGAGGCGGAACCGGAGGACGTCATGCCTCCGGTGGACGCGCCGGCCGGCTGGTCGCTGGCCCGGCGGGATGCGTTCCGCGACTTCCATCGAGCCAATCTGGGTGGGCTGAACGGCCCGACCCGCACCGCGATGTACGCGATCGTGTCCGGCGGTGAGGTGGTCGGCGTGGTGCGGATGACCCGCCGGGACGAGCCGGGGACGGTGGAGACCGGTATCTGGCTCGGCCGTTCGGCGCGGGGGCGGGGCCTGGGTGCCGCCGCGCTCCGGCAGTTGCTGCACGCCGCCGCGGCGGCCGGGATGGACACCGTGGTCGCGGACACCACGCCCGACAACCGGGGTGCGATTTCCGTGCTGCGCGCGTGCGGCGCGGAACTGCGGGAAGAGGGCGGAAAACTGCACGCCCGGATGTGCCTGGACGCTGCCCTGCCGACCATCTGACGGTCGTTCGGCGGTCCCTCCCGGCGACCGGGGAGTCCGGGCCCTCCGAGCTGATCCGAATATGTTTCGCGGAGTGGAGGCCGGGTAGTGCACCGGCCCCTCCGGCGCTGCGCCGGTCACGCCCCGGGGAGCGTGGAGGAGAGCCGATGAGAAGCGAAGCACGGGTGGCACTGGCGGTGAGCCTCGGCTACCTGCTGGGCCGCCGCAGGAAGATGCGTACCGCGTTGACGCTCGCCGCGGCGGTTGCCGCCGGGCGCGCCAGCCAGCGCCCCGGCGGCCTCCGGAAGTTCGGTGCGGACCTGGTCGCCGACCACCCGCAGCTGCGCAACCTCGGCGGCCTGACCCCGCCGCTGGTGGCCGCCGGACGGGCGGCGGCGACCGCCGCCGCGGGCAGCGGCATCGACACCATCGGCGGCCGGTTGCGCGACGGCGCGGACGCGCTGCGCCGCAAGGCGGGCCCGACCGGGGACGCGCTGCGCCGCAAGGCGGGCCCGGCCGGACCGGACGGGGGCCCGCCTCCGAAGAGGGCGAGCAGCCCGACGGACCACGGGAGCGGTGACCATGACGACCACGGGTGAGCTCGCCGACCGGGCACGCGACCAGATCGGCGGCGAACTGCGCAACTTCGTCTCGGCGCTGGGTGACCGGGCGGTACAGGTGGTCACCGACCGGATCGTCGACGTCACCGGGCGGCTCGGCGAGTACGCGAAGCGGGACGGCGACCCCGGGCTGGTCGCCACCGCCACCGGCGCGCAGAAGCTGGCCGAGGGCACCTCCCCGGTGAAGGCGATGGTCCACGCCGGCCTGGCCGGCGGCCGGGAGAAGCTGAGGTCGGCGTTCCGCGGTCGGCGTTCCCGCAGCGGCGCGCGGACGTCGCGGGTCAACGACATCGTCGAGACCGTCGAGGTGGGCGTGCCCGTCGGCGTCGCCTATCGGCAGTGGCGGGCCTTCGACGGATTCCCCAGCCTGATGGCGACCGACGACGCGGACGAGACGGTCGTCCGGCAGATCCCGGACCGGCTGGTCCACTGGCGGTCGACAGGCGACCGGGGGGCGGTCCACGGCACGGTCAGCTTCCACGAGGTGGGCCCGGAACTCACCCGGATCCTGGTGGTGCTGGCACACCACCCGCAGGGTTTCCTGGAGCACACCGCCGGCCTGTGGCGGGCGCACGGCCGCCGGGTGCGGCTGGAACTGGACCACTTCGTCCGGCACGTGATGACCCGTGCCGTGCTCGACCCGGACACCCTCGCGGGCTGGCGGGGCGAGATCGCGGCGGCCGGGGCGGAACCCGGCCACGAGGCGGCGCAGCCGCCGCGCCCGGACGCCCCCGGCGGGGGCGCCTGAGCGGTCAGGCCCGGCCCGCCGCGTACGACTCCAGCCGGGCGAGCTGCACCGGGTCCAGTGAGGGGCGGACCCGGTCGCGGGCGGTCGCCACGTGCGCGGCGGTGACCGTGCTGGCGCTCAGCGACTCCCGCATGGCGGCCAGGGCCGCCTCCCGCACCAGCGCCGTGCAGTCGGCGGCGGAGAACCCCGCCAACTCGGTGCCGAGCGCGCCCAGGTCGACGTCGGGGGCGAGCGGTACGTCCCGGGCCGCGGCCCGGAGGATCTCCGCGCGCGCCGGTCCGTCCGGCGGCGGCACGTAGACCAGGCGTTCCAGTCGCCCGGGGCGCAGCAGCGCCGGGTCGACAAGTTCCGGCCGGTTGGTCGCGCCGACCACGACCACGTTGCGCAGCGCCTCCACCCCGTCCAGTTCGGTGAGCAGCGCGGCCACCACCCGGTCGGTCGTGCCCCCGTCGGTGGACTGCCCGCGTACCGGCGCCAGCGCGTCCACCTCGTCCAGGAAGACCAGGGTGGGCGCGGCCTCGCGGGCGCGGCGGAACAGCTCGCGGACCGCCCGCTCGCTCTCCCCGACCCACTTGGAGAGCAGCTCGGCGCCCTTCACCGACAGCACGTTCGCCCGCCCGGA
The DNA here is from genome assembly GCF_049841795.1 of Micromonospora sp. DT31. Lineage (NCBI taxonomy): Bacteria > Bacillati > Actinomycetota > Actinomycetes > Micromonosporales > Micromonosporaceae > Micromonospora > Micromonospora sp. DT31. The sequence continues at coordinate 100,919 of NZ_JBNCKZ010000007.1, read as the reverse complement.
GCCGGCCAGCGCGGTCACCAGGTAGGTCTTGCCGCAGCCGGGCGGGCCGTAGAGCAGCACCCCGCGCGGCGGCGTCACGCCCAGCCGGGCGAACGTGTCCGGATAGGTCAGTGGCCAGAGCACCGACTCGGTGAGCGTCTGCTTGACCTCGTGCAGCCCGCCCACGTCGTCGAGCGTCACCGACGCCAGCTCCAGCGTGGACGCGGACATCGTGGTCGGCCGCACCACCTCCAACGCCGCGGTGAAGTCGGCCATCGCGACGGTGGGCGTCTCGACGGTCTTCTGCCGCAACGCGGCGCGCACCCCGGCCTCCCGCACCAGCGCCGCCAGGTCCGCCGCGACGAAACCGGGGGTACGCGCGGCCACCTCGTCCAGCCGGACGTCACCGGCCAGCGGCACCTGCCGGGTGAGCACCGTCAACTGTTCCCGACGCAGGGCCGGGTCGGGCAGCGGCACGGTGATCCGCAGACCGAGCAGGTCGGGGCCGCGCAGCGCCGGGTCCACCGCCTCCGGGCGACCACTGGTGCAGACCACCGCCGCGCCGGCCCGCAGCGTCTCGGCGACCACCTGCCGGAACACGGTGGCCAGCGGGCCGGGATCGTCGGCCGGGACGATCGCCTCCACGTCGGTGACCAGCAGCACGGCGGGGCCGCCGGCGCGTACCGCCGAGGCCGCCTCGCGTAGTCGGCCGGCCGCAGCGTCGTCGGTGAGCGCGGCCAGCTCCGGCGCCCACAGCGGGCGGATGCCCGCGCCGACCCGGGCGGCGACCGCGCGTACGAGCGCCGACTTGCCCGAACCGGCCGGCCCTTCGACAAGCACCCCGAGGGAGACCGTGGTGCCGAGCCGGCCCAGCACCTCCCGGTGGTGGAAGCCCAGGTCCAGCAGTTCGGTCAGCTCCTCGGCCTGGGCCCGCAGACCCGGCAGCTCGTCCACGTCCGGGGCGTCCTCCGGGCCGAGCAGCCCGTCGGCCCGTTCCGCCCCGGGCGGAGTGGCGGTGCGCGTCGGGTGGTGCGGGTCGGACGTCGGGCGGTGCGGCCCGGCGGACGGGCCGGAGCCGCGGGTCGCCGGCCCGTGCTCCCACCCCACCACCGTGTCCATGGTGACAAGCGCGCCGGTGGCCGGCTCGGCCGACTCGACGGTGAGCAGGGTGCTGGTCCAGGCGTACCCGACGGAACTGGCGAGGCTGCGCCGCGCGGCCTCGACCAGGCCGCGTACGGCGGCGTCCGGGAGCACGTCCTGCGGCAGCAGCGAAACATCGTCCCCGGCGGTGACCACCTTGCCCAGCAGCGCGAGCCGCAACATCTCCGGTGGGACCGCGGCGACCACCGCGGCCGGGCCGGACAGCGTGAGCCGGCGGGCCGCGGTGGCGGGCAGCGGGCTCACCGTGACCTGGCCGCCGGCTCGCAGGCCGAGGTTGCCGAGCAGCAGGTCGTCGGCGTGCAGCAGGGTGCCGCTGGTGGCCGGGTCGGCGGCGACCGCGATGCCGGCGGTCACCCGCCGGCCGACCAGCCGCACCGGGTCGCCGGGCCGCAGGGCCAACGCGGCGAGCACCTCGGGGTGCAGGCGCACCACGCCACGACGGGCATCCAGCGCGGCCGGCCGCAGCGTCGCAGTCAGGGTCAGGTCGGGTTCCGCCACCCGACGAACAGTAGCCGCCGGCACCACGTGCGGGGCTGCCGGCACCACGTCGTGCCCGGTCAGCTCGGGGCGGGGCCGTCCAGCAGCGAAGGATCGCGCCTGATCATCTCGGCCAGCCGGGCCGCCGGATCGGACTCCACCGGTTCCTGCCCGGGGTCGGGCACCGTCTTGACCGACATGGGCCACGCCGGTGGGGGCGTCGGCGTGGCCACCGGCCCCACCGTCACCGTCGCCCCCGACCAGGAGATCCGCATCGGGTACGCCTGGTCGCCCACCTCCACCCGCAACGTCACGGCGATGCCCGGGTGCTCGGCCACCACCCGCCGGACCGCTGCGGCGACCTCCTCGACCGGGTTCCGCCGGGTCGGCTCCACCCCGCCCCGCAGCCGGTGGGCGCCGTGCGCCGCCCGGCCGTCATCCGGCTCGTGTCCGGGCGTGTCCATCCCGGCCACGTCGCCTGTGGTGTCTCCCCGGCGGCGCAGCGCATCCTCGCGCCGAGCCATCCGGGCCAGTGTCTCGTCCAGGTCACCTCGCATCGTTTCCACCCCTCCAAGACAACGGACCCCATCGATGGCCGGTTCAGCCGTCCCGCCCTCGTGTCCTGGTGGCCCGGTCCAGGGCCCGGTCCAGGACGACAAGCAGGGCGTCCCGTACCGAGAGGCGGTCCCGGGCGTCGAACTGCACCAGCGGCACGTGCTCGGCGATGGCCAGCGCCCAGCGGATCGACGGCAGGTCGAGGGAGAGCCGCCCGTCGAAGGCGTTCACACCCACCGCGAACGGCAGCCCGGCCCGTTCGAAGAAGTCGATGGCCGGGTAGCAGTCGTCGAGGCGGGCGCTGTCCACCACCACGAGCGCGCCGAGGGCGCCCCGGGCCAGGTCGTCCCACATGAAGCCGAAGCGGGACTGCCCGGGCGTACCGAAGAGGTAGAGCTTGAGGCTGCGGTCGATGGTCACGCAGCCGAAATCCATGGCCACGGTGGTGGTGGTCTTCCCGGCCACCCCGCCCGGGTCGTCGATGCCGATCCCGACCGTGGTCATCTCGGCCTCGGTGGTCAGCGGCGCGATCTCGGAGATCGCACCCACCGTGGTGGTCTTGCCCACCCCGAACCCGCCGGCGATGAGGATCTTCACCGGGATCGGCGGGCGGCGTGCGGGCGCCTGGCTGACGATCGGGGCCGGCTCGGCGGGTGGTGCGCCGGGCGGCCGGTACGGCAGCGGCGGTGGGGCCGGTGGGGGCGGCGTGGCCCGGCCGATCAGCGGAGCCGGGCCGCCGTAGCGGGTGGGTGCGCTGTTCGCGGCCGGCCCGCTCAGGCCTGCCCCGGGCCATTCAGGAGATCGCACGAAGTCCATCAATCACTCGCAGGATGAGATCGGGATCGAGGGCGTCGTCGATGTCGGCGACGTGCACGTCGAGGTGGCCGGCGGCGCGAAGGTCGCCGACAAGGACCCGGGTCACCCCGAACTGCATGCGGGTCCGGGCGGAGATCTCAGCGACCGAGACCGGCTCGGCGCAGATCGCCACGATCGCCGCCAGTTCCGGGGCCATGCGGGCGGTCACCGACCACGAGGTGCTGCCCGGGCGGGCGGTCACCTGGGTCTCCAGTCCGATCGCGGGGTCGCCCTCGACCCGTCCGGCGGTCAGCACGAACGGGCGGGGGCCGATCGCCTCCCCGTGGTCCACCGCTTCCGGCTCCGGACGCGGAGCGGACGCGTGCAGGAAGGGCCGGATCCGGACCCCCGGCTCCGGCTCCGCGTCCCCGCCGGTGGCCCCCGGGATCATTGCTGGACGGCGTTCTTCAGCTCGGCGATCAGGCGCGGAGTCAGGGCGCCGCCGGCGCGGCCGGCGAAGAGCGTCATCTCGTACGCCACGGTGCCCAGGTTCGCGGTGCGGTCGGCGACCACACCGAGGACCGAGCCGCTGCTGATCGCGCTGATCAGGAGGTAACCCTCGGCCATGTCGACGATCACCCGGTTCAGCGCGCCCAGCGCGTACCAGCTCGCCGCGCCCCCGGCGAGGCTGGTCATGCCGGAGACCACGGCGGCGAGCCGTTCCGCGTTCGACCGGTCCTTGATCGCCGACATCGCCATCAGCAGCCCGTCGGAGGACACCGCGATCGCTTCCACCACCCCCGCCGTGCTGGAGGTGAACGAGTCGAGCAGCCAGTTGAAGGTGCGTGCCTCGGGGCTGAGGTCGCCGTTGGCGCTCTGTTCCACGTTTTCGTGCAGGAAGGGGCTGGTCACCGTGTCGGGTCCTCTTCGTAGCGGTGGTCGGGACTGACTTCACGCAGAGCCCGGGCGACACCCGCCTCGAACTCGGTGATGAGGTTGCGGACCTCGGCCGGGTCGCCGGGGTCGGAGCTGGTCGGCGGGCCGGACTGCGCCGGCGGGGCGCTCAGGTTCGCCCCGGGTACCCGACGGTTGAGCCGGGGCCGGTCCGCCGCACCGGGGGCGGCCGGGGGCGCGTCGTCCTCCGCCCGGCGTACCCCGTCCTGGAACGCCTCGACGAGCGCACGGACGGTGGCCGGGTCGGCGGGGACGCCGATCAGCGGCGCCGGCCCGGCCGGGCCGGGCATCGGGGCGGACGGCAGGTTCGCGCCGGGCACCCGCTGCCGGATCGGCGACCGGGTCACCGGCTGGGAGACCGGCGTGCTGACCGGGACGACCGGGACGGCTGCCGGCGTGTGCCCGGCGTGCACGGGCACGGATCCGGGCGGGACCGGTGCCGGCCGGTCCGTCGGCGACGCGGTCGGTGCCGGCCGGCGGGCGGGCGGAGCGGCCGGGGTGGGCCGGCCGGCCGGCGGTGTGGTCGGGCGCGGCGGGTGGCCTTCGGCGTGCCTCGGCGCGGAGGGCGGGCCGGTGGGCGGTGCGCCCGCCGGCCCGCGGTGCGGGCTGCCGGTCGGCGGGGTCGCGGGCCGGCGGGGGGTGAGCGCCGGTCGGCCGGGCGACGTCGGGGAGCCGGTCGTCGGCCCGGCGGCCGGGGGAGCGACCGTGGCCAGGCCGACGACCGGTGTCGGCGGGGTGGGGTGGTACGGACCGGACGGTTCCGGGGCGTCGTCCGGGCCACCGAACGCGTTCCACGGGTTTCCGCTGGTCATGCTGCGTGTGGCCCGGGTGAGCAGGTCCGCGTCGAAGCCGGCCGGCGGTTCGGCGACCACCGGCTCGGTCGGCTGCTCACCGGCCGGCACGGCGGCCCGCGCGACGGTCACGTCGGCGCGCTCCGCCCGCCGGATCACGAGCGAGGTGGCCGGCACCTCCACGTCCGCCGTGACGCCGCCGCCCGAGGTCGGGGCCAGCCGGACGGTCCAGCCGTGCCGGCGGGCGAGCCGGCCGACCACGAAGAGCCCGAGCACCTCGGTGGGGGCGAGGTCGAGCCGCTCCCGCCGGTTGAACCGGGCGTTCTCCTCGGCCATGCGTTCCGCGGTGAGGCCGATGCCGTGGTCGACAACGGTCAGCCGGGCGCCGGTGCCGGTCAGCTCGCCGGAGACCAGCACGCGGGTGTGCGGCGGGGAGAACGAGGTCGCGTTCTCCATCAGCTCGGCCAAGGCCAGCACCAGGTCTCCGGCGATGGCGGGGGACGCCGACACCCCGGGCGGCACCTCCACGTCGACGCGCGTGTAGTCCTCGATCTCGCCGAGCGCGAGCCGGACCACGTCGGACAGCGGCACCGGCGCGACGTGACCGTCCGAGCCGGTGGCGCCGGAGAGCACCACCAGGCTGCCCGCGTTACGGCGCAGCCGGCTGGAAATGTGGTCGAGCCGGTAGAGGTGCTCCAGGCGACCCGGGTCGGTCTCCTGCCGTTCCAGCCGGTCGATCAGCGCGATCTGGCGGCCGACCAGGTTCTGCGTACGCCTGCCGACGTGGCCGAACATCTGTGCCACGTTGCGCCGGCCGGCCACCTGCCGCTCGACCAGCCGGGCGGCGGTGTGCTGCACCCGGTCGAACGCGCGGGCCAGGTCACCGATCTCGTCCTGGGCGTCGATCTCCAGCGGGTCCAGGCGTACCGGGGGCACGGCTTCGGACTCGTCGTCGGCCACCCGGGTCAGCTCGGCCTCGGTGACCCGGGCCACCCGCTCGGCGGACCGGGTGAGCCGGCTCAGCGGCCGGGCCACCGTGCGGGCCACCGTCATGCTCAGCAACACCACGACCAGCAGGATCGCCGCCGCGGTCAGGGTGACCAGCCACGCGGCGGTCAGGGCGTCGCGTTCCCGGGCGCGGGTCTCGGCGATGACGTCCGCGACCACCTTCTTCTCCACGAACTGGCCCAGCGTGATCATGGATCGGGCCGAGGGGAAGAGCACGTCCAGCGGGACCGGCGCGATCGCCGCGTCCGGGTCGCGGAGGCTGTCCACGAGGAACGTCGGGCTGGTCCGCGCGGCGACGGCCGCGTCGTCCAGCTCGGCCACCTGCAACTGCTCCGGCGTGATCAGTTTGCGGAACCGCCGGTTGTCGACGTTGAGCGCCGACATGCAGGCCACGAAGGACCGGGCCACCAGTGGATCACCGGTCGCCTTGACCAGCACGATCTGCGTGGTGCACGAACTCAGCGCCTCGTCGACGCGCAGCAACGCGTCCAGGGCGAGCACCTGCCGCCCGGCGGCGGTGTCGGTGTCCACCTGGAACGGCAGCCGCAGCGAGTCGATCAGCGCGGTGTGCACCTCCGCGTACGTGGTCAGGATCTTCGCCGGGGTGGCCCGGCGGGAGAGGGTGGCGGTGCGGATGCCGGCGAGCGGGCGTACCCGGTCGAGGGCCTCGCGGACCGTCCTCGGCAGCGGCTCGGTACGCAGGTCGGCGGCCCGGTCGTCGACGGTCGCCTGCTTCTGGACCAGTTCGGTGCGGGTCACCCGCCCCAGCAGCAGGCCGACGGAGAGCAGGCGTTCCTGCTGGAGGTCCTGGATCAGGCTGCCGATGCGGCTGGCGATCCGGACGGTTTCGGCGGTGTCGGCGGCCCGCCCGGCGGCGGCCACCCGGTCGATCACGACCGGCACGGCCAACCCCACCATGCTGAGCAGCGGGATGATCACCAGCAGGGCGAGCTTGCCCCGGATCCGCAGCCTATCGAGCAGCATCGAACGGCCTCCACCGCTCAGGGTCGCCCGGGCCCACGGCGACGGACGGGTGGTTGGTGTCCCGGACGGGCACCGTCGGCTCGGAGTGCACCGACGGTGCCGGTCCGCCCTCCGCCGGTCTTGGCCTCCCGCCGGTGCCGCGGCGGCGGGCCGTGGTGATGTGCAGTGCGGCGAGCCCGCCGAGCAGCACGACCGCCACCGCGGTCGCGACTTGGCCGAGCAGCCGGTCGCGGTCGAGTGCGTCCAACCGTCTCTCCAGCAGCGCGTCGAGCTGGTTGAGGATGACCGTGCGGAGCTGCTTGGCGGCGCTCTGCGCGGCGAGGCCGGTGCGGGTGAGCTGCTCCGTGCTCGGCGTGGATCGGCCGCCGCCGGGCGTGGAGAAGGCGGCGAACGTCTCCAGGGAGCGCTGGTAGGTGTCCAGCGGGGTGAGCACGTTGGCCCCCAGATCGGTGCTTTCCGAGCTGTCGACCGCGGAGCGCAGGTCGGCGACCAGGTCGGTGGCGGGGCCGAGCGCCTTGACCCGCAGCTCGGCCAGTTCCGCGCCGGTCCTGACTCGCTCGGCGGCGGGGCGCTTGGCGGACAGGCGGGCCAGGTCGACGAGGCGGCTGGCCAGCACCGTCGCGGTGGGCAGGTCGCCGCCGATGCCGTCCTGGAGGAAGTAGGAGTCGGGGCTGGGGTCACGGACCAGGCCGGAGCTTTCCCGCACCTTGCGGTAGAGGGCCAGGAGCAGGTCGGACGCCTCGCCGTAGGCCCGGTAGGCCGCCTCGGGGTCGGCGAGTCCGCGGTCCGGCAGTGCCTCCAGCTTCGCCCGCAGCCCGGCCCAGCGTTCGTGGCTGCGCAGTTCGTCCCCGACGGCGTTGTCCACCTCGGCGACGCCCTGGATCGCGGTGGTGAGCGCCGTCGGGGAGGCGGTCCCCTCGGCGACCGCGATGGCCTGGGCCTCCACCAGGGCGTCGGTGACCGGGCCGAGGGCGCGCAGGTAGCGGACCCCGAGCTGTTCCCGGGTGGCCAGCTCGTGATCGGCGGCGGTGGCGCTGTCGGCCTGGGCGAAGAGCAGCCCGATCGGGGCGAGCAGCGCGAGCACAAGCAGCAGGGGCGGGACGAGACCCGGTACGGCGGGCCGCCGACGGACCCGCGGCGCGGGAACGGTCATGTGTGTCTCCTCCGGCGACGGCGAGGATCTTCGGTGCTCCGGGAGGTCGCCGTACGCAGTCCCGTGCACCGGACCGGAAAATTAGCGGAAGCCGAGGTGGGTGGAACCTCGGTCGATGAGTCGGCTTCACGTCACTTCGCCCCAGGTCACCGACGGTCATATCGCTTTGCACGCAGCGTCCGATCGAGTGGCCGAGAAGCGGCATCGACGATGGTTTAGCCAGAAGATGTGAATTCACGTGATCCGAATTAGTCGCGCTGGGATGCTCTGGACCTTTGGCGTACGACGTACCACAGGCACCGAACGGCGCAACCGGACGGACGTACGGCGGATCTCAGCGAATGCTCAGCCGACGCGCCGTACCGTGTGCCGCATGAGATCAACCGCCGCGCGGCTCCGGCGCGCCCTGGCCGGTTCCCCGCGCCGGATCGTCGCCGTCGTGGCGGTGGTCGTCCTGCTCGCCGCCGCCCTGGTCTGGGTGGCTCGTCCGGACAGCTCCGGCTTCCGTACCGAGGCGGCGCTGGTGACCGTCCGCTCCGGGCCGACCGGCGACGAGCCGGTCGACCTGGACACCACGCTCTACCTGCCCGACGGCGCCTCGGCGGCGAACCGGGTGCCGGCGGTGCTGCTGGCACACGGCTTCGGCGGCACCAAGGACTCGGTCCGCGCCGACGCCGAGGACCTGGTCGCCCGTGGGTACGCGGTGCTCGCCTGGACCGCGCGTGGCTTCGGCCGCAGCGGCGGCCAGATCCACCTGGACAGCCCCGACCACGAGGTACGCGACGCGCAGCGGCTGCTGGACCGCCTCGCCGCCCGCCCGGACATCCGCCTCGACGCGCCGGGCGATCCCCGGGTCGGCGTCGTCGGCGGCTCCTACGGCGGCGGCCTCGCCCTGCTGCTGGCCGCGCAGGACCAGCGGGTCGACGCGATCGTCCCGATGATCACCTGGAACGACCTGTCCCGGGCGTTCCTGCCGGAGAGCACCGGGCAGGCGCCCACCGCGGGCGTGTTCAAGAAGGGCTGGGCGGGCATCTTCTTCGGCGGCGGCGGGAGCGCCGGCTCCGGCCCGGCCGGCCTGTCCGGCGCCACCGCGGCCGCGCCGGAGGGCGCCCCGGAGTCCGCCGGACCGCCGAGCCCGCAGCCGGGCGCCGGACCGGGCACCGGTTCCGGACGCGTCCCGGGCGGCGCGGCCGACCCGTCCTGCGGTCGCTTCGCCGCCGACGTGTGCGCCGCGTACCTGCGCATCGCCACCACCGGCCGGGCCGACGCGGCGGCGGACGAGCTGCTGCGCCGGTCGTCGCCGGCCCCCGTGCTGGGCCGGATCAAGGCGCCGACCCTGCTGGTGCAGGGCGAGGCGGACACGCTGTTCCCGCTGGCCGAGGCGGACGCCAACGCCCGCGGCATCGCCGCCGCCGGCACGCCGGTGCGGGTCGCCTGGTTCACCGGCGGCCACGACGGCGGCTCCGGGCCCACCTCCGACTCCGACCGGGTGAGGTTCCTGACCGCGCAGTGGCTCGACCACTACGTCGCCGGTGACGGGCCGGCACCCGGGGACACCTTCACGTTCTCCCGCATCGCCGGGTTCGACGCGCTCGACCGGGGCCTGGTGGCCACCGGCTTCCGTACCGACGACTATCCGGGGCTGAGCGGGCAGGACCGCCGGGAGGTGGCGCTCGCCGGCCCGCCCCAGCCGGTCGCCGTACCGCCGAACGGCAACCCGGCGGCGATCTCCTCGGTGCCGTTCGCGGGCGCGCTCGGCTCGCTGCTGGACGGCGTGGCCGGTGACATCCCCGGCCAGCACGCCCGCTTCGAGTCGGCGCCGCTCGATGACGCGGTCGACGTCGTGGGCGCGCCGACCGTGCGGATCAAGGCCGCCTCCCCGACCGGCGAGGCGGTGCTGTTCGTCAAGCTCTACGACGTCGACCCGCAGGGCGCGGCCACGCTGCCGTCCGGCCTGGTCGCACCGGTTCGCCTGACGGGCCTGCCGCGCAGCGTCGACGCGGCCACCCCGGTCACCGTCACGCTGCCGGGGATCGTCCGGCGGGTCGAGGCCGGGCACCGGCTGCGGCTCGTGGTGGCGACGTCGGACCAGGCGTACGCCACGCCGGCCGAGCCCGCCGTGCACACCGTGGCGCTGGGCGGGGGAGCGCTGACGCTGCCCACTGTCGACGCCACCCCGATCCCCACCACGGCCGCGGTGTGGCGCTGGGTGCTGGCCGGCCTGCTGGCCGCGATCGTGCTCGGGCTCGTCGTGGTCGTGCTGGTCACCCGCCGCCGGCACCGCCGCCAGGACAACTCCGTGCACCCGGAGTACGCGGGCGTCCCGCTCGCCGTGCGCAACCTGCGCAAGGAGTACGCGGACGGCTTCGTCGCGGTGTCCGACGTGGACTTCGAGGTGCACCCCGGGCAGGTGGTCGGTCTGCTCGGGCCGAACGGGGCGGGCAAGACCACGACGCTGCGGGTGCTGATGGGGCTGACCCAGCCGACCGCCGGGGAGATCTACGTCTTCGGTCACCGGTTGGTGCCCGGCTCGCCGGTGCTGTCCCGGATCGGCGCGCTGGTCGAGGGGCCGGGCTTCCTGCCGCACCTGTCCGGCCTGGACAACCTCAAGGCGTACTGGCGGGCCACCGGGCGACCGTGGGAGGACGCGCACTTCGACGCGGCGTTGGAGATCGCCGGCCTGGGCGACTCGGTGCACCGGCGGACGAAGAAGTACAGCCACGGCATGCGCCAGCGGCTGGCCATCGCCCAGGCCATGCTCGGCCTGCCGGAGCTGCTGGTGCTCGACGAGCCGACGGACGGGCTGGACCCGCCGCAGATCGCCGAGATGCGCCGGGTGTTGCAGCGCTATGCCACCGCCGGCCGCGCGGTGCTGGTCTCCAGTCACCTGCTGGCCGAGGTGGAGCAGACGTGCACGCACGCGGTGGTGGTGAACAAAGGGCGGATCGTCGCGTCCGGCCCGGTCGATGAGATCGTCGGCGAGTCGCCGAGTGTGCTGTTCGAGGTCAGCGACCCGGACGCGGCACGTGCGGTGCTGGACGGGCTCGGCGGTGTCCGGGTGCTGCCCGACGCCGACGGCGGGCTGGTCGTGGACACCAACGGCACCGCCCGCAGCGAGGTGGTGGCCGAGCTGGTCCGGGCCGGCATCGGGGTGGACCGGGTGGTGCCCCGGCGCCGCCTGGAGGACGCGTTCCTCGCCCTGGTGGGCGAGAACTCTCGGGGAAGCGGGGACCGGTGATGGCGGGTTCGTCGGTGACATCGACGTCGGGTGGCGGCACGTCCGGCGCCGCCGGGGGGCAGCCGTCGTCCGGCGGGGCGGCGGCCGGTTACCGGCCGTCGGCGACCCTGCCGTTCGGCGCGGAGTTCCGGCGGCAGGCGTCGCGGCGGCGTACCCAGCTCGCGCTGGGGTTCATGGTGCTGCTGCCGTTGATCATCCTGGTGGCGTTCCAGTTCGACTCCGGCGGCGACGACCGCGACGGGCGCGGCGAGTTCGCCAGCCTGGCCGACCTGGCCACCTCGGGCGGGCTCAACTTCACCCTGTTCTCCATCCTGGTCTCGGCGTCGTTCCTGCTGGTCGTGGTGGTGGCGTTGTGCTGCGGTGACACGGTGGCCAGCGAGGCGAGTTGGGGCAGCCTGCGCTACCTGCTGGCGGTGCCGGTGCCCCGGGCCCGGTTGCTGGCGGTGAAGCTGGTGGTCGCGCTCGCGTACTCCGGACTGGCGTTGCTGCTGCTGGCGGGCACCGCGTTGCTGGCCGGCACGCTGCGGTACGGCTGGAAGCCGCTGAGCAGCCAGGTGTCCGCCGAGTTGGCCCCGGCCGACGGGTTGCTGCGGCTGCTCGGGGTGCTCGGCTACCTGGCGGTGGTGCTGCTGGTGGTGGCCGGGCTGGCGTTCCTGCTGTCGGTGACCACGGATGCGGCGCTCGGCGCGGTCGGCGGGGCGGTGCTGCTGTGGATCCTGTCCAGCATCCTGGACCAGATCACCGCGCTGGGCGGGCTGCGTTCGCTGCTGCCGACGCACTACAGCAGCGCCTGGCTGGGGTTGTTGTCCACACCGATGCAGACCGACGACGTCGTCAAGGGTGCGATCTCGGCGATCGTCTACGCCACGCTGTTCTGGAGCCTGGCGTTCTGGCGCTTCACCCGCAAGGACATCACCAGCTGAGGGTGGGCGGCACCGCGGCCACGCGTTCGGTCTGTGGGAAGGGGCGCCGCTCCGCTGTCCCGGCCCATATCATGGGAGCGTTCCCAGTCAATTGTCCCGCCTGCAAAGAAATCGATTAACATCGATATATAAGGCCGCCATCCTGGACCCGTCCGACAACCCGTCCCAGGAGGCACCGCATGAATCCGACCCAGCTCACCGGCTCTGTCCTGTCCCTTTTTCGCGCCATCGTCGGCGCGCTTTTCGTGTGCCACGGCGCGGCGTCGATCTTCGGGGTGTTCGGCGGTAACCGGGGCAGCGGCGAAGCCGTCCCGTTCGCTGCCTGGCCCGGCTGGTGGGCGGCGCTGATCCAACTGATCTGCGGCGCACTGGTGCTCGTCGGCCTGGTCACCCGACCGGCCGCGCTGCTCGCCTCCGGCTCGATGGCGTACGCGTACTTCGTGGTGCACCAACCGCACGGCCTGCTACCGATGCGCAACGGCGGCGAACTGGCCGTGTTCTTCTGCTGGTCGTTCCTGCTGGTCGCGGTGCTCGGCCCGGGAAGCTGGGCACTCGACGCGCTGCTGTCCCGCCGCCGCGCCACCCCGGCCGGGCCGGCACCCACCCGCCGCGCCTCCGTCCCCGCCTGAGCCTTCACTCGCCGAGATCCTGGTACGGGTGCGCCCCGTGCCAGGATCTTCTTCTCAGACCGGGTCGACCGGCGAGGTCACCGGGGACGGCGGGCCCTGCGGCGCCGGCGTGCCGGTCGCGCGGCCGGTGTCGCGGCGTTCCCACGCGCTGACGCCGAGCCGGCCGGTGTTGCCGAGGTCGATCGTCCCCGTCATCGCGACCGGATACGCCGGTCGGCCGGACACCGGGGCGACATCGAGCCGCGCGCCCTCGGTCGCCACCACCGTCGGGTCGGTGACCAGGTTCCGCCAGACCAGCGCGGCCCCGGCCCGCTCGCCGGGGGCCAGCACGATCCGGGCGGGTGGATGGTCGAAGCCGGAGGTGATCCCGGTTGCGCCCGCGATGATCCTGACCCGGACCGGGTCCCCGTCGGGGTCCCGGAGGCGGACCGCCGGATAGCCGTTCAGCTCGTACGGCTTCTCGCCGCAGTTGACCAGTTCCAGGCCCATCGCCCGCAGCCCCATCGCGGCGTTCACCCCGAGTTCGACGATGCGGATGCCCTCGGGGGAGCAGGCGGGAACGGGCCCAGGGGTGTCGGCCCGCGCGCCGGGGCGCTCGGGCAGCGGCTCGACCCGCCGTCCCGGGATGTCGGCGTCCGCACCGGGCGGCCCGGACAGCGGCTCGACCGGCGCCGGGGCCGGGGCGCAGGCGGCGAGCAGGGCTACGCCGGCCAGAAGGCCGATCCGGGCCGTCGCGGGACGCATCCGCCGATCATGCCAGCCCGCCGGGTGCGGCGAGGGCCGCGTCGAGCGAGCCCGGGTGGAGCCGGTCACATCCGGTCACCGGGCCGGCCCACAGCGTGGGATCGCCAGGTGGCACGGCCGTGGGCGGCGCATAGACTCGGTGGCACAACTGCATACCTCATCCAGAGGGGCTGAGGGATACGGCCCGACGACGCCCCGGCAACCACCAGCGCGCTTGACGACGAGCGACGCGGGCAGGTGCCAATTCCGTCCCCGCCGCACCCGGCGATGCGGGGAAAGATGAGAGGAACCCCTCGACATGACGTCAACGCTTCCCGCCGCCGGCATCGACACCTCCGCCAGCCCGGCCCGTGCCCTGGTCTGCCGCGCCTGTTCGGCTCGTTACCCGTTGGCCGCCCAGCACGCCTGCTACGAGTGTTTCGGCCCGCTGGAGGTCGACTACGACGCCGCCGCGCTGGCCGCCGTCACCCGCGCGCAGATCGAGGCCGGGCCGAACAGCATCTGGCGGTACGCGGCCCTGCTGCCGGCCGGTCAGGACCCGGACACCCGGGTGACGCTCGACCCGGGGCTGACCCCGCTGGTCGCCGCCGGCAACCTCGCCGCCGAGCTGGGGTTCACCGCACCGCTGTGGATCAAGGACGACAGCGCCAACCCCACCCACTCGTTCAAGGACCGGGTGGTGTCGGTGGCGCTCACCGCCGCCCGCGCGCTCGGCTTCACCCGGTACGCCTGCGCGTCCACCGGGAACCTCGCCAACTCGGTCGCCGCGCACGCCGCCCGGGCCGGTGTGCCGTCGGTGGTCTTCATCCCCGGCGACCTGGAGCCGGGCAAGGTCGTCACCACCGCGGTCTACGGCGGTGAGCTGGTCGCCATCGACGGCTCCTACGACGACGTGAACCGGCTCTGCGGCGAACTGGTGGAGACCGACGAGTTCGAGGACACGGCGTTCGTCAACGTGAACGTGCGGCCCTACTACGCCGAGGGTTCCAAGACGCTCGGCTACGAGGTGGCCGAGCAGCTCGGCTGGCGGATCCCGGCCCAGGTGGTCATCCCGATGGCCAGCGGTGAGCTGCTCACCAAGATCGACAAGGCGTTCACCGAGCTGGTCGAGATCGGGCTGGTCGAGGCGCCGGCCGGTGGCTGGAAGGTGTTCGGCGCGCAGTCGGCCGGCTGCAACCCGATCGCCGCCGCGCTGCACGGCGACACCGACACGATCACGCCGGTCAAGCCGACCGGCATCGCCAAGTCGCTGAACATCGGCGACCCGGCCGCCGGCCTGTACGCGCTGGAGGCGGTGCGGCGTACCGGCGGCTGGATGGAGTACGCCGACGACGACGAGATCCGGGCCGGCATCCGGTTGCTCGCCCGTACCACGGGCGTGTTCGCCGAGACCGCCGGCGGGGTGACCGTCGCGGTGCTGCGCAAGCTGGTGGAGTCGGGCCGGCTCGACCCGGCCGCCGAGACGGTGGTGTTCAACACCGGGGAAGGGTTGAAGACCATCGACGCGGTCGCCGCCCAGGTCGGTCCGACGCACCGCATCAAGCCGTCCCTGCGCGCCGCCCGCGAGGCGGGCCTGCTGTCCTGAGTCGGGTGTTCGGTCACTCGCGGCTCGCCCGGACGGGGGATCGGACAAGATCGGTGGGTAACCGGCGATGTGCGGTGAGTGCGAGAAATCCACCTAGCGGGACTTGACGACAGGAACCGGACGGCGCAAGATGCTTCGTGCGGGAGGGCATCCGCCGGAGACTTTTCAAGTTCTTGCGACCCAACGCCGGAGGCGTTGTGTGGACGTCCCTCCCGACCAACGTCCGAAGGGGCCGGCGGAAAACCGCTGGCCCCTTCGCTGTGTCCGGTGCACGCTCGGAGCCATGGCCCTGACCGTGACGCCGCTGGACCCCACCGACCTGCCGGCGCTCGACGCGGCGTATCGGATCGAGGTCGCGGCGCAGGCCGTCGACGAGCCGGATCTGCCGCCGCCCTGTCGGCGGCGCTTCGCGGCGCTGCTGCGGCACCCGATGCCTGGCATCGACGCGCGTTGGCTGGTGGCCCGGCTCGACGGGATCCCGGTCGGCTGGCTCCGGCTGTACCTGCACACCCTGGAAAACACCGAGAACGCCAGCGTCGAGCTGGTCGTGGACCCCGCCTACCGGCGGCGAGGGATCGGGCGGGAACTGCACCAGCACGGGGTACGGCTGCTGCGCGAACACGGCGGCAAGCGCCTCGTCGGCTCCACCGTCGCGGCGTTGCCGGGCGAGGAGGACCGGGTGTTCCCGGGCGCGGCGTTCGCCGTCGCGGCGGGCGCGAAGCCGGCCCTGGCCGACATGCGCCGCCGGCTCGACGTCACCGCGCTCGACCGCGACCGGCTGGCCGCGCTGGTGAGCGGGGCCCGTGCCGTCGCCACCGGCTACCGGACGGTGCGCTGGGGCGACCACACCCCCGAGGAGTACGTCGGCGACGTCGCCCGCCTGCAGGGCCGGCTGCTGCTCGACGCGCCGATGGGCGAGCTGGACTGGGAACCGGAGCAGGTGGACGCGCAGCGGCTGCGGGACCTGGAGCGGGCGCTGGACGCCCGGGGCGTACGGCGCTACCACACCGGGGCGGTGCACGAGGCGTCCGGCCGGTTGGTCGGCTTGACCCAACTCAGCCTGGAGGCCAGCAGCACCGGGCACGCCTGGCAGGAGATCACCCTGGTCGACCCCGGCCACCGCGGCCACCGGCTGGGCCTGCTCTGCAAGGCCGAGAACCTGGTGCACACGCTGGCCCACGAGCCGGCCCTGCGGACCATCGACACGTGGAACGCGCTGGCGAACACGCACATGGTCGCGATCAACGAACAGCTCGGATTCCGCCCGGCCGCCGGTTCCGTCGACTGGCAGTTGACGATCTGAGTTGTGACACGCCCCTACTGATCTGGTGCCTGACTGTTGCATGATGGCGGGCATGACGGAGACCCCGCACCCCCTGTACGACAGGCACCGCGAAACCCTCGACCGGGCGCTGACCGCCATCGCGGAGCGCGGGTACTGGTCGGCCTACCCCGAGTCGCCCAGCCCTCGGGTGTACGGCGAGACCGCCGCCGCCGACGGCAAGACCGCCTTCGAGGCATACCTGGGTCGCGACTTCCCGCTCGACCAGGCCGGTGACGGCACCACAGTCGCCACCGAGACCAGCCCGTTCGGGGTGGCGCTCGACGTGCGCTACCCGCACGCCACCGCCGACCAGCTGGTGTCCGCCGCCACCGCCGCGCTGCCCGCCTGGCGCGACGCCGGCCCGCACGCCCGGGCGGGCGTCTGCCTGGAGATCCTCGACCGGCTGCACCGCAACGTGTTCGAGCTGGCCAACGCGGTGCAGTTCACCAGCGGCCAGGCGTTCGTGATGGCGTTCCAGGCCGGTGGCGCGCACGCCCTGGACCGGGCGCTGGAGGCGGTCGCCTACGCGTACGCGGAGATGACCCGCCACCCGGGCACCGCCGGCTGGGAGAAGGCCGCCGGCAAGGGCGACCCGCTGCGGATGACCAAGACGTTCCACGTGGTGCCCCGCGGCGTGGCACTGGTCATCGGCTGCAACACGTTCCCGACCTGGAACTCGTACCCAGGGCTGTTCGCCTCGCTGGCCACCGGCAACCCGGTGGTGGTGAAGCCGCACCCGCGCGCGGTGCTGCCGCTGGCGATCACCGTGAAGTACGCCCGTCAGGTGCTCGCCGAGGCCGGGTTCGACCCGAACCTGGTGCAGCTCGCCGCCGAGACGCCCGGCGAGAAGCTGGCCACGACGCTGGCCCTGCACCCGGCGGTGAAGATCGTCGACTTCACCGGCTCCACCGAGTACGGCGACTGGCTGGAGGCGAACGCCCGGCAGGCCGCCGTCTACACCGAGAAGGCCGGCCTGAACACGGTGGTGATCGACTCCACCGACGACTTCGCCGGGCTCTGCCGCAACCTGGGCTTCACGCTGACGCTCTACAGCGGCCAGATGTGCACCACCTCGCAGAACCTGCTGATCCCCCGGGACGGCATCGAGACCGACCAGGGGCACAAGAGCTTCGACGAGGTGGCCGCCGGGATCGCCGGTGCGGTCGCCAAGCTGACCGCCGACCCGGCCCGCGGGGTCGAACTGACCGGTGCGATCGTCAACGACGGCGTGCTGGAGCGGCTGGACGAGGTGACCAAGGTCGGCGAGCCGGTGCTGGAGTCGCGCACCGTCGAGCACCCGTCGTTCCCCGGCGCGGTGGTGCGTACCCCGACCGTGGTGAAGCTGGACGCGGCCGACACCGCGACCTACGCACGGGAGTGGTTCGGGCCGATCTCGTTCGCCATCGCGACCGACTCCACCGGGCACAGCCTGCGCATCCTGCGCGAGACGGTGGGGGAGAAGGGCGCGTTGACCGCGGCCGTCTACTCCACGGACGAGGCGGTGCTGGACGCGGCCGAGGCGGCGGCGGTGGACGCCGGGGTGCACCTGTCGTGCAACCTGACCGGCGGGGTGTTCGTCAACCAGTCGGCGGCGTTCTCCGACTTCCACGGCTCCGGCGCGAACGCGGCGGCGAACGCCGCGCTCACCGACGGCGCGTACGTGGCCAACCGCTTCCGCATCGTGCAGAGCCGCCGCCACGCCTGAAAGGAGGGGCCCCTTCTTAACGCCTGCGGTAGAGGAGGGGCCCCTTGTTAACGCTTGCCAACGCGCCGGCTCACGCGGGGCGGCGCATCTGGAGTTCGTGCAGCCCGGGGATGCGGGGGTGCGGGACGCGTACCCCGGTGTCCACGAAGCCCAGCTTCTGGTAGGCCCGGTAGGCGCGGTGGTTGCCGACCACCACCTCCATCATCAGCTCGGGTCGGCGGCAGGCCCGCGACCAGGCCGCCACCTTGTCGACGAGCGCGGCGAGCAGCCCTGTGCCGCGCCGGGACGGCGTCACGTAGACGGCGTAGACGAGTGTCAGGCCCGGCTCGTCCGGGGCGACGGTGCCACCGGCGTGGCCGACCAGGCGTCCGCCCGGGTCGGCGACGAACTGGGCGGTGTGGTTGCCCTGGGAGACCATCGCGATCCGGGCGGCGAAGTCCGCGTGCGGGCGGGCCGCGGCCTCGGCGACGGTCTCCAGGAAGGCCAGCGGGGTGTCGGCCAGCATCTCCAGCCGCAGAGCGCGCATCCGGGCCGCGTCCTCCGGTCGGAGGCGGCGAACGATGGTCGTGGGCGTGCTGGTCATGCCGCATGCATACCCGACCGGTTGGGAGGGGTGCGCGACCGGGCCGATTGTCGGCCAGAATATGCCCGATTTGTGGTCGTGGCGCCGTCGTCACGCCTCGTGTAGCGTGCGATTTCGGTCACCGATTTCAGCGGCCGTCATCGATTGCCGAACCGGTGTGCCGCCGGTGCCGGTCCGCCGGCTTCCGGGTCTTGGAACGCCGCGCAGAGTGAGGAAGTGCACCGTGGCACAGGGCAGCGTGAAGTGGTTCAACGCCGAGAAGGGCTACGGCTTCATCGCCGTCGACGGCGGGCAGGACGTGTTCGTTCACTTCTCCGCGATCGAGATGGACGGCTACAAGGCGTTGGACGACGGCCAGCGGGTCGAGTTCGAGATCGCGCAGGGCCAGAAGGGGCCGCAGGCCGAGCGGGTCCGGGTCATCGCCTGATTCCGGCGGGCGGTCGCCCGTGACGGGTCGCCCGGGGGTGGGGCTGCGGCGCGCGCGCACGCCATGGAAGATCATGGGCCGTTCCAGCTGTTGCCGCTGAGGAGGGCCCATGTCCGATCTGCCCGCGCCGGGATCCAGCGAACCGCCGCCGGGCGGCGATCCGAGCCCGCCGCCGGCCGGTTGGCCCGCGTCGGGGCAGGCCGGAGCGTCGGGGCAGCCGGGGCCGTCCACGCCGGGTGGGCGCGGCCCGACGTCGCCTCCGCCGGCCGGCTGGACCGCTCCCGGCGTGGACGGCTCCGGCGGCACCCCGCCGGGTTGGTCCGCCCCGGGCGGCACCCCGCCGGGCGGTTGGTCCGGGGCGTACTCGGGTCATCCGATGCCGGGTGCGACGTACCCGGCCGTGCCGGTCCCCGCCTACCCCGGCTGGTTCCCCGGTCTCGACCCCCAGGATCCGCTCGTCAACCCGCCGCACGCGGGCATCGGTCCCTGGTTCGCCCGCTGCTGGGGTGCGGTTCGCCGGGGCTGGCGGCAGCTTCTGCCGATCATGCTGCTGACCCAGGCCATCCCGGCGGCGGTGATCTCCGTCATCTCACTGTTCCTCACCCCCACCGGGGATCTGTCGACCGGGCCGGACGGGGCGCCGGTGCTGCCGGACGGCTACTGGCAGAACCTGTTCGCCCTCTACGGCGTCATCCTGGCGGCCACACTCATCTTCGGGCCGTTGCAGGCGATCGGCTGGGCCGCCGGGACGTGGGTGGTCACCCGCCAGGCGGCGGGCGAGCCGACCGGGCTGGGGGCGGCCTTCCGGTACGGGGTGCGCCGTGCCCTGGGCCTCTGGGGCTGGACCCTCGTGGTCTCGCTGCTGGTCACCCTGGGGTTCTGTCTCTGCGTGCTGCCGGGCGTCTACGCCGCGGCCGCGCTGGCGCTGTTCGGTCCGGTCTACCTGTTCGAGCGGCAGGACCCGATCGGGCGGTCCTGGCGGATGTTCCACAGGCGCTTCGGCATGGTGCTGGGTCGGGTGGCGCTGGTGGTGGCGGCGGTGATCGTCGCGTCCCTGCTGGAGGTGGTGGTGAGCGCGGTGAGCACGGCGGCCTTCGGTGCCGACCCGATGGCGACCGCGGGCACCGCGATCGGCGCGCTGGTGCTGGCGCTCGTGGCCGCGTCGCTGACCGCGCCGGCCTCCCTGGCGCAGCAGGTCGGGCTGGTCGTCACGTACGCCGAGCAGCGGGCGCAAGAAGGGCCGGTGACCGCGGGTCGGCTGGCGGCGGAACTCGGCTGACCGTGGCCGTCGCGCTTGCACTCGGGCAGGGAGAGTGCTAAACAAGTCATTGGCACTCGCGTACGGTGAGTGCCAATGGTCGGGGCGGTAGGGCCACGGTCGCACCGGCGTCGCAAAGGCGCCGGGGCGGTACGGGCCGGTCGTCGCGGGCTGTCCGGCCCGACCGAGGAGGACGTCGTCGTCGCCAGGTGGCGACGTCCCCAAGGTGCGTACACCAGACGGCCCATCCGGGCATCCGGATGGCCCGTGAGTGTCCAGGAGGACAACGCCGTATGGCCAAGATGATCGCGTTCGACGAAGAGGCGCGCCGCGGCCTCGAGCGGGGCATGAACCAGCTCGCCGACGCCGTGAAGGTGACCCTCGGCCCCAAGGGCCGCAACGTCGTGCTCGAGAAGAAGTGGGGTGCCCCCACCATCACCAACGATGGTGTGAGCATCGCCAAGGAGATCGAGCTCGAGGACCCGTACGAGAAGATCGGCGCCGAGCTGGTCAAGGAGGTCGCGAAGAAGACCGACGACGTCGCCGGTGACGGCACGACGACGGCGACCGTCCTGGCCCAGGCCCTGGTCCGTGAGGGTCTGCGCAACGTGGCTGCCGGCGCCAACCCGATGGCCCTGAAGCGGGGCATCGAGGCCGCCGTCGCCAGCGTCTCGGAGGAGCTGCTCAAGCTCGCCAAGGACGTGGAGACCAAGGAGCAGATCGCCTCCACCGCCTCCATCTCCGCCGCCGACCCCAGCGTCGGTGAGATCATCGCCGAGGCGATGGACAAGGTGGGCAAGGAAGGCGTCATCACCGTCGAGGAGAGCAACACCTTCGGCCTGGAGCTCGAGCTCACCGAGGGCATGCGCTTCGACAAGGGCTACATCTCCGCCTACTTCATGACCGACCCGGAGCGTATGGAGGCCGTCTTCGACGACCCGTACATCCTGATCGTCAACAGCAAGATCTCGTCGGTGAAGGACCTGCTCCCGATCCTGGAGAAGGTCATGCAGTCGGGCAAGTCGCTGCTGATCATCGCCGAGGACCTGGAGGGCGAGGCCCTGGCCACCCTGGTGGTCAACAAGGTCCGCGGCACCTTCAAGTCGGTCGCCGTCAAGGCGCCGGGCTTCGGTGACCGCCGCAAGGCCATGCTGACCGACATCGCCATCCTCACCGGTGGCCAGGTCATCAGCGAGGAGGTCGGCCTCAAGCTGGACGCCACCGGCCTCGAGATGCTGGGCCGCGCCCGCAAGGTCGTGGTGACCAAGGACGAGACCACGATCGTCGACGGCGCCGGCGACGCCGACCAGATCCAGGGCCGGGTCAACCAGATCCGGGCCGAGATCGACAAGAGCGACTCCGACTACGACCGGGAGAAGCTGCAGGAGCGTCTGGCCAAGCTGGCCGGCGGTGTTGCGGTGATCAAGGTCGGCGCGGCCACCGAGGTCGAGCTGAAGGAGCGCAAGCACCGCATCGAGGACGCCGTCCGCAACGCGAAGGCCGCCGTCGAGGAGGGCATCGTCCCGGGTGGTGGCGTCGCGCTGGTGCAGGCCGGCAAGACCGCCTTCGACAAGCTGGACCTGGCCGGCGACGAGGCGACCGGCGCGCAGATCGTCAAGGTCGCGCTGGACGCCCCGCTGCGGCAGATCGCCGTCAACGCCGGCATGGAGGGTGGCGTCGTCGTCGAGCGGGTGCGCAACCTCGACCCGGGTCACGGCCTCAACGCCGCGACCGGCGAGTACGTGGACCTGCTGGCCGCCGGCATCATCGACCCGGCCAAGGTGACCCGTTCCGCGCTGCAGAACGCCGCCTCGATCGCCGCGCTGTTCCTCACCACCGAGGCCGTCGTGGCGGAGAAGCCGGAGAAGAACCCGGCCGCCCCGGCTGGCCCGGGTGGCGGGGAGATGGACTTCTGAGTCCAGCTCCACACGTACGCCGGAAGGGGGCGGGCCGCGTCAGCGGTCCGCCCCCTTCCGTGTGCGCCTCAGGTGGGCAGCGGGCGTTGGTTGCGCCGCTTGTGCGCCCGGTCGTACGGCGGTGGCAGCCGTCTCGGCTCGTCCACCGGTTGCTCCTCGACCTGGGCCGGGTCGGTTCCGGTCAGCTCGGCGAGCTGTTCGGCGTCGCCGACGTCGAGCCGGTCGAACGGGAGCGCACCGGGCCGGTCGTCGGCGGGGCGCCGGCCCCTCGCCGGGTCGTCGGCCCGTTCGTCATTGGTGGTCATGCGCCGCCTCCTCTGCTCTCCGACCGTAGGCCCGGTCGATGGCGGAGGAGGGAGAATGGCGCTATTGACGGCTATGGGCCGGTGAGGGTCTTCCGGTAGAGGAAGAACACCCGCTCGATGCGGGCCCCCGCCGTGCCCGAGTAGAACGGCACCGGCCCCACCCAGCCGATCTGCGCCGACCGTAGCCCGGCGGCGGCCTGGTCGCGCAGGCAGCGGCGTAGCAGCAACCCGCCGATCCCCAACCCTTCCGCCGCCGGGGCGGTGCCCATCGGCCCGAACCAGCTCGGCCGCGACGACCCGTACGCGGCGAAGCCGAGGATCTGGCCGTCGCGCTCGGCGAGGTGCGCGCCCGCCTCCGGCCGTCCCACCGATGCGGCCAGCTCGCCGTCCCACGCGCCGCCGAACGTGCCGCGGGCGAAGACGGTCAGCGCCGGTACGTCGGCCGGCTCGGCGCGGCGTACCGTGACGCCCTGCGCGGCCAGGCGGCGTTGCGCGGCGTCGGTCGGCCGCACGGCGGGTGAGCCGTCCGTCAGGTCGACGGTCATGTTCCAGGCCGTCCGGTCCTGCCGGTAGCCGTGGGCGAGCGCGGCGCAGATCGCCGGGGTGTAGCGCACGTCGATGCCGGGCCAGGCGTAGTGCGGCGGGTTTCCGGCGAGCAGCAGCTCGGTCACGCCCGACGCGGCGAGCCGCCGTTGCGCCTCGACGAGCAGGGCGCGTCCGACGCCCCGGCGGCGCTGGCCGGGAGCGACCGCGACCAGGTCCACGTGGCCGAGTCCCGGCTCCCGCGAGGACACCGACCCGACCAGCACGCCGGTCAGGTCGGCTCCTCGGGTCGCGCCGAGCACGACGACGGGCCGGTGCGCCGCCGCGCCGCGGGTCAGGGCGTCCACGATGGCCGCTGCTTCGGCGGCATCCTCGGGCAGGTCGAGCGCGCGCCGGCAGAGGTCGACCACGGTGGCCGACGGCTCCAGTTCGGTGATCTCCACGTCCATGGTCGTCGACCGTAGCCTCCGCGCGGGGCTACAGGTGTCGGTCCCGATCCCTATGCTGCCGTTCGTGAGCATGATCGGTAACTGGCTGCGGGTGACGCCGGAAGAACTGGCCCGGGCGCGGGAAGACCACAACTGGGCCTACGAGTTGGCGCAGGCGCAGGCGCAGGCGGACGACGGGCGGCACGGCAGCACCGACAAGGCGTGGCAGGCGCTCGAGTTCCTGCTGGATCGGTACGGGATCACGGTGCCGGTGGTCACCGGTGGACCGCTGCTCGCCGCGCCGGCGGACGACCCGCCCGAGGGCTTCGACTGGGACGAGTTCGTCGAGACGCACGACTGGGGGTACGGCCCGCCCACCTACCTGAAGCCGGAGCACGTGGTCGAGGTGGCGAACGCGCTGGCCGGGGTCACCGAGGCCGACCTGGTGCGGGGGGTCGACCCGGCCGAGCTGACCGCGGCGGACATCTACCCCCTGATCTGGGACCGTGACAACCAGTTGGAATGGGTGGCCCACTACCTGCCGTACGCGCGGGCCTTCTTCGCCGACGCGGCGAAGGCCGGTGACGCCGTCATCTGCTGGATCGACTGATCGCGGTCGCCGTGGTGGCCGGCGCGACAATCGCGGCGGCCACCACGGGTCGCGTCCGGGTCAGCGCAACGTGCGGGTGACCTGCGCGGCCCATTCCCGCTCGAACTCCTCGTACGAGATGCCGAACACCTGCGGGATCAGGTTCTTGACCGTCTTGCCCCGATAGTGCTCGGCGACGAACTGGAACATCTTCTGCTCCCCGTACCTCTGGGCGAGGTGGTTGACCGCCGCGTGGCCCAGCAGGTAGTGGTAGTTGCCCCCACTGGCACCCCCCATGGCCCAGATCCGGTTGGACGGCAGCGAAACGTTCCCGCCCTCGGCGCGACGCTGCTTCCTGGCTGCGGGGACGCGTTCGCTGGCCGTCCACGGTGCGGGGGAGAGGCCGATGTGCTCGGCGAACCCCTCGACCACCCACTTGGTCAGGTCGGTCTCTTCCGCGTCGGCCTCGCGGGTGGCGATGACGGCTCTCATCATCGAGTGGGCCAGTTCGTGCCGGAAGATGGTCGCCGGGCCGTCCGCGGTTCTGGTGACGAGGTCCGACGCCACGTCGACCACCACCCGACTGCCGCCGATCGGCGGACCGTCGAACCGTTTACTGTCCGCGTCGTACTCGATCGATCGCAGGCCGATGGAGAATCCCTCTTCGGTGGAGGGCTTGTCGGGGATATGCCACAACGAGCCCAGGGCCTTCTTGCCCCTCACCAGGGACACCACGAAGCCGGCCGGTGGATCACCCGCCATCCCGGCGGCCTTCCACGCCTCGCGGTTCCTGACCGCGGCGGCTTCGACAGCCGCCGCGTGGCGGCGTGCCTCGGCGGCGAGCGATCCTTCGACGATCAGCAGGGTGTGTGCGGTCTTCTCGACGTGGAGACTCTTCCATGTGTCCCACGGCGTGGGGTAGAACCGGTCATCGCTCGCCTTGAACCCCGCCGGGAACCGGTCGATCGCGGTGACCTTGAGCGGACCGTTCTTCTCGCCCTGCACGACCTTCCAGAAGTACCGCCGCTCGATCGGCGCCTGGTCGAAGGCGCCGAACCGGTGGACGAACGACACCATGAGGTCGAACGTGTAACCCGAGCCGAGAGGCGTGACCTTCGGCATGGCCAGGTAGGTGAATTTTGCCTCGCTGAAGGGGATCTTGGTGAGGTTCTGGAACACCCGCGTCCGGTCCGCGACCAGCTTCTTGTCGGCCGGGTCGAAGGGTGCCAGGAAAGCCTTGAGGTCCCGGTCCTTCAGCGCCCGGGTGTGCTCGGCCATCATGCGATCGACCAACGCCGGCTTGACCGGGTAGTGCTTCTCGTCGAAGGCGGCGGAACGCTCGGCGGACCGTTGCAGGTTGTAGTGGCGCAGGCCGAAGGCGCCGCCCACGCAGAGCAGAACCACCGCCATCAGGGAACTCAGCGTGATCCAGAGCCAGCGCTTCGACTTCTTCCGGACCGGTGCCGGCGGCCCGTACCCGCCGGGGCCGGGCATGGCCGGCGGTGGACCGTACGGTCCGGGAGGCTGGCCCGGCGGTGGACCGTGGTAGGCCGTCGAGGGCGGCCCCTGCGGCGGGCCGTACGGTCCGGGCCCCGCCGGCGGATACGCGCCGGGAGGCGCATACGGGCCCGGAGGCGGATACGCGCCCGCGGGTGGATGCGGGCCCGGGGTCGGGTGGCCCGGGTACGGGCCCGTCGGGCGGGGAGGGATCGGGTTGGGTTGCTGAGTCATTCGATGGGTCCTCGCTCATGTTCGTCGCTGTCGAGGGGCGTGCGGGTACGCGGGACCGCCCCCGTCGGCTGCTCCGGATCGCACTGCCGGTGCCGGTTCCCGCCGTGCCGTCAGGCGCGACCGCGTCAGGTGGCGACGTCGGGCGCGGTGGCGTCCACGGCACCAGACACCCGGCCGGGGCGTGCCGTGTCGACCCACGGATGCCTGTCGACGTGCCCGAGCCGTGTGCGGGGCGTGCGGAGACAGCAGGTCACCCGGGTCTGCGCAGCCCGCGGCGGTGTGTCGGCGGCGGTGCCTGCCGTCAGATCCGGGACGGGTCGGTCGGGCCGCTCGCGCTCAGGCCACCTGATGCCCGATGTCGTCGGAACCGCCGCATGTGTAGCCCCCGTTTCATTGGCTGCCGGTCACCGCACTGGTCGGGCCAGTAGCTGGTGCCGGAGTGCCCACATGATCAACGTGGCTCCGTCCACTGTCAAGGGCATCACGGGCGGCTCATCCGGTCCGGGCGGCACGCACCGCCGCGTACGCGTTGACCAGGCCGGCGCCCGAGACGTTCGCCGCCCCGCCGCAGTCGTCGGTCCGACCACCGGGTGGCGGCACCGGCGTGGCCGTCTCCCGCAGGATCGCCCGGGTGCGGTCCAGGTCGCCAAGCAACGCCGGATTGGCCGACCACATGAGCGCCACCACCCCGGCGACCTGAGGTGTGGCCATCGACGTGCCGTCCAGAGTCGCGTATCCGCCGCCCGGCATCGCCGAGAGCACGCCCGCGCCCGGAGCGACCAGGTCGGGCTTGGTGGCCCCGTCCGGCGCCGGGCCGCGGCTGGAGAAATCGGTGACCGAGCGATCCCGGTCCACCGCGCCGACCGTCAGCACGTCCGGGTACGGCGCGGGCGGGTCCACGATGGAACGGCACGACGGGCCGGTGTTGCCGGCCGCGGCCACCACCAGGATGCCGGCCGCGGTCAGCGCGGCGGTCGCCGCTCGCAGCGCCGCCGGGTCGCACCCCTCCAGCGGCGGACAGCCCCACGAGTTGGTCAACACATCGGGCGCGCGCTCCGGACGCCCGTCGACGAGCGGGTTCCCGCCGGGCGGGAACGGGGCCAACATGAACTGGAGACAGTCGAGGTATCGGGCCGGGCTGCCCAGGTTGCGGTCCAGGTTGACGCAGCCGAGCCACCGCGCACCGGGAGCCACCCCGATCCCGCCCCGGCCCACCGCGCTGCCCAGCGTGTGGGTGCCGTGACCACCCCGGTCGGCCGGCGCGCGGCGGCCCTCCCACGGGTCGTACCAGGAGTCGTCGCCGCCCCGGAAACCGGCGGCCAGATCCGGATGCCGGCCGTCGACACCCGAGTCGGAGCTGCCCACCACCACGCCGGCCCCGGTCACCCCCAACTCCGACCAGACCCGGTCGGCCCCGATCATCCGCACACTCCAGACCGGACCGGTCGGCGCCGGCGCGTCCCCGGCGGACGCGGGCGGTGCGGCGGGCAGCGGACGCAGCCGTTGGCTGACCAGCACCCGGGCCACCTCGGGACGGCCGGACAACCAGGCCCGCACCGCTGGCCCGCCGTCCGTCTCGATCGCGTTGACCAGGTAGTACGGGGTCGGATCCAGCCGCAGCCGGGTGAGCGTGCGGCGCAGGTCGCCCTGGGTGCGGTCGGCGGTGGCCACCAGTCGGCGGTAGACCTCCCGCGTCCGGACGTCCCGCCCGGCCCGGCCCGGCGTACCGGTCGGCAGGCCGCCCAGGTCGGCCTGCTCCCGCAGCACCACCAGCAGCCGCTCGCCGTGCAGGCCGGGCTGACCGGGCACGACGTACACCACGGCGACGGCGGCGAGCAGCGCGCCGGCGGCGAACGCGGCCGGGCCACGCCGGGGCGCGCGGGCACCGGACCGGGCGAGCAGCACGCCGTACCCGACGGCGAGCAGGACCGCGACGGCGAACGCGACGCCGGTGCCCACGGCGACCCAGAACGGCACGTCGCGGGTGGCGGACAGCAGGACAGTGATCTCTTCCGGATCGGTTAGGGCCAGCGGGCCCAGCAGCGCCAGGGCGACCAGCCAGCGCACCGGCGCCGGCCCGGCCGGGCGGCTGGCGTGCCTGGCCGCGGCCTCCAACGCGGCCAGCGCGAAACCGAGCGGCGGCAACAGGACAAGCGCCGGCAACTGCGCGCCCGACTGCCCGGCCCCCGCCGCGAGCGGGGTCAGCGCGACGCCAGCCACCAGGCCGCCGACGAGCACCAGCCGGGCCGGCCCGGGCCCGAACGCGGCCCAGAAGCCGGGGCCGAGCAGCGCCCCGGCGACCCCGCCGAACGCGGCGGCGGCCAGCCCGGCGAGCAGCGTCTCCAACGCCCCGCCCAGCGCGCCCACCCACACCCACGGCAGCAGCGACGCCAGGCCGGCGGCAATCGCCAGCAGCGACACCGCCCCGAACCGGCCGCCCGTGGGCGCGGCGTGCACCGGCACCGGTGGGCGGAGCCGGGCCAGCCGCGCGGCGACGAACGCCAGCACCGCGGCGGTCGCCGCCAGCGCCGCCAGGTACGCCTCGTGGTGCGCCGGTGGCACCACCCGCAACAGGGTCGTCACGGCCAGCACGACCACCCCGGCGGTCCAGGCGCGGCCGGCCGCCCGCAACGCGGGGGAGCGGGGCGCCAACGCCAGCGCCAGCGTCGGCGCACCGGCCAGCAGCGCGGTGGCCACCGCGACCCCCGGCCAGGCCGGTACCACCCGGTCCGCCCCCAGGATCAGCGTCACCTGATCGATCAGCCAGCCGGTGACCTGGCCGGGCACGGTGACCAACACGATCCAGACGCCTGTGGAAACCGCCGCGACGACCGGCCACACCCCGGTCCCGCGCGGCGACGGAGGCACGGGGGCGACGGGCGGACCGATCAGCATGGTCATCACGGTACGGCGGGCGGTGCCACCGCGTCCGCGGGGCGGGCTACCGTGGAAAGGTGCGCGACCCCAACGTGTCCCGATCCGAGGCCGGCCAGCTCTCCCCCGAGCGCCGAGCCGACGACCTACGCCGGCTCCGCGCCGAGCGGTTCGACGTGCTTGTCATCGGCGGTGGCGTGACCGGAGCGGGCGCCGCGCTGGACGCGGCTTCCCGAGGGCTGAAGGTCGCCCTCGTGGAGGCCCGCGACTACGCCGCCGGCACGTCCAGCCGGTCCAGCAAACTGATCCACGGCGGCCTGCGCTACCTGGAACAGTTCGAGTTCCACCTCGTCCACGAGGCGCTGACCGAACGCGGCCTGCTCGCCACCCGGCTCGCCCCGCACCTGGTCCGCCCGGTGCCGATCCTGGTGCCGCTGCCCGCCGAGGGCGGCGTGCGGGACGTGCCCCGGCGGATCTTCCGCCGCTCCTACTACGGGCTCGGCGTCGCCGCGTACGACGCGTTCGCCGGGATGTTCGGCGGCGGGCGCGGCATGCCGCTGCACCGGCACCTCACCCGTGAGGGCGCCCGCCGGATCTTCCCGAGCCTGCGGCCGGACAAGCTGGCCGGGGCGATCCGCTACTACGACGGCCAGGTCGACGACGCCCGGCTCGTGGTCAACCTGGCCCGCACCGCGGCCAGCCTCGGCGCGACGGTGGTGAACAGCGCCCGCGCGGTCGGCCTGACCCGGCAGGCCCGGGAGGTCACCGGGGTGCGGGTGCGCGACCTGGAGGCGCCGGCCGACTCACCCGACGCCGAGTTCGAGGTACGCGCCCGCACCGTGATCGCCGCCACCGGCGTGTGGAGCGACGACATGTCGCGGATGCTGAACGACGTCGGGTTGCGCCCGAAGCTGCGGGTCCGGGCCTCCAAGGGGGTGCACCTGGTCATGCCCCGGTCGGCGATCGTCGGCGAGACCGGCCTGATCCTGCGCACCGCGACGAGCGTGCTGTTCGTGATCCCGTGGGGCGGGCACTGGATCATCGGCACCACCGACACCGACTGGCAGCTCGACCGGTCCCACCCGGCGGCGACCGCCAAGGACATCGACTACCTGCTCGGCCAGGTCAACGAGGTGCTGGACCGGCCGTTGACCGTCGCCGACATCGAAGGCGTCTACGCCGGGCTGCGCCCGCTGCTGGCCGGCGAGGCGGACTCCACCTCCAAACTCTCCCGCGAGCACGCCGTGGTGGAACCCATGCTCGGCCTGCTGCTGGTGGCCGGCGGAAAATACACCACCTACCGGGTGATGGCCTCCGACGTGGTCGACCGGGCGGTGCACCGGCTCGGCGGCACCCGCCGGTCGCGTACCGCCGACCTGCCGCTGCTGGGCGCCGACGGGTTCGCGGCCATGTGGCGCGACCGCGCCGACCTGGCCCGCCGGCACGGGGTGCCGGTGGGGGTGGTCGAGCACCTGCTGGAGCGCTACGGCAGCCTCACCCTCGACCTGCTCGCCCTGGTCGACGCCGACCCGCTGCTCGGCTCACCGCTGGCCGGGGCGCCGGAATACCTGGCAGCCGAGGTGACGTACGCGACCCGCGCCGAGGGCGCGCTGCACCTGGAGGACGTGCTCATCCGGCGTACCCGGATCTCCATCGAGACCAGCCACCGCGGCCTGGACTCGGCGGAGCACGCCGCGGAGCTGATGGGCGCGGTGCTCGGCTGGGACGCGGCGACCCGGGACCGGGAGGTCGCCCACTACCGGGCGCGGGTGCTGGCCGAGCGGGAGTCGCAGCTCATGGCGGACGACATCGCGGCCGATGCGGCCCGGCTCGGCGCCCCCGACGTGCGGGGGTTCGCCGCCGACCGGGGCTGAGTCAGATCACCTTGCCCGGGTT
Organism: Micromonospora sp. DT31; assembly: GCF_049841795.1. Lineage (NCBI taxonomy): Bacteria > Bacillati > Actinomycetota > Actinomycetes > Micromonosporales > Micromonosporaceae > Micromonospora > Micromonospora sp. DT31. The sequence continues at coordinate 70,364 of NZ_JBNCKZ010000007.1, read as the reverse complement.
GAGCAGCCCGGCCGGGTCCAGCGCGGCCTTGATCGCCTGGTGGACCCGGACGCCCACCGGCCCGATCTCGCGGGCCAGCCAGTCCCGCTTGAGCAGCCCGACGCCGTGCTCACCGGTGCAGGTGCCGCCCAGCTCCAGCCCGAGCGCCATGATCTCGTCGAAGGCCCGCCGCCCGCGCTCCACGCTCGCCGGGTCGGCCCGGTCGACCACGATGTTCGGGTGCATGTTGCCGTCCCCGGCGTGCCCGACCACCCCGATCGGCACGTCGCACTCCGTGGCGATCCGGGCCACCCCGTCCAGCAGTTCCGCGAGCCGGCCGCGCGGCACCGCGACGTCGTCGATGACCAGGCCGCCGTTGCCGCCGGGGAAGGTCTGCGCGGCGAACCGTTCCATCGCCGGGTGGGCCAGCCGACGGGCCTGGAGCAGCGCGGCGGCCTCGGTCGCATCCGTGGCCGCGTAGACCTCGTCGGCGCCGGCCGCCGTGCACACCTCGGCCAGCCGCGCCAGGTCGTCGGCGGCACGCGGGCCGGTGTCCACCGCCGCCAGCAGCAGCGCCTGCGCCTCGGTGCGCAAACCCATCGGCCGGTACGCCTCGATCGCCCGCAGGTGGGTCCGGTCCAGCAGTTCCAGCAGGCTGGGCGTGAGGCCCCGCTCGGCGATGCCGGCCACCGCCCCACCGGCCGCCGCCGTGGTGGGGAAGACCGCGATCAGGGTCAGCGACCCCTCGGGGGTCGGGCGCAACGCCACAGTCACCTCGGTGAGCACACCGAGGGTGCCCTCCGAGCCGACGAAGAGGCGGGTCAGGTCGTACCCGGCGACACCCTTGGCGGTGCGCCGACCGGTGCGCAGCACCTCACCGGAGGCGAGCACCACCTCCAGCCCCAGCACGTACTCGCCGGTCACGCCGTACTTCACGCAACACATGCCGCCGGCGTTCGTGGACACGTTGCCGCCGATCGTCGACGACTCCCAGGAGCCCGGGTCCGGCGGATACCAGAGGCCGCGCTCCCGGACCGCCCGGGCCAGCGCCGCGTTGACCACGCCGGGCTGCACCACCGCGAACCGGCCGACCGGGTCGATCTCCCGGATCCGGTCCATCGCCACGGTGCTCAACACCACCGCGCCGGACACCGCGTTCGCCGCGCCGGCCAGCCCGGTCCGCGCGCCCTGCGGCACCACCGGTACGCCGTGCCGGCCGGCGGCCCGGACCACCGCCACCACCTGGTCGGTGTCGCGGGGGCGGACCACCACCAGCGGGGTGCCCGAGGCGCACAGGTCGGCCTCGTCGCGCTCGTGCCCGGCCAGCAGATCCGGATCGGTCAGCACCGCGGCGTCGCCGAGCGCGGCCCGCAGGTCGTCGAGGAGGGGGTGGGCGGCCATGCCGGGAAGGCTACCGGCGTAACGTGTGTCGCCGTGCTCTACCTGGACCCGCCCGCGGTGCCCTGGCGTGGCCGGCTCTGGTCGCATCTGATCAGCGACGTCTCGTACGCGGAACTGCACGTCTTCGCCGAACTGCTCGGCGTGCCCCGGCGCGGCTTCGACCGGGACCACTACGACCTGCCCGCCGAGCGGTTCCGGGCGGCGGTCTGGCTGGGCGCGTCGGTGGTCCCGTCGCGGGAGATCGTCCGGCTGCTGCGCGCCACCGGCCTGCGCCGGCCGAAACGCGCCTCAGGACAGGTCGGCCAGCTCCCCGGTCAGGTTGGCGCGGGCGCGGGCCTCCCAACGGGCGTGCGGCTCGGGTAGCCGGTAGAGCGCCGGCAGGGCGAGCAGGTGTCGCAGCACGGCGGCCCGGCCGGCGCGGAAGTCGGCCGCCGGGACGTGCGCGTACTCCTGGCGTACCGCCCTGGCGTACCGCCGGTACGCCTGCGGTGGGCCGGCCAGCACCGCCAGGTCGGCGTCGCAGAGCAGCGCGCCGTCCGGGTCGTCCGGCCCGAGCACGTGACCGGCGGTGAGCAGCACCAGGCGGCGTACCCCGGTCACCGCCGTGGCCGGTAGCCCGGCGGCGGTGAGCAGCGCCCCGGCCAGGTCGGCGCTGGCCCGCTCGTTGGCGTCGCCGCCGGCCCGGGGGTCGTGGACCGCGTCGTGGCACCACGCCGCCAGCCGGACCAGGTCCGGGCGGCGGGCCTGGTCGGCGTACGTGTCGACCACGTCGAGCACCGCCCGCAGGTGGGCCTCGGTGTGGTAGCGCCGGTGCGGTTCCCGCCAGCCGGCCAGCAACCGTTCGCCGGCCCGTTCCACCCCGGCCGGGTCGGTGGCGCCGGCCGCCCGCGCCGCGTCCCGCCACCGTGCCGCCAGTTCGCCGTCCACCCGGTGCAGTCTGCCGCACCGACGGCGGGGCGAGGATTCAGCGGGGGTGGGACGGGTAGTACCGGCCATGGCCGAGGCCCGGGACCGCCGACCGTCGTTGCTCTCCCGGCGGGGCAACCTGCGTGCCGGGCTGGCCGAGCGCGACGGCGCGCGCCTCAGTGCCGCCGTGGACGAGCTGCGCGACCGGGGGAAGGCGACCCTGCACGATCGGATGCACCGGGTCCGGACCATGTTCGGCCTGGCCGTGCAGGCCGGGCTCGCCGCCGGCCTGGCGTATCTGATCTCGCACCGGTTGCTGAAGAACCCGCAGCCGGTCTTCGCCCCGATCTCCGCGGTGGGCACGTTGGCCGCCTCGGTGGGGCAGCGGCTGCGGCGTACGGTCGAGTTGATCGCCGGCGTGGCCGTCGGCGTCCTGGTGGGCGACGTGCTCATCTACTTCGTGGGCACCGGCGCCTGGCAGCTCGCGCTGGTGGTGAGCGCGGCGATCCTGCTGACCATCTTCGCCGGGGCGAGTGTGGCCATCGTGATCCAGGCGGCGGCAACCGCGGTGCTCATCGTGACGCTCAGCCCTTCGACGGAGAACCTCGAGGTGCCGCGCTTCGTCGACGCGTTCCTCGGCGGCGGCATCGCGCTGCTGGTCACCTCGGTCCTGCTGCCGCTGCACCCGCTGCGGGTGATCAACCGGGCCGCCCGCCCGGCGTTGGACCTGCTCGCCGACCAACTCGACCGCTGCGCCGAGGCGCTGCGCGTCCGGGACCGGGACGGGGCCCAGCAGGCGCTGTTCCGGCTGCGGGAGAACAAGGGGGAGTTGGCGGCGTTCGCCGAGGCGATCGAGGGCGCCAAGGAGACCATCACCATCTCGCCGGCCCGTTGGCACCGGCGTAGCGAACTGACCCACTACGCGGAGGCGGCCGACCCGATCGACCGGGCCATGCGCAACGCCGGCACGTTGACCCGACGCGCGGTCACCATGATCGAGGACGTGGAGCCGGTTCCCGAGCCGATGCCCGACGCGGTCGCCCACCTGGCCGGGGCGGTACGCCTGCTCCGGCAGGAGTTCGCCGCCGGTCAGGAGCCCGAACACGCCCGCGAGCGGGCACTGCAGGCGGTCGGTGAGGCCGGTCGGGCGTACGCCGAGGGGGTGGGCTTCTCCGGCAGCGTGGTGATCGCCCAGGTTCGGACCACGGCCAGCGACCTGCTGGTGGCCTCGGGCATCGACCAGGAGGAGGCGAACCGCCTGGTCCGGCAGGCGTTCGGCGAGAAGCCCACACACGCCGACCGGACGCCGTCCCCGCATCCCCCCACCGCCCCGCCCGTCGGCTGACCCCGCCGGCTCATCGCCTGGACGGTGCCGGCCCCACGGTGGCGCGATGCGGCCTGCCTGGTGGGGTGGGGGTGACTACGCTGACCGCATGGCTGCCATCCCGCCCGGCGGAGCCCTGCCGCCGCCGCCCTCGCCCGCCGCCCCGCCGCCCGGAGCGCCGGCGCCCCGGATGCCGCTGCGTCGGCCCGGCTGGCGGCGTTTCCTGGTGCTGGCCGGGGTGGTGCTGCTGATCGCGGCCGGTGCGTTGTTCATGGTCTTCACGCTCGGCGAGAGCCTGGGCGCGGACGCGCTGCTGGTGGGCCTGATCGCCGCGATCCTGCCGGTGCCGGTGCTGGTGTCCTGCTTCCTCTGGCTCGACCGCTACGAACCCGAACCACTGAAATACCTGGTCTTCTGCTTCGCCTGGGGCGCCTTCGTCTCCACCGCCATCTCGCTGCTGGTGAACGAGACGGGCGCGAAGCTGTTCGACGACTGGGGGCTGCCGACCGCGCTGACCGCGGTGCTGGTCGCACCGTTCATCGAGGAGCTGACGAAGGCGGCCGGGCCCATCCTGCTGCTGATCTTCCGGCGGCGGGAGTTCTCCGGGATCACCGACGGCCTGGTCTACTGCGGGCTCTCCGCGGTCGGCTTCGCCATGGTCGAGAACATCCTCTACCTGGGCGGGTACGGCTACCGCACGGGCGTCGAGCAGTACGGCCCGGCCACCGGCGCGCAACAGGTCATCGCGATCTTCATCGTCCGGATCCTGGTGTTCGGTTTCGCCCACCCGCTGTTCACCTCGATGACCGGCGTCGGACTGGGCCTTGCCGCCCGGACCGCCGACCGGCGGGTCCGGTTCCTTGCCCCGCTCGCCGGCCTGCTGCTGGCGATGATCCTGCACGGCACGTGGAACCTCCTGCCCACGCTGGCCCAGGCCACCGGGCAGACGGTGATCGTGCTCTACGGCTACGTCGGCGTGATGGTGCCGATCTTCTTCGCCATGGTGGGCCTGGCCGTCTGGCTGCGGGCGTGGGAGGGGCGGCTCACCGAGCGCACGCTGCCCGACTACGTGCGGGCGGGCTGGCTCACCCCGCCCGAGGTGGCCGCGCTGGGCAGCCTGGGCCGGCGGCACGCGGCCCGCACCTGGGCCCGGCGGGTCGCCGGGGACGCCGGGGTGCGCGCGATGCGCCGCTACCAGTTCGCCGCGACCCGGCTGGCGCTGTTGCGTGACGGGATGCGCCGTGGCCTGGACCGCAAGCCCGCCGAACGGGAGCAGGCGGCCCGGGAGGAACGGGAGTTGCTGGACGCGATCGCCGCGTACCGGACGTTCTTCGTGGGTCGCGATCCGCAGGCGCCGGTCGGGATCTGGGACGGTCAGCGCTACCACCTGCGGTTCCCGGACGGGTCGCAGCGTCCGGTCGAGGCGCCGGACGACCCGGTGGTGCCGATCCCGGTGGTCCTGGCCCCACCGCCGCCCGCCCCGGTCGGCTGGCACCAGCCGGCTGGAGGCTGGCACCAACCGCCCAGCCCTTGGCACCGGTGACGCCCGCGCCCGGGGCGCGCATCCGGCCGGCTCGGTCCTTGCAGGCGGGGACGGTCAGCTCATCAGGCCGGTCAGGAAGTCGCCGAGCCCCTGGGCGATGGCCATCAGCGCGACCCCGATGCCCTTGAACAGCTGCGCCGCCCCGTCCGGGCGGAACGCCATGAAGTAGATCAGGAACGCGAGCAGTCCCCAGGCGAGGATCTTCTTGATCACTACCGGCATGTTCCCTCCCCAGGGCGCTGAGGTGCCTGGGCTTCCCGCCGGAGGGCGCGGCAAACGGCGCGGCCGCGACGGCTACAGGTAGAGGCCGGTGGAACCGGCGGCGGCGCTCTCCACCCGTTCGGCGGCCACCGCGTGCACGTCGCGCTCCCGCAGCAGCACGTAGGCCCGGCCGTGCAGCTCGACCTCGGAACGGTCGTCCGGGTCGAAGAGCACCCGGTCGCCGGCTACGACGGCCCGGACGTTCGGCCCGACACCGACGGTGGTTGCCCACGCCAGGCGCTTGCCCACGGCGGCGGTCGCGGGGATCACGATGCCCGCCGTGGAGCGGCGTTCCCCCTCGCTGCCCTCGGTACGCACCAGGACGCGGTCGTGCAGCAGGCGGATCGGCAGCCCGGCGTCGAGACTCTGGTCGGCGGTCACGCGAAGACGCTACCGCGTGCGGTCGCGTCGAGCCCGCCGTGGTTGGCGGGAGCGCCGGCCGGGCAATGTGTGGAGGTGTCGCCCTAGGGTTGGGCGGACGGACTATCCTGTGCCCCCTGTGACCTGATGGGGCCGACTTGCCGGAGGTGCGCTTGAGCCGCTTCGAGCGGATGCGCGGGCGGCTCCGCCGCGCGTACGAGTCGGGCCGCGAGACCGCCCGGTCCCGCCAGGTCGATCCGGAGAGCGCGCCGGGCGGGGCGGGCGTGGCCTCGCCCGTCTCACCGGGGCCGGTGGCGGCGCCGGAGGCGACCGTGGTGGGTGCCGAGGCGCCGGCCGCGATGCATTCGTCGACCGTCAGCCGCGACGACACGGAGGTGCCGCACGCGCTGCGCATCAGCGCCGCGTGGTGCTGGCGGCTGATCGTGATCGGCATCGTGACCTGGGCCCTGATCAAGATAATCGGCACGATCAGCATCGTGATCATCCCGCTGGCCGTGGCGCTGCTGCTCTCCGCGCTGCTCGCTCCGGCGGTCGGTTGGCTGCTCCGGGCCCGGCTGCCCCGCTCGCTTGCCACCGCCGTGGTGCTGGTCGGTGGCCTGGCCGCGGTGGTCGGCACGCTGACCCTCGTGGTGAACGAGTTCATCAAGGGCGTGCCGGAGCTCAGCGAGAAGTCCTCCGAGGGCGTCCGGCAGATCCAGGACTGGTTCAAGACCGGGCCGCTGCACCTGTCCGACAGCCAGCTCGACCGCTACATCAACGACGCGCAGAACTGGATCAACGGCAACACGGAACGGTTCACCAGCGGCGCGCTCAGCACCGCGACCACGCTCGCCGAGGTGCTCACCGGCGCCGTGCTGGTGCTCTTCGCCACGTTCTTCTTCCTCCGTGACGGCAACAACATCTGGCGGTTCCTGGTCCGGTTGCTGCCGGTCGCCGCGCGGTGGAAGGTCGACGACGCCGGCCGGGCCTCCTGGGCGACGCTCGGCGCGTACGTACGGGCCACCGTGCTCGTCGCGTTCATCGACGCGGTCGGCATCGGCATCTTCCTGGTGCTGTTCGACATCCCGTTCGCGTTCCCGCTGGCCGCGCTGGTGTTCCTGGGCGCGTTCATCCCGATCGTCGGCGCGTTCCTGTCCGGCGTGGTGGCGGTGCTGGTGGCGCTTGTCGACAGCGGCCCGGGCATCGCCCTGGTGATCCTCGCCGCGGTGGTCGGCGTGCAGCAGATCGAGGGCCACGTCCTCCAGCCGCTGATCATGGGCCGGGCGGTGGCCATCCACCCGCTTGCCGTGATCATCGGCATCGCCGCCGGTGTGGTGCTGGCCGGCATCGCCGGCGCGCTGGTGGCCGTGCCGCTGATCGCCGTGTTCAACACGGCGGTCCGGCGGCTCGCCGCGCGTACCGTGCCGGACACCCCACCGGACGCGGTGGTCGTCGCCTCCCAGGCACCCTGACCCGTCCGCCGACGCCCGCGTCACCCCGCCCGGGGAGGCGCGGGCGTCAGCTCTTGGCGAGCCGTTCCAAGGCGCCCCGGGCCACTTCGGGCCGAGTGGTGTACCAGAACGGCGGCAGTGAACGACGCAGGAACGGGCCGTACCCGCGGGCCGTCTCCAACCGCGAGTCGAGCACCGCCACCACACCCCGGTCCCCGGTCGCCCGGATCAGCCGGCCGACGCCCTGGGCCAGCCGGACCGCCGCGATCGGCACGCTCACCGACGCGAAACCGGAACCGCCGCCCGCGTCCACCGCCGCCGCCCGGGCCGCCGCGAGCGGCTCGTCGGGGCGGGGGAACGGCAGTCGGTCGATCACCACGAGCTGACAGGCGTCGCCCGGCACGTCCACCCCCTGCCAGAGCGACATCACCCCGAACAGGCAGGTCTCCCGGACCTCGCGGAACCGGCGCACCAGCAGAGGCAGCGACTCCTCGCCCTGGAGCAGCACCGGCAGGTCGGTCCGCGCCCGGACCAGCTCCGCCGCCTGCTGCGCGGCCCGCCGCGACGAGAAGAGCCCGAGGGTACGCCCGCCGAGCGCGCCGACCAGCGCCAGCAACTCCTCACCGGCCGGCCCGGGCAGCCCGGACACGCTGGGGCGGGGAAGGTGCGCGGCGACGTAGAGGATGCCCTGTCGGGCGTAGTCGAACGGGGAACCGACATCGAGCGACCGCCAGCCCGGCCCCTCGGTCGCCGGCACCGTCCCGATGGCCGCCCGGCTGCCCTCGGTGGCGGCCACCGGCGGCGTGACCGTGGACCGACCCGAGGCGGCGGCGGTGGCCAGCGCCGCGGCGGCCGGCGACGGCGGGCTGGGCGGCGGCGCCTCCAACCCGAGCGCCCGGGCCACCGTGTCGAAGCGGCCACCCAACGCCAGCGTCGCCGAGGTGGCGACCACGGTGCGCTCGTCGTAGAGGTGGGTGGCGAGCGTGCCCGCCACCGACAGCGGGGCCACCACGAGCGCCCGGCGGCTGCCGTTGTCCGGCTTCTCCACCCACGCCACGTCGTGGTCGGCCTCCTCCAACAGCCGCTGCGCGGTGGCGGACAGCTCGTCCAGGACCGCCTTGGCCTGCTGCTTGCGTACCGGGTCGGGGTCGTCGGCCTTCACGTCACCGATCGCCTCCAGCGCGGCCCGGGTCGCCGAGTCGAGCAGCGTGCACGCCTCCCGCAGCGCCGGTGGCAGACCGGCGGTGAGCCGGCCGGCCGGCGCCTCGGCCAACCCGACGGCAAGCGCGTCACCGGCCTCGGTGAGCCGGTCGGCCAGGTCCGGCCGCAGCAGCGGCCGGGCCCGCCGGGTGGACCTGTCGATCAGCTCCGGCACCAGTTCGGCCTGGGCCGCCGAGGAGACCCGGTCGGCCAGCTCGTGCGCCTCGTCCACCACCAGCAGCCGGTGCGGCGGCACGATGTGCCGCCCGGCGAGCATGTCCACGGCCAGCAGGCTGTGGTTGGTCACCACGATGTCCGCCTCCCGGGCGCGGGCCCGGGACGCCTCGGCGAAGCACTCCGCGCCGAACGGGCAGCGGCTCGCGCCGACACACTCCCGGGCCGGCATCGAGACGGTGCGCCACACCTGGTCCTCGACGCCCGGATCCAACTCGTCACGGTCGCCGGTGGCGGTCTCCTCGGCCCAGTCACGCAGCCGCTGGACCTGCTTGCCCAGCCGGCCCGCCTCACCCAGCCACTTCGTGCCCCCGCCGGGCCGCGGCGTGTCGAACAGCGTGTCGTCCGGCTCGTCCTCCACCGAATTGTCCAGGCGGGCCAGGCACAGATAGTGGTGGCGTCCCTTCAGCACGGCGAAGGTGGGGCGGCGGCCCAGCACCGGCTCGACCGCGTCGGCCAGCCGGGGCAGGTCGTGGTCCACGAGTTGCGACTGCAACGCCAGCGTGGCGGTGGAGACCACCACCGGGCCGTCCACCGTCAACGCCGGCGTCAGGTAGGCCAGGGACTTGCCGGTGCCGGTACCGGCCTGCACCAGCAGGTGCTCGCGGGTGGTGATGCTCCGCTCGATCGCCTCGGCCATCTGCTCCTGCCCTGGCCGGGTCGCGCCACCGGGGACCGCGCCCACCGCGGCGGCCAGCAACTCACCCGCACCCGGGCGACCGGCCCGGCGCTTCTTCGGGACAGCGGGGCCGGTGGCGGTGCGGGGCGGGGTCACCGTGCGACCGTACCCGCCGGCACCGACGGGGGTCCCGCCGCTGGCCCCGCGTGGCGTACCGGCGGGTCGCGTCCGGTTACCTGCCGATCGCGTGGCGTGGCCGGAATCGGTTAGGGTGCCAGGCATGCCGAGCGACGTGGTCCGCGTGATCTACCGCAAGTACGACGGCAGCGCCCACCGCGACTACCCGGCCCGCCGGCTCGCCGAGGACGACCTCGGCGTGTGGCTCGGCGTGCCCGCCGGCACCGCGTCGGTCTACCACGGCCGGCCCTCGGTAGAGCAGATCCCGTTCGTCCTGCTGGTGCCCCACCACGGCTGGTGGACCGGCATGTTCAACCCCCCGCCGCGCACCAGCGAGGTCTACTGCGACATCGCCACCCCGGCGCGCTGGGACGGCGACGAGACGGTCCACCTGATCGACCTCGACCTGGACGTGGTCCGCCGCCGGGAGACCGGCCTCGTCGAACTGCGCGACGAGGACGAGTTCGCCGAACACCGGGCCCGGTGGCGCTACCCGGACGACGTCGTCGTCGAGGCCGAGGCCGCCGCGCGCTGGCTGCTCGGCGCGCTGGGCGACGGCACGGAGCCGTTCGCCACGTCGTACCGGAAGTGGTTGGCGCTCGTGGTCTGAGCCGGCTACCAGCGGGGTGGCCAGCCGGCGTCCGCGTCCAGCGGCGGCAGGTCGCCCACCTTCTCCGGGTTGAGCTGGTTGAACACGCCGGTGATCCGTCCGTCGTGCACGGCGAACGAGGTAACCATGTGGATGGTCCGCCCGTCCCGGAACGGCAGGTCCGCCTGCCAGCCCAGCGTGCCGTCCACAAGCACCGGACGGGACCGCAGCCCGCCCCGCCGCGCGGCCTGACCGAACAGGCCGAGCAGGAGGCGGCCGGCCGCCTCGGCGCCGACCACCGGGTGGCGGCCCGCCGGGAAGTGGCCGCCCGCGTCGCCGATCGCCACCACGCCGGGCGCCAGCACCTGCACCAACTGCTCCAGCTCACCCGACTCGACCGCCGCCACGAACGCGGTGAGCACCCGCCGCTGCTCGGCGAGATCGGCGCTGTGCCGAGGCGCGTCCGGGCCGTGCACCGCCCGGCGGGCCCGGGACGCCAGCTGACGCGCCGCGTCCGGCGTCACGGCGAGCACGTCCGCGACCACGGGGAACGGCACCGCGAACACGTCGTGCAGCACGAATGCCACCCGCTGCTCCGGCGTCAACCGTTCCAGCACGACCAGCAGCGCCGTGCCCACCTGATCGGCCCGGACCGCCCGCTCGGCCGGGTCGGGGGCGAACCCGTCCGCCGACGGCAGGTCGGCCACCACCGGCTCCGGCAACCACTGACCCGGGTATGCCTCCCGGCGCACCCGGGCGGAGCGGAGCACGTCCAGGCAGATCCGGGAGCAGGTGGTGGTCAACCAGCCGCGCAGGTCGCGGATGCCGGCCCGCCGATCCGGGTCACCGAGCGCGGTGGAGCAGCGCAACCAGGTCTCCTGCACCGCGTCCTCGGCCTCGCTGCGACTGCCCAGCATGCGCCGGGCGACCGCGAGGAGGTGCCGCCGCTCCGCCTCGAACTCCCCCGCCAGCTCGTCCACAGGTCCATTCTCACCCGCCCCACCGCCCTCGGCTGCCCCACCCACGCGTCCTCCGCGGCGCGATCGTGGTGCGCGAATGCCCCTCGGGTGGTCGTCCCGTACCACGCTCACCGGCCGGTTGGACATAAGCGTATGTAAGGGGAGTTGCGGGCAGGGTTTGCCCGCGATGACGGCCGGGGGGTGAGGATCGGGGGATGAGTGACGTGGTGGGGCCCGAGGGCGGGCAGATGCGCAAGTTGCTGCGGGTGGGGCCGGGGCCGGTGGACCTGGCGGCGATCGATCCCCGGTCGACGCCGGGGCTGCCGGCGGCGGCCGGGCGCGGGCCGGCGCGCAAGGAGTGGGCACGCGCCCAGGTGGAGGCGCTCGGCGCGGAGTTGGGCCGCCAGCAGGAGATGTTGTACGCCAACGCCCAGAGCGCGGCCGGGCCGGGGAGCGCCACGAGTGAACCCAGCCATGCCGACGCCGGGCTGGGCGGCGACCGTCGGCACCGGGTGCTGCTGGTGCTCCAGGCGATGGACTGCGGTGGCAAGGACGGCACCGTCAAGCGGGTGGCCGGCGCGATGAATCCGCTGGGGCTGCACATCCGCTCGTTCGGGCCGCCGACTGAGGAGGAGCTGCGGCACGACTTCCTGTGGCGCATCAGGCGGGCCCTGCCGCCGCCCGGGTACGTGGGGGTGTTCAACCGCTCACACTACGAGGACGTGCTCATCGGCCGGGTGGAAGGGCTCGTCGACGAGGCCACCTGGCGGTCCCGCTACGCGACCATCAACGACTTCGAGCGGGAGCTGACCGGGCAGGGGGTCACCGTGGTCAAGGTGCTGTTGCACATCTCGTACGCCGAGCAGGGTGAGCGCCTGGCGGAACGGCTCACCGACCCGACGAAGTACTGGAAGTACGACCCGAGCGACCTGGACACCCGGGACCGGTGGGACGACTACCAGGCGGCGTACGCCGAGGCGTTGCAGCGGTGCGACAGCGACGCCGCGCCCTGGTTCGTGGTGCCGGCGGACCGCAAGTGGTACCGGGACTGGGCGGTGGCCCACCTGCTGCGGGAGACGTTCGACCGGCTCGATCTGGGGTATCCGGCTGCCGATTTCGACGTCGAACGGGAACGGGCGCGGCTGCAGGGGCAGATGGGAAGTGGTCAGGTGAACGGCAGGTGAACGAGCGGTGAATCGGGTCTGACCAGGGGTGGGTCGGCCGATGCTCGGTTCGGCGGGGTCCCTAGCATGCCCAGAGCAGGCGCCACCGAGGCGACGGCCACCCTTCCACCGACACGACGAGGTCCGTGCTGTGAAGTTTTCCTTCCGTCCCACCGAGGGCGCCTTCTACGAGCTCTTCACCAGGGCAGCGCAGAACCTGGTGAAGGGGACGGCGCTGCTCAACGAGTTGGGCCTGCCCGACTCCGACGTGCAGTCGATCAGCGAGCGGCTGACCGACATCGAGCACGACAGCGACCAGATCACCCACGAGCTGTACAAGAAGATCAACTCGACCTTCATCACGCCGTTCGACCGGGAGGACATCTACCGGCTGGGCTCGCTGCTCGACGACGTGATGGACCACCTCGAGGCGGTCGGGAACCTGCTCTACCTGTACGGCCTGACCAAGCTCCCGGCCCTGCCGCGCGAGCTGCACGAACTGGTCAACGTGCTCGACCTGCAGGCCAAGCTCACGGCCGACGCGATGCCCCGGCTGAAGTCGATGAAGGATCTCGAGGACTACTGGATCGAGTGCAACCGACTGGAGAACGACGGCGACCAGGCGTACCGGATGCTGCTGGTCCGCCTCTTCTCCGGCGAGTACGACGCGCTCACCGTGCTGAAGATGAAGGAGGTCGCCGACGAGCTGGAGGCCGCGTGTGACGCCTTCGAGCACGTCGCGAACACCGTCGAGACCATCGCGGTCAAGGAGTCCTGACCCCGTGACCGTGACACCGGAACTCATCGCCGTGATGGCGGTGATCGCGGTCGCCATGGCGTTCGACTACACGAACGGCTTCCACGACGCGGCCAACGCGATCGCCACCAGCGTCTCGACCCGGGCGCTGACCCCCCGGATCGCCCTCGGGCTGGCCGCCGTCGGCAACTTCATCGGCGCGCACTTCGGCGCCGGGGTGGCCAAGACGGTCGGCGACGGGCTGGTGACGTTGCCGACCGGAGTGGAAAGCCTCGGCGTGGTCTTCGCCGGGGTGCTCGGCGCGATCGCCTGGAACCTGATCACCTGGTACTTCGGCCTGCCGTCGTCCTCCTCGCACGCCCTCTTCGGTGGCCTGGTCGGCGCGACCCTGTTCGCCGCCGACGGCATCGTCCAGTGGGCCACCATCATCGAGAAGATCCTCATCCCGATGGTGGTCTCGCCTGTGGTCGGCCTGATACTCGGGTTCCTGATGATGCTGGCGATCATGTGGCTGTTCCGGAAGGGGCAGCCGGGCCGGCTCAACCGTGGCTTCCGCTGGGCGCAGACCGTGTCCGCCGCCGCCATGTCCGTCGGCCACGGCATGCAGGACGCCGCCAAGACCATGGGCATCATCGTGCTGGCGCTCTACACCGGCGGTTTCCAGGAGAGCAAGACCCACATTCCGGGCTGGGTCTTCTGGACCTCGGCGGCGATGCTGGCCGCCGGCACGTACGCGGGCGGCTGGCGGATCATCCGAACGCTCGGCCGGAAGATCATCGACCTGGGCCCGGCCGAGGGATTCGCGGCCGAGACCGTGGCCAGCGCGGTGCTCTACTTCAACGCGCTCGTGCTCAAGGCCCCGATCTCCACCACGCACACGATCACCTCGGCGATCATGGGCGTCGGCTCGACGAAACGGCTCTCCGCGGTCCGCTGGAACGTGGCCGGCAACATCGTGATCGCCTGGGTCATCACCTTCCCGGCCGCCGCGGCCATCGCCTGCCTCGCGTACCTGCTGGTTCGTCCCCTGTTCTGAGTGCGCGGACGCCGAGGGGTCCCCCGCCGTGGCGGAGGACCCCTCACGCGTAGGAAACCCCGATCCGGGCCTTGACGTCGTCGAGCAGGCCCATGACCTCAAGCGTGGCGGCGTGCGGCACCAGTGGGCTCTCGGTCAGCCCGACGGCCAGGCAGCGCTGCACCTCGATCGCCTCGTACTGGTAGCCGCCGCCGGTCAGGTCCGCCGCGATGGTCTCCGGCTCGGCGTCGGCCCGGTGCAGCACCGCGTGCGCGGGCCGGAAGAACAGCTCGGGCAGGTCGATCCGGCCGGTCGTGCCGGTGATCGCGGCGGTGATCGCGGTGGCGCCGACCATGCCGCAGCTCAACGTCGCCACCGCACCGGAGTCCCAGCCGAGCACCATGCCGGTGTTCTCGTCCACCGCCTCCGGGGTCAGCTTCGCCCACGCCTGCACGTGCTGTGGCACGCCCAGCACCAGGTGGGCCAGGCTCAACGGATAGACCCCGAGGTCGAGCAGCGCGCCGCCACCGAGCGTCCGGGCCCGCATCCGGTGCTCCGGCGGGAACGGGCCGGCCACCCCGAAGTCCGCCCGTACGTGGGTGACCTCGCCGATCGCGCCGTCCCGGATCAGCTCCAGCACCCGCCGGATCAGCGGGTTGGTCCGCATCCACATGGCCTCCATGAGGAAGAGACCCCGGGCGCGGGCCGTCTCCACCAGGTCGGTGGTGGTCGGCAGGTCCAGCGTGCAGGGCTTCTCCACAAGCACGGCCTTGCCGCCGGCCAGGCACGCCAGCGCCGCCTCGTGGTGCGCGGCGTGCGGGGTGGCCACGTAGATGACGTCCACGTCCGGGTCCGCGGCCAGTTCCGCCCAGGAGGCGTACGCCCGCGGCACGCCGTGCCGGCGCGCGAACCCCTCGGCGCTCTCCCGGGTACGCGAGCCGACCGCCACCAGTTCGGCGTCCGGCACCAGCCGCAGGTCCTCGGCGAAGCGGGCGGCGATCTGTCCGGTGGCGAGAATTCCCCAACGCGTCATGCCCGGCACGCTATCCCGGACGGCGTTACCGCCGGCACGGTGATCCACCCGTCGGGACGGCTCAGGCGCGTCGATCGCGAGGGCGTCGATCGTCGCGTCCGCGTGCCCGTGCCGGGCGGTACGGCGGCGTACCAATGCCGCGTCTTCTCCCGCTTCCGCGCGGCGCGGCAAGCTGACGTCGCTCGACGGTGAACACGCAGCGTGAAGATTGCGCAGCGTGACGGCTGCCGCCTGCCGTTCGTCGAAAACGAGTGCCCAAAAGCGGCCAGGCGGACATAATTCCGCTCTCTTCTGGGCTGGACTGACTGCCTCGCACCGCCTTTGCTCTGCAGCCTCATGCGCACTGCTTACAGAAGGTTGCCGCTGCGGATCTGGCTGCAGAGCAAAGGCGGCGGAGGGTCTCTGTTGGCCGAGACCGAAAACTACCCGTCGTGACCAAGCTGGGCAGTCGCGGAGTGCGGATGCTCGCGTGCGGCGACGTGCACCGCCCTGGCCGCCCTCGCCGTCCTCGCCGCCCCCGGCCGGTCCGCCCGGCGGGAACTAGGCTCGGTGCATGACGATCGACGGCTTCGCCGCACCCCCTGCCCTGGTGGAGCACGCCCGCCGATTCCGGGCCGAGGGCGCCGTCCCGGCCGTGCCCCGGGTCGCCGCCACCGTGCTGCTGCTCCGCCCGGCCGGCGACGGCTTCGAGGTCTACCTGATCCGCCGGGTCGCGGCGATGACGTTCGGCGGCATGTACGCCTTCCCCGGCGGTGGCGTGGACCGCTCCGACTCGCAGGCGCACCTCGGCTGGGCCGGTCCGGACCCGGCGGCCTGGGGGGAGCGCCTCCGGCTCGACCCGGCCGCCGCGCAGGCGGTGGTGTGCGCCGCCGCCCGTGAGGTGTTCGAGGAGGCGGGCGTGCTGCTCGCCGGGCCCGACCCGGACACCGTGGTCGGTGACGTGAGCGGGGACGGCTGGGAGTCGGCCCGGCAGGACCTGGAGGGACGGCGGGTCGGCTTCGCGGACCTGCTGGCCGGGAAGGGCCTGACGCTCCGGTCGGACCTGCTGCTGCCGTGGAGCCGGTGGATCACCCCGGAGTTCGAGCCGCGTCGCTTCGACACGTACTTCTTCTGCGCCCTGCTGCCCGAGGGGCAGCGGACCCGCGACGTCTCCGGCGAGGCCGACCACACGCTGTGGCTGCGCCCGGCGGACGCCCTGACCCGAGTGGAGGCGGGGGAGCTGACCATGCTGCCGCCCACCATGGTCACGCTCGCCGAGGTCGCCGCCGCGGGCGATCTGGGCGACGTGGCCCGCGCCGCGGCGGAGCGCGATCCGGGTACGCCGATCGTGCCCCACATCGACGGCCTGGACGGTGCCGAGCCCCGATTCCGCCTGGCCTGACCTGAACCGGCGGCGCGCCGCGTCGCGCCGAGCCGGCGTTGTTAAGAAGGGGCCCTTCCTCTACCGGAGGCGTTAACAGGGGGCCCTTCCTTACAGCTCAGCCGAAGCGGCCGGTGATGTAGTCCTCGGTCTTCTTCCGGCCCGGGTTGCTGAAGATCTTCTGGGTGTCGTCGTACTCGACGAGGCGGCCCGGGTCGCCGGTCTTCTCGATCGAGAAGAACGCCGTCCGGTCCGACACCCGGGCCGCCTGCTGCATGTTGTGCGTGACGATGATGATGGTGAACCTGTCCTTGAGCTGGAACATCAGATCCTCGATGGCCAGCGTGGAGATCGGGTCCAGCGCCGAGCAGGGCTCGTCCATCAGCACCACCTGCGGCTCGACGGCGATGGTGCGGGCGATGCAGAGCCGCTGCTGCTGACCGCCGGACAGGCCGGCGCCGGGCTTGCCGAGCCGGTCCTTCACCTCGTCCCAGAGGTTCGCCGAGCGCAGCGCCCGCTCGGCCGCCTCCTCCAGGATCGGCTTGCGCCGCACCCCGTTGAGCCGCAGCCCGGCCACCACGTTCTCGAAGATGCTCATGGTGGGGAACGGGTTCGGCCGCTGGAAGACCATGCCGATCATCCGGCGTACCGCGGTGACGTCCACGTCCCGGTGATAGATGTCCTGGTCGTCGATGGTGAGACTGCCCTCTACCCGGGCGCCGGGCAGCACCTCGTGCATCCGGTTGATCGACCGCAGGAAGGTCGACTTGCCGCAGCCCGACGGGCCGATCAGGGCGGTCACCGTCTTCGGCTCGACGGTCAGGTTGATGTTCTCGATCGCCCTGAACCCGCCGTAGTAGGCGGTCACGTTCGTGGCTTCGATGCGCTTGGCCATGGTGGCGGTACCTCCGGGGTTCATCGGCCGAGCTGGTTGCGTCGGGCCAGCAGTTTCGCCGCGACGGTGAGGACGAGGACGAGGACGACCAGGGTCAGCGCCGCGGTCCACGCCCGGGCCGGCGAGTACCTCGACGCCTCGCCCGCCTGCTGGTAGACGAAGAGCGCCAGCGACGACTGGTTGTTCTCGAACGGGTTGAAGTTGATCGCCGCGCCGCCGCCGGCGACGAGTAGAACCGGCGCGGTCTCCCCGGCGGCCCGCGCGATGGCGAGCATGATGCCGGTGACGATGCCGGGCAGCGCGGTGGGCAGCACGACCCGCAGGATGGTCTTCCACTTCGGCACGCCCAGGGCGTACGCGCCCTCGCGCAGTGGCGCCGGCACCAGCCGCAGCATCTCCTCGGTGGAGCGGACCACGGTGGGCAGCATCAGCACGCTCAACGCCAGCGCGGCGGCGAAGCCGGAGAAGCCGGGCCGGCCGTCGTTGAACCAGGGCGACACGATCAGCACCCAGAACGCCAGCACGAACAGGCCGGTGACGATCGACGGGATGCCGGTCATCACGTCCACGAAGAAGCGGATGGTGAACGCGAACCGCCCTCGGCCGTACTCCACGATGTAGATCGCGCAGAGCACGCCGAGCGGCACCGTGATCAGGGTGGCGATGCCGACCTGCTGCAACGTGCCGACGATCGCGTGGTACGCGCCGCCGTTGGCGTCCCGCGACCCGATGTTGTTCATCGAGGTGCCGAAGAAGTTCCCGTCCAACCGCTCGGCGCCCTTGCTGACGAGCGTCCAGACGACCGAGGCCAGCGGTAGCACGGCCAGCACGAACGCGGAGTGGATCAGGGCGCTCCAGGTGCGGTTGCGGGCCGACCGGCGGCCCTCCACCGCGTTCGCCGCGACGAACAGGCCGGCCAGATAGAACAGCGCGCCGACCACCACGACCAGCACCGGGCCGCCGACGGCGAAGCCGTACACCAGGCCGGCCGCGAGCAGCAGCGCCGCGACGGCGATGACGGGCGCGGCGTACGCGGGAAGTCGCCTCGCCCGCAGCGTGGCCGGCTGGGCCGGCGGGCGCGGGCGGCGGGAGGTGAGGGTGGACATCATCAGGCAGCCGACTCCGTGAACTCGCGCCGCCGGTAGATGATCGCGCGGGCGGTGATGTTGACGATCAGCGTGATGGCGAACAAGACCAGGCCGGAGGCGATGAGCGCGCCGCGGCCGGTGTCGTTCGCCTCGGCGAACCGGTTGGCGATGTTCGCGGCGATCGAGTTGCCGCCGCTTTCCAGGATGTTGAACGAGATGGCGTAGGTCGAGCCCAGCGTGAGCGCCAGCGCGATGGTCTCGCCGAGCGCCCGGCCGAGGCCGAGCATCACCGCGGCGATGACCCCGGGCCGCCCGTACGGCAGGACCGCGGTGCGGATCATCTCCCAACGGGTGGCGCCGAGCGCGAGGGCGGCCTCCTCGTTCGCGGTCGGGGTCTGTCGGAACACCTCGCGGGACAGCGAGGTGATGATCGGCAGCACCATGATCGCGAGCACCACGGAGCCGAGCAGGATCGAGTTGCCGTACGGGCCGTCGCCGAAGATCGGGAGCCAGCCGAAGTACGTGTTCAGCCAGGCGGACAGGTCGGCGACCGGCCGGGCGAGGTAGTCCCGGCCCCAGAGCCCGAACACGACGCTCGGCACGGCGGCCAGCAGGTCGATCAGGAAGCCCAGGCCGTTGCCGAGCCGCCGCGGGGCGTAGTGCGACAGGTAGAGGGCGATGCCCAGCGCGACCGGCACCGCCATGAGCAGCGCCAGCAGCGAGCTCAGGACGGTGCCGAAGGCGAGTGCGCCGATGCCGAACTGCGGCGGGTCGTCGTTGGGGAACCAGCCCTCGAAGGTCCAGAACGACTGGGTGTTGGCCCGCAGGGCGGGCACGGCCTCGGCGATCAGGAAGACCGCGATGGCCGCGATGACCACGAGCACGGTGGTGCCGGCGGCCAGGGTCAGGCCGTGGAACGCCCGTTCCGCGCCGAAGGCGCGGGCGCGCGGCAACGCGCCGCCGCCGCCGAGGCCGCCGCCGGGGTCGCCCGGCTTTCCGGAGTGCTCGGACACACGCGCCGGGGCGCCGGCGGGCCGGCCGTGGTTCGTCGCCACGGAGGTCCCGCCGGAGCCGGCGTGCGTCGAGCGCGGAGGGGTGTCACCCATCTGCTGGCTCGCTTCGCGTTGAGGAGGTGTCGATCGGGGTGTCAGGCGAGGCTCTCGACCGCGGCCTCGACCTTGGTGCGGACGGTCTCGGGCAGCGGGGCGTAGCCCAGCTCCACCAGTTCCTTCTGGCCCTCGGCGCTCGCCGCGTGCCCGAGCAGGCCCTTGACCAGCGGCAGCTTGTCGGCGGCGAGGCCCTTGCTGCAGACGATCTCGTAGGTCGCCAGGACGATCGGGTACGCCCCGGCCTCCTTGGTGTTGTAGTCGATCGACATCTTCAGGTCGTTGCCCTGGCCCTCGAAGGTGGCTCCGGCGATGGTCTTGCCGGCCGAGTCGCCGGTCAGCTCGACGAACTCGCCGTTGCCGTTGCGGATCTTCGCCATCGTCAGGTCGGAGTTCTCGGCGTACGACCACTCGACGTAGCTGATGGTGCCGTCGGTGCTCTTGACCTTGCTGGCCACCCCGTCGGACTTGGCCGCGCCGACGCCGCCGGGGGCCTTCCACGCCTTGGAGTTGCCGAGCGTCCAGTCCGCCTCGGCGGTCTTGGCGAGGTACTTGGTGAAGTTGTCGGTGGTGCCCGACTCGTCGGAGCGGTGCACCGCCTGGATCGCGGTCGACGGCAGCTTGGCGTCCGGGTTGTCGGCCTTGATCGCCGGATCGTCCCACTTGGTGACCTTGCCGGCGAAGATCTTCGCCAGGGTGGCCGGGCTGAACTGGAGGTTGTCCACGCCGGCGACGTTGTAGACGACCGCGACCGGGCCGATCACCATCGGCAGGTTGAGCGCCTGGCCGCCGGTGCACTTGGCGTCAGCCTGCGGCTGCTCCTCCGGCTTGAGCGGGGAGTCCGAGCCGGCGAAGTCGGCGGTGCCGGCGATGAACGCCTGGATGCCCGCTCCCGAGCCGCTCGGCTCGTAGTTGATCGTGGTGCCGGAGCACCGCTGCTGGTACGCCTTGATCCACTCGGCCATGGCGTTCTTCTGCGCGGAGGAGCCCTGCGCGTTCAGCGTGCCCGGGGCGCATTCCGCCGCGGCGGCGGAGCCCGCGGCGGCGGACGACTCGTTGTTGTCCGAGCCGCAGGCGCTGAGACCGAGAACCGCGGTAAGAGCGAGGCAGGCGATGGCGCCGTGCCGCTGAAGCTTCACTTGGGGGGTTTCCCTTCACGTCTCTGGTCAGGTCGCCCGGGTTGTCGGGCACCGGCACTGACCGGTTGACACGAAAGGTAGGAGGGCCAGGTGGACGGTTCGCCGGTCGGAAGTGAACGACCGATGAACAGCCTCAAGCGACCAGGTGGCCATGCGCCGAGGAGGGTCTGTCCAGTGCGTGAACGGACCCGGCGACCCCCGGACCGCGCCAGGTCCCGGGCTCAGCCGAGCTGATAGTTGACGTGCGCGGACCAGCGGGCGAACCCGAGCCGCTCGTAGAGCGCCACCGCGCCGCTGTTGCTCTCGTCGACGTAGAGCATCACCCGGTCCAGCCCGCGTCCGTCGCGCAGGTGGGCCAGGCCGGCGGCGGTGAGCGCCCGCCCGAGCCCGCCCCGGTGCGCCGACGGGTCGACGCCCAGCACGTAGACCTCACCCATCGGGGCGGAACCGGGCCGCTCGTGCACCTTGGTCCAGTGGAAGCCGAGCAGTCGGCCCGTCCCGGCGTCCACCGCGAGCAGGAAGCCGGCCGGGTCGAACCACGGCTCGGCGATGCGTACGCGCAGGTCGTCGAGCGTCCACCGGCCCTGCTCGGGGTGCTGGGCGAACGCCGCGTTGTTGACCGCCAGCCAGCTCTCGTCGTCCGCACCGGGCCGGAACGCGCGCAGCCGGACGCCGTCCGGCAGGACCGGCTCGGGGATCGCGGCGGTCAGCGGCCGGCGTAGCTGCCAGAGCACCCGGGCCCGGCTGAAGCCCAGGTCCACCGCGAGCGCGGCGGCCGAGGGGTGGTCGCCGTGCGCCCACGCCCGCAGCGGCCCGGTCGCGGTGGCCACCACGGCCCGGGCCAGTGCCCGGCCGCTGCCCCGGCGCCGGTGCGCCGGATGCACCACCAGTTCCACGCCGATGCCCTCGGCGGGGGCCGTGGTGTCCAGGTGCGCGTACCCGATCAGGCGGCCGTCGCCGGTGCGGGCGGTGAGGTGCGTGGCCGACGCCTGCGGGTCGCGCAGCCGCAGGAGCACGTGCTCGTCGAACGGGTCGGCGCCGTCGGTGTCACCGGCGGTGAGGGCCAGCGCCAGCACGTCGGTCACCTCGGCCGGGGTGAGCCGGTCCGTCCGGGCGATCCGGTCGCCCGGACCGGTCGGGTCGGGTGCGCTGCCACTGGTCGGCTCGGGGCTGCTCATCTGAGCCACGGTAGCGGCCGGCGGGCCGTCGGTCCCGCCGGATCGGTGGCGCCGGTGGTGGCGCGCGTCACGGTGTGTGCGCGGGCAGCGACTCCAGGTCGAACCGGCCCAGCAACTCGGGCAGGAGTTGCTGCAGCGCCTCGACCGTGCCGGAGCGGTCCCCGCCCGCGTCGTGCAGGAGCACGACGGCGCCCGGCCCGAGCTGCGACCGGATCCGCGCCTCGATGGTGAGGGCGCCGGGGGCCCGCCAGTCGGACGGGTCGACGTTCCAGTGCAGGGGCACCAGACCCAGGTCGGCGCAGGCCGACACCACGGCGGGTGTCCAGGCCCCACCGGGCTGGCGGAAGTGGGCGATCCGGGCGTGCGGCGCGGCGGCCAGGATCGCGTCGTTGGTGCGCAGCATGTCGGCTCGGATGAACGCCGGCGCCTGCTGGCCCAGGTCGACGTCGTGGCTCCAGGAGTGGTTGCACAGGGTGTGCCCCTCGGCCGCGATCGCCCGGATCAGGTCCGGGTGGCGCGCGGCGTTCTCGCCCACCACGCAGAACGTGGCCTTCACGCCGTACTGCGCCAGCAGGGTCAGCACCTGTGGCGTCCAGCGGGGGTCGGGGCCGTCGTCGAAGGTCAGCGCCACCCCGGACGTGCCGGTGGCGGTGAGCGTGCCGTACGGGCCGTCGCCGGCCGGCGCGAACGTCTGGGTGTCCGGCGCCGCCTCGTGGCTCGGGCCCGGGGCGGGCGGACGGGTCGCCGGGGCGTCGGGTGGCTGGTTGGCGTGGCGCGGGTCGGTGCCGGGCGCGGTGACCCCGGCATTCGACGGGTGCTGGTCCGGCACCAGGCCGCGACCCAGCGCGTATCCGGCGGCCAGCAGTGCGGCGAGCGCCACCGTCACGATCGCGGTCGCGGTCAGCGTCGCGCGCGGCATCATCGGTGCCGCCCGTTGTTCGCCCCCGTGTGCCCCTGCGCCCGCACCGTGGTCCCCCTTCGCCCGACAGGTCCGGCCACCACGCTATGGCGGACGAATCAGGCAAAGGGGCGAAAGAGAAAGATATCCTCGTTCGGGGTGATGCCGGCGGTTCAGACCGGCAGTGGCGCCGGCTCCGACTCCGGCAGCGAGCGTGACGGCTGCACGACGAACTTGTAACCCACCTGGCGAACCGTGCCGATCATGGACTCGTACTCCGAGCCGAGCTTCGCGCGCAGCCGCCGCACGTGCACGTCCACCGTGCGGGTGCCGCCGAAGTAGTCGTAGCCCCAGACCTCGCGCAGCAACTGGTCCCGGGTGAACACCCGGCCCGGGTGCTGGGCCAGGAACTTCAACAGCTCGAACTCCTTGTACGTCAGGTCGAGCGGCCGGCCCTTGAGCTTGGCGGCGTACGTGTCCGGGTCGATGTTCAACTCCCCGGCCCGGATCGAGCCGCCGGCCCCGGCGGTGGCGTTGCTCAGCCGGCCGACCGCGAGCCGCAGCCGGGCCTCCACCTCGGCCGGACCGGCCCCGGCGAGGATCACGTCGTCGACGCCCCAGTCGGCGTTCAGCGCGATGAGACCGGCCTCGGTCACCACCGCCACCAGCGGCACGCCCAGCCCGGTGGCGTGCAGCATCCGGCAGGTCGCCCGCGCCTCGCTCAGTTCGGATCGGGCGTCCACCAGGACGGCGTCCGGGGTGGGGCCGGAAACCAGGGTGCGCACATCGCGTGGTGCGGTGCGGACCGAGTGCGGCAACAGGTCGAGAGCCGGCAACACCGCCGACGGCTCGCCGGCCCGTGCGGTCACGAGCAGCAGGAGCTCCACGATCACCTCCGTCCCGGCGGCCTTTCGGCCGCGCGCGACAAGCGACACGCCCGGCTCCGGGCGGCGCTGCGAACTTGCGTGGGTCCCGGCGTCGCTGACGGGGCGGGTAACGGCCTGAGCGTAACCGATAGGCGGGCCGCCACCTTCGAGCGCTTTCCCGTTTGCCCTTTCTGCCCATGATCGGGCGGCAGGTTTTAACGTTGCCGAAACGGTGACCTCCGCCCGGCCGCCCGGGTCTGGCACGATCGGGGCGTGTTTCCCTCCACCTCGCGCGACACCGGTCGTGACCCGTGGGCCGTCGACCCGCCCGCCGGCCCGTCCGGTCCCGTGCCCGGCCACCCGCCCGCCCCGCGCACCGGCCCGGCCGAGGAGGAGCCCGAGCCGCGCAAGCGGACCGGCCCGCGCCGGCTGCGCAAGGGCGGCCCGGGCCGGCGGGCCGACGACGAGCCGGAGGAGGCAGCCGAGGAGGAGCAGCCGCCGGTGCCGGTACGCCGCTCGCTGGCGCTCACCGTGGCCGGCTTCGCCGCGCTGCTCGGCGTCGGTCTGGTGCTCGGCGCGCAGACCTCCGGCCCGGGGCACCGGCTGCCGTTCACCGTCATCATCTTCGGCGTCCAGATGCTCTACGTGCTCGCCTGGACGATGGCCATGCGACCGCCGGCGTTGCTCGTCGTCGCGCTGGTGAGCGTCGGCGTGGCGGTGATCGCCGACGTCGCCGCGGTGCAGTCGGACGTCGCCGGCCTCGCCCCGCTCGGTTACGCCGCGGTCGCCGGCCTCCTGCTCGGCGTGCTGGGGCAGCTCGTCCGGCGGGTGGACCGGGTCCGGGTGACCGACTCGCTCCGCGGCACCCTGCTCATCGTGGTGGGTGTGGTCGCCTTCGCCACGCTGATCGTGCTCAGCCGGATCCCCAAGGGCACCCAGGCGATCACCGTCTGTCTCACCGCCGCCGGGGTGGCGGTGCTGGTGGCCCGGCTCACCGACGCGGTGGCGCCGTGGCCGCGGCTCGCCCCGCAGGTGCCACGCGGGGCGGCCGGCGTGGTGGCGGGCGCCATGCTCGGCACCCTGACCAGCGCCGTGCTCGGCAGCTACCTCGTCGGGTTCACCCCGACCAGCGCCGCCCTGATCGGGGTGGTCACGGCGGCCACCGCTGTCCTGGCCGACCTCGCCGTCGGGTACGCCGAGGCGGGCCGGCTGATGGCCGGTGAGCCGCCGACCATGTGGGTGGCCCGGCACATGCAGGGACCGTTGGGCGGCTTCGCGCTGGCCGCGCCGGCCGCGTACGTCATGTGTGTGCTGTTCCTCTGAGCGCGGTTGGGGAGGATCCGCCTCGGGTAAGTACGGTGGCGCCCGCAAGGTGGTAGATGACGGCGGAGACGACGGGAGACGGCGTGGCAGAGGCGTATCCGGCGGAGGAGCGACCCCGCCGCCGCGGCCGGAAGGTGCTTGTCGGCTTCCTCGTGCTGCTGGTGGTGCTCGGCGGGCTACTGATCGCCGCCGACCGGGTGGCTGCCGGGGTGGCCGAGCGGGCCATCGCCGACCAGGTGCGGCAGGAGATCGCCAAGCAGGACGCCCAGTCGGCCGCGCCCAAGGTCGAGGTGGGCGGCTTCCCGTTCCTCAACCAGGTGCTCGACGGCCGGTACGAACACATCTCGATCCAGCTGACCGACGTGCGGGGCAACGTCCAGGGCGACGCGGTGGACGTGCCGCGGCTGGACGTGGACGCCCGCAACGTGACCGCGTCGCTGGACACGCTGCGCTCCGGCCGGGGCGACGTGGTGGCGGAAACCGTCGACGGGCGGGGCACGGTCACCTACGAGAGCCTGGCCAAGCTGATCGACCGGCCGGGACTGACGCTCGGCGAGCGTAACGGCAAACTGGCCGTCACCGCCCCGCTCGACGTGCTCGGCATCAAGCTGACCGTGAACGGCACCGCCGACGTCACGGTGGCGGGCAACAAGGTGGCGCTGCGCTTCAACGACCTCACCGCCGACGGGCTGCCCAACGTGCCGCTGGCCAAGGCCGCGCTCACCCGGTACGCCCAGGGCATCTCGATCGACGTGCCGCTGCCGGAACTGCCGTTCAAGCTCAACCTGCGCAAGGTGGAGCCGACGCCGGAGGGCCTGGTGGTCACGGCCAACGCCGCGAACGTGCCGATCAACTCCGCCGGCTGAGCGCCCCGCCCGTCGGCTCCCGAGCAGCCGACGGGCGGGACCGCCGTCCCGGATGCTGGTCGGACCGGTGGTACTCACCGCGTCGGCTGGTAATCTCCCTGGCCATGGGGACCCACCTCACCAAACGGCGCGCGGTCGACCTGTGCCGCGTGGCCACCTGCCTGTGTCGCCCCGTCATCTGACGGCGGGGCTGTCCCCGGTCGCCTAGAGCGGCCGACCTGATGGGTCCACGAACCTTTCCGGTTCCCCTCAACGCCCGGCAGCGGCGCCGTCGCACGTACCCGTGATCCGTTCCAGCTCTGGGTCCCGCGTGTGGTGCGACAACATTCGACGTCGAACTCCACGCGCAGGCTCACCAAACCATCCTCACCAGGGAGTGAACTGATGAGTCGCGACACCGCACTCGTCTCGGCCGAGTGGGCCGAGAAGAACCTCGACGCCCCGGGCGTCGTCTTCGTCGAAGTCGACGAGGACACCGCCGCCTACGACACCGGGCACATCGCCGGCGCGGTCAAGCTGGACTGGCGTACCGACCTCCAGGACCAGATCCGCCGGGACTTCGTCAACAAGAGCCAGTTCGAGGCGCTGTTGTCCGAGCGGGGCATCGCCAACGACGACACCGTGATCCTGTACGGCGGCAACAACAACTGGTTCGCCGCGTACGCGTACTGGTACTTCAAGCTCTACGGCCACCGCGACGTCAAGCTGCTCGACGGCGGCCGCAAGAAGTGGGAGCTGGACGCCCGTCCGCTCGTCACCGACGCGGTGCAGCGGCCGAGGACCCAGTACGTCGCCCAGGAGCCGGACGCCTCGATCCGCGCGTTCCGCGACGAGGTGGTCGACGCCATCGGCGCCAAGAACCTGGTCGACGTGCGCAGCCCCGACGAGTACGCGGGCCGGCTGCTCGCCCCGGCGCACCTGCCGCAGGAGCAGGCGCAGCGGGCCGGTCACATCCCGACCGCGATCAGCGTGCCGTGGTCCAAGACGGCGAACGAGGACGGCACGTTCAAGTCCGACGACGAGCTGCGCAAGATCTACGCCGACGCCGGGCTGGACGACAGCCGGGAGACGATCGCGTACTGCCGGATCGGCGAGCGCTCCTCGCACTCGTGGTTCGTGCTCCAGGAACTGCTCGGGCACCGCAACGTGAAGAACTACGACGGGTCCTGGACCGAATACGGCTCGCTCGTCGGGGTGCCGGTGGCCCTCGGCGACGAGCCGGGGGAGGCGTGACATGACCGCTCCGACCGCTGCCGGCTGCGCCGCGCCGGACCAGGCCGCCCCCCTCCCGGCGAGCCTGGACCTGGAGAAGGAGACCGTCATCACCGGCCAGGTGGTGGCCGAGTCCGGTGAGGTCGTGCCGGGCGCCTACGTGCGGTTGCTCGACTCGACGGGCGAGTTCACGGCGGAGGTGGTCACGTCGCCGGCCGGCCAGTTCCGGTTCTTCGCCGCGCCCGGATCGTGGACGTTGCGGGCGCTCTCCCGGCACGGCAACGGCGACAGCGCCGTGTCCGCGGCCCGCGGGATCAACGAGGTGACCGTCACCGTCGCCGTCTGACCCACGCTCGATCGTGGCCCGCCACCCCGGCCAGGGGTGGCGGGCCACGGGCCGTCGTGGGGGCCGGTGAGGCCCGGCGGGGTGCCTCGCCGGCGCGTGACACCATGGCCGGGTGACTGCCGTCCAGCCGGGCCACGCCCCGCCCACCCCACCCGACCGGCCCGGATCGCCTCGCCGTCGGCTGCGCTGGCTGGTGGCCGCCACGGTGGCGTGGGGGGTGCTGCTGGCCGGACTCACCTGGTGGTCGGTGCGTACCGACCCGCCGACGGTCAAGGAGCAGCGTTCGCTGGACCAGGCCGGTCCGGTGGTGGACCGGACGGTCGGTGCGCTGAGCGCCGCGGTCGGCGCGGACGGGGTGCCGGCGCTCCTGCCGGACCGGTTGGCGCGCGGATGCCGGATCACCCCGATCGACGGCGGTGCGACGCTGGAACGCGGCGTGGAGGTGATGACCGGCGGGGACGCGCGTGACGTGCTGCGCCGGATCGCCGACCGGCTGCCGTCGTCGTGGCGGGCCGGTGTGTCGACCTACGACGGGCAGCCGCTGCTGCGCGCCGACGCGGGCGAGTTCGTGGCGGTGGAGGGCCGTCCGGGCGGGGCCGGTCGGGTCCTGCTCACCGCCTCGACCGGCTGCCGGCCGGTGGGTTCGGGCTATCGCGCCCCGACGGCCGACGCCGCCGGGGAGTCCGCCGCGCTGGCGACCGCGCTGGGCCGCTGGGGCGGCGCCACCGGGCCGTTCCAGGTGCTGGCCGCGCCCTGCCCCGGCGGTGGGACCGCCCGCACCGCGCGCGCCGAGGCCGACCTGCCGGCGGACCGGCCGCTGGCCGCCGCGTTCGGCGACGGCGTCGCGCCGGTGGTGGACTCCGCCGACCGGTACGCGCGCCCGGGTGACCCGGCCGTGCTGGCCGAGCGGGTCGACGAGCGGGTCCGGGTGGCGGCGACCACCCCCTGCCCGGCCTGACGTCACCGCGCGGGGCGGTCCTCGTCGCTGGGCAGGCGGCTGCGACCCAGGGCGTCCACCCGGCCCCACCGGCCCGGGATGTCCAGCAGCTCCACCCGGCCCATGCCGGTGGGCACCGCCGGGTCGATGATCAGGTGCTCGCCCTGCGGTTCCAGTCCCAACATCACCCGCAGCAGCAGCAGCGGGGTGCCGGCGGACCAGGCCTGCGGGCTGCACGCCGTCGGATACTCCACCGGGTAGTCGGTGAGGTCACGCTCGTAGCCGGCGAACGCCTCCGGCAGCCGCCCGTCGAAGTAGCGGGACGCGGCGAGCATCGCCTCGCAGATCTGGCCGGCCTCGTGCCGGAAGCCGTACCGCCACAAGCCCCATGCGATGATCGAGTTGTCGAACGGCCAGACCGTGCCGACGTGGTAGCCGACCGGGTTGTAGCGGCACTGGTCGTCGGCGAGCGTGCGTACCCCCCAGCCGGAGAACAGGCGCGGGCCGAGCAGGTGCGCCGCGACGGCCGGCGCCCGGGACTCCTCCACGATGCCGCTCCACAGCAGGTGGCCGATGTTGGAGGAGAGCGCGTCCACGCGCTGCCCCCGCGGGTCGAGGGCGAGCGCGTAGTACTCCCGCTCGGGGATCCAGAAGTCCCGGTTGAACCGTTCCTTCAGCGCCGCCGCCTCGCGTTCCAGTTGGTCGGCGTACGCCGGGTCGTTCCAGTGGGTGCGGGCCAGGCGGGCGCCGCGCCGCTTGGCGTCGTACGCGTATCCCTGTAGTTCACAGGTGGCCCGGGGGAACTCGGGCAGCCGTCCGTCGGAGAAGGAGATGGAGTCCGGGGAGTCCTTCCAGCACTGGTTGGGCAGCCCGGTCTCCGGGTTGCGGGTCATGTACCAGACGTAGCCGGTGCCGAGCAGGTCCCCGTACGTGTCGAGCCAGGCCAGCGCGGCCCGGGTCTCGGGTTCCAGCCGGCGCACCAGTTCCGCGTCGCCGGTCCACCGCTCGTACTCGTCGAGCAGGACGACGAACAGCGCGGTGGTGTCGGCGGCGCCGTAGTAGGGCGAGTGGGGTTGCTCCTCGAAGCCGGCGGTCTCGCCGTAGCGCAGTTCGTGCAGGATCTTGCCGGGCTCCTCGTCGCGGAAGTCGTCGACCCGGCTGCCCTGGAGGCCGGCCAGCATGAGGATCGTCGGCCGGACCAGTTCGGGCAGGAACGGCAGCACCTGCAACGAGGTGAAGATGCTGTCCCGGCCGAACAGCGTCATGAACCAGGGCAGGCCGGCGGCGAGCAGCCGTACGCCGAGCGTGATCGACTCGTACCGGAGGGCGGCCAGGTCGTCCAGGCTGCGCCGGTACGCCCCGGCCAGCGGCTCGCAGTCGCACGTCAGCTTCGGCGCGCGGGTGATCAGGGCGTACTGCTCGGCTTCGATCTCGTCTGCCGTGCGCTCGCCACCGAGCGGCAGCGCGGCCCGGATGTCCTCGCCCCGGGCCCCGTAGATGACGGTGCCGACGTGCAGCCGGGTCGTCCACTCGGCGTGCGGGCCGAGCCGCACCCGGAAGGTCATCCCGTTGGAGTCGACCTCGGCGGGGGCGGTGCTGGTCACCATCGCCTCGCGGTGGAACGCCTCCCGACGGTAGGTCAGCCGCAGCCCGTTGCCCTCGACCGTGGGCGTGGTGCGTCCCTTCTTCTCCCCCCGGTGCTTGATCTCGAAGAGGTCGGCGAAGTCGGAGCCGATCTCCAACCGGAGGCGGAACTCCTTCTCCTGCTCGGAATGGTTGAGCAGGGTCAACTCCTCGTCCAGGCCGCCGCCGATGGCGCGGTTGCGGATCACCGAGGCCTTCGCGTCCAGGTAGTGCGTCGGCTCGCCGGGCACCAGGAAGAACCGGGTCGTGTGCGACCGCGAGTCGTCGATGGAGAGCGGGTGCAGGAGTTGACCGTCGAGGGTGAGGATCCAGGTGGAGAGGAACCTGGTGTCGAACGAGAACAGCCCGGTGGGGAAGTCGTACGACGCCTCGATGTTGCCGCGTTCGTCGCTGACCAGGAACGTGTTGCCGTCGAGGATGTTGACCCGGTTCTTCACGCCAGCCGCCGGACGTGGTCGCGGGCGGTTTCCCGGGGGTCCGGTGTGTCGGGGCGGCCCGGCAGGAACCGACGGAACGCCAGGAGCAGCACGACGTGGCCGCTGAAGGTGGCGTCGTTGCGCAGCAGCGTGGCCAGCCACGCCTCCCGGCCGGTGACCAGTCTCTCGAACAGGTCGACGGGCAGGCTCAGGACGCCGTCCGCCGGCCGTTGTTGCTCCCGACCCACCTGGGCGGAGCCGGGCGCCAGCGTCACGTACCAGTGTTCGGTGCGGTTGCCGTCCGCCAGGTCGATCTGAAGGATGCCGCCGACCGGGCTGTTCAGGACGGAAGCGGCGCGGGTCGGTAGGGATACGAAGAACCGCTGGATCGCCTCACTCACAGCTACAGGGTAGGCAATATCCGGACATTTAGGGCGGGTATCGGCGGTCTGAGCAGAATGGACAACCCCGACTGAGCGCTCAGTAAACCAACGCCTGCGCGCCGTCGGCCACGACCTCTTCGACGAACACCGCGGCCCCGGCGATGCGTACGCCGGGGAGCACGTCCTGGGCGCCGATGTCGCGGCGGGCGGCGCACTGCGTGCAGGCGGTCACCTGGCCGGTGGTCAGGACGATGTGCAGCAGTTCCGCCAGCGGCGCGGAGTGTGGCAGGTCGAACGACTCGGCCCGGCCGGGAAGGGCGAACCAGGTCGACTCACCGGTGAGCCAGAGCGACACGTCCACGCCGGCCGCGGCGGCGGTGGCGGCGACGGTGAACGCCTGGGCGCAGCGCTCCGGGGAGTCCGCGCCGGCGGTGGCCTTGACGACGAGAGTGCGCGCCATGCCGTCCAGCATAGGATGGTCCGGATGGTTACCGAGATCGGGTTCGTCAGCCTGCTGGTCGCCGGCTTGGGCGCGCTCGCCGGTGGCCTGGTCTACGTGGCGGTCCGCATAGCTAGAGGTAGATGGTGAGCGCGAGTGAGCAGTGAGAATCCGCTTCAGCCGCCGTGGCTGAACGCGCCGCCGGTCGACGCGTACCCCTTCGAGGAGAGTCACGACCTGCGGATAGGCCCGAAGCTGCACCCCAGCCTGGACGGGTTGCTGCCGTACGTCGGGGTGTGGCGCGGTCGGGGTCGGGGTGGGTTCCCCACGATCGAGGATTTCGACTACGGCCAGGAGGTCCGGATCAGTCACGACGGCCGGCCGTTCCTGTTCTACGAGTCGCGGGCCTGGATCCTGGACGAGCAGAGCCACCCGGTGCGTCCGGCCGGCCGCGAGGTGGGCTGGTGGCGTCCGGTGTTCGACGGTGAGCGGGTGACCGACGAGCTGGAGGCCCTGATGGCCGTGCCGACGGGTGTGATGGAGCTGCACATCGGCAAGCGCAAGGGCACCCAGATCGAGTTCGTCACCGACGCGGTGGTGCGTACCGCGACGGCGAAGGAGGTCACCGCCGGTGCCCGGCTGTTCGGCATCGTGGAGGGGGCCCTGCTCTACGCGCAGGAGATGGCCGCGGTGGGCCACGGCCTCAGTCCGCACCTCTCCGCCCGCCTGACCCGGGTAGCCGGCTGACAGCACCACCGTTCCGCCATGATCATCGGGTGGCGGCGGCGGAACGGACAGCCGCCGCCCTCGTGCTCAACGGGGCGGGGGAAAGTTCAGGAGGGTTTGCAGGCGGGGGGTCAGCGGGGATCCGGGGCGGGGGATGCCGTCCAGGGACGTGACCTCCGTCAGGCCGCGCAGGGAGCTGGTCAGCCAGATGCCCTCGGCCCGGTGCAGATCGGCGGGGGTGGGCAGGTCCTCGGCCGCGGTCAGGCCCAGCTCGGCGGCCCGGCTCAGCAGGTGATCGGCGGTCACGCCGGGCAGTACACCGGTCTCCGCCGCCGGCACCGTCGCGAGCGTGCCGCCGTGCAGCCACACCACGTTCGCGGTGGGCGCCTCCAGCACGTAGCCGTCGGTGGAGACCCAGAGCACGTCGTCCACGCCGGTGCGGTGCGCCCACCGGCGGGCGGCGGTGCTCAGCGCGTACGAGGTGGACTTCACGCCACCGGGCAGCCAGCCCAGCTCCGGGCGGGACCGGGCGGCCACGCCCAGCGGCAACGTGACGACGGTCACGCCGTCCCGCCGGGCCCGGGCCGCGGCCGCCGGCACCGCGCCGAGCGTGGCGTACACCGTCGGCGGCCCACCGCCCTCCGGCCCGCGGGTGCAGACCAGCCGCAACGCGCCCTCGACCCCGGCCGGCCAGCCGGCGCACACCGCGTCGAGCAGCTCCACCAGCGCCTCGTCCGGGGGCAGCGGCAGCTCGATCGCCGCCGCGCCGGCCCGTAGCCGGGCCAGGTGGGCGTCACGCAGCCAGGGGCCGCCGTCGCGCAGGTGCATCGTCTCGAACAGGCCGTCACCGTGCAGCACGCCCCGGTCGTCGCCGCGCAGCACCGGTTCGCCCGCCGGTACGACTCCCCGCCCCAGCACCGCCACCCGCGTCACGTCCACCGGCGCAGCGTAGTGGCGTACCCCGGCGGCAGCCGGGGCGGCGCGGCGGCCGAACTATGATCGAAGGGTGTCCGAATCCTCCCTCGCGGAAATGCTCCGCTCGCGCGGGCTGCGGCTGACGGCGCAGCGGCAGCTGGTCCTCCAAGCGGTCCTCGACCTCGGGCACGCCACTCCGGAGCAGGTGCACACCGCGGTCCGCGAGGTGGCGGCCGGGGTCAACATCACCACCATCTACCGCACCCTGGAACTGTTGGAACGACTCGGCCTGGTGACCCACACGCACCTGTCGCACGGTTCGCCGACCTACCACGCGGCCGGCGAGCACCAGCACGTGCACCTGGTGTGCCGGGAGTGCGGGGCGATCGACGAGGTCTCGCCGGAGATGTTCCGCCCGTTCGCCGACCAACTGGCCGGGGAACGCGGGTTCCAGGTCGACATCGGGCACGTCGCGCTCTTCGGGGTCTGCGGCCGCTGCGCACAGGACGGAGCAGGCGAATGATCGACATCGCGGGCGCGGTGACCACCGACGCCATCGACGAGCAGACCCGGGACCAACCGGAACCGGCCCACCGCGCGGCCGGGGTCGGTCCGGTGGCCGCGCACTACGGCGACCCGATGCGGGAGCAGCGCCTCCTGGCCACCGGGGTGGGTCTGGTCGACCGCTCGCACCGGGGCGTGGTCGCGGTGCCGGGCGAGGAACGGATCAGCTGGCTGCACACGCTCACCAGCCAGCACCTGGCCGCGCTGGCCCCGTGGCAGGGCACCGAGCTGCTCGTGCTCTCCCCGCACGGGCACGTCGAGCAGCACGCGCTTGTCACCGACGACGGCGAGACCACCTGGCTGGACACCGAGCCGGGGACGACCGGCGGGCTCCTGTCGTATCTGGAGAGGATGCGGTTCTTCAGCAAGGTCGACCCGCGGGATGCCACCGCCGACCACGCGTTGCTCTCGCTCGTCGGCCCGGAGGCACCCGCCGCGCTCGCCACGCTGGGCGTGACCGGGCTTGCCGACCCGGACGTGGCCGCGGTGCCGGGCCCGAAGTTCCGCTCCGGTGAGGTGCTCGCCCGGCCGTCCGCGGTGTACGACGTCAAGCCGCTGCCGGCCGGCGGCTGGGCCCGACGGGTGCCGCTCGGCGTCGACCTGCTGGTGCCCCGCCCCGCCATGGACCGGGTGGTGACGGAGCTGCGCGACGCGGGCGTGCCGGTGGCCGGGCTGTGGGCGTACGAGGCGATGCGGGTGGCCGCCCGGCTGCCCCGGGCCGGGGTGGACACCGACCACCGGACCATCCCCGCCGAGGTGGACCTGATCGCCCCGGCCGTGCACCTGGACAAGGGCTGCTATCGGGGGCAGGAGACGGTGGCGAGGGTGCACAACCTGGGCAAGCCGCCGCGCCGGCTGGTCCTGCTGCACCTGGACGGCGTGACCAGCGACCAGCTTCCGGCCTCCGGCACGCCGGTGACGCTTGACGGCCGCACCGTCGGGTTCGTCGGCACCGCCGTGCACCACTTCGAGCTGGGTCAGGTGGCGCTCGCGGTGCTGAAGCGCAACACCCGCGACGACGCCCGCCTGATGATCGGCGACACCGCCGCCGCCATCGACGTGTAAGGAAGGGCCCCTTGTTAACGCCTCCGGTAGAGGAAGGGCCCCTTCTTGACACCGCTCGTGCCGGAAATCCTCCGGTCGACCCGGTGTCGGCGGTCGGTCTAGGATCCGGGGCATGACCACAGGGACGTTGATCACGGTTGCCCCCACCGGTGCGGAGTCGGCAAAGGCGGAGGTGCCGGCGCTGCCGGTGACGCTCGACGAGCTGCTCCTGACCGCCAAGGAGTGCGAGGCGCTCGGCGCCGCCGTGATCCACGTACACATCCGCGACGACGAGGCGCGCCCCACGCTCGACCAGGGACGGCTGCGGGAGACGGTGGCGGCGCTGCGGGAGAGCACCGACCTGATCGTGCAGCTCTCCTCGGGCGGCGCGGTCACCGACCCGGAGGCCGCCCGGCTGGCCGTGCTCGACGCCGGGCCGGACATGGCCTCCTGCACCATGGGCACGGTCAACTTCGGCGACGACGTGTTCCTCAACCGCTGGGAGTTCATCGTCGACCTGCACACCCGGATGCAGGAGCGGGGCGTCGTCCCCGAGTACGAGATCTTCGAGCTCGGTCACCTCACGTCGCTGCAACGGCTGCTCGGCAAGTACGGCCTGCCGCACGGCGGGCACGTACACGTCGACTTCGTGATGGGCGTTCCGGGCGGTATGCCGGGCACCGCGGCCACCCTGGTCGCCGCCCAGCAGATGCTGCGCGACCTGCCGGCGGGCACCACGTTCTCGGCCACCGGCATCGGGCGCAGC
Organism: Micromonospora sp. DT31; assembly: GCF_049841795.1. Taxonomy (NCBI): domain Bacteria; kingdom Bacillati; phylum Actinomycetota; class Actinomycetes; order Micromonosporales; family Micromonosporaceae; genus Micromonospora; species Micromonospora sp. DT31. The sequence goes on along the minus strand of NZ_JBNCKZ010000007.1, from coordinate 35,282 downwards.
ACCATCCCGGTGATGCTGGCGTCGCTGTCCACCGGCGGTCACCTGCGGGTGGGCATGGAGGACACGGTCACGTACGCCAAGGGACGGCCGGTGGAGTCCAACATGCAGCTGGTCGCGCGGGCGGTCGGTTTCGCCCAGTTGGCCCAGCGTCCCCCGCTGACCACGGCCGAGGCGCGCGGACTGCTCGGCCTCCAGGAGCGGTAAGCGGCGTACGGCCGGTCGTCCCTGTACGGCATCGGCCGATGTCGCAGGTCACCCCGCTGCCCGCCGGGTCGGTCGCGTCGGTACCGTCCATAACGTGGGAAAGACGTACGAGGGTGGGGTGCCCCTCGCCGAGGTGGTCCGGTCCGGTTTCGTCGAGGGGCTGCACCGGGGTTCCGTGGTGGTGCTCGACGCCACCGGAAGGCCGGTCGGGGGTGCCGGTGACGTCACCTCGCCGATCTTCCCCCGCTCGTCGAACAAGCCGATGCAGGCCGTCGGCATGTTGCGGGCCGGGCTGCCGCTGACCGACCCGGCCGATGTGGCGTTGGTCGCGGCCAGCCACGCCGGTGAGGAGTTCCACGTCGAGCGGGTCGTCGCGCTGCTGCGCGACGCGGGCCTGACCGGGGAGGCGTTGCGCTGTCCGCCGGACCTGCCGTTCGGGGAGGCGGCCCGGGAGGCGGTGCTGCGTGCCGGCGGCGGTCCCTCCCGGGTGCTGATGAACTGCTCGGGCAAGCACGCCGGAATGCTGCGGACCTGCCTGGCGGCCGGCTGGTCGCTTGACGGCTACTGGCGGCCCGAGCACCCGTTGCAGCGGCGTCTGGCCGCCGCGGTCGAGGAGGCCACCGGGGAGCGGGCGGCGGCGGTCGGGGTGGACGGCTGCGGCGCGCCGGTGCTGGCCGTCTCGTTGACCGGGTTGGCGCGCGCCTTCCTGCGACTTGTCGACGCGGAGTTGGGCACCGTCGAGCGGACGGTGGCGGACGCGATGCGCGCGTACCCGGAGTTGGTGGGCGGCACCCGGGCGGAGGACACCCGGCTGATGCGCGGCGTACCCGGGCTGCTCGCCAAGATCGGCGCGGAGGGGGTGATCGCGGCGGCGGTCCCCGGCGTCGGCGCGGTGGCTCTGAAGATCGACGACGGCGCGGCCCGGCCGCGGATGCCGGTGCTGGCCTCGGCGCTGGCCCGGCTGCGCGTGGCCGCCCCGATCCTGACCGAGTACGCCGAGGCGCCCATCCTCGGCGGCGGCCTACCGGTAGGCGCGGTCCGCCCGACCTGGTGACCCCGCCAAGCGCGGCGACTCAGCGTGCGGGCAGGAAGTCGAGCAGGGCGGCGTTGACCGCGTCGGGGCGCTCCAGGGGCAGCAGGTGGGCGGCGTCGGGGATGTCGGGGAGGCGGGTTCCGTGAGGAGCCTCGTCGGCGATGCGGTCGGCCAGGCGACGGATGTCGGCCAGGTCGTCGGCGCCGGCGGCGGTCAGCACCGGCATGCCCAGGTCGCCCAGCCGGTCGATCGCGGGCGGGTCCAGCTCGCCCACCTCGACGGCGCTGAGGGCCTGCTCGGCGGCCAGTGCCAGGCGGTCCATCTCCTCGGCGAACCGGATCAGCCCGGGGTCGACGTCCTCCGGGCGGCGGGTCGGGCCGACCACCCAGAACCGCACCTCGCCGGCGGCGGTGGCCGCGAGGTCCGCCGGGTCGACGTCGCCGACCAGGTCCTCCCAGACCTGCTCGGTCTCCTCGGACCACTCGGTGCCGGAGACGGGGGCGCCGAAGAGGGCCACCGCGGTGATCCGCTCCGGGTGGGCCAGTGCGGTGTCCACCGCGACGCGACCACCGAACGAGCAGCCGACGAGCGCGGCCCGGTCCACGCCCAGCGCGTCAAGGAGCCCGACCACGTCGTCGTGGTGGGTGAACGGGGCTGGTGGCAGCTCCGACTCGCCGTAGCCCCGCAGGTCCAGGGCGAGGACGCGGTGGCGCTCGGCGAGCGCGGGCACCTGGGAGCGCCACATGCGCCGGTCGGCGATGCCGGCGTGCAGCAGCACCACGACGGTTCCGCTGCCGGCGTCGTCGTACGCGAGCCCCGCGCCGTTGATATCGATCTTGGTCACGGGGGGACGGTACGGACCGGACATCGCGCCCGCAACCCGGAATGGTGACCCTGCTAACTGTGGCTAGCGTTTTGCTTGCAGGAGCTAGCAGTCGGAGCTAGCGTTGGGTCATGGCCACCAGCAAGGACCTTCCCGATGTCGGCGGGTTCATTCGCGATCTGCGGCGCAACGCGAAGATCTCGCTCCGCCAGCTCGCCGAGCAGGCGGGCGTGAGCAATCCCTACCTGAGCCAGATCGAACGCGGACTGCGCAAGCCGAGCGCCGAGGTGCTCCAGCAACTCGCCAGCGCGCTGCGCGTGTCCACCCCGGCGATGTACCTGCGGGCCGGGCTGCTGGACGACAAGGAGGGCCAGGGCGTGCTCGCGGCCATCGCGGTCGATCCCGAGCTGACCATGGCCCAGAGGCAGTCGCTGACCCAGATCTACGAGACGTTCCGGCGCGAGAACGCGCGCCTGGCCGAGCCGCCCGCGGCAACCGCGCCGCCCGCCACGACCGAGTCCGCCGTGGCCGAGCCGCCCGCCACGACCGAGCCGCCCGCCACGACCGAGCCGTCGGCGGTGACCGAGCCGTCGACGGCGGCGCAGGCCCCGGCCACCGTGACGGCGGCCGCGACCGGTCCGGTGACGCCGGAGGGCACGCCGACCGAGGCGGTCCTGGAGTCGGTTGCCGTCACCGAGGCGGGCGCCGCACCCGCACCGCGCACCACCCCCGAGCCCAAGTCCGCCCACCGGGCGGCCCGCGAGGCCGCCGACGCGGCCGAAGAGGAGCAGTCATGACCCAGCCGAAGACCAACCGCATCCCCGCCCCCCTCTACGCCGCCGCCGGCGCCGGCGAGCTGGCTCTGGAGCAGCTGCGCAAGCTGCCCACCGTGGTCAGCGGCCTGAGCACCCGGGTGGTCGCCGACCTGGGCGGCAAGGCCGTCGTCACCGGCTACGACCTGCGGCACAAGGCGACCGAGACGCTGAAGACGGCCAACCTCACCGCGACCGGGCTGCGCGAGCGGGCCGGCGCGACCGACCAGCTCCGTGAGGCCGCCCACCTGGACAAGCTCCGCGAGGCGGCGAACCTGGACAAGCTCCGGGAGTCCGCCACCCGCAACGCCGCCGTCGTGGTGGCCGGTGCGCAGGCCGCACAGGAGCGGGCCCTGGCCGCGTACGCCGAGCTGGTCGCCCGTGGCGAGCGGGTCGTCGGCGCCGGCGTGCTGGAGGCCGCCGACACGGTGAACGCCGACATCGAGGCCACCGAGGCCACGATCGACGCCCCGAAGGCCACCGCGGCGCGGACCGACGCCCCCAAGAGCGAGGTGCCCACCCCGGCCGAGGTGGCCGAGATGGTGGCCGCCAAGCCGGCCGCCGTGAAGCGGACCCGGGCCACCAAGGCGACCGCCACGAAGGCGGCCAAGCCGGCCACGCCGTCGGCGAAGCTGCCGAAGGCCACGAAGCGGACCCGCCCGGCCGCCGAGTGACCAGAAGCTCCACCGGGACCCCGGACAGCGTCCTCTCGGACGTTTCCGGGGTCTCGGCATAAGCTTGCCCCCATGGCCAACGCCGCGCCGATCTTCGCGTTCGCAGTCCAAGACGTGATCCAGCTGATCCTGCTCGTCTTCGCCCTGGTCGTACAGGGGGTGGCGCTGGTGCACGCGGTCACCCAACGCGGTGACGGGTTCGCCGCGATCGGCACGCTGCCCAAGGGTGGCTGGATCGCCATCCTGGCGGTCTGCCTGTTGCTGACCCTGTTGGGCTTCGGCCCGATCAGCCTGTTCGGGCTGATCGGCATCGCCGCGGGCCTCATCTACCTGCTCGACGTGCGGCCCGGCCTGCGGGACCTGCACGGCGGCCGAGGGTCCTGGTGAGGAATTTCCGTTGGCCCCCGCCGCCGGACGGCGGCCCCCGCACCTGGGGTCCCGGCCCCGGCGCGCCCCGCAGCGGGCGGCCGGCGCTGCCCGAGCCGGAGACGGAACTCGTCGCCACCCCGCACGGGGTGAACCTGGAACGCCTGGTCACCGGCACCGGTGACCCGGTCACCGTGTTCGCGCACGGGCTGGGCAACGGCATCGCCACCACCCGCCCGTTCGGCAGCGGCGTGACCGGTCGGCGGATCTTCTTCCAGTTCCGCGGGCACGGCCGCTCGGACTCCCCGTCCGGGCCGTGGACCTACCTGGACCTGGCCCGTGACCTGCGGGCGGTGGCCGACCTGGGCGGGGCGACCCGGGCGTTCGGCGCCAGCCTCGGCGCGGGCGCGCTCTGCCGGCTGCTCGCCGAGAGTCCGGAACGTTTCGAGAAGCTCGTCTTCTTCCTCCCCGCCGCGCTTGACGCCCCGCGCGGTGAGGCGGCCCGGGCCCGGCTCACCGCGCTGCTCGACGCGGTGGCCGCCGGCGACGCCTCGGCGCTCGCCGACGTGGTGTCGCTGGAACTGCCGCCGTCGGTCCGCAACGTCCCGGCCGGCTGGGCGTACCTGCGGCAGCGGCTCGACCAACTGCTGCGCGACGGGCTCGCGCCCGGCCTGGCCGACCTGCCCGGGCAGGCGCCGCTTGACGACGCCGGGGTGCTCGCCGCGGTCACCGCGCCGGCCCTGGTCATCGCCGCCGCCGACGACGACCTGCACCCGGTCGCCGTCGCCGAACGGCTGGCCGCCGCGCTGCCGAATGCCACCCTGCACGTGTACGACCGGCCCGGCATGCTCTGGACCGAACGCGCGGACCTGCGGGAGCGCGTGTCGACGTTCCTCAACGGGTAACGTCGGCGCCCATGGGCGTCACACACCACGGCCGCACCCACCGGCTCGACCTCGCCGACCCGACCCTGCGCGAGTGGACCTGCCGGGTGCTGGCGGCCGACCCCGAGCAGGGCATCGTGCTGGACCGGTCCGCGTTCTACCCCGGTGGCGGCGGGCAGCCGCCGGACCACGGGGTGCTGCTCTGGCAGGGCGTACAGACCCGGATCGTCGGCACCCGCAAGGGCGACGACCTCTGGTTGGTCCCGGCCGAGGGTGACCCGGTGCCGCCGGTGGGCACCGAGGTCGTGGGCGCGGTCGAGGACGGCCGCCGGACCATGCTGATGCGTACCCACTCCGGGCTGCACGTGCTCTGCGGCGTGGTGTTCCGGGACTTCGGGGCGCTCGTCACCGGCGGCAACATGGAACCCGGCGAGGCCCGGATGGACTTCAACCTGCCCGAGGTGCCGCCGGACTTCAAGGCCCGCATCGAGGAGCTGGTCAACGCCGAGGTGGCCGCCGACCGGTCGGTGGCGGTCCGGGTGCTGCCCCGCACCGAGGCGCTCGCCCTGCCGGACATCATCCGCACCCAGTCCAACCTGATCCCGCCCGAGGAGCAGGAGGTGCGGATCGTCGACATCGTCGGGTTGGACGTGCAGGCCGACGGCGGCACGCACGTCGCCTCCACCGCCCAGATCGGCAAGGTCCAGGTGGTCAAGGTGGAAAGCAAGGGGCGGGCCAACCGTCGGGTACGCGTGCGCCTGGCGGACTGATCCGCCTCCGGTCAGCGCGGCAGGTGTGCCGCCCGGACGGCGAGCAACCAGCGCTCCACGGTCTCCTCGTCCGGGCGCTCCGGCAGCGGTGAGCGGATCCGGGCGAACTCCGCCTCGGCGGCCGCCACCAGGGCCCGCGCCTCGTCGAGTGCGCCGCCGGCCACCCGCTCGCCGAACGCGTGGAACCAGCCCGGGTCGGCCAGCCGGATCTCCAGCACCCCTGTCGCGTACAGCCCTCGGCCCTGGTGCAGCAGCCGGGCCAGGTGTCGGGCGTGCTTCGCCGAGCGTCGCCGGCTGCCGGTGTCCGCCGGGGCGGCGGCGAGCTTGCGGAACTGCTGCGCGGCGTAGCCGAGGTAGGCGTCGCGTACCCGGGGCGCGCTCACGAACGCCGACCGGATGCCGATCAGCTCGGCACCGAGGTCGGTGCGGGTCTCGTAGCAGTCCTCGGGCAGCCACATCAGTTCGGTGGCGGTCGGGTTGCCGCTCAACGCCAGCAGGGCGTATTTCCGGGCCTCGTGCAGGGTGAGGTCCGGCTCGGTGGTCACCACCGATTCGCGGGGCGGGCGCAGGCCGTGCAACGCCACGGTGGGTGCGGCGAACACGCCGAGCCGGTCGGTGTCGGAGCCGGGGCCGGCCAGCCCGTACGCGACCGAGCCGACGACCCCGCAGAGCAGCAGGTGCATACCGGTGATGATCGCCCATTCGGGTCGCTCGGAAAACCGGACTTCGGCTGTCAGGTATCGGTGACACGGTGGTCCCATGACCTCACCACTGACCGGAAGGGTGGCGCTCGTCGCGGGCGCGACCCGGGGCGCCGGCCGGCAGATCGCTGTCCAGCTCGGCGCCGCCGGAGCCACCGTCTACGCCACCGGCCGCAGCACCCGCGAGCGCCGCTCCGAGATGGACCGTCCGGAGACCATCGAGGAGACCGCCGAACTGGTCACCGCCGCCGGGGGCACCGGCATCGCCGTCGCGGTCGACCACCTCGACCCCGAGCAGGTGCGCGCCCTGGTCGCCCGGATCGACGCCGAACAGGGCCGCCTCGACGTGCTTGTCAACGACATCTGGGGCGCGGACCCGCTGATCACCTGGGAGAAGCCGGTCTGGGAACAACCCCTCGACGCCGGCTTTCGCACCCTGCGCCTGGCCGTCGACACGCACATCATCACCAGCCACTTCGCGCTGCCGCTGCTGATCCGCCGTTCCGGCGGACTGGTGGTGGAGATCGGCGACGGCACCAAGACGTACAACGACGCCACCTACCGGCTGTCGGTCTTCTACGACCTGGCGAAGGTCTCGGTCAACCGGCTCGCCTTCACCCAGGCGCACGAGTTGAAGCCGCACGGTGGCACCGCCGTCGCGCTCACGCCCGGCTGGATCCGCTCCGAGTTCATGCTGGAACGCTTCGGGGTGACCGAGGAGAACTGGCGCGACGGCGCGGCGACGGACCCGCACCTCCTCATCTCGGAGACGCCGGCCTTCGTCGGGCGCGCGGTGGCGGCGCTGGCCGCCGACGAGGACCGGGCGCGCTGGAGCGGACAGTCGGTCTCGGCGGGGGAGCTGTCCAAGGTGTACGGCTTCACCGACGTCGACGGCAGCCGACCGGACGCGTTCCGCTACATCCGCGAGGTGGTCGAGGCCGGCAAGCCGGCCGACGTCACCGGCTACCGCTGACCGGCGGGGACGGGCGGGCCGGGTCGTCGTAGCGCGCGGCGGCCCGGCGTGCCGCGTCCGCCATCCGCGCGCGCAGCTCCGGCGGGTCGAGCGCCTCGACCTCCGGGCCCAGCGCCAGCAGCTGGGAGTACGCGACCGGCACCGACTCGACGGGCAGCCGGACCACCACCCAGCCCTGCTCGTCGGGGTGGCCGGCGGTGGCGAGTACCTCCTCGTACACGAACGGGGCGTCGACGAGGTGCCGGAGCTGGCGCAGGCCGGTCGGGCCGACCCGGACGGTGACCTCCGCGCGGAGCATGGTGCGCAGGAACGCCCCGGCCTGCTCCCGCCAGTACGCGGCCAGGTCGAAGTCCTCGTCCCGGTCGATCGTCGCCCCGCCCACCTCGACACCGGTCACCCGGTCCACCCGGTAGGTGCGGTGCCCGTCACCGACGCGCGCGACCAGATACCAGACCCCGCTCTTGAGCACCAGCCCGTAGGGCTCGACCTGCCGGGTCACCTCCCGATCGCCGCGCCGGTAACGCAGCTCCACCACCAGGTCCCGCCAGACGGCGCGGGCCAGTTCGGTCAGCACGGGCGGCGGCGCGGTCTCCCGGAACCAGCCCGGCGCGTCCAGGTGGAAACGCCGCCCGGCGCGGGCCGGGGCGTCCCGCAGGCTCGGCGGCAGCGCGGCCAGCACCTTCAGCTCGGCGGCGGCCACCGCGTCGGCGAGGCCCATGTCGCCGGCCGGTCCGGGCAGCCCGGCCAGGAACAGCGCCTCGGCCTCGTCCCGGCTCAACCCGGTCAGCCGGGTGCGGTAACCGCCGAGGAGCCGGTAACCACCGGCCCGCCCCCGGTCCGCGTAGACCGGGACGCCGGCCGCGGAGAGCGCCAGCACGTCTCGGTAGACGGTGCGCTCGGACACCTCCAACTCGCGGGCCAGCTCGCCGGCCGTCATCGTCTCCCGGGACTGGAGCAGCAGCACCAACGAGATCAGCCGCGACGCACGCACCCGCCCATTGTGTAAGGAAGGGCCCCGCTTAACGCATCCGGTATAGGAAGGGACCCCTCCTAACACCCGGGCGACGGGGACCCGACCACTAGGCTGTGCCGTCGTGAACGCCTCCCGTACCGTCGCGCCGGTCGCCGGCGCGGCCACCCGCTTCCTCGGCGGCGCCGGGCTGCTGCTGCGCGGCTTCGGCATGTACGTCCGCAGCCCCAAGATGATGCTGCTGGGTGTCATCCCGGCGCTGATCTCCGGCGTGCTCTACCTGGCCGGCTTCGCCGCTCTGCTCTACTTCGTGGACGACCTGGCCGGCTGGCTCACCCCGTTCGCCGACGACTGGTCGTCGACCGGGCGCGGGTTGGTGCGGGTCGCCGCCGGGTTGGCCGTCGTCGGACTCGCCTGCCTGCTCGGGGTGCTCACCTTCACCGCGGTCACCCTCGTCATCGGCGACCCGTTCTACGAGAACATCTCCGAGCGGGTCGAGGACCGGCTCGGCGGGACACCGGGCAAGGTGGACGTGCCGTTCTGGGCGTCGCTGCGGCGCAGCGTCGTCGACTCGCTGCGCCTGGTGGCGCTGTCCGCGCTGATCGGCGTACCGCTGTTCGCGGCCGGTTTCATCCCGGTGGTGGGGCAGACGGTGGTGCCGGTGGTCGGCGCCCTGGTGGGCGGCTGGCTCCTGGCGCTGGAGCTGGTCGGCGCGCCGTTCTACCGGCGGGGGATGCGGCTGCCGGACCGGCGGGTGCGGCTGCGCGCCGACCGGCCGACCGCGCTGGGGTTCGGGGTGGCGGTCTTCCTGTGTTTCCTGATCCCGCTCGGCGCGGTGCTGGTCATGCCGGCCGCCGTCGCCGGGGCCGCCCTGCTGGCCCGCCGCTCGCTCGGCCAGCCGATCGAGGAGAGCTGACATGGACACCGTGCTGATCGAGGGGGACATCACCGCGCAGCAGGTCGACGCGATCGTCAACGCCGCCAACTCGTCGCTGCTCGGCGGCGGGGGAGTGGACGGCGCGATCCACCGCCGCGGCGGTCCGGCGATCCTCGCGGAGTGCCAGGCGCTGCGGGCCTCCCACTACGGGCGCGGGCTGCCCACCGGCCAGGCGGTCGCCACCACGGCCGGTAACCTGCCGGCCCGCTGGGTGGTGCACACCGTCGGCCCGGTCTACTCGCCCCGGGAGGACCGGTCGGCGCTTCTGCGCGACTGCTACGCCAACAGCCTGCGCGTGGCCGACGGGCTGGGCGCCCTCCGGGTGGCGTTCCCGCTGATCTCCGCCGGGATCTACGGCTGGCCGGTCGAGGACGCGGTGGCGCAGGCGCTGTCCGTGCTGCACGCGGCCACGCCGGTGCACGTGACCGAGGCCCGGCTGGTGTTGTTCGGCGCGGAGACGTACGCGACCGCGGTGCGGGTCGCCGCCGGGCTCAGGTGAGCGTCCGCCGGCACGACCACTGGCTGTCCACCGGCCGGTAGCCGAGCCGCGCGTTGACCGCCAGCATCGGCGCGTTCGCCTCGTCGTTGGAGGTGTACGCGGTCCGCACCCCACGCCGCGCGGCGACGTGCAGCGCGGCCTGCTTGGTCAGCCGGGCCAGCCCTCGGCCCCGGTAGGCGGGCAGGGTGCCGGTGAAGTCCGTCCACATCCGGTCCCCGTCCCGCTTCACCAGGCTCAACGCCACGAGTTCGCCGCCCACCTCGGCGACCGTGCTGGCCTTGCGGTCCAGCCCCGGGTTGTCCCAGCACTCGTGCTGCCACAGCTCGAAGTCGAGGGAGTCCGTCGGCACGTCCCCCGGCTCGTCCCGGGACGCCTCCGCGTCGACCCGGTGCACCTGGTGCGCGTCGAGCCCGGCGATCGCCCGCAGCCGTACGCCCGGCGGCGGTTCGGGCATCGGCGGGGCGGGGTCCAGGTCCAGCGCGGAGTAGCGCATTTCCCGGCTGGGGGTGAAGCCGTGCCGTTGCGCGAACGGCAGCGACTCGGTACGCGCGTGGATGAGCACCTGGGTGGTCCCGAGGGTCCGCAGGTGACCGAGCGCGGTGTCGAACAGCGCGGTGCCGGCGCCTTGGCGGCGGTGCTCCGGATGCACGTGCAGCAGGGCGATCTCACCCACGCCCGGTGTGGAGGTCTGCGTGTTGCGGAACGCCGACACCCAGCCGACGATCTGCCCGTCCGCCTCGGCGACCCAGCCGGCCCAGCCCTCACCGGGCGGCGGTTCGGCGATCATGCGGCGGGTCGACACGACGCCGCGCACCAGGTACGGATAGACGAGCGCACGCAACGCCACCACGGCGGGCGCGTCCTGGGCACGGGCGGGACGGATCGTGGCTTCACTCATCCGGCGGACCCTAGCCCTCGCGTCGGCCGCTCCGCGACCGGTTAACGCGCGGCGGGTGGTTAAGAGGGGCCCCCTGAGCCATTTTCATCCTGCGTATCGGTTGGCTTCGACGTGGTGCAGGACGAGGATGGCCCGCACGATGCCGCTCGCTCGGCGTGGGCAGCAGCGCAGCTTTGTCAGGATTTTCCAGGTCTTCCAGTGTGGCGATGGCGCGTTCGCCGCGGGCGCGGATCTTCGTGTGGGCGCGGTTGACGGCCTTCTGCCGGCGTGACAGCTTCGGCCGGAAGCGGCGTCGCTTGAACGGGGTGCGCGCGCTGCCGCGGGCGCCTTGATAGCCCTTGTCCGCGAAGGTCATCACGTCGGCGTTGGTCAGGGCGTCGATGATGCCGTGGGTGCGGGCGGCGTTCAGGTCGTGCGTCGAGGCGGGCAGCGCGGCCGAGGCCCAGACGAGACGCCCGGCTGCGTCGGCGATGACCTGCACGTTGACTCCGTGACGTTTGTGTTTTCCGGAGTAGTACGGCTTCTGGTTGGCGACCCGGTCGATCGGGATCAGGGTGCCGTCGAGGATTGCGTAGGCGAGCAGCCGGATCCTGGTCATGGCCGTGGCCAGGTCGTCGGCGGTCGCGGCGGGCAGGTCGATGGCCTCGCGGACATCACGCCAGGCGGTCGTGACGCTGATCTCGAATCCGGTGGCCAGGCAGGTCAGGGTGTCGCCGTTGCGCAGGTGGGCCAGGGCGAGCAGGGCTTGCCGGCCGGGGTCGAGGCGTCGCCACCGGGACCGTCGCTGCTGGCGGCGGGTTCGGATGAGGGCGGGCGAGGTGGTTCAGGCTGCGGGTGGACAACGGAATCGCGGCAGGGTAAGACAGCACAGCGAGGCTCCCGGTTGAGGCATCTGATCTTGGCCGATTGCTGTCTTACCGGGAGCCTCGTCCCTGCATAGACACCGGCCTCCCACACCGCCCGTTACCTGCACCGCCACGATGAAAATGGCTCAGAGGCAAGTTGAACGCCGAAAGATCGAGCTGGAACCCAGCCGGCCCTCACCCGGGATCCAACTGGAATCTCTGCCCAGGAACGCGCACCCACAGTCCACACCTGGCGGATATGTCAAGCAATCGTGGACGGCCAGCCATCGACCACCAGCGAGAGGACCGGGAGATCTACCATGACCGCGAAATCCAACTCCGACGCGACGACGCCGGACCTCGGCCCACTCAGCTTCAAACTGTGGTTTCCTCAGTGGGAAACAGTACAGGGCAATCTGCACTGCAGATTCTATGTCACAACGGCTGGATTAACTCAACTGCACGAAGGAAGCGCAGACTGCATGACTCATTTCCTGGCCGATCTCGCGCATCCCGACACGCAGGTCACCGATTGGTGCGTCAACCGGCACAGGACTACATACTTTTCGGATTATCCACACGCCGCCAACTGGCAGGATCGACTGACACTAACCTGGGCCGTCGAGGTTCAAACTGACCTGAAAGCAGATCCCGAGGACGCTGGAACGCATTCTCCCGGCCCGCATGGAAGCTATGCCTACGACATTACCTTCGAGGACGAAGATGACGCCTGGGAACGGACACGCGAGCGCGTGCTCGTCATCGCCGGCACCCCTTACGGCACTCAGATCGACGAAGCCTCGCTCAATCTTGGTCAAACCTTACGCGCACTGAGCATCCCGGCTTTCCAGGGAATGACCGTCTTGGACCTGGGCGAACTAGATCTTCCGGAAGATCTACCGCAGGTCGATCACGTCCTCGATCAGTGCAGCGAGAGAGGGCTTTGCACCAACTGGAAGAATCCGGTTCCGCCGTGGGACCGGTGATGCTTTTCGCAACCCACTCTCAATCCACGACAGACGATCGCCGGGTTGGCCTTGTACAGGCGGCCTCGACATCGATGCCACACTCGGCCAAACCGGCGTGGACCGTCTGCACGGCTTCCGATTCGGAAGCGAGCTCCACCAAGTCGGCGATCCAGAAGTCCAAGGCCAGGTGGTCAGCCGTGCCGAGCTCGAGGCTGCCCTTGCTCCCGCCGGTGGCGCTCACCGCGGCGGCCGGATGACACTCCACATTGTTGAGAGCGGCAACGACTGAAGTGTCCGCGCCACGGCCGGCAAAGGGCACCAGACACGCCACCGCCGAGAATGGCAAGGACCGGATCGCAAAGGGCTCGGAAGGCCTCTCCTGGTACGCAGCCGAAGATCTCACAGCCTTCCAACCGTGGAATCATCGACCACTCCTTTGCCCGGCTCGCCCAGGACAAGCCGGGCGGAGGCGGGGACCTACGCACCACGTACGCCAAGTAGGTCGCCTCAGCAAGGTCCCAAGAAACCTGGAGCAAGTTGAGTTCCATCCTGACCAGATCATTGCCGAGGACCCGGGACAATAACCATGGCAGCCGAACGACGTGACACCTACACCGCCATCGCCACACAGGCACAAATGCTTTACGATCAGGGTGCCCCCCCTGGCGAAGCCCTGCGTCAATGCTACGGCGTCGACCTGCCCGATGAGATCTTCATCATCGCCGACTCCGAACTCAGGACACGCGCGCCATCCATCCGATTCCCCATCCAGCCGTGGCGACTGATCCCACGTCCGGGCAGCATCGAGATACCGCGCGAACCGACCGGGTCGGACAGCATCGAGAAGGAACTCTTCCGTCGCGACTCGGACCTGTTTCCGCTGGCCTTCCTGACCAGGAGGGAAGCCCGGCACGGCGACGTCCTGGTCTGCTACCGGATGAGTGAACTCGCGGCCGGCCGCCATACGGTCCACGGAGTCCCCGGCGTGACTTACCGCGTCCCCGCCTCGCTGGATGTCAGATCCGCCCTCATTTCCCTCGGAAGTTCCTTGTTAACTGTCCTGCACGAGTATTTCACGGACATTTTCGAGAGCTTGGAGGCAGAAGCAGACAAGGAACGGGCATGGGGCACGGACGCGATCGACGATGAATCACTCGACCGCGCAAAGGGGTTCGTCGACCTGATCGAGGAGTTGCTGCGCAGAAGCCGCACCTGAGCCATGGGGAAGGCTGATCTCTGTGTCCCAGACCGAACGCTCGTGGTCGGGCTCGGCGTCGCGCAGGTTCGCCAGCGCCTCGGCACGGGCCTCCAACGCAGCACAATGCTCATCTTCCGGTGGACGAGAGATCTCTTCTCTCAGCAGGTCTAATACAGAAATACCAAGGTGTTCCAGATCCCCAAAATCAAGGCAAGGATCGGGTGTGGACTACCGCTGCGTGACAGAAGAAACGCCGGCAACGACGCAGGTAAGAAGTGGAGGCTTGGCTCAAGCAGGCCAAGGTCTAATCGAAGCCGGACAACAGTTCAGGAGCTGATCTCAGATCAGAATGTGGCGGAGCTTATCTGCCGCGCTGATGGCGCCAGTCGGCGACTCATCGATCAAGCGCCATTGCGCGAGGAAGGCGACGGTGTCGTCGACGGCAGCCTGGCTGCGGGCGAGTTCAATGTCGCGGGCGCGAGATTTCCTGACATCCTCGTGATCGGCGCTACTGTGCAGTTCGTCGAGGCGTTGCCGCAGCAGCGACCGCAGATCATCTCGCGTCGCCTCAGTCACATCGTTTCGCAATATGGTGGCAAGGCGGAAGGCGATGGCATCCAGGTTCGGCATGACGAGGGCGTGCAGCGGTGGTGCCGACTTGGCGGTTTCACGGATAGCAACGACCAGCGCGTTCAATCGTTGCAGTTCGACGTCCTCCGAGCTTCTCGGATCGAGCCACAACTGCGTACCTGAAACGACGACGGCGATCTTCCGAAAGGTGCCGCGCCGCCCGCGCGACAGGCTGCGGTCGCGATACTGAATCAACAGCGGTTCCAGCGTGACCAGAAGCGCTTCCATGCCGGTCTCGTCAATTATCTGATCGGAGCAGCTGCCCCTGCTCGACTCAGGGAGTAGAGGGGTGTCGCGCAGGCGGTCACGCACCGCTGGCCAGAGTGGCTCGGCCAGGTTGAGTCGGAATACAAATCGATGGTTTCCATCGAAAGCCTGGATCTCCGTCGCGCGCCGATAGGTCCAAATCGCCATTGCTGCCTTCTCTGGGTTGCGGTGTCCCGCCGGGTGGTGACATATGCCCTGAGGTTGTCCGAGATGGGCCCGCGGCCGAGCTCCTTCGAGGCGTATCGGCCAAGGGTAAACGATCGTCGGCCACGGCCCGGTGCTCGGTCGTAAAGTGTTCGATGGCGAGCCTGAACGTGGCGGTTCCGACGCCCCTGATGCCCGCATTCGCAACGTACGGAGGGATGTAGAGGTCCAATGCCAGCGTCGGCAGCGGCTCAGAATCGGGTGTGGGCGTCATGGGTTTCACGTAGGCCTCACCGAGGAAGATGCCCTTGGAAGCCGGCTCGCTGTACCCCACCGATCTTCGCCGCAGGATCGACGTGTAGGCCGAGCGTCCTGTAGGCAAGCCTCGGGTTACACGAAGATGGCCTTCAAGATTGTTTCCCAAGAGCTCCGTGCCTGCGGAAACGGTTCCGGATCGACCTCTTGGAGTTCTCGCAGCAGGCGCTGCACGTACCCATCTGTTCGCTCTTCTTCGGGCCCGCCCTGTTCCTCGAATGAGTTGATCTCAAGCTGGATGCGGCGGAGGAATTCGACGAATATGTCCAGCTTGCTGTTGATGAGCCTTGCGCGTCCCCTCCATCCATGAGTGGACGGTGCCTGTGGCTCCGTCGAGGAGGATGATCCCCGCATTCGGTCCTGGTCCGAGGGAAAACATGTCGTCCACTTCTATGACCTCGGATCGTCCGCGCTCCCGGGTGCCTTCTCCTTTGGTGATGAGTCGTCGGTGGATCGCGCTGAGAAAAATCTCGTACCCAACTGCTCTGGTAGGCCGACATTCACCAGCGAATCCGCTGATTCCTGATCTGCTACTCTTCCTTGCAATTGGTTCACGTCTACCTTGAGGCATTTTCATCGTGGCGATGCAGGTCGCGGAAGGCTTTGGTCTGATGTGGACATGGGGCGAGGCTCCCGGTAAGACAGCAGTCGACCAAGATCCGATGCCCCAACCGGGAGCCTCGCTGTGCTGTCTTACCCTGCCGCGATTCCGCTGTCCACCCGAACCCTGAACCACCTCTCCGACCTCATCCGCCGCCACCGCGACCAGCACCGATCACGATGGCGTCGCCTCGATCCCGGCCGGCAGGCCCTGCTCGCCCTGGCCCATCTGCGCAACGGCGACACCTACGCCCGTCTGGCCTGGGGGTTCCAGATCAGCATCGCCACCGCCTGGCGGTACGTGCGCGAGGCCGTCGACCTGCTCGCCGCGACCGCCGATGACCTGAACACCGCGATGGCCAGGATCCGCGTTCTGGCGTACGCAATCCTCGACGGCACCCTGATCCCGGTCGACCGGGTCACCGACCAGAAGCCCTACTACTCCGGGAAACACCGGCGCCACGGCGTGAACCTGCAGGTCATCGCCGACCCAGCAGGTCGGCTGATCCGGGTGTCCGCAGCCCTGCCCGGTTCCACCCATGACCTGACCGCTGCCCCGCACCCACCAGATCATCGACACGCTGAGCAGCGCCAACGTGATGACCTTCGCCGACAAGGCATACCAAGGCGCCCGCGGCAGCATCAGGATCCCGTTCAAACGCCACCGCCACCGGCCGAAACTGTCCCGTCGGCAGAAAGCGGTCAACCGCTCACACGCGCGTATCCGCGCCCGCGGTGAACGCGCCAACGCCACCGTCAAAACCTGGAAAATCCTAGCCAAGCCGCGCTGCTGCCCCCGCCGAGCCACCGCGATCACGCAGGCCATCCTCGCCCCTGCACCACGTCGAAGCGGACCGCTACGCAGGATGAAAAAGGCTCCCTGTTATGCGGAATGCGTTAACAGGGGGCCCCTCCTTACGCGGACTCGCGCCGCACCAGTTCGGTCGGGAGCAGCAGCGCCGGCTCGATCCGCTCGCCCGCCGCCATCCGCAGCAGCTGCCGGGTCATCGATCGGCCCAGTTCCACTATCGGCTGGCGCACCGTGGTCAGCGGCGGCTCGGTGTACGCGGCCGTCTCGATGTCGTCGAACCCGATCACCGCCACGTCGTCGGGCACCCGCCGGCCGGCCTCCCGCAACGTGCGCAGCGCGGCGTGCGCCATCAGGTCGGAGGCGGCGAACACGGCGTCCAGCTGCGGGTCGGCGGCGAGCAGCTCACGCATCGCCGCGGTGCCGGACTCGCGGGTGAAGTCGCCGTACGCGACCAGCTCCGGCAGCCCGGCGGCGGCGAGCGCGGTGCGGTAGCCGATCAGACGTTCGATGCCGGCGACCATGTCCTGCGGCCCGGCGATGGTGGCGATCCGCCGTCGCCCCACCGCGACCAGGTGTTCCACGGCCGCGCCGACCCCGCCCTCGTGGTCCACGTCGACGTACGGCACCTCGGCGCCGTCCAGCGGCCGTCCGCTGCACACCACCGGGATGCCGAGGCGGGCCAGCCGGCCGGGCAGCGGGTCCTCGCCGTGCAGCGAGGCGAACAGCACCCCGTCGACGTGCCGGCCGGTGGTGTACCGCTCGACCCGGTCGTGCCCCGCCGGTGAGCCGGCGAGCATCAGCACGAGCTGCTTGTCCGCCGCCTCCAACTCCTGCGCCGCGCCCCGGATGATGCCCGGGAAGACCTGGTCGTCGGAGAAGACCCGGGTGGCCGCCTCGGGCAGCACCAGCGCCACCGAGTCGGTCCGCTGGGTGACCAGGCTGCGCGCGGCCAGGTTCGGGACGTACCCGAGTTCCTCGACCGCGCGGCGCACCGCCAGCCGGATCGGCTCGGCCACCGTGGTCGAGCCGTTCACCACCCGGGAGACCGTGGCCCGGGACACGCCGGCCCGCCGGGCCACCGCCTCCAGGGTCGGCCGTTGTGCCGTCGTCATCCCCGTTCCCACCATTTCGTCACAGCCCGTTCCGGGCGATCACCTCCTGGTACCAGCGTGCGCTGCGCTTGGGTGTGCGCCGCTGGGTCAGGTAGTCGACGTGGACGATCCCGAACCGCTTCCGGTAACCCTCGGCCCATTCGAAGTTGTCCAGCAACGACCATACGAGATAGCCGCGCAGGTCCACTCCGCGGGCGAGGGCCCGGTGCGCGGCACGCAGGTGCCCGTCGAGGTATGCGGTCCGGTCGGCGTCGGCCACCCGGCCCTGTTCGTCGCGGTCGGTGTCCGGGAACGCCCCGCCATTCTCGGTGATCATTAGCGGTAGCCCGGGGTGGTCGGCGGCCACCCGTTCCAGCAGCCGGGTGAGCCCGTCGGGTTCGATCGCCCAACCCATGTCGGTGAGCGGTCCGGCCGCCGGGAGGACCTCGACCGCCCCGGCGGTGCCCGGGTACACCTCGCTGCCCGCGCCGTCGGCCCGCCCGGCCACATAGGTCGGCGCGTAGTAGTTCAGGCCGAGCAGGTCCAGCGGCGCGGCGATCGCCTTCTCGTCGCCGTCGCGGATGAAGTCCGGCGTGGTGAACCGGCTCAGGTGCGCCCGCATGTCCTCCGGGTAGCCGCCGCCGGTCAGCGGGTCCAGGAAGATCCGGTTGTGCAGGCCGTCCACCAGTCGTACCGCCTCGGCGTCGGCCGCGCTGGCGGGGTCGGCGGGTTGCACGTCGGCCAGGTTGAGCGTGATGCCGAGGGTCTGCGCGCCGGCCGCGCGCAACGCCCGTGCGGCCAGGCCGTGGCCGAGCAGCAGATGGTGGACGGCCCGGAAGGCGTCCCCGGCGTCGCGTCGGCCCGGGGCGTGCAGCCCGCAGCCGTACCCGAGGTAGGCCGAGCACCACGGTTCGTTGAGTGTGGTCCAGGTGCGGATGCGGTCGCCGAGGCGGCCGTGCACGGCCAGCGCGTACTCGACGAAGTGTTCGGCGGTCTCCCGGACGGTCCAGCCGCCCCGGTCCTCCAACGCCTGCGGCAGGTCCCAGTGGTAGAGCGTGACGATCGGGTCGATGCCGGCGTCCAGCAGCGTGTCGGTGAGCCGGTCGTAGAAGTCCAGCCCGCGCGGCTCGACCGGGCCGGTGCCGTCGGGTCGCACGCGCGGCCAGGACACCGAGAACCGGTACGCGCGCAGCCCCAGATCGGCCATCAACGCGACGTCCTCGGCGTACCTGTGGTAGTGGTCGCAGGCCACGTCGCCGGTGTGGCCGGCGTGCACCGCGCCGGGCGTGCGGCTGAAGGTGTCCCAGATCGACGGGCCGCGGCCGTCGTCGCGGGCAGCGCCCTCGATCTGGTACGCGGCGGTGGCCGCCCCCCAGACGAAGCCGTCCGGGAATCGCAGCTCGCTGTTCGCGCTCACGCCTTGACCGCACCTTCCATGATTCCGCCGATGATCTGGCGGCCGAAAACGATGAATACCAGCAGCAGCGGCAGCGTGGCGATGGCCGTGCCGGTGAACACCTGCGACATGTCCTGGTAGTAGCCGTCGGAGAGGGCCCGCAGCGACAGTTGCACGGTCGGGTTCTCCGGGTCGTTGAGCACCGCGTACGGCCACAGGAAGTCGTTCCAGGTGGTCATGAACGTGAGCAGGCCGAGGACGGCGGCGGCCGGACGCAGCGCGGGCAGCACGACGTTCCAGTAGATCCGCACGGTGTTGCAGCCGTCGACCCGGGCCGCCTCGACCAGTTCGGTGCTGACCGCCTGGCCGGCGTACTGGCGCATCATGAAGACCCCGAAGCCGGTGACCAGCGCCGGCACGATCACGGCGGGCAGCCGGTCGTTCCAGTTCAGCTTCGTCATGAGCAGATAGAGCGGGATCACGCCGAGCTGGGTGGGCACCATCATGGTGGCGATGATGACCAGCAGCAGCGCGTTGCGCCCGCGGAAGCGCAGCTTGGCGAAGGCGAACCCGGCCAGGGTGGAGAAGAACACCACCGAGATGGTGACGGTGAGGGCCACGATGGCCGAGTTGATCAGACCGGTGAGGAAGTACGCGTCGGTGTTGTCGAACAGCCGGGCGATGTTGGCGCCGAGGTTGCCGCCGGGCGTGAGCGGCGGCGGCACCTGGCCCATCGTGTCGCTGGTCCGGCTGGCCACCACGAACATCCAGTAGATCGGGAAGATCGACAGGGCGGCCGAGAGGGTGAGCGCCAGGTAGGTGAGCCGGCTGGCCGACCAGAGGCGGGTCATCGGGAGACCTCCTTGCGGGTGCCGCCGCCGAGCCGGCGCAGCAGCAGGACGTTTATCGCCGCGACCACCGCGATCAGCGCGAACAGCAGCCAGGCGACGGCGGAGCCGTAGCCGAAGTTGTAGTGCGGGGCGAACGCGTTCTCGAACATGTACATGGTCACGGTCTGGGACTCGCGCAGCGGACCGCCCCGGATGGCGTTGGTGCCGGAGTTGAACATCCGCGGCTCGGTGAAGAGCTGCAGGCCACCGATGGTGGAGATGATCACCGCGAAGATGATCGTCGGTTTGAGCAGCGGCACCGTGATGGACCAGAACTGCCGGGCCCGGCCGGCGCCGTCGATCGCGGCCGACTCGTACAGGTCGCGGGGGATGGCCTGCATCGCGGCCAGGAAGATGAGCGCGTTGTAGCCGGTCCACCGCCAGTCGACCATGGTGGAGATGGCGACCCAGGCGGCGAACCGGTTCGCCTTCCAGTCGATCGCGCTGATCCCGATGTGGTCGAGCAGCCAGTTGATCATGCCGAAGTCGCGGCCGAACAGCACCGCGAAGACGATCGCGACCGCGGCGGTCGAGGTGACGTTCGGGATCAGCACCGCCATCCGCCAGGTGGTGCGGGCACGTAGCTGCCGGTTGAGCAGGTTGGCCAGCCAGAGCGCGGCCAGCAGCTGGGGCACCGTGGAGATCACGAAGATGCCCAGCGTGTTCACCACTGAGTGCCAGAAGTCCGGGTCGGCGAGCAGTTGGGTGTAGTTGTCGAGCCCGATGAACGGGTGCTCCGCGCCGAGCAGGTCCCAGTCGTGCAGCGAGACCCAGAACGTGTACGCCAGCGGGTAGGCCCCGAAGACGCCGAAGAGCAGGAAGAACGGGGCGACGAACAGGTACGGCGAGTACCTGGTGTCGAGCCGGCTCAGCCGGATGCCCCGGGTGGGGCGGTCGGTGCGGGGTGCCGGTGCGACCGGTGGGCGGGCGTCGAGATGGACGGCCATGACCCGGACTCCTTTCCGCCGTGCGGGCGGTACCCGTGGCCGGGACCGCCCGCACGCGCTGCTCGGGCTACTTGGCGGCGGCCTTCTTGGCGTTGGCGACCGCGTCGGTCCAGCCCTGATCCGGGGAGCGCTTACCCAGCTCCACGCTGCGTACGGCGTTCTCCACCTCGGTCCGCACGGCCTGGTTCTTCGGACCCATGTAGACCGGCTTCAGGTTCTTGGCGCCCTCGGCGAAGATCTTCCCGACCGGTGCCTCGGAGAAGTAGGCGTTCTTCGACTCGAGGATCGCCGGGTCGGCCAGCGCCTGCGAGGACGAGGGCAGCGGGCCCTTCGCCTTGAACGCGCCGATCTGGCCCTTGGCGCTGGTCAGGAACTTGGCCAGCTCGATCGCCTCGGCCTGGTGCTTGCTCTGCTTGGGCACGGCCAGGAAGGAGCCGCCCCAGTTGCCGCCGTTGCCGGGGACCTGGGCGATGTCCCACTTGCCCTTGGCGCCCGCTCCGGCGTTGCCCTCGATCACCCCGGTCATCCAGGCCGGGCAGGCGATGGTGGCGAACTTCGACTGCTTGAACGCCGACACCCACTCCTCCGACCAGGAGCCGTACTTGCCGGACAGCCCCGAGTCGATGATGTCCATCGTGGTGTCGTACGCCTGCTTCACCGCCGGGTTGCTGTCCACGACGAGCTTGTCGCTGGTGTCGTAGTAGCTGTAGCCGCTGCTGTTGCCGGCGGTCTGGAGCAGGATCGTGTTGAACGTGTTGGTGGCGGCGTCCAGGAACGAGGCGCCGGTCTTCTTCGCGGTGAACTGCTCACCGACCTTGATGTAGTCCGGCCAGGTGGGCCAGAGCTTGGACACCGCCTCGCGGTCGGTGGGCAGGCCGGCCTTGGCGAACAGGTCGGTGCGGTAGCACATGGCCATGCCGCCGACGTCCGTGCCGAGGCCGATGAGCTGCTTGCCGTCGGCGGTGAGCCCCTGGTTCCACTTCCAGTCGAGGAAGTTGCCCTTCAGGTCGTCCGCGCCGTGGTCGAGCAGGTTGACGAAGTTCTGCGGGTTGGCCTTGTACTCGACCAGCAGCCCTTCCTCGATGGCGACCACGTCGCCGGCGCCCTTGCCGGCGGCCAGCCACTGGGTCAGCTTCGGCGAGTACTCGTCGAGGTTGCCGCCCGTGCCCCGTTCGACGATCTTCACGTTGGGGTGGCTGGCCATGTATTCCTGGTAGAGGTCCGCGTAGCCGAACTGGCCGAAGACGTCGACGGTGAGGGTGATCGGCCCGTCGGCGGCGGTCTCTTCGTCGCCGCCGCAGGCGGTGGTGCCGAGCAGCGCGGTGGCGGCGACCAAGGCCACCGCCACCAGGCGACGGCGCGTGAAGGTGAGCATGCTGTCCTGACCTCTCGGGTCGTCGTAACGGGTGGTGAAGGGGCGGTGCGGGAAGGTGAGAGAGCGCTCTCAGCGACAGCGTGGTGGAGGGTCCGGGACATTGTCAAGAGAGCGCTCTCAGTCGGGCGAAAAAGGCGGAGAGGGGCCGTTAGCGCCCCTCTCCGCCCGGATTCGCCGCCGCGTCAGCCCACCCGCAGGCCGCCCAACAGGCCGCGGTCACCGGCCACGTCAAGCGCGTCGAAGCTGATCCGCCCCATCAGCGCCAGCAACAGATCGCTCGCCGTGCCGGACACCTGCGCCCGGGCCCGATGGTCGTCGTGGTCGAGGATCGTCGCGGTGTCCAACAACGCGACCCCCTCGCCGCGCAGCCGCAGATACCACTCCTGCGCGGCGTCCGACGCGCTCAGCTGCACCACACCGTGCCACTGCCCCGGCTGCGTACGCCGACCCGCCGGCAGCCAGGTGTCCAGCACCTCGCTCACCCCGTCGGCCGCCAACTTCGCCTCGATCGGATCACCCGCCCCGATGGCGAGTTGGGCGTCCCAGCGGTGCACCGCGGTCTCGTGCGCCAGTCGCCGCGGCCAGAACGCCGCCCTCTTCGGCTGGGGCGCGAAGTTCCAGGCCGGCGCCTCCGGGTCGGTCGCCTCCAGCAGCGCGGTGACCCGCTCGTACTCCCGCGCGTACCACTGCGCCGGGGTGAGGTCGGCGGGCGGCTCCGGATCCTGCCGCTGCGGCCGGGCGGTGCCCCCGGCGGTCAACACGGTGCCCGCCCAGACGTAGGCACGGGTCAGGTGATGGGCGAGATCGGTCACCGTCCAGCCGGGACAGGACAGCACGGGTGTCTCCGGCGGCGCCTCTGCCACCGCGGTGGCGAAGGCGGGCCCCTCCGTCCGCAGCGCGCCGATCCAGAAGTCCTTCGTGTGGTGCAGTCTGCTCATCGCCATCCTCCCGGGGGTGACCGGGCGACCAGTGGGTGCGCCGGCTACCCCTCAGCCTAGGGTGAAAGACGTGTCAGACGTCTACGCCGAACCGACGACCGCCGCCGGCCCGACCGATCCGGCCACCCTGGCGCGTTATACCACGCTCCGGCTCGGCGGTCCCGCCGGCCGCCTGGAGACCGCCGGCGACGCCGCCGAGATCGTCCGCAGGGTGCGCGAGGCCGAGGCCCGCGGGCAGGCCGTCCTGGTGCTCGCCGGCGGCAGCAACGTGGTCATCGGCGACCAGGGCTTCCCCGGCACCGTCGTGCTCGTGCGCTCACGCGGGTTCCGGGCCGTCGCCCAGGACGGCGACACCGTGACCGTACGCGTCGAAGCCGGCGAGCCGTGGGACGACCTCGTCGCCGCCACCGTCGAGCGCGGCTGGGCCGGGCTGGAATGCCTCTCCGGCATCCCCGGCTCGGCCGGCGCCACCCCGATCCAGAACGTCGGCGCCTACGGCCAGGAGGTGGCCGAGACGATCGTGGCCGTCGAGGCGTACGACCGCACCCGGGGCGAGACCGTACGGATCCCGGCCGCCGACTGCGGATTCACCTACCGGGGCAGCGTCTTCAAGTACCGCGACCGCTGGGTCGTGCTGTCGGTGGACTTCCGGCTCACCCGCTCCCCGCGGTCCGGCCCGATCCGCTACGCCGAACTCGCCCGCGCGCTCGGCGTCGAGGTGGGCGACCGGGCGCCGCTGGCCGACACCCGGGCCGCCGTACGTCGGCTGCGCGCCGGCAAGGGCATGGTGCTCGACCCGGCCGACCCGGACACCCGCTCGGTGGGCTCGTTCTTCACCAACCCGGTGCTCGACGGCCAGGCGTACGAACTGCTGCGCGAGCGCGCCGCCGACCTGGGCGAGCCGCCGCACTGGCCGGGCGCCGGTGACCTGGTGAAGGTCAGCGCGGCCTGGTTGATCGACAAGGCCGGCTTCGGCAAGGGCTACGCCGGACCGGGCGGCGTCGCCATCTCCGGCAAGCACACGCTGGCGTTGACCAACCGGTCGGGCACCGCCGACACCGCCGATCTGGTCGCCCTGGCCCAGGAGATCCGCGACGGCGTGCAGGCCCGCTTCGGCGTCCCCCTGCACCCGGAACCCGTCCTGGTCAACTGCGCCATCTGACCCGTCCTGCCGCTCTGCTGCCGACGCCACGTGCGCACCCGGGGCGCGGGTCAGCGGGGAGCGACCGCCGGCCAGGGAAGCGTCAGATAGCCCATGCGCCAGGCGCGCGGGCCGTCCTGGACCGGCCAGCCCGCCTCCCGGACCGCCGTCACCGCGCGTAGCCACCGCTGGCGCGGCCCGAACGGGGCATAGCCGGCGGCCGCACGCCACCCCTGCTCCAGCGCGTCGAGCAGGGCATGGACGCGTTCGCCGGGGACGTTGCGGTGGATCAGCGCCTTCGGCAGCCGCTCGGCGAGCGTCGCCGGGCTGTCGAGCGTGGTCAGCTTGGCCGACAGGGTGAGCGTGCGCGGGCCGTCGGCGTCCAGCAGCACCCAGGCGCCGAGCCGCCCCACCTCGTCGCAGGTGCCCTCGACCAGCACCCCGCCCGGCGCGAGCCGACCGGTGACCGTACGCCAGGCGTCGGCGACCTCGCTCTCGTCGTACTGCCGCAGCACGTTGAACGCCCGGACCAGCGCCGGACGCGACCCGGCCAGTTCGAAACCGCCGCGGGCGAACGTCAGACCGGGCGGGGCGGCGGCCGGGCGGGCGGCGGCCACGCGTACCGGATCGATCTCCAGCCCGACCACCCGCACATCCGCGCGCACCCCGGCGGCCAGCCGGGCCCGCAGCTCGACCGCGGTGACCGGGGTGGCGCCGAAGCCCAGGTCCACCACGAGGGGGTCGACAGCCGCCCGCAGGGCATCGCCGCACGCCCCGACGATCCAGTTGTCGACCCGCCGGAGCCGGTTGGGGTTCGTCGTGCCCCGGGTGACCACCCCGAGCGGGCGTTCCATCGGCCCGCCTCAGGCTTCCCGGTGCACCTTGTGCTGCGCGGCCTGGGCCAGCGGCCGGACCACGAGTTGGTCGATGTTGACGTGGTGCGGTCGGGTGGCGCACCACGCCACGCAGTCGGCGACGTCGTCGGCGACCAGCGGCTCCGCCACCCCGGCGTAGACCGCCTCGGCCCGGTCGGCGTCCCCGCCGAAGCGGACCAGCCCGAACTCCTCCGTCCGCACCATGCCCGGGTCGATCTCGATCACCCGGACGGGCCGCCCGCACAACTCCAGCCGGAGCGTGCCGGCGATCGCGGTCTGCGCGTGCTTGGCGGCCGTGTAGCCGCCCCCACCCTCGTAGACCACGCGCCCCGCGGTGGAGCTGACGATAACCACGGTCCCGGCGCCGGAGCGCTCCAACGCCGGCAGCAGCGCCTTCGTGACGCGCAGGGTGCCGAGCACGTTGACGTCGTACATCCACCGCCAGTCGCCCACGTCGGCGGCCTCGACCGGGTCGAGGCCGCGGGCCCCGCCGGCGTTGTTGACCAGCAGCGTGACCGGCCCAGGTGCGGCGTCGGCCGCGCCGGCCAGGCCGGCGACCGACTCGTCGGAGGTCACGTCGCACACCACCGCGGTCGCGGTGCCGCCGGCCGCCTCGATCGCGCCGACGAGCGCGGCGAGCCGGTCGGCGCGCCGGGCGGCGGCGAGCACGTGGAAGCCCTCGGCGGCCAGCCGGCGGGCGGTGGCCGCGCCGATCCCGCTCGATGCCCCGGTGACGATGGCGACTGAAGTCATCCGGACATTCTCCCCCGCCCCGCCGCCGGACGGGGTGATGAGGTCCGTCACGCCCGGGACCCGGGGCCACGCATTTCCGTACCCCGATGGGGAAGATGACACCCGGCGCGCGGGTTGACCGAGAAGCGCCGGTCGTGCGGGACGGCATCAACCGTGACAGAGGGAGCGGACGTGGCGGAGTTGCACACCGGTGTGGGACGTCAGCGAGGTGCCCTGCCGTGGCCACGGCCACGCCGCATCGCCACCCTCTCGGTGCACACCTCGCCGTTGCACCAGCCGGGCATGGGCGACGCGGGCGGCATGAACGTGTACATCCTGGAAGTCGCGCGGCGACTTGCCGAGGCGGACGTCGAGGTGGAGATCTTCACCCGCGCCACCGCCGGCGACCTGCCCCCGGTGGTGGAGATGGCGCCCGGGGTGACGGTCCGGCACGTCACCGCCGGGCCGTTGGAAGGGCTGACGAAGGAGGAGCTGCCCGGCCAGCTCTGCGCCTTCACCGCCGGCGTGCTGCGCGCCGAGGCGGCCCGCGCCCCGGGCCACTACGACCTGATCCACTCGCACTACTGGCTCTCCGGCCAGGTCGGCTGGCTGGCCAAGGAGCGCTGGGGCGTGCCCCTGGTGCACACCGCGCACACCCTCGCCAAGGTCAAGAACGACCGGCTCGCCGCCGGGGACCGGCCGGAGCCGAAGGCCCGGGTGATCGGCGAGGAGCAGGTGGTCGCGGAGGCCGACCGGCTCGTCGCGAACACCCGGGTGGAGGCCCGCGACCTGCTCGACAGGTACGCGGCCGACCCGGGCCGGGTCGCCGTGGTGGAACCCGGCGTCGACCTGGACCGGTTCCGTCCCGCCCCCGGCGACCGGGACGCCGCCGCCCGCGCCGCCCGCTGGCGCCTCGGCCTGCCGACCGACGGGCACGTGGTTGCGTTCGTCGGCCGGATCCAGCCGTTGAAGGCGCCGGACGTGCTGGTCCGCGCGGCCGCCGCGTTGCGCGAGCGGGAACCCGCGCTCGCCGACGAGCTGACCGTGGTGATCTGCGGCGGCCCGAGCGGCACCGGCCTGGACCGCCCCACCGCCCTGATCGAGCTGGCCCACTCGCTCGGCGTCGCCGACCGGGTGCGCTTCCTGCCCCCGCAGACCGGCGCGGACCTGCCCGACCTCTACCGGGCCGCCGACCTGGTGGCGGTGCCGTCGCACAACGAGTCGTTCGGGCTCGTCGCGTTGGAGGCCCAGGCATGTGGCACGCCGGTGCTGGCCGCCGCCGTCGGCGGGCTGGTCACGGCGGTACGCGACGGCGTCAGCGGGATCCTCATCGACGGTCACGACCCGGTCGAGTGGGCCCGGGCCCTGGCCCAGCTGCTGCCCGACCGGCTGCGTCGCGCCACGCTGGCCCGGGGAGCGGAACGGCACGCCCGCGACTTCTCCTGGCACCGCACCGTCTCCGGTCTGCTCGCCGTCTACGGTGAGGCGATCACCGAGCACCGGGCCCGGCTGGCCGCCCGGCTCGGCGACCCGGCCCTGACGTGCTCGTGGTGATCGTCGTCGCCCACCGGGCGACCCGGTCCGGCCGGCCGTAGAGTGGGTGCGATGAGCCGCAGGAACGAGGTCGCCGCCCTGATCGAGGCCGTCTGCGCCGAGCGCGAGCTGGAGTGGGAGTCGACCGGCGAGGCGTCGTACGCGGTCACCCTGCCGGGCACGCACAAGCTCAAGACGATCTGCAACCTGATCGTGGGTGAGCACGCGCTGCGGATCGAGGCGTTCGTGATGCGTCAGCCCGACGAGCGCCGCGAGGAGCTGTGGGCCTGGTTGCTTCAGCGCAACGCCCGCATGTACGGCGTCTCGTTCTCCATCGACGCGGTCGGCGACGTCTACCTGACCGGTCGGGTCAACCTGGCCGGGCTCGACGCCGACGAACTGGACCGCCTGTTCGGCTCGGTGCTGACCTACGCCGACGAGTCGTTCGACAGCATGCTGGAGATCGGCTTCGGCACCGCCATCCGCCGGGAGTGGGAGTGGCGGGTGAAGCGCGGTGAGTCGACCGCCAACCTGGCCGCGTTCGCCCATCTCTTCGAGCCGTCGACGACCGCCGGGTCGGCCGCCGGAGGTTCGGAACCCGCCTGACGGGTATGCCGCACCGCGCGGTGCGGAGCGTTGTGGGACCCACCGCGCGCCGAGGACGGACTGTCGAGGAGCGTGTCCCATGGCTCAGCGCAACAGCTCAGGTCGCGGCACGACTGCGACCCGGACCAAGCGGCAAACCGGCAACCAGACGCCGAACACCCCGAGGGTGTCGGAGTCGGAGATCTCCCGGATGAAGGTCGACGACATCCGTAGCCAGCTTCGCCGGCGCGGTGTCTCCGGGATCTCCGCGCTGCGGAAGCCGGAACTGGTGAAGACCCTGGCGCGGACCATGCGCGGGGAGAGCGGCGGTGCCGCCCGGCGGAGCACCGGCCCGGCCGGCCGACCCGCTGCCGCCCGCAAGACCACTACCCGCAAGGCCACCGCCGGCAGGACCACTGCCGGCAGGACCACTGCCGGCAGGACCACTGCCGGCAGGACCACCACCGGCCGGGCCGCCGCCGCGAAGAAGACCACGGCGGCGAAGCGAGCCGCACCGGCGACCAGATCCGCGCCGTCCGCGCGCGCCACCGGCGCCCGGGCCAAGGCGACGGGTACCCGCGCGAAGGCCACCCCGTCGCGGGCGGGGACGACGGCTTCCGCCCGGACCCGGGCCGCTTCGGCTCCGGCGAAGGCGTCGCCGGCGCGGGCGACGACCGACACCTCGTCCCGGACCGGGGCGCCCGCCGGCCGTACGTCCTCGTCCGGCCGGGCGCGGACCGCGCCGACGCGGGGGCCGGCGTCCAGCCGGTCGGTCGGATCGTCCCAACTCATCACCTCGCCGGCGGATCGGCCCGAGCGCCCCGGGCGCAGCCTGGTCACCCGCAACCACGAGGTGATCAAGCGGTGGGCGCAGGAGCGGAACGCGAAACCGGCCACCATCGCCGGCACCGAGCGGGGCGACCGGCCCGGGGTGTTGACGTTCGACCTTCCCGGTTACCGGGAGAGCAGCCGGATCCGGGAGATCAGCTGGAACGACTGGTTCCGCACGTTCGACTCACGGCGGCTGAACCTGATCTACCAGGAGCAGTTGCGCAACGGCCGGCAGAGCAACTTCTTCCGGACCGAGAACCCGAATCGTGAGGACGGCTGAGGTTTAGGGGAATGGCCGACGGGAACCCGCTGTTGGCCAAGCCAGAGACCGGGGTTCGGGCTGCCGGATTTCCGACACGGATGTTGTGACGGGTAAAACAGCGAGCCAGGTTGAATCCGGAATCCGGGCGAACTAACTTTATTGCACCGTGTCCCGCTTGTTTTCGTTCGGGGGAGCGATGGATCGATCAGATCCGAGCAAGCGAGATGCGAAGATCGGGTGGAGCACACCGTTGGGGGACGGTGCCACCCGTGGAACCGGCGGCGCGAGCGGGCGACGCTTACGGGGGTGAGTGTCGCCCGCCGCCGCCGGGCGTACGGTGGAGCGCCCATGTCGACCTGGGGTCGGGGTGGGCGCTCTACCGTTTGCCCCGCGATCGGTGCGGTGTCCGCCCCCGATGCGGTGGTCACGCCGTCCTCAGGAGGAACCCGCCCGGACCGGTTCGGTGGGTGCGGTGGCCGCGGCCTCCGCACTCTCGGGCACCGGGGTCCGGGTGAGGGTGACCGGCGGGACGGACGTGCCGGCGGTGCGCAGCAGTGTGGCGCGGCGCTCCCGGGCCGGGCCGGAAACCAGGTGGGCGACGGCCGCCACCACGCCGATCCCGGCGCAGCCCAGCCAGAGCGTGGTGTTGCCGGCGTGCTCCCGGACCAGGCCGCCGAGGATCGGTGCGGCGGCGCCGGCGAGCTGCCAGGACAGGGAGAACACGCCCTGGTACCGGCCGCGCAGCGCGGCCGGCGACAGTTCCGCGATCAGGGTGGCGTTGGACGGCGAGTTGAGCATCTCGCCGACCGTCCAGATCAGCACGGTCAGGCCGTACAGCCAGACCGTGTCGGCGAACGCGGTGAGCCCGAAGCCGACGCCCATGACCAGCGTCGCGAGCGCCAGCACGTGCGACCGGCTCCGGCCCTTGATGACCCGGGGTACGAAGAGCTGACCGAAGACGATCAGAACGCCGTTGAGCGCGATCACCGAGCCGTACGTGGCCGGGCTGAGCCCGGAGTCGCTCATGGCGATCGGCAGCATCGAGATGTGCTGGAGGAAGACGACCGCGGCGAGCAGGTTGAGCGCGACGAAGCCGAGGAAGACCCGGTCGGCCAGGATGGTGCGCAGCGCGCCGGGCGGCACCGGCCCACCCTTGGCGCTCGGTGTGGCGGCGGCGCGGGTCTCGCCCACCCGGACGAAGATGATCAGTGCGGTGACGACCGTGGTG
Source organism: Micromonospora sp. DT31 (assembly GCF_049841795.1). Lineage (NCBI taxonomy): Bacteria > Bacillati > Actinomycetota > Actinomycetes > Micromonosporales > Micromonosporaceae > Micromonospora > Micromonospora sp. DT31. The sequence goes on along the minus strand of NZ_JBNCKZ010000007.1, from coordinate 5,136 downwards.
GTCGCGTCCACCAGGAAGAGCAGCAGGTAGCCGCCCTGGGCGGCGAAGCCGGCGAGGACGGCGGCGCAGGCGAACCCCAGGTTGATGGCCCAGTAGTTGAGCGAGAAGGCGCGCAGCCGGTCCTTCTCCGGGACGACGTCGACCATCATCGCGCCGAACGCCGGGCGGGCCGCCTCGGCGAACATGCCGAGCAGCAGCGCGCCGGCCGCCACCGCCCACAGCGGCCGGGCGAAACCCAGCGCGACCATCAGGGTGGCCGCGCCCAGGTGCGCGGTGAGCAGCGTGGGCCGCCGCCCCCAGCGGTCGGTGAGGGTGCCGCCCACGGTGTGCCGACCGCGCCGCCGACACCCCACAGGCCGATCACCAGGCCGGCCTGGGAGGCGGAGAAGCCGCGCTCCTGGGTCAGGTAGATCGCCAGGAAGACCAGGATGAACGAGCCGAGCCGGTTGATGAGCGTGCCGGTCCAGAGATACCAGAACGTCCGTGGCAGTCCGCCCGCCGTGTCCCGGAACCAGCCCCGTACCGTACGCATTCTCGACGCCCCCGCTTGGTAATGACCGAGCAGCCTCGGACGGCTTACAATTTAGTGCTCGGCCGGAACGCCGGTCATCAGCTTTTCCACGTGGTGGTCGTCACCACCGCTCGCCGCGTGTCCCGCCGGGCGGTACGGCAGGATGATCCGCATGACTGCGAGCGAAGGGCCCACCGTCGGGACGCTGGTCCTGCTGCGGCACGGCGAGAGCGACTGGAACGCCAAGAACCTCTTCACCGGCTGGGTCGACGTCGACCTGACCGCCAAGGGGGAGACCGAGGCGCGGCGCGGCGGCGAACTGCTGCGCGAGCACGATCTGCTGCCGGACGTGGTGCACACGAGCCTGCTCCGCCGCGCCATCCGCACCGCCGAGCTGGCGCTGAACGCCGCCGACCGGCACTGGATCGCGGTGCGCAGGTCGTGGCGGCTCAACGAGCGTCACTACGGCGCCCTCCAGGGCAAGAACAAGAAGCAGACCCTCGACGAGTACGGCGAGGAGCAGTTCATGCTCTGGCGCCGGTCGTACGACACGCCACCGCCGGTCATCGACGACGCGGCCGAGTGGTCGCAGGTCGGCGACCCCCGGTACGCGCTGCTGCCCACCGAGCTGATGCCGCGCACCGAATGCCTCAAGGACGTCGTCGACCGGATGCTGCCCTACTGGTACGACTCGATCGTGCCGGACATCCTCGCCGGCCGGACCGTGCTGGTGGCCGCGCACGGCAACTCGCTGCGCGCCCTGGTCAAGCACCTCGACCAGGTCTCCGACTCCGAGATCGCCAAGCTGAACATCCCGACCGGCATCCCGCTGCGTTACGACCTGGACCCCGACCTGCGCCCGCAGGTGCTCGGCGGCACCTACCTGGACCCCGAGGTGGCCAGGGACGCCGCCGCAGCCGTGGCCAACCAGGGCCGCTGAGGTGTAAGGAAGGGCCCCCTGTCAACGCCTGCGGTAGAGGAAGGGCCCCTTCTTAACAGCTCACGGTTAAGAAGGGGCCCTTCCTTCCGGCGCCTCAGCTGGAGGGTGAGCCGGTGATCAGGTAGACCACGTGCTCGCCGGCGTTCACCGCGTGGTCGGCGAAGCGCTCGTAGAAGCGACCCAGCAGCGTGGCGTCGATGGCCGTCTCCACCCCGTACGGCCAGTCCTCGCCGAGCAGCACCCCGAACAGGCTCTTGTGCCGGTCGTCCATCGCGTCGTCGTCCCGGTCCAGTTCGGCGGCCACGTCGGCGTCCGGCTTGGCCAGCACCGCGCCGATCTTCTCGGACATCCGGTCGGCGATGCCGGCCATGTCGGTGAAGACCGGGCGCAGCTCGGCCGGCACCGCCGGGGAGGGGTGGCGGCGTAGCGCCGTCTTCGCCACGTGGTCGGCCAGGTCGCCCATCCGCTCCAGGTCGGCGGCCACGTGCAGCGCGGTGATCATCGCGCGCAGGTCGGAGGCGACCGGTGCCTGGCGGGCCAGCAGGTCGCAAACCCGCTCCTCGACGTGCCGGTAGAGGTCGTCGATCTCGGCGTCCCGGGCGATCACCCCCTCGGCGGCGGCCCGGTCCGCGGTGAGCAGCGCCTTGGTGGCCTGCCGCATGGCGGCGCGGACCGCCTCGGCCATGTCCACCAGTAACTGGCTGACGGTCTGCAGGTCGGCCCGGAACTCGTCGCGCATCGTCACTTCCTGGGTTCGGTCGCCGTCGCCGCGAGGCGGGTACGGCATGGGCGGGTGCGCGGCCCACGGTAGGCCGGACGGCCGGCAGCAGGGTGAACGTGGGTGAACGCCGTGGGACCCGCGGATGAACTTTGCCGAACGCGAGAGTGATTCGTCCCATTTTGTCCGATACTCGGGTTAACAATGACCCTACGATCGCCGGGTGGAATGGGCGGTGGCCACCGCGGTGGCCCTGGCGCTGGTGACCGGTCTGGTCGCCGGGGCGCTGCTGCCCGAGCCCGTTCGACAGTGGCGGCGCCGGTGGGCGTCGCCAGGCGGCGGGACCTCCCGCCGTGACGCAGGGAGGCCGACGATTCCGGACGACCAACAGGGGGGCCTGCCCGGGCTCGGCCGCAAGACCATCGACTCGCTGCGCGCCGGTGTGGTGGTGCTCGGCCCGGACGACGTGCCGGTGCTGGTGAACCCGGCCGCCCGCGCCATGGGCCTGCTCCGGTCCGGGCCGACGCCGGGCTCGATCGCGGCGCACCCGTTGATCCGTACCCTCGCCGGTCAGGTGCGCCGCACGGGCGTGCGGCGCGAGATCGAGTTCGACCTGCCCCGAGGTCGCGGCAGCGCCGCGGACAACCCGCTCGGCGTGCACCTGAGGGCCATGGGGCTGGGTGTCGGCCACGTAGCGATCGAGGCGGTCGACGTCACCGAGTCGCACCGCCTGGCCCGGGTGCGTCGGGACTTCGTGGCCAACGTGAGCCATGAGTTGAAGACGCCGATCGGCGCGCTGCAACTGCTCGCCGAGGCGCTGGTCGGCGCGACCGAGCCGGCCCCTGGCGGCGCACCCGACCTGTCCGAGGACCTGGTCGCCGCGCGGCGGTTCGCCGAGCGGATCCAACACGAGTCGACCCGGCTCGGCCGCCTCGTGCAGGAGTTGCTGGAACTGACCCGCCTTCAGGGCGCCGAACCGCAGCCCGCACCCGAGCCCGTGTCGGTGGACTGGGTGCTCGCCGAGGTCGTCGACCGGACCCGCACCGCGGCCGCCGCCCGCCGGGTGGAGATCGCCGTGGGCGGGCAGCGGGGCCTGACCGCGTACGGCAGTGACAGTCAACTGGCCACCGCCGTGGCGAACCTGGTCGAGAACGCGATCAACTATTCGGCCGAGGAGACCACGGTACGGGTGACCGTGCGCGGCGGCGACGAGCGCGTGGAGATCGCCGTCGCCGACGAGGGCATCGGCATCGCCCCGAACGAGGTCGACCGGATCTTCGAGCGGTTCTACCGGGCCGACCAGGCCCGTTCCCGGGCGACCGGCGGCACCGGCCTGGGGCTGGCCATCGTCAAGCACATCGCCAGCAACCATGGCGGTCGGGTGGACGTGTCGAGCACCCTTGGTGGGGGTTCGACGTTCACCCTCCGGCTGCCTGCCCGTCCCCCGGAGGACCTGGAGGCGCCACTCGCCTCCGCTGGGATCGAGGCCGGCCCGGCCGATTTCCGGCAGGCCTGACCACAGGAAAGGAAGCACCGTTGAGCCGCGTACTGGTGGTCGAGGACGAGGAGTCGTTCTCCGACGCCCTGTCCTACATGCTCCGCAAGGAGGGTTTCGAGGTTTCCGTCGCGGCGACGGGCACCTCCGCCCTGACCGAGTTCGACCGGACCGGCGCGGACATCGTGCTGCTCGACCTGATGCTGCCGGAGATGTCGGGCACCGAGGTCTGCCGGCAGCTCCGGCAGCGCTCGCACGTGCCGATCATCATGGTGACCGCGCGGGACAGCGAGATCGACAAGGTGGTCGGGCTGGAGATCGGTGCCGACGACTACGTGACCAAGCCGTACTCGCCGCGTGAGCTGGTCGCCCGGATCCGGGCGGTGCTGCGTCGGCGCAGCGCCGAGGCGAGCGATACGGGTGCGCAGACGTTGGCCGCCGGGCCGGTCCGGATGGACGTCGAACGGCACGTGGTGACCGTCGACGGCGCCGGCGTGCAGCTGCCGTTGAAGGAGTTCGAGCTGCTGGAACTGCTGTTGCGCAACGCGGGTCGGGTGCTCACCCGGGGGCAGCTCATCGACCGGGTGTGGGGCGCCGACTACGTCGGCGACACCAAGACGCTCGACGTGCACGTGAAGCGGCTGCGCTCGAAGATCGAGCCGGAGCCGTCCGCGCCGCGCTACATCGTCACCGTGCGGGGCCTGGGCTACAAGTTCGAGCCGTGACCCGCACCGTCCACGACTAGCCCGCGCGGGCACCCTCGACGGGGGCCGGGCCGTCCCCGGCGCTCGTTGCGGCGGCGGCCGAACCGGCCCACCGCGCTGATCTTGCACTTGTCGCCCGGGGCGAACCTCGCAAAGGTGACATTCCCTGGGTGGCAACCGCAAGATCGGCGAGCCCGGGTGGGTGGGTCGCGGTCGGTGTGGGTGGGGTGTCCGGTTCGGCGGTGGTGGGCGGCACTCTGGCGGCGGAATCGCGGTCGGGTCGGTGGCGTTGTATCCAGGTGAACGGCCGAGGAAGACCCGGCCCCCCGTGCCGGGCGCGTACCGCGCCCCCCGGGGCCTCGCCCGGGGAATGACCCGGGACGGTCGGTCGTTGAGCAGGGTTCCGGCGCCGCGGAGGCCCCCCGCCCCGCAGGGCTGTCGGATCCCCCCCCTGAAGACTTTGTTCGAGTGCCTGACGGTGCTCGCACCCCCACCGATCTCCCCCTGTCGGTGCGGGGCGTCGATCCCCCGAACGGAGCCCCTCATGAACACGATCCTGCGTAAGAGCATCCTCGGTGTCGCTGCTCTGGCCTTCACCGGTGGCGTGTTCGCCGGCCCGGTCACCGCCGGCACCGCCCACGCCGCCGAAGCCGGTAGGCCGGTCGCGGTGAGCGTGCAGGCCGACAAGCTGATCCCGCACGGCGTGCAGGGCACCCAGTCCCGCATCGACCTCAACGACGAGCAGACCAAGAACGTGAAGGCGATCAT